>NZ_MUYM01000088.1 GCF_002150765.1 Lentzea kentuckyensis
CGAAAGCGATACGAAGCACTCACACGCGAGCGCGCTGGATTCAGCGGTGTCGGTGGAGCAGCGAGTGGTGCAGGCCGAACAGCAGCGCCTTGGGCTCTAGTAGTGCTTTGTCGGGTCCGGAGGGACGGACTTCCGCGACAGCGGGCACAGGCGACCCCGGTGGTCGCGCTCTCACGATGCTGCACCTGTAAGTTGGTTGTAGTTACGAGCCGATGTAATCGATTGCAGATCACCTCAACTACCACCAACTGCGCTGGTAGTGGCCATGGGAGCGCAAGGCCCGCTGCGCAGGTCCAGGCAACCCGACAAAGCACTACTAGAACGTCACCGGGCAGGCGTGAGACCGACGGTCTGCTGAATGGGCATCTGCACACCAACGGCCGTAAGCGCCAGCTCACGGGCGGCGCGGCGTGCGGTCAGCACGGCGAGATGGGCGTGCACGGTCGAGGTGCGGCTGAGATCTTCATACGCTGCCGCGGCGGCCTCGAAGATCACGTCGTTCGCCACCCGGTCACCGAAGCGGTGGGTCAGGTCCGCGATCGCCTGACGGAGTTGAGCGTCCGAGTTCAGCATGTCTGCGAAAACGACCACTGGGCGTCGGCGGTTCACCTCAGACGCAAATCCGCCCCGGCGTGCAGCGCGTACGCGAGCCCCAGGACGTTGCCGCGGCCGAGCATCTCCCAGCGGGTGCGCCGCAACGCCTCCCCCGCGGGCATCCCCTCGGCCAGCCTGGCCAGCAGCATGCCGCTCACCCACCCCGCCATGCCCTGGTCGACCGCCACCTCGGGACAGATCACGCCCGCGGCGCCCGCCCCGTTCACCAAGGCGTCCACGAGGCCGGTCGGCGACGACGTCACCACCAGCGGCCGGTGCGGCCAGCCCTCGATCTCGAACGCCTCCAGGACACCCTCGTCGTAGACCAGGTGCACCACGTCCGCGCGCTCGTCCGTCAACGCCCGTGCCAGCCCCGCCGGGCTGACGTAGGCCGACGAGATCGACTCCGGCGGCAGGAACGACATCAGCTCGGCCACGTGCCGCTGGGTGAGCGTCCGGTCCAGATCGGGATCGACGGCCAGCGCCACCGAGACCGGGCGCGTTCCCGGCGCGATCTGCCACGCGAGCGGGCCGGCCGGTTGCTCCAGCACGCTCGACAGGCCCCAGAAACCGAAGGGGCACAACACGTTTCCGCTGTGGTCCGGCTCCGGGCACTGCGCGGGCACCGGTCCGCCGGCACCGAACGGCCCGAACCGCGCCACGGACGCGCACAGCCGATACGGCCCCTCGGTGAACGGCAGGTCGTAGACGAGCGCCCACGGCACCCGCGTGTGACCGGCCACCGTGATCACCCCGCCGCGCCGGACCGCCGCACCCAGTCGTCCACACAGCTCGGCACCCCGCACGGCCGCGGCGGCGAGATCCGCGCAGAAGCCCGGGAAGTCCTTGCCGTACCAGGGATCGAGCCCCGACACCGCCGGCACCGAACACGAAAGGTCGAGGCTGACCCACGACGGCACGCCGCCCGCCGCGACCAGCGCCCGTTCGCCGAGCACCAGGATCGAGGCCACCCGCGACGACAACGGCGCGAGGTCGGCGAACGTCCGCGACAAGCGGAACCGAAGCCGGACCTGCGACTCCCCCGCCCCGACCGGCAGCACCACCCGCTGGACGTGCACCGGCACCACACCGCGATAGATGACCAGCTCACCGCTCCACGGCACGGACGCGTACGGCGTGGTCACCGGGAAGCTCACCCACGGACTGGGGCCCTCCGCCGGCAGCACGAACGACTCGGCCTGCACGTCACGGCCGGTCATGCCGAGCACCGCGCGCAACTCCAGGTCGCCCGGCAGGGCGGCGGCATGCGCCCCGACGCGCACCCACACCTCGTAGGAAGCACCGGGCCGCAGGACTCCCGCGATCCCCTCGGTCGCGCCGGGCAACGCCACCACGACGGTCACCGCGCGGTCCTCGACCACGACCGGCTCCGGCAACGCGGTGTAGCGGACCATCCGGCGTCGTTCCAGCTCACCGAACTGCCAGATGGCGTCCTCGACGCGGCCCTCGCCCGGACCGGACGGCTCCGCGAGGACGACGTGCGGCGCGCTCCACCCCATCAGCACCGACGCGGTGTCCACTCCGGACACCCACGTGTGCGCGGCGGTGAACAGCAGGACCGGGCGCGACCGGCGCAGCGCCTGCACGACCGCGGTGGTGTCCCAGGAGCGCGTGTCGTGCAACGCCACCACGTCGCCGGGGACGTCCGTGATCGACGGCAGTTCGGCGGCCGACGAGAAGTGCCGGAGATCCAGCACGGCGAACTTCAGGACCCGCACCCGTGTGGCGACCGCGGTGGACGCCGCGTGACCAGGCACGAGCCCCTTGCTGACCAGCGCCCAGCCGCCCGGATCGGTCAGGACGACGAGCGAGCGGCCAGGAACGAACGCGGCGGCGAAGTCGAGCGGCGAGCCTTCACCACCGGTGACGGTGAACTCAACGGGCGCCACAGCCGTACGACTTGAGGTGCAGCTAGAACGGCCAGCCAAGCACCGGCAACCCGACCACGGCGTCCACGGCGAGACCGCAGAACACGAGCATCAGGTAGAGGTTCGACATGTGGAAGAACTTCATGGTGTTCGTGGACCCGCCGCGGCGAACAACGTTGTGCAGTTTGTGCGCGAAGACGGCGAACCACACGCCGGACAGGGCCGCCACCGCCACGTAGATCCAGGAGGTGACGGGGGCGAGGGCGAGCGTGCAGACGACCGTGATCCAGCTGTAGATGACGATCTGCCGCGTCACCTGCTGAGCTGTGGCCACCACGGGCAGCATCGGCACGCCTGCTCGCGCGTAGTCCTCCTTGAACTTCATGGCGAGGGCCCAGGTGTGCGGCGGAGTCCAGAAGAAGATGACGCCGAACATCACGAGGGCCGGCCACTCCACCGTGCCCGTCACCGCGCTCCAGCCGATGATCACCGGCATGCAGCCCGCCATGCCGCCCCAGATGATGTTCTGGGAGGTCCGGCGCTTGAGCACGAGCGTGTACACGAAGATGTAGAACAGGATGGTCGCCACGGCGAAGGCGGCCGACATGAGGTTGACGAAGATCCAGAGGAACGCGAACGAGACGACGCCGAGCACGATGCCGAAGATCAGGGCGTTGCGCGGCGGGATGGCGTTCTGCGCGAGCGGCCGGGCCGTGGTCCGCTTCATGACGGAGTCGATGTCGGCGTCGACGAAGCAGTTGAGGGCATTTGCCGACCCCGCGGCGAGAGTGCCGCCGGTGAGCGTGCAGGCGATCAGCCACAGCGGCGGGAGGCCGTGCTGGGCCAGGAGCATCGCGGGGATCGTGGTGATCAGCAGGAGCTCGATGACCCGCGGTTTGGTGAGCGCCACGTAGGCGCCAACAACCTGACGAGGCGACCTGGCAGGGGCCTCGAGGACGGCACTCATCGTGTGAACGCTCCTCGCATCGCAGAGGTGTGAAAACCAGCGACTGATGGTAACCGCGCAAAGAATTCACAGCCCGTTCGGGTGCTGGTGTGCCCCGGCACACACCCACCTGAGACCTTTCAGAGCAACATCTGAATCTCTCAGGACTAGGCTGGCCGGTGGACGAGGGAGAGATGCGGGTCAGGCCGTTCGGGATCGATCAAGCCTGCCCGCCCTAGCGACAAGAGTGGAGCTGTAAGTCCGTGACCGTCACCGACGACATCACCCGGCTCACGAAGGCCGATCTGCCTGACGACTGGACGGAGCTGGACAAGCGCGCCGTCGACACCGCGCGGTTGCTCGCTGCGGACGCGGTGCAGAAGGTCGGCAACGGGCACCCCGGCACCGCCATGAGCCTCGCGCCGCTGGCGTACACGCTGTTCCAGCGCGTCCTGCGGCACGACCCCGCCGACCCGGACTGGATCGGCCGCGACCGGTTCGTGCTGTCCGCGGGCCACTCCAGCCTGACGCTGTACGTGCAGCTGTTCCTCTCCGGCTACGGCCTGGAGCTGGACGACCTGAAGGCGTTGCGCACGTGGGGTTCCAAGACCCCCGGCCACCCCGAGCACGGGCACACCAGGGGCGTCGAGATCACGACCGGCCCGCTGGGCTCCGGTCTCGCCTCCGCCGTGGGCATGGCCATGGCCGCCCGCCGCGAGCGCGGCCTGTTCGACCCGGACGCCGCGCCGGGCGAGAGCCCGTTCGACCACAACATCTACGTGATCGCCTCCGACGGTGACATCGAGGAGGGCGTCACCTCCGAGGCCTCGTCGCTGGCCGGCACGCAGCAGCTCGGCAACCTGGTCGTCTTCTACGACGACAACAAGATCTCGATCGAGGACGACACGACGATCGCGCTGTCCGAGGACACCGCGAAGCGCTACGAGGCCTACGGCTGGCACGTCCAGGTCGTCGAGTCCGGCGAGAACGTCAAGGGCATCCTCCAGGCGATCGAGAACGCCAAGGCCGAGACCGAGCGTCCCTCGTTCATCCTGCTGCGCACGATCATCGGCTACCCGGCGCCGACCAAGCAGAACACCGGTGCCGCGCACGGTGCCGCGCTGGGCGCCGACGAGGTCAAGGCCACCAAGGAGATCCTCGGCTTCGACCCGGAGCAGACCTTCGAGGTCACCGACGAGGTCCTGAACCACACCCGCGAGGTCGTCAAGCGCGGCGAGCACGCCAAGGCGCAGTGGCAGACCTCGTTCGACGCGTGGGCCTCGGCCAACCCGGAGAACAAGGCGCTGCTGGACCGCCTGGTCGCCCGTCAGCTGCCCGACGGCTGGGCCGACGCGCTGCCGGTGTACCCGGTGGACGCCAAGGGCGTGCCGACCCGCAAGGCCTCCGGTGAGGTGATCAACGCCCTCGCCGCCGCGCTGCCGGAGCTGTGGGGCGGTTCGGCCGACCTCGCCGAGTCGAACCTGACGACCATCAAGGGCGCCAAGTCGTTCGGCCCGGAGTCGATCTCCACCGGCATGTGGAAGGCCGACCCGTACGGCCGCGTGCTGCACTTCGGTGTCCGCGAGCACGCGATGGGCGCCATCCTCAACGGCATCGCGCTGCACGGCCCGACCCGTCCGTTCGGTGGCACGTTCCTCGTGTTCTCCGACTACATGCGCCCGTCGGTGCGTCTCGCGGCGATCATGCAGGCCGCCGTCACGTACGTGTGGACGCACGACTCCATCGGCCTGGGCGAGGACGGCCCGACGCACCAGCCGATCGAGCACCTCGCCGCCCTGCGCGCGATCCCGGACTTCGCGGTCGTCCGCCCCGGCGACGGCAACGAGACCGCGTACGCGTGGAAGGCCGTGCTGGAGCAGTTCGGCCCGGTCGGCCTCGCGCTGACCCGCCAGAACGTCCCGACGCTCGAAGGCACCTCCGCCGAGGGCGTGAAGCGCGGTGGTTACGTGCTCTTCGGTGACGAGAACCCCGAGATCGTGATCATCGGCACTGGCTCCGAACTGCAGATGGCGTACGAGGCTGGAAAGGTTCTGCAGGGCGAGGGCGTTGCAGTGCGTGTGGTCTCCATGCCGTCGCTCGACTGGTTCGAGAAGCAGGACGCCGAGTACCGCGAGTCGGTCATCCCGTCGTCGGTGAAGGCACGCGTCGCGGTCGAAGCGGGCATCGCGCAGCCGTGGTACCGCCACGTCGGCGACGCGGGCGAGATCGTGTCGATCGAGCACTTCGGCGCCTCGGCCGACTACCAGACGTTGTTCAAGGAGTTCGGCTTCACGACGGAGAACGTCGTCGCCGCCGCCCGCCGTTCCCTTGACCGAGTGAGGGGTTAAGAAGTTGAGCAAGCCGAATCTCGCCGCACTGTCCGGCGCGGGCGTCTCCATCTGGCTGGACGACCTGTCGCGTGAGCGGCTCACCAGCGGCAACCTGGACGAGCTGATCCGCGACTGGAACGTCGTCGGTGTCACGACGAACCCGACGATCTTCGCGGGCGCGCTCTCGAAGGGCGAGTCCTACGACGAGCAGGTCCGGGAGCTCGCGAACCGGGGTGCCGACACCGAGGCGACCATCCGCGAGGTCACCACGACGGACGTGCGCAACGCATGCGACAAGTTCCGCGACATCTACAACTCGACCAACGGTGTGGACGGCCGCGTCTCCATCGAGGTCGACCCGCGCCTGGCGTTCGACACGGACAAGACCGTGGCCGAGGCGCAGGACCTGTGGAAGACCGTGGACCGGCCGAACCTGCTGGTGAAGATCCCGGCCACCGAGGCGGGTCTCCCGGCGATCACCAAGACGATCGCCGAGGGCATCAGCGTCAACGTCACGCTGATCTTCTCCACCGAGCGCTACCAGGCCGTCATGGACGCCTACCTCGCCGGCCTGGAGCAGGCCAAGGCGAACGGCCACGACCTGCGCTCGATCCACAGCGTGGCGTCGTTCTTCGTGTCGCGTGTGGACACTGAGATCGACAAGCGCCTCGACGAGATCGGTACGGACGAGGCCAAGGCTCTGCGCGGCAAGGCTGCTCTCGCCAACGCGTGGATCGCCTACGGCGCGTTCGAGAAGACCTTCCAGGGCTCGCGCTGGGAGGCTTTGAAGGCCGACGGCGCCAACGCGCAGCGTCCGCTGTGGGCGTCGACCGGTGTGAAGGACCCGAGCTACTCCCCCACCCTCTACGTCGACCAGCTCGTCGTGAACGACGTCGTGAACACGATGCCGGAGAAGACGCTGCACGCCGTCGCCGACGGGGGCAAGATCGCGGGTGACACGGTCACCGGACGCGCCGCAGAGGGCCAGGAGGTGTTCGACCAGCTCGCCGCCGTGGGAATCGACCTCGAGGACGTGTTCAAGGTCCTGGAGACCGAGGGCGTCGAGAAGTTCGAGAAGTCCTGGGAAGAGTTGCTCGAGACGGTGACGAACCAACTGGCTCAACTGAAGGGCTGATCACGAAGTGACCTCCGTCGAAATCGTGAGGTCACCGAACGCCGACCAGGTCAGCATCATCGCTGCTGACCTGGTCGCGGATTCGGTGCCGAGCAAGCTGACCGCGCAGGACCCGACCCTGTGGGGGCCGGAAGCCGAGTCCGAGGCGAGCATCCGCCTGTCGTGGACGACGTTGCACGAGACGTCCCGAGCACTGCTCCCCGAACTCGTGGCCCTGCGCGCCGAACTGCACGCCGAGGGCGTCGACCGCGTGGTGCTCGCCGGAATGGGCGGCTCGTCGCTGGCCCCCGAGGTGATCACGCGGACGCGGAACGTGCCGCTGATCGTGCTGGACACCACCGATCCCGCCCAGGTCGCCGACGCTCTCGCCGGTGACCTCGAGCGCACGGTGATCGTGGTGTCGTCCAAGTCCGGTGGGACCGTCGAGACCGACAGCCACCGGCGCATCTTCGAGAAGGCTTTCGCCGACGCGGGCATCGACGCCGCGTCGCGCATCGTGGTGGTCACCGACCCCGGTTCGCCCCTGCAGAAGGCGTCCGAGGAAGCGGGCTACCGCAAGGTGTTCCTGGCCGACCCGAACGTCGGCGGCCGGTACTCGGCGCTGACCGCGTTCGGTCTCGTGCCCTCGTACCTCGCCGGCGCGGACGTCGAGTCGCTGCTCGACGAGGCCGCCGAGGCCGCGAAGCTCGTGTCCGAGGACTCGGTCGAGAACCCCGCGGTCGTCCTGGCCGCGATCTTCGGCGCCGCGCACGCGAACGGTGCCGAGAAGATCGTGTTCGCCGACACCGGGTCCGGCATCGTCGGGTTCGGTGACTGGGCCGAGCAGCTGATCGCCGAGTCGACCGGCAAGAACGGCACCGGCCTGCTGCCGGTCGTCGTCGAGGGCCCCGGCGCTCCCGGCTTCGTGGACGCGCGTTCGGACGCCACGACCGTGGCGATCGGACCGGCCACCGGTTCCGCCAACATCGCGGTCGAGGGCAAGCTCGGCGCGCAGATGCTGCTGTGGGAGTACGCGACCGCGCTCGTCGGCCGGGTGCTCGGCATCAACCCGTTCGACCAGCCCGACGTCGAGGCCGCGAAGAAGGCCGCCCGCGCACTGCTCGACGCGCCGGTCGCCTCCTCGTCCGCACCGTCCTTCGTGGACGGACCGGTCGAGGGTCACGGCACCGACTGGGCGCCGCGCAAGGTCGACACCGTCGCGGAAGCGCTTGCGGCGCTGGTTGAAGTGGCGCCCGACCACGGCTACATCTCCGTTCAGGCGTACTTGGACAGGATCGACGACGCGTCGTTCGAGCTGCTCCGTGCGGAGATCGCGAAGAGGACGCACCTGCAGACCACCTTCGGCTGGGGTCCGCGCTTCCTGCACTCGACCGGCCAGTACCACAAGGGCGGTCACCAGAACGGCGTGTTCATCCAGATCACCGGCGAGTCCGGCGACGACCTGGAGGTGCCCGGCCGTCCCTACACGCTCGCGCAGCTGCAGCTCGCGCAGGCGCTCGGCGACGGTCAGGTGCTGATCGAACACGGTCGCCCGGTGCTGCGGCTTCACCTCGAAGACCGCATCGCAGGTCTGGCCCAGCTCGTCGAGGCAGTCCAGGAGGACGGTTCGTGACCGCATCCGACAAGTGGCGCAACCCGCTGCGGGACGCGCGCGACAAGCGCATGCCCCGCATCGCGGGCCCGAGCGCGCTGGTCATCTTCGGCGTCACCGGTGACCTGTCGCGCAAGAAGCTCATGCCCGCGATCTACGACCTCGCGAACCGGGGTCTGCTGCCGCCGGGCTTCGGTCTCGTCGGCTTCGCCCGCCGTGACTGGGCCGACCAGGACTTCATGAAGGTCGTGCACGACGCGGTGAAGGAGCACGCGCGGACGCCGTTCAACGAGGCGGTCTGGCAGCAGCTCGCCGAGGGCATCCGGTTCGTGCAGGGCACGTTCGACGACGACCAGTCGTTCGACAACCTCGCGTCGTGCCTCGCGGCTCTGGACGCCGAGCGCGGCACGGGCGGCAACCACGCGTTCTACCTGTCGATCCCGCCGGGCGCGTTCCCGACGGTGGTCAACCAGCTCAAGCGCGCGGGCCTGGCGCAGACGCAGGCCGACCAGTGGCGCCGCGTCGTGATCGAGAAGCCGTTCGGTCATGACCTGGCGAGCGCGAAGCAGCTGAACAAGACGGTCAACGAGGTCTTCCCCGAGGAGTCGGTGTTCCGCATCGACCACTACCTCGGCAAGGAGACCGTGCAGAACATCCTGGCGCTGCGGTTCGCGAACCAGCTGTACGAACCCATCTGGAACTCGAACTACGTCGACCACGTGCAGATCACCATGGCCGAGGACATCGGTCTCGGTGGCCGCGCGGGCTACTACGACGGCATCGGCGCGACGCGCGACGTCATCCAGAACCACCTGCTGCAGCTGCTCGCGCTGATCGCGATGGAGGAGCCGGTCTCCTTCAAGCCGTCGGACCTGCGCGCGGAGAAGGTGAAGATCCTCTCGGCGACGCGGCCCGCGGGACCGTTCGAGGAGACCACCTCGCGCGGTCAGTACACCGGTGGCTGGCAGGGCGGTCAGAAGGTGCCCGGTCTGCTGGAGGAGGGCGGTTTCTCGCCCGAGTCGAAGACCGAGACGTTCGGCGCGATCACCTGCGAGGTCAACACCCGCCGCTGGGCCGGGGTGCCGTTCTACCTGCGCACCGGCAAGCGCCTGGGCCGGCGCGTCACCGAGGTGGCGGTCGTGTTCAAGCGGGCGCCGCACCTGCCGTTCGACGACACCGCGACCGAGGAGCTCGGGCAGAACGCCCTGGTGGTCCGGGTGCAGCCGGACGAGGGCGTGACGATCCGGTTCGGGTCGAAGGTGCCGGGCAACACCATGGAGGTCCGCGACGTCACGATGGACTTCGGTTACGGCCACTCGTTCACCGAGTCGTCGCCGGAGGCCTACGAGCGGCTGCTGCTCGACGTGCTGCTCGGTGAGCCGTCGCTGTTCCCGAAGAACGACGAGGTCGAGCTCTCCTGGGAGATCCTCGACCCGGTGCTGGAGTTCTGGGCGCGCAAGGACGAACCAGCTTTGGAAAAGTACAAGGCCGGTACGTGGGGGCCGCCGTCGGCGGACGCGATGACGGCTCGGACCGGAAGGCACTGGAGGCGTCCGTGATCATCGACCTGCCCTCGACCACCACTTCCCAGATCAACTCGCGGCTGGTTCGTCTGCGTGACGAAGGTGGCGCGACCACGCTGGGCCGCGTGCTGACCCTGGTCATCGTGACCGAGGACGGCCAGCGCACCGACGCCGCGATCGACGCGGCCAACGACGCCTCGCGCGAACACCCGTGTCGCGTGATCGTCGTGGCCCGCGGCGCTCGTCAGGCCGCACCTCGCCTGGACGCGCAGATCCGCGTCGGTGGCGACGCTGGTGCGTCCGAGGTCGTTGTTCTTCGTCTGTACGGAGAACTGGCCAAGGAAGGCGCGTCCTGTGTGATGCCGCTGCTCCTGCCGGACACCCCGGTCGTGGCGTGGTGGCCGTTCGACGCACCGATCTCCCCGTCCAAGGACCCGATCGGCCAGCTCGCGCAGCGCCGCATCACCGACGCGGCCGCGGAGAAGAACCCGATCAAGGCCCTGGAGTCCCGCAAGGCGCACTACGCGCCGGGCGACACGGACCTGGCGTGGACGCGGCTGACGTTGTGGCGCGCCATGCTCGCGGCGTCGCTCGACCTGCCGCCGTACGAGAAGATCGTCGAGGCCGAGGTGACCGGTGAGGCCGACTCGCCGTCCACGGACCTGCTGGCGGCGTGGCTGACGGACAAGCTGAAGGTGCCCGCGAAGCGCTACAAGGCGACCTCCGGTGAAGGCATCGTGCAGGTCAAGCTGGACCGCGCGTCCGGTGCCGTCGACCTGATCCGCCCGGACGGCAAGGTGGGCACGCTCTCGCAGCCCGGCCAGCCGTCGCGCCGGGTGGCGTTGCAGCGTCGTTCGGTCCGCGACTGTCTCGCCGAGGAACTGCGCCGGCTCGACCCCGACGAGGTCTACGCCGCCGCGTTGAAGTCGCTGTCGAAGGTCGCGAAGGGCCGCACGCCCTCCGCGAAGCCCGAGGAGCCCGCTCCGGAGGCCGCCGCCAACGGCAAGGCGGCGCCGAAGAAGTCCAAGGCGAAGGCGAGTTCGTGAGCAATCCGCAGGTAGTGGTCCACCGCGACGGCGACCTCCTGGCCGCCGCCGCGGCGGCGCGCCTGGTCACCCGCATGGTCGACGCCCAGGCCGCCCGCGGCTCCGCGTCGGTCGTGCTGACCGGCGGCCGCACCGGCACCGCCGTGCTGGAACACCTGAACCGCAACGCCGCCCGTGACGCCGTGGACTGGTCCCGCGTGGACCTGTACTGGGGCGACGAGCGTTTCCTGCCTTCCGGTCACGCGGAGCGCAACGAGACGCAGGCACGTGCGGCGCTGCTGGACCACGTGCCGGTCGACCCGTCGCGCGTGCACGTGATGGAGCCTTCGGACGGCAAGTTCGGCGACGACCCGGAGGCCGCCGCGTCGGCCTACGCGGATCTGCTCGCTTCCCTTGCCCGGCCGGAGGATCACGGCGACGTGCCCACGTTCGACGTGTGCATGCTGGGCGTCGGCGAAGAGGGTCACGTGGCGTCGGTGTTCCCCGCTTCTCCTGCCGTGTACGAGAAGGAACGGACCGTCGTCGCCGTCCGCAACTGCCCGAAGCCACCGCCCACGCGCGTGTCGCTGACGTTGTCGTCGGTGCGCCGCGCCCAGGAGGTCTGGCTGATGACCACCGGCGCGGCGAAAGCCGCCGCGGTGGCCATGGCTCTCTCGGGCGCGGGCGAGGTCCAGCTGCCGGCCGCGGGTGCCACGGGCCGTCGCCGCACGTTGTGGTTGCTGGACACGGCGGCCGCTTCGGCGGTGCCGACGTTGTTCAAACCGCCGCTGGCGTGATCAGGATGAAGGGTCCCTTCATACACCTCAGGTGGATGAAGGGACCCTTCATCGACGTTGCTGGAGACGGGTGATCCGCTGCGCACACGACGGGTGCGAGGCCAGCATCCGGGCCCGCAGCCCAGCCCTCGCGCGGATGTCGTCGTGCCCCTCCCGGATCCACCGCTGCAACACCTCCAGCAGCCGCGGCCCGTACCCGAGCTCGGCGGCGATCCGGTCCGCGTGCAACTCCGCCCGCCGGCTGGTCAACGCCACCAGCGGCGCGATCACCGGCACCAGCAACAGCCACGGACTGGCCAGCACCGCGACAATTCCCAGCGCCACCACGAGAACGACGGACACGATGGCCCCCGTGCCGCCGAACGCCTGCCCGATTCTGAGCACGACCACCCCGACCAGAACGACCACGAGAATCGTCATCCGCGCGGGCAGCTCGTACCACCACCGCAACAGACTGATCTTCGTGTGCCCGGCCAGGTGATGCCCGAGCTCGTGCGCCAGCACCGCTTCCAGCTGCTCTCGCGGCAGGCCGAGCGCCGCGGTCGACACCCCGACCACGTGCCCGCCCACCGCCATCGCGTTGATCTCCCGGGAGTTCTGGATCCGCAACCAGTACCGGCCTGGATCAACCCCCGCGTTGGCGCACACGTCCTCCAGCAAGGGTTCCAACGTCGCGCTTTCCGTTCTGGTGGGCTTCCGAAGCCGGTGTACGACGGCCGCCAGCACTCGATCCGTGGCCGGCACGAACACGATCGCGCCGGAAACCAGCCACAGCACCGGGAACAGCCACCACATCTGCTGGCTGACCGCCCGCCCGAGCAACGACACGAGCAGCAAGCTGCTCAACACCGTCGGGACACCGAGCAGGAGTTCTGCCACGGCGGCAACGTGAAATCGTCGGGATGCGGGCATCGTCACCACCCCTCGGCGTACGAGCGTTCCAGCCACAACCCGTTTGCGTCCAGCCGATTCGCCCGTCCCGCCCAACGTGCCGCCCGGATGATCAGCCCTTCAGCCGGTTCGCGAGCCGGCGATTGCCTGCCTGTTCGGCCATCGCGGCCGCGTCGCCGGCCGTGAGTCCGGTGAACCCGAGCTGGGTCCGGAGCCGGGCCAGCCTGCTCTCGATCTGGTCCCGGCTGACCTGCGACCGTGCGGTCACGAAGTAGTCGAGGCGTTCGAGCAGGGCGCGCCCGCGGACCTGTTCGTCCTGGCACCACACCTGGAAGAAGCCGGTGTTCTGCAGGACGAACGAGCCGAGCCGGTACAGCGCGACGCCCTTGTCGCCACCGAACGCGGCACCGGGCAGCGTCACGCGCAGCATCCCGCCGGCTGTCCTGGACAGGCGGTAGTCGTCCAAGTCGTTGCGCCGCAACCAGTCGAGGGCGCGCTGCTGGTCGTCCTGGGCGGACCGGGTCTCGGTCTCCAACACCCCGGCGATCTCCGGAGTGCGTTCGGCGAGCGCGGTCAGGTCCGGATCGGCCTCGTCGCTCGCCTGGCTGTAGACGAGATACCGCATGCGACGCCCGTCGAGCGCGCGAATGACGTACACCGGCAGGAAAAGCTGCTCCGGCGCGCACGCCAGACGTGGGTTGTCGATCTGCGCCGGGAGGTTGAACCGGTCCCGATCAGGACTGCTCGCGAGCCGCGGCAGTGCGCCTGGATCGAAGCCCCTGGCGGTGTACAGGGCCTGGAACGAGCCGAAGCCGGCGTCGATGGGCGCCAGCGTGACCTTGCGGGAGTCGTAGTGCGGGCGGGTCAGCGGCTGCGACTCCCACCCGTCGAAGTACAGCTTGCGCCGATCCTCCGCCTTGAGCACGTACCGCTTCTGCTCACGGGTGGACCGCAGGCCCAGTGGCGTGAGCGACCAGACGCCGTCCGACCACGTGACGTGGCCGATCGCGGCGAGCGCGCGCAACGCCCGGTCGACGATCACCTCGTCCAGCGCGTAGAACCGGGCGAGGCCCGCCGTCGTCACCAGCCCGCCCTCGGCGATGCCGCGTTCGAGGTACCGGTCGATCAGGTCGTAGTCCTCGGCCTCGGTGACCGTCGACGTGATCGTGACGCACCAGACCGGGAACAGCAGGGCGAAGATGCGCGTCGGCGTCGTCCCGCGGGCGAAGGCCGCGTCTTCGAGCACCCGTTGCTCCGGGTACGGGAACAGCTTGGTCCTGGTGGTCATCCGAGCTTCCCGATGATCTCGTCGTACTGCCTGATGTCGCCGTGCCGCGCGACGTGGTCCCGCATCCGGCGCGCCAGGTCCCGGAACCCGTCGTCGCGGGCCGCTGTCAGGGTGTTCAGGTCACCGACCAGCACGAGCTGGTGCTTGGCTCGGGTGAACGCCACGTTGGCGCGCCGCAACTCCCGGAGGAAACCGACGTGGCCGTCGGGGTTGCTGCGGGTGAACCCGTACAGGATCACGTCGCGCTCGCCGCCCTGGAAGGAGTCGACCGTGCCGACGTTCAGCTTCACCTTCTCCTCGTCGCCCAGCACGGCGAGCAGCGCGGTGGTGATCGCCTTGACCTGAGCCCGATACGGCACGATGACCGCCCACTCCGCTCCACGTCCGTCGTAGTACTCGGCGAGTTTGCTCAGCAGCCGTGCCTCCGCCGGGTTGTGACAGCCGCGGACACCGCGTTCGCGTTCGGCGACAGGCCGTTCCCCGCGCTGGGCCTGCGGCAGCCGCGAGGTGTCGACGAACGCGAACGCGCCGCGGAACAACGGATCGTCGTGCACGCGGTCGACGTCCGTGTGGAGCATGCCGCGGTAGAACGACTCCGAGATGAACTCGGCGATGACCGCGGGCATCCGGCGCTGGCGGGTCAGCGGCACCACGTTCGCGCCGGGGAACCCGTCGACCGCCAGCTCGAGCGCGCTCTTCGCGAGCAGCCGCCGGATCGTCGGGTCGCCCACCTCCTTGCCCCACGTCTCGACCTCCGAGTCGAGGAACGGCGGCAGCTGCTGGTGATCACCGACCAGGACCGCTCGCCGGGCACGGACCAGCGGCACGAGCACGTCCGCCATGCCGATCTGGCCGGCCTCGTCGACGATCGCCAGCTCGAAGTCCACATCGGACAGTTCGGGCCGCGACGCCGCGCCGATCGCGGTGCACGCGATCACGTCCGCGTACCGGATCAGCTCGGGGTGCAGCTGCCTGGTCGCGCCGCCGACCTCCTCACGCCACTGCGCGAGCAACTGGGACCGGTTGCGCAGCAACGGCATTCGCTCGGTCGTCCAGGCCAGGAGAGCCCGCAGGTCGTCCGCGACGGCCTCGTCGCGCACCTGTGGTGGCGCGTCGAACGCGCTCACCGCGTGACGGGTGGCGTGCGCGGCGGTCAACGCCTCGGCGCGAGCCTCCCCCGTTCGCTGTTCCCACGCGGTGAGGTCCGCGTGCGCGGCCTGGACGAACGGAACCTCCCGGGTGGCCTCGCCGAGGCGCTGCTCGGCCACCGCGAGCTCCTGCCGTTGCCGCTCGACCGCCGCGGCCAGCTGCTCGAGCCTCGCCCGCAGAGTCCGCAACCGCTTGTCGCACAACGACGCGAACAGCCCGCCCAGCGCGGTCCGCCACCGGCCGTACCGCTCCCCCGCCCGGCTCACCCTGGCCAGCTTGCGGGACATCGTGACGTGCCCGGCGGCGATTTCGTCCACTGTGGACGTCAGTGCGCCTCCCGCGGCACGCTGCGCTTCCCGCAGCCTCGTGCGGGACTGGGCTTCCGCCGCCAGTGCGGCGAAGAAGACCTCGGTGCGGTCGGCGAGCTCGGCCGCCCACTTCTCGGCGATGTCGAGGTCACCGATGTTCGCCAGCGTGAACTCGGTCTGGTTGAGGATCGTCTGACGCAGTTCCGCCGACTGGCGTTCCAGCAGGTAGGGCTGCCCCTCCTCGGTCACCACACCCTCGTTGCCCACCCGGACCACGACGAGCCCGCCGGGGATTCGCGCGAGCACGTTGTCGACGGCGCGGTTGGTGTGGGAGGTGATCAGCACCCGTTGCCGGGGCCGGTGTCCGGCGGCGCCGTGTGCGGCCGCCTGGCAGACCTGGCTGATCACGCGGGTCTTGCCGGTGCCTGGTGGTCCGAGCACCAGCAGCACGTCCGGCACCGCGAGCGCCTTGCGGAAGGCCAAGAGCTGGTCGTCGTCGAGACCCTCGGTCGGTTCGTCGGCGTGCGGGGCGAACGGCCGCACGAGGTGGTCGACGAACGCCGGCAGCAGGTGCGGGTTGAGCGACTGCCCGGCCCGCAGCGTGGCAACGGCTTCGCGCTGCTTGTCGAACACGACGGTGCTCGGCGTGACCTCCAGGTCACCGGTCTGTTCGAGCCGCCCGAAGTCCACGGGCTGGTCGAACCGGACCACCACCGCCTGGCCGTCGACCCGCGTCACCTGACCGCGCTGTTCCGGCTCGCCGCGGACCTGGACGAACGTGTCCTGTTCCGGCACCCTGCCGCCCGCGAGCCGGAACTCGTACATCGAGGCGGCGCCACGCCTGCGTTCGCCGATGGGGTCGACCCCGCGGTACGGGTACGGTTTCTCGCGCCGCGCCTCGGACATCGTGATCTGCTGGTTGGCCTCGATCATCGTCGCGACCGTGTCGAGGAACCCCGTGTGCGCGGGGTTCCGCGGGGCAGCGGCCGCGGCCGGCTCCTGGTTGAGGGCCTGCCATCCCGCGAGCACCCGTTCCCAGTGCGCCGACGCGCCCTGAGGCAGCATCCGGATCTCGAACACCCGGTGCCACGACGGTGGCCGGATGATCAGGCACGCCTGCGCGAGCCGGTGGTGATCGCGGATCCGCAGCGGATCGACCGACGCGATCACGTATCCGTCGCGGAACCTGGTCGGGTACAGGCGGAGCACCCACGTCCGGCCGTAGAGGAGCAGACTCGGGTCACCGCCCGGCTTGTACGACGGGCTCACCGTCGCCGCCACACCGTCCCGCCGCTGGTTCAGCTCGGCGATCACGTGGTCGAGGCTCGCCGGCATGCCGGGATGGTCCTGAGCCCGCGACCGCAGCTGGGCGTCGGTCTTCGCGGACGGCACTAGATGAATGGTCGTGGGCACGACGACCTGGCGGAACGCCACAACTGCTCCCTCAGTGGATGTCGGCGCGGGCCGCGAGCACCATCGCGCCGAAGGACCGCATGTCCGGCCGTTGCGCCGGATCCACGGCCAGCGCGGCCTGTACCGCCGCCGCGAGCCGTTCCGGAACGGGTGCCCACG
Source organism: Lentzea kentuckyensis (assembly GCF_002150765.1). GTDB lineage: Bacteria > Actinomycetota > Actinomycetes > Mycobacteriales > Pseudonocardiaceae > Lentzea > Lentzea kentuckyensis. The sequence goes on from NZ_MUYM01000088.1 coordinate 17,039, forward strand.
ACGTGAGCGGGAGTGGACCGGCCGGACGTCCGGCGATCACGTGGTAGGCGAGGGCCGCGACCTGGTAGACGTCGGTCCAGCCACCGACGTTGCCGCTGCCGCGCATGTGCTGCTCCGGCGCCTGATAAGCGGAGGGATGCTCGTTGCGCCCGACGGGCCGCGCGGCGAGCCCGAGGTCTCGCAACACGAGACGACCGTCGTCCAGCACGATCACCCCGTCCGGGGTGAGACCGCGATGCGCGAGGCCGCGCTCGTGCAGGCTGCCGAGCGTCGTGCCGAGGCCGGCGAGCCCTCCACAGAGCCGGAACAGCCGCAACGAGTCCATGACGTGCGTCCCCACCAACGCGTCGAGCCCGTCGCACGGCTTGCCCGAACTCGACGTGGGCCACGTCGAGACCAACGTCGTCGTCCGGCCGGTCACGTCGAACTGCACCACCCGCGGAAACCCCGTGCCCCGCAACGCTTTCAGCAGGTCGGCCTCGGCCCCGAGCGCACCCGCCGGCGTCGCCTGCCGGAGCCAGACGTGGCCGTCCGGTGCCTTGCACCGAGCCTGGCGGCGCCACGTCGTGCCGTCGTCCGACCAGCGTTCCTCGGCGAGGTGAGCCTGGACGAGATAGGTGCGCTGACCGACGGTGACCTCAGCCCCGGCGCCGAACGCCTGCGGCTTCTCGACCTCGGTCGGCACGATGAACCGTGCCCCGCCGTACAAGTGCACATCGCCGTGGACGTCGCGCGCCTGCACCACCGGACCGGACACATGGCCGTCCACCGAGTTCGTGACCTCGTCGCTCACACCGCCTCCAGCACGGCCGGCAGAAGCATCAGAGGCTTGCAGGTTCACCCGTTTGTGTCCAGCCGATTCGACCATTCCGCCCAACATTGCGCAGAATTGCTCAATCTCGGCCAACGGCTCACGGAGCCGCGCCGCCCGTGATATCCGGTACCGGTGCACAAGGCCGCCAACATCGTGCTGTTCGTCGCCGTCGACGACACCGACGTGCTCGGCTACATCCAGCTCAGCGACTACGAGAACATCGGGCTGAACCGGGTGGACGCGCGGAAGTTCTACGCGGCCAACGGGTACGAGGTCCGCAAGGAGCAGACGAACCTCATCAAGTGGTGGAGCTGAGCGGTTCCTCCAGCACGGCGACCGGAGACGGCGGGTTCGAGGCCAGGCCGGACGGCACAGCGTTCACCAATCCCCCTGGTAACACGGCAGGCATTCCCCCCGACAACGCGTATCATCCCGAAACGCGTTGAGTAGCGGGGGTTTTGTGGCGAACGGCAGTGCGAAGCGACGTCCCACCATCGGGATGATCACCGCTGGCCCGCTGATCGAGCTCGCGGGCGAGCAGTGGCGTGGTGTCAGCGACGGGGCTCAGCACCTCGGTTGCGACCTCGTGTGCTTCGTGGGCAGCGAATTGGACCACCCGGAGCTGCACAAGCGTCGGGCGAACACGGTCTATGACCTCGTTTCGCTGAACAGGATCGATGCGCTCGTCGTGTGGACTACGCGCGTGGGGCAGCTCATCGGGTCCGACGGCATGGAGGAGTACATCAAGCGGTACGCGCCCATGCCGATCGTGAGCGTTGAAACCGGCCTTGCCCAGTGGCCAACGATTTTGATGGACAACCGCGACGGCATGAAGCAGGCCGTCGACCACCTCATCGAGGTGCACGGCAAGCGCCGGATCGCGTTCATCCGGGGGCCGCAAACGCATGCGGGCGCCCGAGAGCGGTTCCTGGGGTACGCGGATTCGTTGCGCAACCACGGGATCGCGTTCGACCCCTCGCTCGTCACGACGCCGGGCTCGTTCATCTGGGAACCGAACGGCGCGGCCGAGTCCGTGCGCAGGATGATCGCGCGGATCGACGTGCCGCCGGACGCCATCGCCGCCGCGAACGACGACTACGCGATCGGGGTCGTGTCCGCGCTGGAGGGGTTGGGCTTCCGCACGCCAGAAGACATCGCCGTCGTCGGATATGACAACCACACGAACGTCCGCACGCACGACCTCGGCTACCTGGCGCTGACCGGCGGTGGCACGTCCAGGGTGCAGCGCGAGGTCAACATCGACGCGGCGACGCCCGCGTTCACCACCGTGCGAGCGCCGTTCCACGAGATGGGGTTCCGGGCCGCGGAACTGGCGCTGGCACTGGTGCGGGGTGAACCCACGGTCTCCCGTCAGACGATGCCGACCGAACTGATCGTGCGCCGGTCGTGCGGGTGTCTGCCGTCCGGGCTCGGCGACCACGCGCCCGCGCACGGCCGGTTGAACATCTCCGAGTCGGCGACCGCGTCCACCGTGGCCGACCACCTGCGCGGCTCGCTCGGACCGCTGCAGGCCGCCCTTCCCGAGGGCTGGGCCGAACAGCTCATCGTCGAACTGATGGCGGCGGGGCGCGGCGAGGTCGAAGGCGCGGAGTTCCTCAAGCTGCTGGCCGAGTACATCCGCGCGAGTGCGCGCGCCGGGTGCGAACCAGAGCGGTGGTGGCCACCGCTGTTCGACCTGCATCGGTTCGTGACGGCACGGATCAGCGACGCGACACTCATCAACGACCTGTGGCTGCGCGTGCAGCTCCTCGTTGGCGATGCGTTCGCCACGGACGCACGCTTCAAATACCTTTCGCACGAGCGTCACGACCAGACGGTGCGTGAAGCCGGGCAACGGCTCATCGCGTCACGGGACGTGGACGAGCTGACCGACGCACTGGCAGACGAACTGCCACGGCTCGGCATCCCCGGCTGTCACGTCATCGCGTACGACACGCCAGGCACGGCGCGCGCGCTCGTCCGGTACGAGGACAACAAACTCAAGGACGTCCCCGACACCTCGTTCCCCGTCATCAACCTCACGCCGTACCCGTTCCGGCGCGACGAGCCCTTCAGTTCGCTGATCGCCCCGCTCTACACCGACGAGGACCACCTCGGGTACGTGATCTTCGAGGAGGGTCCGGAGCCGGGCTGGATCTACGAGGCCGTGCAGCAGCAGCTCAGCAGTGCGTTGCGCACGATCCGTCTGATGCAGGACCTGAAGGACGCGCGCGCACGCCTGGAGGAACGCGTCGGCGAGACCGAGGCACAACTGCGGCACGCGCAGAAGATGGAGGCCATCGGAAGGCTGACCGGTGGCATCGCGCACGACTTCAACAACATCCTCACCGTCGTGAACGGCAACAGCGAGATGCTGCTGCGACGCACCCTTCAGGACGACCCGCGCCGCGCGGCGATCGAGGACATACGGCACGCGGGCGAACGGGCCGCGAACCTCACGAGGCAGCTGCTCGCGTTCACCCGCCAGCAGGTCCTGCACCCGGAGTCGTTGGACCTCAGGCACAACCTCACCAAAGTGCACTCGATGCTGCGCACGCTCGTGGGCGACCACATCGAGTTGGACATGCATCTGCCAGAAGGCGTCGCACGGGTGTGGGCGGACGCGGGTCAAGTCGAGCAGATCCTGTTCAACCTCGCGGTCAACTCCCGGGACGCGATGCCCGACGGCGGCAAGCTCATCGTCTCGATCGAGAACGCCACGCTCGGCGCCGGCGACACCGGCCGGATCGTGGGCGTGCGGCCGGGCGAGTACGTGGTGATGCGGGTCCAGGACACCGGCGCGGGCATGGCCCCGGACGTGCGGGCGCAGGTGTTCGAGCCGTACTTCACCACCAAACCCGTCGGGAAGGGCACCGGGCTCGGTCTGTCCACGGTGTTCGGCATCGTGCAGCAGTCCGGCGGCCAGATCGAGGTCATCAGCACGCTCGGCGGCGGCACGACCGTTGAGGTCTATCTGCCCGTGCCGTACGAACGCGACGGCAAGCCGGAAGCACCGTGCCCGCGCCGTACGACGTCACATCAGGGTGCGGGCACCGTGCTGCTCGTGGAGGACGACGCGCAGGTGCGGATCATGGCCCGCCGTTCGCTGGAGACCGCGGGCTACGCGGTGATCGAGGCGAGCGACGGGCAGGAGGCGCTGCAGCTGGCCACCGCGCACCGCAGCACGATCGACCTCGTGCTCACTGACGTCGTGATGCCGAAGATGGGCGGCCCCGAACTCGTCCGGCTGCTGCGTTCGACCGGCGCGGCGCCCGCGGTGATCTACCTGTCCGGGTACACGACGGACGAGGTCCTCGACGACGAGATGCTGATCACGAAGCCGTACGTGGAGAGCGAGCTGCTCGAACGCATCCGCGAGGTGCTGGCGCGCTGAGTCAGGACGCCTGAGCGCGCTTCGCGACCGCGAGACGGACCGTCTCGTCCAACGCCTCGATGCGGAACGGCTTCTGCAGGTACCCGGCGATCTCGTGCCCGGCGAACCGGCGCTCCAGCGACGTGCGGTCATGACCGCTGGTCAGCACGACCGGCACGATCAGGCCCTCGCGCTCCGCCTCGGCGAGCACCTCTTCCCCGGACAGGCCGGGCATGCTGTGGTCGAGCAGCATCGCGCTGATCTCCGCGCTGCGTTCGCGCAGGATCGCGATCGCCTCGACGCCGTCGCTCGCCTGCACAACGGTGAACCCGAGCTCCTCGAGCAGGCTGACGGTGTACCTCCGCACGGGGTCCTCGTCCTCGACCACGAGCACCAGCCCAGCTTGCGACATGCGCGTCAGTATGCCGGAACTTATTCGTTTCCTCAGCACCAGGTCGCCAACTATTTCTGGAAATTCTTCACGAACTGCTCCATCAGGATGACATGGGCCATTTGGATCACACCATTGGTAGAGGGTCTGCGCTAACCTTCGCGGCACCGCTGCCGCTCCACGCTGAGAAAGAGGCACCAGGAAAGGCCAACTTCATGCGTAAAGCGACGGCAGCAGCCGCTCTGGCCGTGCTGTTCACATTGTCGTCCGCACCCGCACACGCCGCGACGATTCCTTCGGAGCGCGTGACGATCGACGTGGTGACGGTGAACGGATCCGGGTGCAAGCAGGGCACCGCAGAAGTGATCGTCTCACCGGACAACACCTCGTTCTGGGTGATCTACAGCGACTACCTCGCCCAGGCGGGCAAAGGTGCCGGTGCGACCGACTTCAGGAAGAACTGCCAGCTCACCCTGCAGATCAACTCGCCACAGGGTTTCTCGTACGGTATCGCGGAAGCGACCTACGCGGGCTACGGACACCTGGAGCGCGGCTCGGTCGGGTACCAGTCGGTGAATTACTACTTCCAGGGTCAAGCGGCCACCACCACGTGGAAGCACACGTTCAACGGGCCGTTCGACGACAACTGGTCGATCACCCATCGAACCGAGTTCTCGGAGATCGTCTGGGCCCCGTGCGGCGAGCAGAAGAATCTCAACGTCAACAGCTCTCTCCGCGTTGACAAGGGCTCTTCGGATGCCAATACAAACAGTTTCATGACGATGGACTACCAACGCGGAGAAGTGCGCACGCTGCATCACTTCTCCTGGAAGCGCTGCTGATTTTCTGAAGGCCGCCGCCACCTTCTCCAACCGCCACCGCCGCCACCCCCACCCTGCGAGATGCGTCGGAAAGGTCCCCCCATGCTGAACGCGGTTGCCGCTGCCCTGCTGGCCTCCTCCATCATCATTCCGCCCGGCGCGCCCAACGACACGCCGCCGCCCGACCACATCACGATCGACATCGTCACGATCAACGGCTCCGGCTGCCCGGCAGGCACAGCGGCGGTCGCGGTGTCCGAGGACAACAAGGCCTTCACCGTGACCTACAGCGACTACCTGGCCCAGGTCGGTGTCGGCGCGAAGCCCACCGACCTGCGCAAGAACTGCCAGCTCAACCTGCGGGTCAACGTGCCGCAGGGCTTCACCTACGGCGTCGCCCAAGCCGACTACAGAGGTTTCGCACACCTGGAGCGCGGCGCCTACGCGATCGAGAAGGCCAACTACTACTTCCAGGGCATGTCGCAGACGGAGTCCATCTCCCACCGGTACAACGGCCCCGTCAGCGACGACTGGCAGGCCACGGACTCGACGGAAGTGGCCGCGATCGTCTTCGCACCGTGTGGCGAGAAGCGGAACTTCAACATCAACACCGAGCTCCGGGTCTACGCCGGCTCGTCCAACACGGCCACGACCACGAGTTTCATGACGATGGACTCGACCGACGGCAGCCTCGAAACCACGTACCACTTCGCTTGGAAGACGTGCCCCTAGTAGTGCCGTGACTACCGCACGCGCTCACCCGAGCGTGTGCGGTAGCACATATGTGAGCCGAGCCCCGTACAGATTCGCGTGCAACGGCGTCTTAACCCCTGACGGGGCAGGTCGGGGTAAAGGGGCAGCCAATGCCAACCGCTGCATACGCGCAGTACGGTGAGGATCGGAAGGCTCACAGGGGAGGTCGGATCCTGACCACGACGCTGCTCCCGGCCAGACGGCCGGCTGAGACGGCGGCTGGCTCCCGCCGGTCGCGCGTCGACTACCGCGAGATCCTCGTGGACCTCGCGTTGATCTTCTTCGCCGTGCTCGACGTGTGGCTGCTCGGGCTGTGGATGGAGGCCGACCCCAGCCCGGACCTCCCGCCGATCGAGAGTTACCAGGTCTGGCTGAACTGGGCCGCGGTCGGCGCGCTGGTGCTGCGCCGCCGGTTCCCGTTCATCACGCTCGTGCTGACCATCCCCGGCTTCTTCGTCGGCTGGTCGCAGCTCGCCGCGATGATCGCGCTGTACTCGGTGGCGCGCCGCTACGTCGGCGGCTGGCAGACGGGCCTCGCGGCCGCGCTGGTGTGGCTGTGCCGGTTCGTGGCCTGGCCGCCGCAGGAGCTGATCGACCGGCCCGCGTCGGGCCACTTCCACTCGGCCATCTACGGCTTCCTGGTGGCGGGCCTGCCGATCGCGATCGGCCTGCTGGCCCACGTTCGTCAGGAACTCTCCAGCCGCATCGTCGAGCTGGCGGAGGTGCGCGAGAGAGAGCGCGTGCTGCACGCTCACGCCATCCGAGCGGACGAAAGGGCAAAGCTCGCCCGCGAGATGCACGACGTGGTGTCGCACCAGGTGAGCCTCATCGCCATGCAGGCCGGTGCGCTGCGCATGGCCGTGGTCGACGCTGAGCACAAACAGGTCGCGGGCACCATCCGCATGTTGTCGACACGCACTCTCGACGAACTCCGTCAGCTCGTGTCCGTCCTGCGCACCACTGAGGACAACCAGCCAGGCGTGGACGAGCTGGCCGAACTGGCCGCCGACGCGGGCTTCGAGGTGTCCGTGCAGGTCAAAGGCCCGGTCGAGGACCTCGCCGCACCCGTGTCCGGCGCCGTCTACCGGACGGTGCAGGAGGCCCTGACCAACATCCGCAAGCACGCCGCCGGGGCGAGCGCGACCGTGCTCATCGACGCCCACGACGACGACGTGCTCGTCGAGGTGCGCAACACGGCCGCGGCTGACCCGTCGGCCGACTCGTCGCCGCTGCCCAGCGGCGGCCACGGCCTGGTCGGCCTCCGCGAGCGCGCCGCCCTGCTCGGCGGCGAGTTCTCCGCGGGGCCGACCGACGAGGGCGGCTTCCTGGTGTCGGCGTCGTTCCCGAAGCAGCGAACGGTCGGCGACTGAACGCTGCTCAGGGGCGCTTGGACGCCAGTGACGCGCTGATGGCCGCCGCCGCACCGAGCACACCGCACGTGAGGGCGACTGTCATCGTCGGCTCGTGCTTCAGCACCACGGACACGAGCAGCCACACGGCCAGCCCGAGCCCGAACCCGAGCGGCACCGACGCGATCACGGCGGCGACGCCGGTCTGCCGCTTCCGCAACGCCCGCAGGTTCGACTCCAGGTAGGCGAACGTGAAGAGCAGCAGCAGCGCCGAACCGGTGCCCATGATGCTCAGCCACGGCGTCTGGTTCGAGACGAGCAGGAACTCCCGCCCGTCCACGGACGCCGTCACCGCGCCGCCGACGATCCACCGCGTGGCGCCGGGCAGCACGAACCCCTCCGGGCTGTTCGGCACGTTCGCCAGCTCGATCCCGGCAAGGGACACCACGAGCTGGGTGCCCTGTCCCTGCACCGGATCCGCGAGGCTCTGACTGACCTCGACGAGCTCCCGGCCGGTCGTCACGAACGGCACGACGACCATCGCCAGCAGCGCCACCGCCGCCACCAGCCAGAGCGCCCACGGCGCCGACGGCGGCTTGATCACCGACGCGGCCGGCACCAGCGTGCTGCTGCCGCTGAGCCGCGCGGCCGGGATCGGGTCGACCAGCGTGGCGCGGATCGGTTGCTGCGTAAGTGAAACCGTGTCGCGTTCGACCGGCCGCAACGACGGCCGCGTGGCCGACGCCGACACCTGCGGTGCGAGGTGCACGGGCATGCCCAGGCGCGTCAGCCAGTCCGGCCCGAACAGGTGGCCCGCCGCGGCCGACAGGTCGATCGCGAACGTCTCGGCGTTGCGGTACCGCGCGTTCGGGTCCCGCGCGATGCTGCGCATCACCACGCCCGCAAGGGGTTCCGGCACGTTCTGCAACGGACGCGGCTCCTGGTAGACCCGCTTCTGGATCATCGCGATGGGACCGCCACCGCGTTCGAACGGCAGGTCGCCGGACAGCAGCTCGTACAACACCGTGCCGGTCGCGTAGACGTCGGCGGCGGGCGTCAGCGCGTTGCCCATCGCCTGTTCCGGCGCGATGTACGCCGGTGTGCCGAGCACAGCGCCGCCGTGCGTCACGAGCGTGGCACCCTCCGACACCACCTGGGAGATGCCGAAGTCCGCCACCTTCACCAGACCGTTCGAGGTGAAGAGCAGGTTCTTGGGCTTCACGTCGAGGTGCAGCACGCCGGCCTCGTGTGCCGCGTGCAGACCGGACAGCGTCGCCAGCACGATCCCGCACGACTGCTGCGCCGTCAGGCCGTCCGTCGCGAACCGCGACCAGACCGTGCCGCCGTCGAGGCGTTCCATCACCAGCAGGTGCTCGCCCTGCTGCCGCACGTAGTCGTACACCGGCACGATGTGCGGGTGGTCGAGGCGTGCCAGCAGTCTGGCCTCGTGCTCGAACCGCTCGCTCATCTTCGGGTCCTCGGCCACCGCGTGCGGCAGCCGTTTGATCGCGACCGGCCTGCCTAGCTGACGGTGCATGCCGCCGTAGACGACACCCATCCCGCCTTCGCCGATCTGCTCGCCGACGGCGTACTGCGGCAGCGCGGCGACCACACTGGACAAAGTCACCGTTGAATCCTCACGGTATCCACTTCGGACGGTTGCTGCTCACCCGGATGCGGTGTCACATAGCCAAGAACGAACGCGGCGGCCGCGGCACCCACGATGAACGGGATCTCGGCCGTCGGCGACGGCGCCACCAACCGCAGCACTGACAACGAGATCACCGCCACCAGACCGGTCCCGAACCCGGCAGGCAGGAACCGCATCGCCCGCTGCCAGCGGTTCGCGGGCAGGCGCCGGCGGGCCAGCGCGATGAGCGCGCCCGCCCACGACAACGCGGTCAGCACCAGCACGCCCAGCCCGAACGCCCCGTACACGGACCACAACGACCCGCGCACGTCCCCGGTCGTCTCGACGGACGCGATGCTGTCCCGTTGCACGTCGATGACCTCAACCGTGACCGGAAGGAGACCAAGAGCCTGCGCACCGAGGTCCGAGGGCTCCAGCGGGAACGACCGGGTCTCGGACGTCTTCGGCGCGATGTCGAACGGAACCGTTGTGTCGTAGGAGAAGAAGGTCAACGCGAGCGCGGTTCCGCTGATCCGCACGGTCTTCACGCGCTGCACGGTGTTCGTGTTGTTGCGGACCGTGACCGAGACCCTCGCGGTCTCCGCGGGGTCCAGCACGAGCGTTCCTACTCCAACCGGCCTACCGTCCACATCGGCCTCGAGCAGAACCGACCCGTCCTGTGCGGCAGCCGTCGAGGGAAGCAGCATAATTCCGCACCACAGCAGTAAACCTGCACCGGCCATGCGACGTCTCACTAGCGCACCTTAGGTTCTGATCCGGGGAGTTGGAATGCGGTCATTAGGCTTACTCGCGGCTTTCACAGCCGGTGTTACGGTGCTGGCCGCCACACCGGCGGCCGCGCAGACGACCACGCCCGCGCCCCCGCCCGTGGTGACCGGGGCGCCGCAGCCTGCCACAGCGGGCGGCCCCGTGACCATTTCCTGGAGCGGTTTCATCACGTGTCGTGCCGTAACGATCAGCTTCGCGCTCGACGGCACCCAGATCGCGACCGCGGCCTCCAGCGCGAGCGGCTCGGTCGGGGCCACCGTGCCCGCGGGCACCACGGCGGGTAGCCACAAGCTCACCGCCACGTCGTCGAACACGAAGTGCGGCACCGCGGGCTCCGCGCTGCGCGTCGTCGTGCCGCCGCCCGTCACCACGACGACCAAGCCGCCCGTCACGCAGCCCCCGGTGACGAACCCTCCCGTGACCAACCCGCCCGTGACGCGTCCCCCGGTCACCACGACCACCACCACGCCGGTCACCACGACGACGACCACGGACACGCCCTCGTCGTCGTCGGAGACCCCGTCCTCGTCCACCAGCGAGTCGTCCGACCCCGGTGACGGCGTGCTGGTGCTGGACAAGGAGAACATCCAGCCCGGCGAGGACCTGACCGCCACCGGCACGGGCTGTCCCAAGGGCGCGAACGTCACCCTGAAGTCGCTCGGTCAGGACGTCGGCCGGACGACCGCCGACGACAAGGGCGAGTTCAAGTCACCGGTGAAGTTCGCGAGCATCGAACCCGGCCGGCACAAGGTGCGCGCCGAGTGCGGCATCACGCTGGTCGGCAACGTCGACGTGACGCTCTCCAGCTCGTCCGGCGGCACGACCAGCACGCTCGTGGTGCTGCTGTTCTTCCTGCTGCTGGGCGCCGCCATGCTCCGCCGCCAGTTCACCGGCCTGCGCCGCTGACCGCACGCGGGGAGCTTTCGTACTCCAGGAGTGCACGAAAGCTCCCCGCGTGCACTTCAAACACACGCGAAAGGCCCCCTCATCTGCGGAGAGAGGGGGCCTTTCGCGGTTTGAAAGCTGGCGAGCCTACGGCTCCTCGCGCTGACGGCGCAGCTTGGCGAGGGCCTCTTCGAGGATCGCCTCGCCGTCCGCGTCGGAGCGCCGCTCCTTCACGTACGCAAGGTGCGTCTTGTACGGCTCGTTGCGCGGAGGCGCGGGTGGCGTCTGCTCGTCACGACCTGCCGGCAGGCCGCAGCGCGGGCAGTCCCAGTTCTCCGGAATCTCCGCGTCGACCGCGAAGGAAGGCCGGGACTCGTGACCATTCGCGCACCAGTACGACACCCGACGACGAGGCGCGGACTCGCCGCGCTCCGATTCGCCCATCGGGCCTGCGCCGACGCGGGTACCGCGAATCGCGTTACCACCGGACATCGACCGTTACACCCCCACCAAGTGGTTACCCCAAGCCCCGAAGGGCTTCTGCCGCTGAACGGTTGATCAGGCTGACGGAGGCAGCTTGATCAACAGTCCGATGCCCACGATCGCGATGACCCAGACCGCGCCGACGAAGAGCGTCAGGCGGTCGAGGTTCTTCTCCACAACCGAGGAACCGGACAAACTCGACTGCATACCGCCGCCGAACAGCGAGGACAGGCCGCCACCACGACCGCGGTGCAGCAGCACCAGCAGCACCAGCAGCACGCTGGAGACGATCAACAGGATCTGCAGGAACAGGATCATTTCTTCCTCGCTGTCAGGCAGCCGACGCCATAGAGTACCTGTTCGACTGCCGAACGTGTGCAACCAGTGGGGTTAAGGGTTTATCCAGATCAACTTAGGGTAGAGGGCCGCCGGCGGCCAGAGCGCACAGCTTGGTGAATTCGTCCGCCTGAAGGCTGGCACCGCCCACGAGAGCGCCGTCGATGTCCTTCTGCTGAATGAGCTCACCGATGTTCGACGACTTCACGGAACCGCCGTAAAGCACGCGAACGACGGCCGCGGTCTCCTCGCCGTACTTCTCCGCCACGAACGAGCGGACCAGCGAGCACACCTCCTGCGCGTCGGCCGAGGAAGCCGTGCGGCCCGTGCCGATCGCCCAGACCGGCTCGTAGGCGAACACGATCTTGGCGACCTGCTCGGCCGTGAAGCCCTTGAGGCCGTCCTGCAACTGCTGGCGGACCAGCTCCAGGTGGCCCTTGGCCTCGCGGACGTCGAGCTTCTCGCCGAAGCAGAAGATCGGCGTGACCTCGTGCTTCAGTGCCGCCTTGACCTTCGCGTTGACGATCGCGTCCGTCTCGCCGTGGTACTCGCGGCGCTCGGAGTGACCGACCACCACGTAGTGGCAGGACAGCTTCTTCAGCATCGGGCCGGACACCTCACCGGTGTAGGCACCGGAGTCGTGCTGCGAGATGTCCTGCGCGCCGTACTTGATCAGCAGCTTGTCGCCGTCGACCAGCGTCTGGATGCTGCGGATGTCGACGAACGGCGGGAGAACGGCCACCTCGACCTTGGCGAAGTACTTCTCCGGGAGGGAGAAGGCGATCTTCTGCACGAGGCCGATCGCTTCGAGGTGGTTGAGGTTCATCTTCCAGTTGCCCGCGATGAGCGGGAGCCGGGCTGCCATCAGGACTCCAAAACGCTGATGCCGGGGAGGTCCTTGCCCTCGAGGAATTCGAGGGAGGCGCCACCACCGGTGGAGATGTGCGAGAAGCCGTCCTCGGGCAGACCCAGCGCGCGAACGGCCGCGGCGGAGTCGCCACCACCGACGACGGTGAACGCGTCGGAGGAGACCAGCGCCTCGGCGACGGCACGGGTGCCGCCGGCGTAGGTCTCGATCTCGAACACGCCCATCGGGCCGTTCCAGAACACGGTCCTGGCGTCGGCCAGCTTCGCGGCGAACAGCTCGCGCGACTTCGGGCCGATGTCGAGGCCCATCTTGTCCGCGGGGATCGCGTCGGTGCCCACGACCTCGTGCTCAGGGTTGCCGAACTCGGCCGTGACCAGCACGTCGACCGGCAGCACGAGCTCGACGCCGCGCTTGTCGGCCTCCGCGATGAAGCCCTTGACCTGGTCGAGCTGGTCTTCCTGCAGCAGCGACGTGCCGACCTCGTGGCCCTGGGCCTTGAGGAACGTGTACGCCATGCCGCCGCCGATGAGCAGCTTGTCGACCTTGGTCAGCAGGTTCGCGATGACGCCGAGCTTGTCGGACACCTTCGAGCCGCCGAGCGCCACGACGTACGGGCGCTCCAGGTCGTCGGTGAGCTTGCGCAGCACGCCCAGCTCGGCCTCGACGAGACCGCCGACGTACGCGGGCAGCTTCTTCGCGACGTCGTAGACCGAGGCCTGCTTGCGGTGCACGACACCGAAGCCGTCGGACACGAACGCGTCCGCGAACGCCGCGAGCTCGTCGGCCAGTGCGGCGCGCTCGGCGTCGGCCTTCGAGGTCTCGCGGGCGTCGAAGCGAACGTTCTCCAGCATCACGACGCCACCGTCGGTGAGCGCCTCGACGACGGACTTCGCCGACTCGCCGACGAGGTCCGAAGCCAGCGCCACCTCGGTACCGAGCAGCTCACCGAGGCGAGCGGCGGCCGGGGCCAGGGAGAACTTGGGGTCCGGCTCGCCCTTGGGGCGGCCGAGGTGAGCGGTGACGATCACGCGGGCGCCCGCGTCGGCGAGTGCCTTGATCGTCGGCACCGACGCGCGGACGCGGCCGTCGTCGGTGATCTTGTCGCCATCGAGAGGGACGTTCAGGTCGGCGCGTACCAGGACGCGCCGACCCGCGACACCCTCGGCGAGCAGGTCGCTGAGAGTCTTCAACTCACTGACTCCGAACTCAGATCTTGGAAGCGACGAGCTTGACCAGGTCCGCGAGGCGGTTGGAGTAGCCCCACTCGTTGTCGTACCAGCCGACGACCTTGACCTGGTTGCCGATGACCTTGGTCAGCGGCGCGTCGTAGATGCACGAGTGCGGGTCGGTGACGATGTCGGCCGACACGATCGGGTCGGTCGAGTACTTGAGGATGCCGGCCAGCGGACCCTCGGCGGCGGCCTTGTACGCGGCGTTGACCTCTTCGACGGTGACCTCGCGCTTGAGCGTGACGGTCAGGTCGGTGGCCGAGCCGGTGGGGATCGGCACGCGCAGCGCGTAGCCGTCGAGCTTGCCCTTGAGCTCCGGCAGCACCAGGCCGATGGCCTTGGCGGCACCCGTGGAGGTCGGGACGATGTTCAGCGCGGCGGCGCGGGCACGGCGGAGGTCGCTGTGCGGCGCGTCCTGCAGGTTCTGGTCCTGCGTGTACGCGTGGATCGTGGTCATGAGGCCCTGCTCGACGCCGAAGCTGTCGTTGAGGACCTTGGCGAGCGGCGCGAGGCAGTTCGTGGTGCAGGACGCGTTCGAGATGATCGTCTGCGAACCGTCGAACTTGTCCTCGTTCGCGCCGATGACGACGGTGAGGTCCTCGTTCTTGGCCGGCGCGGAGATGATGACCTTCTTGGCGCCGCCCTCGTCCACGTGCGCGCGGGCCTTGGTGGCGTCGGTGAAGAAGCCGGTCGACTCGACCACGACGTCGACGCCGAGGTCCTTCCAGGGCAGAGCGCCCGGGTTGCGCTCGGCGAGGGCCTTGATGACCTTGCCGTCGACGGAGATGCCTTCGTCGGTGACCTGCACGTCGGCGTCCAGACGACCGAGAATGCTGTCGTACTTCAGCAGGTGGGCCATCGTGGCGACGTCACCGAGGTCGTTGAACGCGACGATCTCGATGTCGTGGCCGCCGGCCCTCACAGCGCGGAAGAAATTGCGCCCGATCCGACCGAAACCGTTGACACCTACACGAACCGTCACGACTGACTCCTTGCGTTCAGCTTGGTAGGAACAAGCCCACCCTATCTGCCGAACTGCGTCCCTGGTCACAGGGATAGTGCGGATCTCTTGATCGAACCAGAAAAACCACCTCTGATTAGGCCGTTCGGCGGCGCAGCGCGCGGAGCATCCAGAGGTACGCGCTCAGCTCCTCCGCGGCCTCCGCGGCGTTGCGGCACGCCTCCGGACTGTCCTCCCGCGCGTCCCTGCCGACGACGGCCGCGATCCGCGCGAGCCATTCGTCGACCACCGGCCGGTCCTGCGGCGGCACGAGCGAGGCGTTGCCCTGGTTCGTCTGCGCTGTCATGACGGGGATCGTGTCCGCGCCGCGAAGGACGCTTCAATACCCCGAAACAGCGGGTGTTACGGACCGTTACGCGCCGGTACGGTCAATTCTCATGACGGCCAATGCCGCCTGCGTGACATGTGGGAACCCGCTCACGGCGGTGGTCGCGGGCCGACGTTACTGCTCCAACGCCTGCCGTCAGCGTGCCTACCGCGAACGCACCTCGGCACGGGACGACTCCCCTGGTGACTCCGGTCTGCCGGCACCTCTCGACACCTTCGTCGGCCGCCGCGAGGAACTGACCTCGCTGGCCCGCCTCTGCGCGGAGCACCGGCTCGTCTCACTGGTCGGTCCCGCGGGCGCGGGCAAGACCCGGCTGGCCGTCCAGCACGTCGACAAACGCGCAGATCAGGTGTGGTGGACCGCGCTGGCGCCCGCCTCCGGCGTCGTCCAGGCGATCTACCACGCCGTCGGCGCCCACCCGTTGCCGAACCGCTCGGTGCGCGACGCCGTGATCGCCGAGATCGAGCAGCACCGGCGTCCGCTGCTCGTCCTCGACAACTGCGAGCACCTGCTGGCCGACGTCGCCGACGTGGTGTCCGAGCTCCTGGCCCGCTGCCCGCGGCTGCGCGTGCTGGTGACGTCGCGCGAGCCGCTGCGCCTGGCCGGTGAACAGGTTTTCGCGCTCGGCGAGCTGGAATCGCCGCCCGCCGATTGCGACGTGGCCGAAGCCCTGCGTTACGACGCCGTGGTGCTTTTCCGCGATCGTGCCGTCTCGGTGGACCGCTCGTTCGAGGTGGATTCCGCGAACGTCGCCGACGTCGCCGCCGTCTGCCGCTCGCTCGACGGCATGCCGCTGGCCATCGAGCTGGCCGCGCGCCGCATCACCGTGCTGTCCCCCGCCGACATCCTTGCCCGATTGGGCGACCGCCTGGCGTTGCTGACCGGCGGTCCGCGAGCCGCCGACGACCGCCACCGCACGCTGCGGGCGGCGATCGGCTGGAGCTACGACCTCCTGTCGCCAGAGGAGCAGGCCGCCTCCCGCCGGCTCGCGGTGCTCGGTGTGCCGTTCGACCTCGGCGTCGCGAGCGCGGTGTGCGGTGTGCCCGACGCGCTGGAGCTGCTGACCGGCCTCGAACAGAAGTCGCTGCTGGTGGTCGACCGGATCGGCGGCCACACGACGTTCCGCCAGCTCGAGTCCGTGCGCCTCTACTGCCACGAGCGTGCCGTCGAGTGCGGAGACGTCTCTCTCGCGGCCGACCGTGTGGTCGAGTGGGTGTGTTCGGTCGTGGAGCCGGAGATCTCGTCGTTCTTCCCGTCCCCGCCGGTGGTGCTGCGGCTGGACCGCAACGTCGGCCTGCTCGACCTCGCCGCGGCCCGCACGGCCGAGACCGGCGACTGGTCGCGGTACGCCCTCACGGCCGTCGCCACGGCCTGGACCTCGACCCCGCGCGGCCCGCGCGGCGCTCCCACCGAACTGCTGCACCAGGCCCTGTCCCGGCCGATGCCCCAGGCGTACCGCAGCGCCCTGACGGTGCTGGCCGCGATGCACCACCGGGTGCGCGGCGGCTGGCACGTGACCCGCCGGTTCGCCGAGGAGTCGCTCGCGATCGAACGCGCCGACGCCTGCCGCCCCGGCACCACGGCCCGCGCGCTGGAGGTGCTCGCCTCCGCCGAGGCTCACACCGGCGATCCCGCGCGGGCCTGGCGACTGTTCGACGAGGCCGCCGCGCTGCTGCACGACTCGGACGACAAGCTCGCCCGTGCGATCCTGCTGAACTCCTACGGCTGGACGTTGCTGCAACACGACGAGGCCGACCAGGCGGCCCCGCTGGTCCGCGAGGCGCTCACGCTGACGCGCCTGCTGGGCCTGCCGCACATGCTGAACCCGGTCCTGCACACCGCGGGCGCGATCGCGCTGGCCCGCAAGGACCACGCCGAGGCCGTGGACCTGTTCCGCGAGAGCCTCGAAGTGGGTGCCGAACACCCCATGGACCAGTTCTACGACCTGGAAGGCCTGGCTTTGGGCCTGCTGGGCGTCGGCTCCGACGACGAACGCGCGCTGTCGCTGCTGACCGCCGCGTCGGTGGTGCGGACCCGCTACGACTTCCGCGCCGAGCCCTACTGGCAGGCCCGGCTGGACGAGGCCCGCGCGATCTGCCGCGACCGCATCACCGCGGGCCGGCTGCGCGCCGCCGAGTCGACGGGCGAGCGGATGTCGCTGGCGCAGGCCATCTCCTACGCCCTGACCGCCCAGCCGCTGGCCGAGGACGACGGCCTGATCTCCGCGCGCGAACTGCACGTGGCGACGTTGGTGGCGGAAGGCCTGACGAACCGCCAGATCGGGCAACGGCTGGGGATCTCCCCTCACACCGTTGCCCGGCACGTGACGCACGCGCGATCCAAGCTGGGCCTGAGATCACGCGCTCAGCTGGCGGTCTGGGCAGGCCGCAACACGCCTTAGACCTCGGCTTCGAGCATCTCCGCCGTGACCGCGGACTCCGTGTCCGGCAGCCCCAGGTCCTTGGCCCGCTTGTCCGCCATGGCCAGCAGACGCCTTATCCGGCCGGCCACCGCGTCCTTGGTCATCTGCGGGTCGGACAGCTGGCCGAGCTCCTCCAGCGAGGCCTGCCGATGCGCCAGCCGCAGCGCGCCGGCGGCGGCCAGGTGATCAGGTGCCTCCGGCCCGAGGATCTCCAACGCCCTGGCGACCCGTGCGGCAGCAGCGACAGCCGCACGTGCCGACCGGCGCAGGTTGGCGTCGTCGAAGTTCGCGAGCCGGTTGGCGGTGGCCCTGACCTCACGCCGCATCCGGCGTTCTTCCCACGCCAGCACGGAATCGTGCGCGCCGAGCTTGGTCAGCATCGCCCCGATGGCGTCGCCATCCCTTATCACCACGCGTTCGGCCCCGCGGACCTCGCGCGACTTCGACGAGATCCCCATCCGGCGCGCCGCACCGACCAGTGCCAGTGCCGCCTCCGGACCGGGACAGGTGATCTCCAGCGACGAGCTGCGACCGGGCTCGGTCAGCGAGCCGTGCGCCAGGAACGCGCCACGCCAGGCGGCTTCCGCGTCGCACACGCCACCCGACACGACCGGCGCGGGCAGACCGCGGACCGGACGCCCGCGCGGGTCGAGCAGCCCGGTCTGGCGGGCGAGCCCCTCACCGTCCTTCACCACGCGGACGACGTACCGGGTGCCCTTGCGCAGGCCGTTCGACTGGATCGTGAACACCTCGGCGTGGTGGCCGTAGAGCGCCTGGATCTCCTTGAGGAGCCTGCGGGCGGCGGAACCGAGGTCGAGCTCGGCCTCCACGACCACCCGGCCGGACACGATGTGCAGGCCGCCGGCGAACCTGAGCAGGGAGGACACCTCCGCGCGGCGGCAACAGGTCTTGGATACCGCGAGCCTGCTCAGCTCGTCCTTGACCGCCGACGTCATCGCCACGGGCTTGTCCCTCCCACTCCGGTCTCATCGACCACTTGCCTCAAGCAACCGGCAAGCGCCTCCGGATCATGCCGTTCGACGGCGTCCGGTGCGGCGATCTTGGCCAGATGTGTGTGTGCGCCCAGTGCCGAGGCGGCTCGCGTCAACCGGTCCGGGGTGGGGACCGAGTCGACGTCGGCGATCACCGCGTCCACCTTCAGCTCGGGTGCGTGTTCGCAGACTACGTCCAAATGGCGCTCCGGAGAGAAACCGGCGGTTTCACCCGGTTGGGGGACCAGATTGAGCACGAGGACCTTCTTGGCCCGCGTGTGTACCAGCGCGTCGTGCAGTTCAGGCACCAGCAGATGCGGCAACACGCTGGTGAACCATGATCCCGGCCCGAGTAACACAAGATCGGCGTCAAGTACAGCCTGTACTGCTTCCGGACAGCCGGCAGGTCGCCCGTTCGGGGCGGTCAGCCGGATGCGCTGCACGAGCCCCGGCGTGGTCGCGATGGCGACCTGGCCCCGGATGCGGCGGACGACCTTCTCGTCCTCGTCCAGCCCCACGACGTCGGCCTCGATGTCGAGCGGATCGTTCGACATGGGCAGCACCCGGCCCTTGACGCCGAGCAGCCTGCACGCCGTTTCGAGGACCCGCACGGGGTCGCCGAGCTGCTCGAGCAGCCCGGCGATCACCAGGTTCCCGACAGCGTGGCCGGCCAGCGCCCCCGTGCCGCCGAAGCGGTGCTTGAACAGGGACGTCCAGAGCCTGCTCGACTCGTCGTCCCCCGCCAGCGCCGCCATGGCCTTGCGCAGGTCACCCGGCGGCAGCAGGTCCGAGAGCTCACGCCGCAGCCGGCCGGACGAGCCCCCGTCGTCCGCGACGGTCACCACGGCCGTCACGTCGTCGGTGACCCGCTTGAGGGCCGTCAACGTCGCGTGCAACCCGTGCCCGCCACCCAAAGCAACAGCTTTCAACTTCGTCACTCGCGTCCCAGATCCCTGTGCACGACCTTCACGGCCATGCCGTCCTCGCTCGCCAGCCGCGCGGCCAGCTCTTCGCTCAGGGCCACACTGCGGTGCTTGCCACCGGTGCAGCCGATCGCGAGCGTCAGGTAGCGCTTGCCCTCACGCCGGTACCCGGCGCCGATCAGGCGCAGCAGCTCGTGGTACCGATCAAGGAACTCGTCCGCGCCCTCCTGGGACAGCACGTAGTTGCGCACCTCACCATCGAGACCGGTCTGCTCGCGCAGCTCCGGGATCCAGAAGGGGTTCGGCAGGAACCGCACGTCCATGACGAGGTCGGCGTCCATCGGCAGCCCGTACTTGTAGCCGAAGCTCAGCACGGTGACCCGCGTCCGGCTGGCGGCCTCGGTGCCGAAGGTGTCCTCGATCTTGGCCCGGAGCTGGTGAATGCTGAGCGCACTGGTGTCGAGCACCAGATCGGCTTCCTGCTTGAGCGGCGTGAGCAGGATCCGCTCGGCCTCGATGCCGTCCTGCAGCCGCCCGTCGCCCTGCATCGGGTGACCGCGGCGCACCGCCTCGAACCGGCGGATCAGCACGTCGTCGGTGGCTTCGAGAAAGAGCACGCGCGGCTTGTACCCGCGCGCGTCGAGGTCCTTGATGATGGCGGCCAGGTCCTCGGTGAACGCGCGGCTGCGCACGTCCATGACGACCGCGACCCTGGTGATCGCCCCGCGCGCCTGCGCGCCAAGCTCGACCATGGTGGCGATGAGTTCCGGGGGCAGGTTGTCCACGACGAACCAGCCGAGGTCCTCCAGGCACTTGGCCGCGGTGCTGCGGCCCGCACCGGACAGCCCGGTCACCACGGCGACTTCGATGCCGGACTTCTCCGCGTTCACGACTACGACTCCGTTACCTGTTCATGAGCGCGTGGCGCTCTCGTTTGGGCAAGCTCGGTGTTGGGGGCAACGCCACTCGTATCGGGCGCGCCCGCTCTTGAGTCTCCCCTGTCACCGCCGCCGAGCGCGGCAGGTTCGGCCGTTGAGACGGTCGCGCCGTGGCCGCGGTCACGATCCTCGCCCGCCCCGCGCCCCTCGCGCAGGTCGAACGGGAACAGCGTGACCGCTGCGCCAGGTGTGACCGGTGGTTCGGCATGACGATCACACCGTGACCGGGTAGCTCGACTGGTAGGCCAGCCGGACGTCCGCGCCGGACGCGATCCGGTCCAGCTCGTCGTCCAGCGCCATGAAGACCTCCCACGCCTCCTGCCCCGCGGCGTTGGCGAGGCGCACGGTGACCAGCTCCTCCAGGTCCCGGACGCGCTTGGCCTTCCACACCTTGTCCGCGAGGCTGACCAGCAGGTCCTCGAGACTCGACGCCGCCGACCAGGACCCGTGCGTCCCAGCGAACCGGGCCAGCCGCTCCTCCACCCCGCGAGCGCGCAACAGCTCGTGCCCCGCCGGCTCATGCGCAGTGCCCGGACCAGACAACTCGTTGGGGTGCAACACCTTCCCGACGTCGTGGGTGGCCGCGCCATACCGCACCGCACCCCCGTCGAACCGGGCGGACGGGTGGTGTTGTCGCACCCAATCCGTCAGCTGACACGCGACGTCGTGCACCGCGCGCAGGTGGGCGACGAGACGCGGCGGCGCCTGCAGGTCCAGGAGCAGGGCGGACACGTCCTCGGGCAGCCGTCGCAACGCCACGTCCTCGGTCAGGGCGCGGCGAGCGAGGTCGGCGGCTTTCACCACTCCGACTCCGCGGCGATGGTGGACGCGACGCGCAGGACCGCAGCCCCGCGGACCACTGCGGAGAGGTCGCGCCCCCGCACCTGGGACACGAGCTGAGGCGCCACGCCCCCGGTCAGGGCGAGGCGAGCGAGGCCGACCGGCGTCACCGCCTCGACTCCGCAGCGACCGCGAACGCGTGCACAGGCCAGAAAGTCGTCACGGCACCGGCTTTCCGCGGGACGGCCACGCCACTGAGGCCGCGCTCGCCCCAGCCTGGCTCGCCACCACAGCCTCGGATGCAAAGGCCTGCTCGGATCGCCACCACACCGGTCTTCCGTCGGACGGCGACACCGCCGACACCACACTTCCGTCGGACGGCGACACCGCACCTGCCCTGACCCGCCTCGCCACCACAGCCTCAGAACCGCAGACTTGCCCGAGGATCGTCACGACACCGACTTTCCATCGCCCGCCCTGGCCGCAGCGCTCACCCGGCCACGGAGCACCACCACGACCTCGGTCGCGACACCGCGAGACAGTCCAACACCCATCAACGCTCCCCCCGGCAGAGGCAGCCACGGCCACGAGAACGGACCAGGGATCGTCACGACACCGGCTTTCCATCGCCCGCCGTGGCAGCCGACGCCGCGGCCGCCGACGCCGCTGGGGCCGCGGTCGCGCCGGCCAGGGTGGCCACGACGGCCTCGGCGGTGCGGCGGCCCACGCCGGGGACCTCGCTCACCTCGTCCACTGTGGCCTGCTTGAGCTTGCGGACCGAGCCGAAGTGCTTGAGGAGCGCGGCTTTGCGGGTTTCGCCGAGGCCGGGCACCTCGTCCAGTTCGGAGGCCGTCATGCGCTTGGAGCGCTTTTGGCGGTGGTAGGCGATGGCGAAGCGGTGGGCCTCGTCGCGGACTCGTTGCAGCAGGTACAGGCCGTCGCTGGCGCGGGGCAGGATCACCGGGTCGGGTTCGCCGGGGACCCAGACCTCCTCCAGGCGCTTGGCCAGGCCGACCACCGCGACGTCGGTGATGCCCAGTTCGGCCAGGACGTCGGCCGCGGCGGTGGCCTGGGGGCCGGCGCCGTCGACCACCAGGAGGTTGGGCGGGTAGGCGAACTTGCGGGGTTTGCCGGTGTCCGGGTCGATGCCGGGGTTCGGGCCGCCGGACGCGGTTTCGCGCAGCATCGCCTGGAAGCGGCGGCGGACCACCTCGGCGATCGAGGCGACGTCGCCCTCGGTGGCGGCCTCGCGGATGGCGAAGCGGCGGTACTCCGACTTGCGGGCCAGGCCGTCCTCGAAGACGACGAGCGACGCCACGACATCGGTGCCCTGGACGTGGCTGATGTCGATGCACTCGATGCGCAACGGCGCGGTGTCCAGCGCCAGCGCGTCCTGGATTTCCTGCAGGGCGGCCGAACGCGCGGTGAGGTCGCCGGCGCGGCGGAGCTTGTGCTGGGCGAAGGCCTCGGAAGCGTTGCGCGCCACCGTCTCCATCAACGCCCGTTTGTCGCCTCGTTGGGGCACGCGCAGAACTACTCGCGAGCCGCGTTGTTCGGACAGCAGGTCTTCCAGAGCGGGGGCGTCGTCCGGCAGCACCGGGACCAGCACCTCGCGCGGGGTGTTCTCGGTGTTGTCTCCGTAGAACTGCATGATGAACTGGTCGACCAGCGCCGCGTCGTCGACCGCCTCGACCTTGTCCAGCACCCAGCCGCGCTGCCCGCGCACCCGGCCGCCGCGCACGTGGAAGACCTGGACGGAGACCTCCAGCTCGTCCTGCGCGAACGCCATCACGTCCGCGTCCGTGCCGTCGCCGAGCACGACGGCCTGCTTCTCCATCGCGCGACGCAGCGCGCCCAGGTCGTCGCGCAGGCGCGCGGCCCGTTCGAACTCCAGCTCGTCGGCCGCCGCGGTCATCTCGCGTTCCAGGCGGCGGATCATGTGATCCGTCTTGCCCGCCAGGAAGTCGCAGAAGTCCTCGACGATCGCGCGGTGCTCGTCCGCCGACACCTTGCCCACGCACGGCGCCGAGCACTTGTCGATGTACCCGAGCAGGCACGGGCGCCCGATCTGGTTGTGCCGCTTGAAAACGCCGGCGGAACACGTGCGTGCGGGGAACACGCGCAGCAACAGGTCCAACGTCTCGCGGATCGCCCACGCGTGTGCGAACGGCCCGAAGTACCGCACGCCCTTCTTGCGCGGACCGCGGTACACGTGCAGCCGCGGGTAATCCTCGAACAGCGTCACGGCGAGCACCGGATACGACTTGTCGTCGCGATACCGGACGTTGAACCGCGGGTCGAACTCCTTGATCCAGTTGTACTCGAGCTGCAGCGCCTCGACCTCGGTGGTGACGACGGTCCACTCGACGGAGGCCGCCGTCGTCACCATCTGCCGCGTGCGCGGGTGCAGCCCGGCGAGATCCGCGAAGTAGGAGTTCAGCCTGCTGCGCAAGCTCTTCGCCTTGCCGACGTACACGACCCGGCCACCGGCGTCGCGGAACTTGTAGACGCCGGGAGCCTCAGGAATCGTGCCCACCGCGGGGCGGTACGTCGAGGGATCTGCCACGCCGTCAAGACTATCGACGAGGTCTGACAAAAACAGAAAAGGTCAGGTCAGGACCACTTGGTCACCGTCAACCTTCACCGCGACCGCCTTCAGGCCGGACGTCGCCGGTCCCTTCTTCACCGCGCCGTCCGCGGTGCCGAACTGGCTGCCGTGCGAAGGACAGGTGATGGTGCTGCCGGAAGGCTCCGCGACGATCGAACCCTGGTGCGGGCACGTCGCGTCATAAGCCTTCACCTCGGTGGCGGAAATCCGCGCCACGACGATCTTCTTGCCACCAGGTGCGTCGACCACGGCGCCGCCGCCCTCGGGAACATCCGCCAACGCGACGAGCTTGGTTCCGGCAGAACCAGAAGATCCCGTGGACCCGGTGGGCGTCGAGCCGCCCTGCCCAGGCGTGGAGGTCGAGGGCGACGTGGAGCTGCACGCGGTCACGAGCCCGCTGGGCACGGCGAGGGCCACCGCGATTCCGCACAGCGCCGCTCGCCTGTTGACCAGACTTTCGGTGTTCACGACCGTTCCTCCGTGGTGGTGGGTGCTCGGGGTCACACCACAGCATTACGCGACCAAGCCACGGGAAGTTCAGCCAGAACGCCAATGCACAGCAAACGCACAGGTCCTAGGCGAGCACCAAATCTTCACCGGAAAGAGTGATGGCAACCTCGACGAGACCCGAAGTCGCAGGTCCTTTGCGGACCGCGCCGGAAGACGGATCGAAAGCGCTCCCATGAAGCGGGCACGTGATGACGCCGCCGGCGGGAGGATTGACCATTGACCCCACGTGCGGGCAGGCGGGGTTGAAAGCGCGGAATTCACCCGTCTGAGGCTGCACGACCAACAGCTGGGCGTTGCCGGGCATGTCCACCAGCACGCCACTGCGCACGGGAACCGAGGCGGCGGACGCCACGCGGTCCCCTGGCCGGGCGGTCCCCACACCACCCGTCTTACGAGGAGCAGGCTCGCCACAGGCGCTCAAAGCGGCGACGAGCCCACACAACAGCACTGAACGACGATCCACGAGCACCGATTATCGGCGCTGGTCCTCCGCGGCGGCCGTCCGGGCCAGTGCCAGCACGGCGGTGAACGGTGGGAACCAGTGCCTCGAGTGCGACGGCGGGTTCGCCCACCGCAGCGATCCGTACCTGGTCATCGTGGGTGGCAGCGCGATCCGGTGGGGGGATCGCACGAACTGGACCTCCGGTGGCGCCTTGAGGTGGGTGGGCAGCAACGCCACCAGCTCGGCCAGGAAGATCCAGTGCTCGCGGGGGCCGGGGATGACGGTGACGGGCCCGGCGAGCATGCGCGACTTCAGATCCGCCAGCACTCGCGATCCGATGCGCGCCGGCATGGCCAGCGCGGTCGTGGCGGGGCCTAGAGGTAGGAAGACGCCCTGCTCGGTGACGCTCACCTGCCAGCCGAGCAACCGGTAGCCGGCGACGGCCTCACCGATCGCCCGTCCGTGTCCCCTGTTCTGTGGGATCCCGGCTGTGCCGGTCTCCGCGGTCGTGATGCTCATCGGCGGTCGTCCTCCCCGGTGGTGGGTCAGGCACTGGCAGAACCACGGGGATCGGCCCGTGCCCCTGCGATGTGCAGGATGTGTCCCACTTCACGCCAACACCACTCGTCCGCTGCATGGGCCTCATGCAGCGGACGTATGAAGCTCATCCGCCGGGCGGGGGTACGGAGACTGCGACACGCGAATTCATTACGTCTTATGCATGAGATGGATGGACTGACGATCACGTCTCCGTACACTTGGTAAACGCTCAGTGACGGGGGCGATGCCGATGGATACCGCGAGACCCAAATCCAGGCGCGCTTGCCCGTGTGGGGCGTTCATCGCCGCCGACAACACCGATCGGCTGTGTCACCGGTGCCGCCGCAACGCTCGCGCGGACGTGCACGGACCACCCGAGGTCCCGAACGACTTCTGGGACCACCCCGCGATCGCGGCCGCCTGCACCGACCGCGACATGGGTGCGCTGATCTCCGCGTACCGCCACCACCCCCAGCACCTGAGCCGGGTCACGCAGGACCGCATGGCGGCGTGGCTCGGCATCAGCCAGGCGCAGCTCTCGCGTTACGAGTCGGGCGAGAACCAGATAGACCGGCTCGACCGGTTGCGCCACTTCGCGCTCGTGCTCGGTGTACCTGGCGAACGACTGTGGTTCGACCGAGTCGTCATCCCAGCTCAGGTGGGCTCACCCGAATCGGGCCCACCAGACGTGCTCGCCGCCCCCTGGGAGGCGACGAGCATTGCCCGTTCGGTCGAGGAGACGGCGAGGAGCGACTTGGCGATCAGCAGACGAGCGGCGCTCACCGGGGCTGCCGCGGTGACGGTGGGATCCGCACTGGTCGAGCCGCTGCAGCGGTGGTTGCACCCCCTGCAGAACCTGTCGAAATGGTCGTCGCACTCGGCGATCAGCGAGGAGGAGCTCGTAGCCCTGCAACGCGTGGCCGACGGCCTGCGCGGCTGGGGCGGCCGGGGCGGGTACGGGCTGGCACGCAAGGCCGTGCTGGGTCAGCTCGACGAGCTGGCGGAACGACTGGGTCGCGCCCCTTCGGGCCCGACGACGGAACGCGCGTTCTTCATCGGCGCCGAACTGTCCAAGGTGGCGGCGAGCATGTCGTTCGACGCGGGCCTGCACAACGCGGCCCAGCGCTACTACGTGCTGGCCATCCGCATGGCCAAGGCCGGCCACAACGACGGCTTCGCGGCCCTGTGCCTGGCCGCCATGGCGAGGCAGATGTTCGACCTGGGCCGCCCGGAGGACGGCCTGGAACTGGTCCAACTGGGCCAGTACGGCACCCGCCGCACCGGCACGCCCACCCTGAAAGCCCTGCTCCTGACCCGCGAAGCCTGGGCCTACGCCCAGATGGGCAAGACCAGGGAGTTCCACCAGGCAGTGGGCATGGCCCAGGACAGCTTCGCGCAGCGCGACGCGGACGTGGAACCGCGCTACCTGCACAGCTTCGACGAGGCCGAACTGGAAGGCGTGATCGGGGCCCGATGCCGAGACCTGGCCATGCACGACCCAGCTCAAGCCGTGTTCGCCGAACAACACATCCGGCGAGCCCTTGAACTGCGGGACCCGTCGAAGGTGCGCAACCGCGCGTTCGACGTGATCGGACTGGCGCGCACCAAGATGGTCGCGGGAGACCCGGAGGCAGCGTGCGGGTTGATCAACGAAGTCCTGCCCACAGCGGCGAAGCTCTCTTCGGGACGCGTCCTGCGCAAACTGGAGGATTTCGCCAAGGAAGCGGCACGGCACCGCCACATCCCCGCCGTGCAGGACACCCGCGACGCGATCAGAGCGATCCGGACGGCTTGATGCGCATCGGCATCACCGGCCACAGCAACCTGGTCCCCGAGTGCATCCCGGCCGTCCAAGCCGCGATCACCGAGGTCCTGAACCACCTCGGCCACCCCCTGGTCGGCGTCACGTGCCTGGCCCCAGGCGCCGACCAGGTCTTCGCCCGAGCCGTCCTGGGCCTGGGCGGCCAGGTCGAGGTAGTCCTACCCGCCCTCGACTACCGCGACCGCCTGAAACCACACCAACTGGCCGACTACGACGAACTGCGCGCGGCAGCCACCGTGGTCAGCGTCCTACCCCACATGTCGTCGGGACGCCTCGCCTACGTGGCCGCCAACGAACGCATGCTCGCCTCGGTGGAAATGCTCGTGGCCGTCTGGGACGGCGTGCCGTCCCAGGGCAAGGGCGGCACGGCGGACGTGGTGGAACAGGCCCGCGCGTCCGGCGTGCCGATCGAGGTCGTGTGGCCTCGGGAGGCACGCCGGAAGTCCTGAGGAAGGTGCCAACCGCACCACGAACCGAGACGCCACTACTCCAGCTGAGGGAAGTTCGTCGGCAACCGGACCAACTCAGCCCGCGGACCTAGCCGCACCCACCTACCTTGATCACGATTTCTATGCATGGCAGCCGAACCGTTCGCCCGCCTGGCCGACCGCCAGCACGCGTTGCGAACAGCCCTACGAGCCCTCCAAGCCGCAGGCCCCGGCAGCCCGGACTTCCCTGCACTCCTCGCGGACACCGACCGCGAGGTGGAAGCCGTGATGCAGGCCCGCCGAGACGTGGAAGCGGCGCGACTGACCGTGCCGAACCGTGTCATCGCCGCGGCGACCAGCACGGCGGCCCTGGTCGTGGCGGTCGGCTGGTTCGACGCCTGGTCCCTGCTCTCCCTCCTGCTGGCGGTGGCCACCGCCGCGGCGGTCCTCGTCGACCCCATCGGCCGCAAGATCTGGGAACCACGGGCCAGGACCACGGCCATCACCGCCGCCCTGCTCGCCACCCTGATCACACCGCTCGCAAACGGATGGGCCACCCTCGTCACCGCGCTCGGCATCGCCTGGTGGGCCTGGAGGACGCTCAAGTGAAGAACATCGACCCGGTCAAGGCCCTGGACGACAAGGTCGAGCGCCTCAAGAAGGACCTCAACCAGCTCACGGCGCGGATCGAGAACGGCCAAACCGAGGCCGCCCAACAACAACTGAGCACGAACAACCAGTTCCGGGACGCGACCCGCAAGATCACCAAGACCAACGACCGGGTCACCGAGCTGGCGGAGAGCGTTCACCGGCTGGAACGGCTCCTGGTGGCGCTCAACCGGAAAGTCAGGGCGGGCGAGACCAGGAGGGCGGACTTCGACACGTGGCCGGAGGTGCCCAAGCCGCTGATCGCCAAGATCCTCGCCGGCCAGGAAGCCTACGCCCGCAAGACGTTCACCCCGCAGGAAGCCAAGGACACCCGCAAGGCGATCGCCGAGTACGACCACAAGGCACGGGAAGCGATCGACGCGGCCGAGGCGCTGACCACCTTGCCGCCGAACGCGGAAGCGTTGTGGCGCAAGCAGTACAAGCAGTGGCGACAGATCATCGAGAAGGAACGCCCTCAGGTCCCGGACGAAAAATCGCACGCCAAGGACACCGCTGCCAAGTCAGCGGGCAACGAGGCCGTGGCGGAGGCCAGGGAGAAGATCCGCACCCGCATCGAGGACGCGGTCGCGAACGATCTGCTGTTCCCGGCGTGGTTCGAGAACATGCTCGGACCCGCCGCACCACCCGGCAAGGCGGGCGATTGGCTTTACACCGCAACGGATGTGGTGTTGTACCGGTTGTTGCACGACATCACGAGCCCGGCGGACGCGCTGGGTCCGGCGCCCCAGGAACAGGGGCACCGCAGGAACCTGCACGACCGCCTGATCGTGGAGTGCGCGGACTACCGCAAGCCGTGAAACCACCACAAGCCGTGAAAACTCGGGCAGGGCGCCTCTGCCCGAGTGCTCAACTCACGCCAGCTCCAGGCTGAAACGCTGCTGTTCAGCGTCCACCGCGAGCACCTTCACCTGCACCGCGGCACCGACCTCGGCCTGCTGGCCGTGCAGGAGCCCATGTGCACCGGCGGGGTGCTCGACGAAGGAACCGAAGGGAACGGTCGAGACGACCTTCCCCGAAAAGACATCCCCAACGTTGGGAAGCATTGCGCATCACCTCCTCTCCCAAGCGCGTTGTCCCAGAAACGAACAAGCGCGGGATCCGGAGGGGCCCTGATCAAGTCAGGGCCGGGCAACCGTTCCGCTCACGGCACAAGGCCGACCCGGCAGTCATACCGCAAACATTAACCAGCACAGGCCGTTGTCCGCAACGGAATCTAGACTTCCTCACATGCTGGAGACGTCCGCACGGCTGCTGAAGCTCCTCTCGCTGTTGCAGGTGCGGCGCGACTGGACGGGCCCCGAGCTCGCGGACCGGCTCAGCGTCGACGTCCGCACGATCCGCCGCGACGTCGACAAGCTCCGCAGCCTCGGCTACCCCGTCACGTCGCTGCCCGGCGCGACCGGCGGGTACCAGCTCGGTGCCGGCGCGGAGCTTCCGCCGCTGCTGCTCGACGACGACGAGGCCGTGGCCGTCGCGGTCGGCCTCAGGACCGCCGCGAACGGCACGATCGCGGGCATCGAGGAGACGTCGGTCCGGGCGCTCACCAAGCTGGAACAGGTCCTGCCGAGCAGGCTGCGCAGGCGGGTCCAGGCACTCCAGGCGCACACCACTCCCCTGATCGCGGCGGGTCCGACCGTCGACCCGGAAACGCTCACGATCATCGCCGCGGCCTGTCGCGACCACCAGCAGCTGCGGTTCACCTACGCCTCAACGAAAGGCGAGCCCCAGAAACGGCTCGTGGAACCACAAGGGCTCGTGCACACCGGCCGCAGGTGGTACCTGGTCGCCTGGGACGTGTCCAAAGAGGACTGGCGCACGTTCCGGGTCGACCGCGTCAGCACCGAACCCACCCCGGCCGCCCGTTTCGCACCCCGCGAACCACCGGCGGACAGCCTCGCGGAGTTCGTGTCGCGCCAGGTCGCGTCCAGCGTGTACACCTACCAGGCGGTGCTGACGATCAAGGCCCCGCTGCGGCAGGTCGCGGAACGCACCACGCCCATGTCGGTGTCGCTGGAGCCGATCGACGAGAACTCCTGCCTGATGCGCACCGGTGCGGAGTCGCTCGACCGGATGGTGTTCTACCTGCTGTTCATCGGGCTCGACTTCGAGGTGCACGAGCCGAAGGAACTCGCCGACCACATCGGAACGCTCATCACCCGCTTGCAGAACGCGATTACAGTGCAAGAGTGACAGTGGACTTCGCGACCGCCGCGGACCCGTTCCGCCGGGAACTGCTCGCGCACTGCTACCGGATGCTCGGCTCGCTGCACGACGCCGAGGACCTGGTGCAGGAGACGTACCTGCGCGCGTGGAAGGCGTACGGCCAGTTCGAGGGCCGCTCGTCGGTGCGCACCTGGCTCTACCGGATCGCGACGAACGTCTGCCTCACCGCGCTCGACACGCGCACCAGACGGCCGCTGCCGTTCGGGCTGACGACCAGCGCGACCGAACGGGACCCGCTGACGCAGGACCACGAGATCCCGTGGCTGGAACCCTTCCCGACCGATCCCGCCGCGATCGTCACCGAACGCGAGTCCACCAGGCTGGCGTTCGTCGCGGCGCTGCAGCACCTGCCGCCACGCCAGCGCGCGGTGCTCATCCTGCGGGACGTCCTCAAGATGTCCGCCGCCGAGACCGCCGACGAGCTGGAGATGACCGTGGCGGCCGTCAACAGCGCGCTGCAACGGGCCCACGCGCAGCTCAAGGACCTCACCGAGGAACAGGTCACCGAGCCCGCGGACGCCAAGCCACTGCTCGACCGGTGGGTGAAAGCGTTCGAGGCCAAGGACATCCCGGCGATCATCGGGATGTTCGCCGAGGACGTCGTCTGGGAGATGCCGCCGTACCCGCAGTGGTACCAGGGCCCGCGGATGATCGCGTGGCACCTCGAGAACCAGTGCCCGGCCGTGCCGCACGGCTCCAGGATGCTCGCGACGGAAGCGAACGGCCAACCAGCCTACGGGCTGTACCTGCGCGAAGAGGACGGTGTGTTCCGGCCGTTCAACCTCCAGGTCCTGGACGTCGCGAACGACCGGATCACCCACGTCTCGTCGTTCTTCGACCTCAGTCTGTTCCCGCGATTCGGGCTGCCTTCGACCGCATGAACTCGGAGCGGTCCAGCGGCCGGTTCACGACCCGCAGGTCGCCGATCCAGCCGTACAACGACTTCTCGACGATCCTGTTGTACGCGTAGGCACCGACGAGCCACGGGTCACCGCCGGTCGAGATGCCCCGGGCCGGCGTGGAAGGGTTGCGCAGCAAGCGAGATCCGTCGACGTACAACGTGGTGTGCACGCCGTCGTTGACCACCGCGACGTGCCACCACGTCTCGTACACCATCTCGTGGCCCCAGTTCGTGGAGATCCCCGGGAGGTTGCGCGGGAACACCGCCCACTGCAGACTGCCGCCGCCAGCGACGTTCAAGGTCGCGAGCGGTTCACTCGGGTCGTCACCGGTCTTGCCTGCCGCCGAGCCGGGCGCGAGCTTCGTGAACAGACCGCACCACGGGTGGTCGAAGTCCTTGGGCAGCTTGAGGAACAGCTCGATCGTGTACCCGCGCTCGAACGTCTCCCTGTTCAACGGCGCGGAATCCGCAGTGGACAGGTGGCCGTTCTTGCCGAAGTACAGCGAACGGTGCGACGGCGCGAACCGGTGGTGGTCGTCGCCGGCAACCAGCGTGCCGATCTGCTTGAGGTCGTTCCCGTTGCCCGACAGGTCCTTCAGCCCCTCCCCGAGCCGCCAGTACGCGACCGTGCCGCGCACCAGAACGTCGCGAACCGGCTGGGCCGCGGGCAGCACCGGCGGGGCGAAGCGCGCGAACCGCTGCTCGAAGTCGATCGGCACGCTGAACCGGTCGGCCGGGCCGGTCAGCTCGATCTCCTTGCGCTCCAACGGGTTGAGCGACCTCTTGCCGAGCAGCCACGGTGACAGCGTGCGCACGTCGATCGTCCTGCGGTCCAGGTCGAAGTGGTACAACCGGATCATCGCTCCACCGCCGTAGTAGCGGTCCTGGTAGTTCGTGATGTGCACGTGCACGTCGTTGCCGGCGGTGTTCCGCATCGTCGCCCGCGCCGGCGGCCAGAAATGTCCGTTCAACGTCAGGAAGATCTGGTCGTGGTCCTTGATCAGCTCGTCCCACAACTTGCGGCCGTAGTCGGACGTCACCGCGGCACCGTCACCGCCGTCGTACACCAGCTCGTGCGTGGTCAGGATGACCGGCAGCTTCGAATGCGTCCGCAGAACAGACCGCGCCCACTCGAAACCCTTGGCGGACATGCGCCAGTCCAGCGCGAGCACCAGCCAGTCCTGGCCCGCCGCGCGG
Organism: Lentzea kentuckyensis; assembly: GCF_002150765.1. Classification (GTDB taxonomy): domain Bacteria; phylum Actinomycetota; class Actinomycetes; order Mycobacteriales; family Pseudonocardiaceae; genus Lentzea; species Lentzea kentuckyensis. Next base: position 49,504 of record NZ_MUYM01000088.1, read on the forward strand.
AACACGTGGAACGAGTTGTACCCGTCCGCGCTCGCCCCGCGGAACGTCGGCGAGCTGCGGAACCGCTGCGGTCCGAACCTGTCGAGGTACGGCGTGCGGCCGCGCTGGTCGTCGGTGCGCGAGTCCGGCAGGTCGTGGTTGCCCGCGAGCACGCTGTACCCGACCCGGCGGCGGTCGAGCACCTCGAACCGCTCGCTGATGTCGTCGATCTCGCTCTGGCGCCCGTTCTCGACGAGGTCGCCGAGGTGGCTGACGAAGACGATGTTCTCGGACTTCTGGTGGTCGATCAGGTACTGCAGGGTCGCCTTCAACGGCGCCGAGTCACCCCGGTCGAGATCGAACATGTACTGCGTGTCCGGGATCACGGCGAGCGTGAACCGCCTCGCCTCGGGGTCCGGCCGCCCACTTCCGACAACGTTGTCAGCCTGAGCAACGCCAGGCGTGACCAGGGCGGCAGCGGCGGCGGTCGCACCGGTGCCAAGCAGGAAAGAACGGCGGGACGCAGTCATGGCGCGGAGCGTAAACGCGCTCGACCAACACCAGCCAAACGCCGAACGAACCCTCGCCCCACAAGTGCACGCGGGGAGCTTTNNGCGAACGAAAGCTCCCCGCGTACTAGATAGCATCGCTAACTATGTCGTGGGGGTTGATGGCTGTGGCCGGGGTGGTTGTCGCGTTCGGCGGGTTGTTGCAAGGGCTGATCGGGTTCGGGCTGGCGCTTGTCGCCGTGCCGCTGCTGGCGTTGCTGGACCCCGTGCTGGTGCCGGTGCCCGTCCTGGTGGTCGCCAGCGCGCACGCGATGATGTCGCTGGCCAGGGAGTTCCACCACGTCGACTGGCGCGGCGTCGGCTGGGCGATGCTGGGCCGCCTGCCGGGGACGGTCATCGGCATCTGGATCGTCGACTCGCTGGACACCAGGAGCTTCGGCGTGGTGGTCGGCGCCGCGGTCCTCGTCTGCGTGCTGCTCTCGATCATGTCGTGGCGCCCGCAGCCCACGCCGAAGTCGCTGGTCACGGCCGGGGTGGCGAGCGGCTCGTTCGGCACGGCGACGTCTATCGGCGGCCCGATGGTCGCGCTGCTCTACCAGAACCAGGCGGGCCCGGAGGTGCGGGCGACCCTGGCCGCGTTCTTCACGATGGGATCCGTCGTCTCGATCATCGGCCTGACCGCCACGGGCAACGTCACCGCGCACCAGCTGTGGTCCGGTGTGCTGCTGATCCCGTTCCTGGTGGCCGGTTTCCTGCTGTCGGGCCCGCTGCGCAAGCGGTTCGACGCGGGCGGGATCCGGACGCCCACGCTGATCGTCGCGGGTGCGAGTGCGGTGGTGCTGATCGTGCGGAGCGCACTCCTGTGAAGTGCGCTCCGCACCACTGAATCAGGCGAACGGCTGCACGTTCGGCTGGAACACCGAACCTTCGGCCGGCGCGACCAGATCCACCAGGTACTTCGCCACCGCCGCGTCCGTGGCCGCCGAGCGACCCAGGATGCAGTGACCGAAGGAGTCAACGCTGATCAGGCGAGCGTTGCCGAGCTGCTTGGCCATGCGCTGCGCGAACAGGTACTGCGTCGCCGGGTCGTAGTAGTTGCCCACCACGACGACCGGGTTCGGCGTCTTGCGGTTCCACGGGCCGATCCAGCGGTCCGGGTTGTGCGTCGGCCACGTCGGGCACGCGAGCAGGTCGGCCGCGGCCTGGTACCGACCGAACGTCGGCGACTGCTTCTCCCACTTCGCCGCCGTCTGCTCCCACAGGCGGTTCGTGCGCGGGAACGGCTTGTCGGTGCAGTTCACCGCGAAGTACGAGTCGTCCGCGGTGTACGGCGTCTCCGGCATCGGGTCCACGTCGTAGCGGCCGGCGCCGTTGTTCAGCGGCGCGGCGAGCTCCACAGTGGACTGCACAGCCAGGACCGAAGCGGGAGCGGGGTTCAGCGCGACGTGGACGCTCTGCAGCCACGCGACCAGCGCCGCGAAGCGCGGCACCGAGTAGAGGTCACCCGACACGCGGCCGATCACGTCGGCCAGCGTCACCTTGGTGCCGTTGGGCAACGTCGCCGGGCCCTTGGCCAGCGTCTTCTTCATGGCCTCGAACTTGCCGCGCGCATCGCCGGCGAACGCGCACTTCGCCACACCCGCGCTGTCACAACGCTTCAGCATCGCGTCCAGCGCGATCTCGAAGCCCTGTGCGCGCTGGCGGTCGTACTCGGTGCCGTTGGTCAGGCGCAGCTGCGGGTCGACGTTGCCGTCGATCACGATCGCCCGCGACTTCGACGGGAAGATGTTCGCGTACGTCGAGCCGATCAGCGTGCCGTACGAGAAGCCGACGAAGTTCAGCTGCTTGTCGCCCACGGACTCGCGCATGATGTCGAGGTCACGCACGACGGCCTCGGTCGACATGTGGTTGAGCAGCGGGCCTGCGTTGATCTTGCAGTACGCGCTGTAGTCCTTGGCCGCGGTGATCGAGCTGGCGATCTCCGCCTTGGTAACGGGCAGGCTGTACCAGCCCGCGTTCACCGCGTCGGACTCCTCCTGCGTGCGGAAGCAGCGCAACGGCGCGCTGCGGGCGACACCGCGCGGGTCGAAGCCGATGATGTCGAACCGGTCCAGCACCTGCACCGGGAAGTAGTTCTTGGCGATGGCGCCGCGGATCAGGCCGGAACCGCCGGGACCACCGGGGTTGAGGAAGATCGAGCCGATCTTGCGGGACGGGTCGTTCGCCGGCCGCTTCATCATGGCGATGCCGGTCTTCTCACCACGCGGGCGCGAGTGGTCGACGGGCACCTCCTGGGTGGTGCAGGAGAGCCGGGCCCGCTCCTCTGGCGTCACGGTGGCGGGAAGCGTGGCGAGAACGTCTGCCGCGCACTGCCCCCAGGCAGCGGGTCTGACGGAGGAAGCCTCGGTCTGGGCGGATGCGGTGCCCAGACCGGAAACGACGGTGCCGAGCACGAGCGCACTCGTGAGCAAGGCACGGACTGCGGAAGATGACGTCACGCGTGCACCCCATCACCGACGGTGCAACGTTTGTACCCGTCGTTCGGAGGGTTGTGTCCCGGCGACAACAGGACACAACCCTCCTCACGAACAAATCAGAACGGTTGGACGTTCGGCTGGTAGACCGATCCGTTCACCGGAGCGGTGAGGTCCACCAGGTAACGGGTCACCGCCGCGTCGGCACCGGCCGAGTCACCGAGGATGCAGTGACCGAACGCGTCGACGCTGATCAGCCGCGCGTTGCCGAGTTCCTTGGCCATGCGCTGCGCGAACAGGTACTGCGTAGCCGGGTCGTAGTAGTTGCCCACCACGACGACCGGGTTCTTGGTCTTGCGGTTCCACGGGCCGATCCAGCGGTCCGGGTGGCGCGCCGGCCACGTCGGGCAGGTCAGCAGGTCCGAGGCGGCCTGGTAACGACCGAACGTCGGCGACTCCTTCTCCCACTTGGCCGCCGTCGTGGCCCAGTTGCGGTTCGTGCGCGCGAACGGCTTGTCCGTGCAGTTCACGGCGTAGTACGAGTCGTCCGCGGTGTACGGGGTGTCCGGCAGCGCACGAACGTCCGCGCGACCACCGAGGTTGTTCAGCATCGGAACGTCCACAACGGACTGGACGCCCAGCGCGGCGGCGGCCGACGGGTTCTGCGCGGCGTGGATCGACTGCAGCCAAGCCGTCAGAGCCTTGAACGTCGACGGGCTGTACAGGTTGCTCGACGTGCGGCCGACGAGGTCGGTCAGCGTGACCTGGGCGCCACCGGGCAACGTCGTCGGGCCCTTGCGCAGGGTCTCGCGGATGTCGTCGTACTTCTTGCGGGCGCCACCGGCGAACGCGCACTTCTCCACACCGACCGTGTCGCAACGCTTGAGCATCGCGTCCAGCGCGATCTCGAAGCCGCGGGCACGCTCACGGTCGTACTGCGCGCCGTTGGTCAGACGCAGCTGCGGGTCGACGTTGCCGTCCAGCACCAGCGCACGCGACTTCTGCGGGAAGATGTTCGCGTAGGTCGCGCCGAGCAGCGTGCCGTACGAGAAGCCGACGTACGTGAGCTGGCGGTCGCCGACGGCCTCGCGCATGACGTCGAGGTCGCGGGCCACGGCCTCGGTCGACATGTGGTTGAGCAACGGACCGGCGTTGATCCCGCAGTAGTCCGTGTAAGCCTTGGACTGCCGGATCGAGCTCGCGATCTCGTCCTTGGTGATCGGCAGCGCGTACCAGCCGACGTTGACCGCGTCCGCCTCCTCCTGGGTGCGGAAGCAGCGCAGCGGCGCGCTGCGGCCGACACCGCGCGGGTCGAAGCCGATGAGGTCGAACTTCTCCAGGATCTCCGGCGTGAAGAAGCTGGAGCCGTAGGCGCTGTAGATCAGGCCGGCGCCACCGGGGCCGCCGGGGTTGATGAACAGCGAGCCGATCTTCTTCGCCTGGTCCAGGGCCGGACGCTTCATCATGATCACGCCCGTCTTGTCCCCGCGCGGCCGCGAGTGGTCGACGGGCACTTCCTGGACGGCACAGCTGACCTTGTCGCGCTGCGCGGCGGGAATCTCCGCGAGCACGTCGGCCGCGCACGGCCCCCACGCGGCGGGTCTGACGGCGGATGCGGCCTCGGACTGAGCTGACGCGGTCCCCAAGCCGGAGATGACGGTGCCGAGCGCGAGCGCACTGACAAGCGCCACGCGCACGGCACGCGTAGTTGCAGGAGTCATCGAAGCAGCCCATCACTGTCGACGGACCGCTTGTACCCGCCTATCGGATGGTGTTCGTCTCTTTACACCGCCTGGGCGAGCGAAACCGCGAACCTGCCCTCGGAGTCGGTCCACCACCGGTGCAACGCGAACCCGCCGTCTTCCAGCTCCTCGCGCACGCCTTCCTCGCGGAACTTGGCCGACACCTCGGTCCGGAGCTCCTCGCCCTCGTGGAAGTCGACGGTCAGGCCGAGCTCCGCGAGCGTCACCCGCATGTCTCGTTTGGCCCGCAGGCGCATCTCGATCCACTCCTGCTCGGCGTTCCACAACGCCACATGCTCGAACGCCTCGACGTCGAAGTCTCCGCCGACCTCGCGGTTGAGCACGTTCAGCACGTTGCGGTTGAACTCCGCCGTGACGCCCTGCGCGTCGTCGTACGCACGCACCAGGGTTCCGGGATCTTTCACGAGATCCGTGCCGAGCAGCAGCCACTCCCCCGGCTCCAGCACGTCGCGAACCGTGCGAAGGAACTTTTCCCGTTCCTCTGGAATCAGGTTGCCGATCGTGCCGCCCAGGAACGCCACCACCCGCGGCGACTCGCCCGGCAGCAACGACAGGTGCTGCGTGAAGTCGCCGACCACGCCGTGCACCCGCAGGCCCGGATAGTCGGCCATGATCGCGTGCGCGGCATCGGTCAACGCCGACACCGACACGTCCTGCGGCACGAACTCCTGCAGCGTGCCGTGCTCACGCAGCGCGCTGAGCAGCAACCGGGTCTTCTCCGACGACCCGGAACCCAGCTCCACCAGCGAATGCGCCCCGGTCGTGGCGGCGATCTCGGCCGCGCGGTCCGCGAGCACCTCGCGTTCGGCCCGCGTCGGGTAGTACTCGGGCAGGCGCGTGATGTCCTCGAACAACTCGCTGCCCACCGCGTCGTAGAACCACTTCGGCGAGACCCACTTGGGGCTCGCGGTCAGTCCGGCACGAACGTCGGCACGTAGCGCGTGTGCGGCGTCCTCCGGTTTGAGATGAACGTCCAGCACCGGCTCGGTCATAGGGGTCGAACCTCCACAGTGGATGGAGCGGCGGTGACCACGTGCCGGTCGGGGATCTCCCGCCAGCCCGGGTCGTCGTCAAGCGGTTCGGACGCGAGCGTCACGCTCTGTCCTTGAACCAGTACCCACAGGGCGTGTGTCCACGTTGTCCCCACGAGCACTTTTCCGTTGGTCAGCAAGAAGTTCAGCCGCGACTTCGGTGCCGCGTCCGCAACCTCCCGCACCAGTTCAACAAGCACCTGGTCCGGGTTCTTCCCGGTCTCCAGACGCCGGCTGAGAACTGCCCACAGCAGCGCCGAGTCCGTCGGGGCATCCATGGTCAGCAGATCTGTGACGTCGAGCGTCTTCGCGAGCCCCGCCACGGTGTGCGGCCAGCCGTCGACCCGTCCGTTGTGGCTGAACAGCCACGTGCCGTCGGTGAACGGCGCGCAGGCCGCGTCCGCGACGGGCATGCCGACGGTCGCGGACCGCACCGCCGCGAGGAAGGCCGTCGATTCCGTCGCCGCGAGCTGACGCAGGTTCGCGTCGCTCCACAACGTGCCGGCCCGCCGGTACCGCACCGGGCCGGGGAACCAGCCGACGCCGTAGCCGTCGACGTTCACGGTTCCCCCGGCCCGCATGTCCTGCGGCGCGTACGACTGGCGCTCCAGGGAGTGCGGTGCGTCGAAGAGCAGCCTGGCCAAGGGCAGGGCGGGGCCCAGGTAAGCCAGATGGCGGCACATCTCTCAGGCGTCCCTGGCGCAGCGGAAGCCGGCGAAGATCTGCCTTCTGATCGGGTAGTCCCAGTTGCGGAACGTCGACCGGATCGCGGACTTGTCGGTGCCGAACGAGCCACCGCGCAGCACCTTGTAGTCCGGTCCGAAGAAGACCTTCGAGTACTCGGGGTACGGGAAGACCTCGAAGCCCGGATAGCCGTGGAAGTCCGTCGAGGTCCACTCCCAGACGTCGCCGATCAACTGGTGCACGCCCGCCGGTGAAGCACCCTTGGGGTACGCGCCGACCGGTGCCGGACGCAGGTGGCGCTGCCCGAGGTTGGCGTGGATCTCGGCGGGATCCTCGTCGCCCCACGGATAACGCCTGGTCGTCGCGGTCTCGGCGTCGTAGCGGGCGGCCTTCTCCCACTCCTGCTCGGTCGGCAGCCGCTTGCCGGCCCACGTCGCGTACGCCTGGGCCTCGTGGAAGCACACGTGCACCACGGGTTCGTCCGGCACGATCGGCTCGGTGACGCCGAACGCGGTGCGGCTGAACGAGTTGCCCTCGCGGTGCCAGAACCTCGGCGCGGACAGCTTGGCCGTCGTCCGGTGCTGCCAGCCCTCTTCCGTCCACAAACGACGGTCGTCGTAACCGCCGGCCAGCGCGAACTCGGCGTATTCGGCGTTCGTCACCGGGGTGGTGTCGATGAAGAACGCGTCGACGTGGACGGTGTGCGCCGGCCGTTCGTTGTCGAGCGCCCACGGTTCGTCCGACGTGCCCATTTCGAACGGTCCGCCCGGAATGAACGCTTCCGTTGCGGGCACGAGGTTTCCGGTGGGCGGCGGCGGTGCGTGCAGGACCGGTTCGCCGGTGCGCAGCTGGTGCGTGGCGAGCATCGTCTCGTCGTGCTGTTGTTCGTGCTGCACGATCATGCCGAACGCGAAGGCGTTCTCGACGAGCCTGCGGCCCTCCAGCTGGACCTTCTCCAGCACGTCGAACACCTTGCCGCGCACGTCCCCGACGTACTGGCGGGTCTCGACAGGACTGAGCAGCGGTAACTCGGGCCGCACGCTCCTGGAGAACTTGAACGCGTCGTAGTACTCGTCGATGTCGCTGCGGACCGGTTCGCGTCCTCCGACGTCGCGAACGAGCCAGAGCTCCTCCTGGTTGCCGATGTGCGCCAGGTCCCAGACCAGCGGCGACATCAGCTTCGAGTGTTGCCGGACGAGGTCGTGCTCGTCGACGGCGTCGGTCAATGCGGTGGAACGCGCGCGAGAACGCAACAGTTCCTCCGCCACTTGCTCGCGGAGTTCTTCAGTCACAGCTTCCCCTCAAGCTCCCGGCTGATTGCGCTGATCTGGTCATGAGAGAGACCGGTGCGGTGCAACGACTCGATGCCCAGCGCGACGACGTCTTTCGCCGCTCTGGCAAGACGTTCGTCCGCCATCCCGTGCCGGGCGGCGATGAGCCACCGCCCGGTCGCCCGTTCGGTCGCCGCCAGCACACCGTCCACCACGGACGGATCGCTGAACAGCGCGACGAGCAGCGCACTCGGCGCGATCCACCCGCCAGGCGCGGGTGTGTCGAGGTATCGGATCTCGATGTACCCGCGCGGCCGCACCGGCGGGAACATCGTGGTCAGGTGGTAGTCGAGGTCGTCGCTGGTGGGGCTGCGGTCGAGCGCCCCGTCGATCCAGTCGCCGAACGTCAGTCTGCGCGGCGGAATCCAACTGGGACTCGGCCCGCGCACGACGATCACCGGTGTGTCGATGACCCGCCGCGCATAAGCCTGTGCCGGATCGGCGCACACAGCACTAGGTCTGGTGCGCACGGGATCCGTGCCGTAGAGCGTCCGCATGCGTGCCGACGCCCAGTCTTCGTGCATGCCGCCGATGCTCGGTGAGTTCGCGAACAACGCGATGAGCACCGGCCCGAGTTGGTGCACGGCGGCCCATCTGTCCTTGAGGTGCTTCTCCTCGCCGAAGTCCAGGCAGACCTGGAGACCGGCGGTGTTGCACATCATCGAGATGCCGTCGTGGCCGAGTTCGTTGAACGCGTGCTCCATCGCGGCGTACCGCGGCACCTGCAACATGCGCGTGGGACTGCGGTATTGGTCGGCGCCACGGTCGCCGAGCACGAGACCGTGGTCCGCCAGCATGGCGGTGAGCTGGGAGATGTCTTCGGCGACCGTTCGGAAGAGGTCCGGGAGGCTGGTGCAGGGAGGAGTCGAGATCTCGACCTGCCCGCCCGGTTCGACGGTCAACGGGGTGCCGCTGGGAAGCGGCCGCTGGGGGCTGTCCGGAACGAGGGTGGGTGGCGCGTGCTCTCCGAGAGCCGCGGCCAACCTGGTCTTGTCAAGCTTCTGACCTGGGTCTTCAGCGTGGTGCACGGTCCATTCGAGCTCCACGCCGAACAGCCTCGGTGGGCCGTGTTTGAAACAGACCGAGGCCACGTAAGCCTCGGCCTCGGCGCGATCGGCGAACCTCGCCGGCGCCGGCTGATTACGCAACGCAGTCACGCTGCCACACTCCCCGTGATCGTCTGGCCCATTCGACGCTACACGCGGGGTCTGACAGTTGCAGCCCTCGAATCCTTACAAATCAAGTGATCTGTCGTGCGCACGCGTGCGCGCAAGCATCAGATACCCGGCGGTGGACCGAGAAGTTCGATCGAGTGCAGGGCCGCGGCGTGCCCCAGCGCGGCGGGATCGATCACGGGCGGCGCCGGCAGGACGCGGGCCCGTGCCGGTTCCCCGACCGCCGCCGCGAAGTCCTCGAAACCGGACGGTGTGGTGATCTGCAGCGCCCGCAACGGCTCGCCCGAGCCGACCACGAACGTGTGCGGCAACCCGGCGGGCAGCAGCACGAAGTCACCCGGCCCCGCGGTGAACCTCTCGCCGTCGCAGTGGAACTCCGCGTCACCCGACAGCACGTAGAACAGCTCGTCCTCGACGAGGTGGCGATGCAGCGGGGGCGCGAAGCCGGGCGGGTTCAGGAACTCCACGACGGTGAGCCGGCCGCCGGTCTGCTCGCCGCCCGCCTTCGTCGTCATCAGGCTGCCGAGGAACCAGACCGCCTCGCCCTCGTCGGCACGGGTGAGATAGGGGCGCATGATCGCCTTCTAATTAAGTTTACCGTTGGTATAGTGAATATGCCACTAGTATGACCGAATTGTGAGCGACGTCAAGAAGCGCGAGTACCGGTCGCGGGTCCGCGAGGAGGGCGCGCGGCGAACCAGGCAGGCGGTGGTGGCAGCAGCGGCGGAGCTGTTCGTGGCACGCGGCTACGCGAGCACGTCGCTCACCGACGTCGCAAAGGCGGCGGGCGTCTCCCGGCCGACGGTCTTCGCCGCGTTCGGGTCCAAGCCCGCCTTGCTGAGCGAGGTGCTGGACGAGGCGCTGGCGGGCGACGACGAGCCGGTGCCCGTGCGGGACCGGCCGTGGTTCCGGCCCGTCTGGGACGCGCGGACCCCGGCCGCGGTGCTCGACGCCTACGCCGACGTGTGCGTGCTCATCGGTGGTCGCGCCGCAGAGCTGTTCGAGGCGGTGCGCCAGGCTGCCGACGACGCGCCGGAAGCGGCCGAGCTGTGGGCCACGCTGCTGCGCAACCGCCGGGCCGGCGCGGTGATGGTGGTCGAGCACGCGAGCGGGCTCGGGCCGCTCGCCCACGACCTCGACACCGCGATCGACGTGGTGTGGATCTACAACGACCCCGCGCACTACGCGTCGCTGGTCGGCGCGCGCGACTGGCCCGTGGCCAAGTTCCGCGACTGGCTGGCGCACAGCATGAAGCGGGCGGTCCTCGGCTGAGGACCGCCCGCTCCGCCTCGTTCTACGTGCGGGCGTTCGAACGTCCGCGCAGCACGGTGTTGGCCGTGGACGCGTTCTTGATGGCCGTCTCGATCTGCGCCATCGTGGACGACGAAGTGATTCCCGGAACCGTCGCGGTGTTCAACGCGTACAACGTGAACGTGTACGGGTTGGTGGAACCACCGGGACAGGGCCCGAAGAACTTCTGCGAATTCGCTCCCGAGCCCATCGCCTTCTGCTTCGCCCCGCCCTGACCAGGCACGGTGAAGCCGGCACCGAGGTTCTCCGGCAGCGAAGAAGTAGCAGCCGGAATGTCCCAGATCGCCCAGTGCAACTTGTTGCCGTTGTTCACGCGGTCCGCGAAGACAATGGCGTAGGCGGCCGCACCGGTGGAGGCACCCCACGCGAGCGGCGGCGACGGATCCTGACCGGCGACACCATCACCGGCGCAGGTGTACTTGGCCGGGATCATCGCGTCGTCCGCGAACGCCGAGGACGTCAGCTTGAAGCCGCCGCCACCACCTCCGCCCGAGTACTGGATGTCGATCAGCAGGATGCGGTCGTTGTTCGCCGTGCCGTCCTTGTCCGTGGACGTGGTCAGCCAGATGTCGCCGTCGTGGTCGACCTCGACCGTGCGCAGGCGGTTGTAGGTGCTCTGGAAGTACACCTTCTGGTCGACCAGCGCGTCGTTCGCGTCGATCCGCAGCCGGTAGACGCGCTGACCCACCGTCGTCGCCACGAACACGTGGTCGTTGATGATCGTCAGGCCGGAGGGCGAGGCCTGCGACGTCGACCAGACCTTCTTCGGCGCGATGTAGCCGGAGCAGCTGCCCGTGGTTCCCTCACACGCCGGGTAGCCGTAGTTGCCGCCCTTGGTGATCAGGTTGACCTCGTCCTGCGTGGAGTCGCCGAACTCGGACTCCCACAGCCGGCCCTTCGAGTCGAAGTCGAGGCCCTGCGGGTTGCGGTGGCCGAACGACCAGACGGCGTTGCCGAACGGGTTGTCCGACGGGATCGAGCCGTCCAGGTTGATCCGCAGGATCTTGCCGTTGAGCGAGTTCTTGTTCTGCGGGTTGTTGTCCGGGTTCTGCGCGTCGCCGACGGAGATGTACAGCTTGCCGTCGACCGGGCCGTACCGCAGGCGTCCGCCGTTGTGGTAGCGGTTCTTCGCCATGCCCTGCAACAGGATCTGGTACGTGTTCTGCACCAGCGCGCCGTTCTCGTACTTGATCCGGATGACGCGGTTGCCCTCGGACGCCGTGTGGTAGACGTACAGCCAGTGGTCGGTCGCGAAGGAAGGCGAGACTTCCAGGCCGAGCAGGCCGCCCTCACCGTTCGTGCCGACGGCCTGGCTGATCTTGCCGGCCAGCGTCTTCGTGCCGCTCTTGGTCAGCCGGTAGATGTTGAACGTGTTGCGCTCGCTGAACAGCGCCGAGCCGTCCGGCAGGAACACGACGCCCCACGCGACGTCGACACCGGACGCGATCGTGGACACCGCGCCGGGGTCAGGGGTACCGGAAGGCCCACCGGCCGCCGGGGTCACCTTGATCTCGTTGGAGAACCCGGACTGGTTGCCCTTCGCGTCCTTGGCCAGGACCTTGAACGCGTACTCGGTGCCGGTGGTCAGACCGGCGACGGTCGCCGTGGTGGCGTTGCCGTCCGCGGACTGCCTGAGCGTGCCGTTGACGTAGATGTCGTAGCCGGTGACGCCCACGTTGTCGGTGGAGGCGTTCCAGGCGAGGTCGACCGACGTCGCGCCCTTGGCCGGCGAACGCAGGTTGCCGGGAACGGTCGGTGCCTGGTTGTCCGGCGGCGCGGGCTGGGTGCGCCCGATGACGTTGTTGGACGCCTGCGAGACGTTGTTCGCCCGGTCCTTCGCGAACACGGTCCAGTCGTAGTCCGTGTCGGCCTGCAGGCCGGTGGCGGTCGCCTCCAGCACGTTGCCGACGCTCAGGACGTGCTGGCCGTGCTGGTAGATCTCGTAGCCGACGACACCGATGTTGTCCGTGGCCGCTTCCCACTTCAGCGACACGGTGCTGGACGTCGAGCTGACGAACTGCAGGTTCCTCGGCGGCGTCGGGGGCTCGTTGTCGACCGGGCCGACCAGGACAGCGGTCAGCTTGTCGGCGTTCGGGCCACCGTTGGCGGTCGTCGCGGTCGCCTTGATCTTGTTGGCGCCCGCGTGCAGCGTGACCCGCGCGGTCCGCGTCTGCCACGTCGTCCACGCGCCGGTGCCGGGGAACGACACGGTCTGCGCGGCGGCACCGTCCACGGTCACGCTGACGGGCCGGTCGGTCGTCGTTCCGTTGGCGTACCGGAACGTCAGCTCGTGCTCACCGCCCTGGTCCGCCGTGATCGTGTACTCGACGGACGAGCCGACCACGTTGTCGTAGTTGACGAAGCCCGTGCCGGAGAACCCGGCGTGGTTCGACTCCACGACGCCCTGCGAGATCGTCGCGTTCTCCGCCTCCTGCTCGAGAGCGGGAACCGCGTCGGTCTCCTCGACCTCCACGTAGTCGAGGTTCGGCCCGCCCGTGGCACCCGTGGACGTGAGCTTGATCTTGTTCGCGCCCGCGTTCAGGTTCACGGTGTTGTCGACCGACACCCACGTCGTCCACGCCCCCGTGCCCGCGAAGGCGCGCTCGTCGACCGCGAGGCCGCCGTTGACGCTCACGTCGACCGGCCGGTTGTCCGCGGTTCCGTTGGCGTAGCGGATGACCAGCTTCGCCTGGCCCGCCTTCGACGCGTTCACGGTGAACTCGACCGAGCTCCCCGCGACGTTGTCGACGTTGACGAACCCGGTCCCGGAGAACCCGGCGTGGTTCGACTCGACCACGCCCTGCGAGATCGTCGCGTTCTCGGCCTCGTACCTGACCGGCGCCGCAAAGGCCGACTCCGGTACCGACATCACTGCGATGGTCGTCGCGAACGCAACACCCATCGTGCCGAGCGCGCGTAACGCCCGACCTCTGCTCGGTGCCACTGTTGTGCCTCCCACGAGACGGGTAGGGGGATCACTCCATGCGGCGGCGGATTCAGTTATCGGCTGGAAACTTTCCTAACTGTCGCGCAGATCACACCACCACGAGTCAATCCCTGTCAACCCCTGCGCGACGTGCGGGAAAGCGCTTACCAAATACCGTTACCCGTCCCGGTTCTGCGCCAGCGCGGCGATCAGGTCCACGACCGTCTGGCTCACCAGCAGATCGACCACGTGCACGCCTGTGGAGTCGCGCCGCTGCCACCCGAGACGCTCCGCGAGCGTCGACAGCTTGGTGAACTCCTGCGTCTCCATGGCGGTGGAGGATATTGGTGACGCCGCGCACGCCGGCGCAGGCCCGGCCGTTGATCCACTCGAACGGGACCAACGCGAAGATCACACGGACGGACGTGTCCAATCCGTACGTACGGATTGGATTTCCCACCCTCCCCCTGCGACCATCTACCGGTGCCCAGGGTCAGTCAGGACCACCTAGACGCCCGCCGCCGTCAGATCCTCGACGGCGCGCGTTCCTGTTTCGCGCGTCATGGCTACGAAGGTGCCACGGTACGCCGTCTCGAAGAGGCGACGGGACTGTCCCGCGGCGCCATCTTCCACCACTTCCGCGACAAGGAGTCGCTCTTCCTCGCGCTGGCCGAGGACGACGCGCTGCGCATGGCCGACGTGGTCGCCGAACAGGGCCTCGTCCAGGTCATGCGCGACCTCCTCGACGAACCGGAGAAACGCGAGGAAGAGCACGCGGCGGACTGGCTGGGCACCCGTCTCGAAGTCTCCCGCAGGCTCCGCACCGACCCGGACTTCCGCGCGCGCTGGGCCGAGCGCAGTGAACAGCTCACGGCGGCCACCCGGCAACGCCTCATCCGGCAACGGGAAGCCGGCAACCTGCGCGACGACGTCGACGTGACGGTCCTGACGAACTTCCTCGAGCTCGTCCTCGAAGGTCTCGTGTCGCACCTCGCCATGGGCCTTCCGGCGGACGACATGGAGCCGGTACTCGATCTGGTCGAAGAAACCGTGCGCCGGCACCGCCGCAACTCTTGAAGGTTCTTCACGAAAACCGCACTGTGGACGAATGTCCACGCTGAAGACCACCGCCCAGTTCTTCGCGCTGCGCACGCTCGTCCGCGGCTACGCGCTCCTCGGTGACCCGTACGCGGGTGTCATGGCCTCGCCGCCGGGCCGCGATCCGTACCCGATGTACGAGAAGGTGCGTGCGAAGGGCGACATGGTCCGCAGCCGCATGGGCGCGTACGTGACGCCGTCCCGCGAGATCTGCGACTCGGTGCTGCGGGACAACCGGTTCATCACCGCCACCTTCGACGAGGCGTCGCTGGGGCCCAAGGTCGAGCTGGTCCAGAACGGCGAGAAGATCGTCAACCCGGTGCAGGACTCGTTCCTGATGATGAACCCGCCCGACCACACCCGGCTGCGCAAGCTCGTGCAGCCGTTCTTCACACCACGAGCGCTGAAGGACCGCACCGAGTCCATCCAGAAGATCGTCAGGAACTACCTGGACAAGCTCGACGACAGGTTCGACGTCGTCAGCGAGTTCGCCTCACAGGTGCCGATCCAGGTCATCGCGGACCTGCTCGGCGTGCCCGACGACCACAAGGAGATCTTCGCCCGCTGGGGCAGCTCGCTCGCCGAGACGCTCGACGGCGTGTGGTCGCACAAGCAGCTGAAGAACTTGCACGCCACCATCATCGAGTACAACGACTTCATCGACGTGCTGATCGACGAGCGCCGCCGCGACCCGAAGGACGACATCGTCAGCCACCTCGTGACGCGGCACGACGACCTCAGCCGCGAGGATCTCGTTGCCACCACCGGGTTGTTGCTGTTCGCCGGGTTCGAGACGACGGTCAACCTGATCAGCAACGGCGTGCTGAAGGCGTTCGAGAACCCGCACACCGTCGCGCCGCTGGCCCAGAGCCCGGAGTACGCCGAGGGGTTCGTCGAGGAGGTCCTCCGGCTCGACCCGCCCGTGCAGTACACGATCCGCTGGCCCAAGGAACGCCTCGATCTGGCCGGGGTGAGCCTCCCCAAAGGAATGCCGGTGATGCTCATGCTCGCGGCGGCGAACCGGGACCCGCGGGTGTTCAAGGACCCGCTGAAGTTCGACCCGACACGGTCCAACGCGCGCGAGCACCTCGCGTTCAGCGCGGGCATCCACTACTGCATCGGCGCGGGGCTGAGCCGCATCGAGGGCGCGGTCGCGTTGCACGAGTTGTTCAAGCGGTTCCCGAACCTCGCGCCGGACGGCCCGATGGCACGCCGGAAGTCGAAGCTCATCCGCGGCGCGTTGCGACTTCCGGTGCGAGCAAACGAGACCAAACGGTCACTGGCGGTGAAGTAGAGCTGACATGGGGCGAGTTTCGTCGCAGCACGTGCTCGACTTCACCCGCCTGGAGCAATGTTCGTGCCCCAATGACACATCTCCGTAGTGCATCCTTGAAGGCGAGAGGGAGACCCGCCGCACCGCCGCCGCGACGGGCCTCCCTCTCGCCTTGTTCGGGATGAAGGGCTCCTTCATCCACCTGAGGTGGATGAAGGAGCCCTTCATCGTTATTCGACGCCCGCCATCAGCTTGCGGATCGCGGGCGCGGCAACGGCCAGTGCGACACCGAGCACGATGGCCGCGCCGCCCAGCGTGAAGAAGTACGCCGACGGGCTCGTCGTGTAGAACTTCACGAGCTGCGCGGCAACCCCGGTACCGGCCGAGACCGCGAGGAACCACAGGCTCATCGTCTGCGAGGCGAACGCCTTGGGCGCCAGCTTCGTCGTCACCGACAGGCCGACCGGCGAGAGCATGAGCTCACCGCACGTCATGATCAGGAACATCACGACCAGCCAGAGCGGCGTCACCTTGCCGCTCTCGGCCGAGTTGCTCGCGAAGTACATGAGCACGAACGACAAACCCACCAGCACGAGCGCACCCGCGAACTTGCGCGGCGTGCCCGGCGCGCGGTCGGCGAGCTTCAGCCACAGCCACGCGAACACCGGTGCCAGCACGATGATCATGATCGGGTTGATCGACTGGAACCAGGCGACCGGGAATTCCCAGCCGAACACGTGGTTGTCCACGTGCGAGTCGGCGAACTCCGCGATGACCGACGCGCTCTGCTCGAAGATCAGCCAGAACATGGCGGCCGCGACGAACAGCGGGATGTACGCGAGGACGCGCGGCTTCTCGGCCGGCAGCGTCTTCTTGCTGCGGTACATCACGGTGAAGTACGTGATCGGCAGGACGATCGACATGATGCTGATCATCAGGATGACGCCCTCGACGCCGCCCAGCAGGTACGAGAGCACGCCCAGCGCGCCGATCACGACCGCGACGCCGGCGATGAGGCCGTAGACGCGCCCCTTCTCCGCGGCGGGCAACGGGTTCGGCGCCACGGCGGCCGAGCCGCGCAGGTTCTTGCGGCCGATCCGGTACTGGATCAGGCCGAGCGCCATGCCGACCGCGGCGACGGCGAACCCGGCGTGGAAGCCGATGCCGTCCGCCAGCGCGCCGGTGATCAGCGGCGACACGAAGCCACCGATGTTGATCGCCATGTAGAACACCGTGAAGCCGGCGTCGCGGCGCGTGTCGTGCTGCTCGTAGAGGCCGCCGACAACGGTCGAGATGTTCGGCTTGAGCAGTCCGGTGCCGAAGACGATGAAGATCAGGCCGAGGTACACGCCCGTGATGCCGATCGGCAGCGCCAGTGCGATGTGACCGCACATGATCAGCACGCCGCCGTAGAACGTGGCCCGCTGCCCGCCCCAGACGCGGTCGGCCAGCCATCCGCCGGCGACACCGGACATGTAGACCGCGGTGCCGTAGATGGCGACGACGGACAGCGCGAGCGCCTTGTCGACGCCCAGGCCGCCCTCGGACACGGCCGTCCACAGGTAGAGGCCGAGGATGGCCTTCATCCCGTAGAACGAGAACCGTTCCCAGAGCTCGGTGAAGAACAGCGTGGACAGGCCTCGGGGATGCCCGAAGAATCCCCTGTCCTGCTCGGAGATGCTGGCGCTAGGAGCGCTCACGTCATCGTCCTCTCGTGTCAACGTTGTCACGGCGGATCCGGTGCACATTACGCCGAACGCTCGTACGGCTGGAAACTCACGTTGCGTCCAAGTGGCCCAACTCTCACGCCGGGGTGCGGGATTGAGCGGGATTTGATGCACTGCTGGGGTGGACTTGATCGAGGCGCACGGATTGGCGATGACGGAGTTCGACCGCCGGGTGCGGGAGATCGCGCCCGAGCAGTGGGTGCTGGGTACCCCGTGCCGGGAGTGGTCGGTCAGAGATCTGGTCGGCCATCTGGTCTACGAGCAACTCTGGGCCCCGGAGTTGCTGGCCGGCTGCACGGTCGAGCAGGTCGGCGACCGCTTCGACCACGACAACCTCGGCGACGACCCGCTGGTGTCCTGGGTCGTGGCGGCCGCGGCGGCGCGCGAGGCGTGGCTGGAGCCGTCCGCGCTGACCAAGACCGTGAGCGTGTCCTCAGGGTCCATCGACGCGCAGGAGTACTGCTGGCAGATGACCACGGATCTCGCGGTGCACGCGTGGGACCTGGCGCGGTCGATCGGCGGGGACGAGCGCATCGATCCCGGGCTCGCCTCGACCGTGCTGGCGTACGTCGAGCGGAACATCGACGAGTGGAGCGAAAGTCCGCTGTTCGACTCACCAGTACCGGTCGCAACGGACGCGGACGACCAAACGCGCCTGATAGGACTGTTGGGACGTAAGCCCTAGCCCCTTGACGGCCACAACCTGAGTTGCGCAGAGTAGTGCCACCGCCGCTTTCAGTCAGGAAAGTTACCTGTCGAAAGAGGTGGAAATGCGCAAGCTCGCCCCAGGGCTTTTCGCCGTGTCCGCGCTCGTGGCGTCCGTCCTGGCCTCCCCTGCCGCCCAGGCCGCCGGCCCCAGTGCCGCGCAGCTGCTCGCCAAGCTGTCGTCCTGCCAGCAGATCTCCAGCGGCAAGTACCGCAGCGACACCGAGACCGCCGCGAACATCCCGGTCTGCGGCAAGAACGGCGCTGTTTGGTACAAGGCCGACATGGACATCGACTGTGATGGCCAGCCGACCGCGAAGTGCAGCAAGAGCACCGACCCGTGGTTCCAACCGGACACCGCCTTCCACGACTCGAAGGGCAAGCCGCTGGTCGCGGACAAGCTCCCGTACGTGGTGGTGCCGTCAGCGAGCGGCACGTGGGACTACCGCAAGTTCGGCATCCAGGGCGGTGGCGTCGTCGCCGTCATCTACAACAACCGGGTCGAGTACGCCGTCGTGGGCGACACGGGCCCGTCCAACATCATCGGTGAGGCTTCCTACGCCACCGCGGTGAACCTGGGCATCAACCCGAACCCGAAGAACGGCGGGACCGACGGCCCGGTGCACTACGTCTACTTCAAGAACTCGAAGGTGTCCCCGATCGAGGACCACGGGAAGGCCACGTCCCTCGGCGAGAGCCTGGCCCAGAAGTTCCTCAACGAGAACTGACGGCTCTTGAAGCGCCCCGCCACGCATCCCCCTGCCTCCTGCGTGGCGGGGCGCTCCTCCCCCGATCACGACCGGCCTGATCCCCCCGGACTGGCTGACCGCACGACTTTTCTACAGGTTGATCGTTGTCCGGTGTCGATGCGTGATCAGCGGACAACGACTTCCGGACAACGTTTTGGTCACCCCACTTGGCATCCCAAAGGATCGTCACAGCGCGCTGCCCCCGGCGCCGGATGCGCCGGGGGCAGCGGGTGCCGGACGGATCAGCCGACGTGTGATCGACGTCCGCACCGGTGGTTGGTCGTGGGTGGACCGCTTCAGCACCTTGCCAGGCGCTCGTGACCAGCCCCTGAACGTCAGATGACCTTCTGCTCCAGAGTGACGCACCTGATACCGACGGCATCGAGGTGTTCACCGACCCGGACAAACCCGGCGCTCTCGTAGAACGACAGGTTCCCGTCACTCTCGGCCCCGGTGAAGAGCCACACGACTCTTACCTCCTCCGGCACCTGTGTGCTGATGGCCTCCAGCAGCCTGCGGCCGACCCCGCCGCCCTGCACGTCCGGAGCGACGGCCAGCCGCGCCACCTCCATGCGTTCGCCGTCGACGCGACTGCGCACCGAGCCGATGAGTCGCGTCCCGTCGAACGCCCCGAACGCCGGCGTGCCGCTGTTCAGGTGATCCCGGATCTCGTCGAGCGTCTCGACGAGCGGCGGCAGGTCCCAGGCCCCGTAACGGCGGGCCTCCTGGAGGTACGCGGCACGCTGGATCGTCAGGACCTCACCGGCGTGCCGAGGCGCCAGCGGTCCGATGTGGACGTTCACGGCCCGGTGACCCCCGGCGTCCAGCTCTCGGGGAGCCCGCTCTCGGTGAGGACCAGCTGGTGCTCGTGGAACCCTTCCGGCGCATCGGGTTGCCACGGCCACTGCCCCTGCGGCGTGGGCACGATGATCTGCACCGCCGCGAACTCCGACCCGTCGTAGAGCAGGTACGCGCTACCGAAGAACTCCGGGTAGAAACCCTTGTAGACCCGCTCGAACACGACGGGCACGCCCTCGAAGAAGTCGTGGTAGAGCTGCCCCATCACGAACCGCTCGCCACCGCTGGCGCGCTGCACGTACATGTTGATCAGGTTCTCGCCCATCCCCTGCGGCAACCCGATCACGACGGCCTCTGCCACCCCGAACCGCCGCCAGGCCCCCACCGAGAACACGTATCCGGCGCCCTCGGCGTCCGGGTTCACGACGATGTTGGTGTGGCCGTGCCGGTCGGCCGCGGAGAGCAGCCGCGCCCGCAGTTCGATGTCTTCGTCGGAAAGCACGTCACCAGCCTACGACTTGGAGCTTCTCCAAGACTCCCACCTTCAGGCAGATTTGAAGCGAAACGATGGAGCGAAGGGGAATCGTGGGCCTACTTTCCCTTTCATGCCCAAGAGATCGTCCAGCGTGGTGGGCCGCGAGTTCGGCAACGGCGTCCGGAAAGCCGTGGAAAGCACCGGCCTGACCCAGCGCCAGCTCGCCGAGGTGCTCGGCTGGCAGGAAGCCAAGATCTCGGACATGTTGGCCGGCAAGGGCGGCGTGTCCGAGGTGGAGGTCATCACGCTCCTCGCCTACTGCCGCACGCCCCTTGCCGAACGCGAACGGCTGCTCGCGCTGTTCCGCGAATCGGGGAACGTCTACCTGCAGATGCCGGAGGACGGCGTGCCGGACCAGGTCCGCACGTTGATCGAACAGGAGAAGGACGCCAGCGAGATCACCTGCTGGTCGATGATCCTCGTGCCCGGCCTGCTCCAGATACCGGACTACGTCCATGCGGTCACCAAGGCAGCGCCCATTGACGCTGAAAACGTCCCGGCGGTCGTGGCCGCGCGGATCGCACGGGCGGAGATTGTCGAATACACCCGGACCTTCACCTTTTTCGTGCACGAACAGGCGTTGTGGCTCCCGGTCGGCGGCGAGGACGTGTGGCGGGAGCAACTTGCTCACCTGCTGCGGATGTCGGTGCGGAAGTACATCAGCCTCAGGATCATTCCCCGGTCGATCGGCATGCACGCGGGTACGTCCGGGGACTTCCGGGTGATGAAGTTTCCGAAGTTCCCGCCGGTCGTCTACATCGAGAGTGTCAAGTGCTGTCTGTTCTTCGACGACAAGGACACCGTCGACACCTACGAGAACATCCTGAAGGACCTCGCTGCCGTCGCCTTCGATGAGGAACAATCGAGGGAGGTGATCAACAGCATCTTGGAGGGCCTCCAATGACCGTGTGGCGCAAGAGCAGCTACAGCGGTACCGGCGACAACTGCGTCGAGATCGGGCACAGCGTCGGTATTCGGGACAGCAAAAAGCCGACCACCCACCTGCCCGTGAGCGCAGCTGCGTGGTCGGCCTTCTTGGAGCTGGTGGTCAGCCGACCTCGGCCATGACCTCGTCCGACACGTCGAAGTTCGCGAAGACGTTCTGCACGTCGTCGCAGTCCTCCAGCGCGTCGATGAGCTTGAAGATCTTCTTCGCGCCCTCGACCTCCAGCGCGACCGAGACCGACGGCAGGAAGCTCGACTCGGCCGACTCGTAGTCGATGCCGGAGTCCTGCAGCGCCTTGCGGACCGGGATGAGGTCACCGGCCTCGGACACGACCTCGAACGCCTCGCCCAGGTCGTTGACCTCCTCGGCACCGGCCTCGAGCACGGCCATCATCACGTCGTCCTCGGACGTGCCCGCCTTCGGCACGATCACGACGCCCTTGCGGCTGAACATGTACGCCACCGAGCCGGGGTCGGCCATCGAACCGCCGTTGCGGGTCATGGCCGTGCGGACCTCGGTCGCGGCGCGGTTGCGGTTGTCCGTGAGGCACTCGATGAGCACCGCGACGCCGTTGGGGCCGTAGCCCTCGTACATGATGGTCTGCCAGTCGGCGCCGCCGGCTTCCTCGCCGCCGCCGCGCTTGCGGGCGCGCTCGATGTTGTCCAGCGGCACCGAGTTCTTGCGGGCCTTCTGGATGGCGTCGTACAGCGTCGGGTTGCCGTCCGGGTCCCCACCACCGGTGCGGGCGGCCACCTCGATGTTCTTGATCAGCCGCGCGAAGAGCTTGCCGCGCTTGGCGTCAATAGCGGCCTTCTTGTGCTTGGTGGTCGCCCACTTGGAGTGGCCGCTCATTTCTCCTCCGAACCCTTCAAACCACGAACCATGTCCACGAACAGGCGGTGGACGCGCTCATCCCCCGTGAGCTCCGGATGAAACGCCGTGGCCAGCACGTTGCCCTGCCTGACCGCGACGATCCTACCGGCGGCGTCGCCCGCCTCAGCCGTAACGGGCACCGTAGCGAGAACCTCGACGTCGCCGCTCACCGCCTCCACCCAAGGTGCCCGGATGAACACGGCGTGCACCGTCTCCCCGGCGAGGTCGAGATCGGTCTCGAACGAGTCGACCTGCCTGCCGAAGGCATTCCGCCGCACCGTGACGTCCAAACCACCGAGCTGGTGCTGGTCCTCACGGCCGTCCAGCACGGTGTTGGCCAGCAGGATCATGCCCGCACACGACCCGTAGGCCGGGAAGCCGTCCTTGATCTTGGCCTTCAGCGGCTCCAGCAGCTCGAAGTTGTCGAGCAGCTTGCTGATGGTCGTCGACTCGCCGCCGGGGATCACGATCCCGTCGAGTTCGTCCAGCTCCTCG
Organism: Lentzea kentuckyensis; assembly: GCF_002150765.1. Taxonomy (GTDB): domain Bacteria; phylum Actinomycetota; class Actinomycetes; order Mycobacteriales; family Pseudonocardiaceae; genus Lentzea; species Lentzea kentuckyensis. The sequence continues at coordinate 71,886 of NZ_MUYM01000088.1, forward strand.
GCCCTGCGGATGGGCCGTGCGGTGACATCGCACTTCGCGAGCGAGACGAGGTGTTCCTGAACATCGCCCTGGAGGGCGAGCACGCCGATGACGGGTGGGGCAGCAACCATGCCCACCAGCATATTTGAGCCTGGTGGCCGCGCTGACCAGGCCCTGGGTACCGTGTTCCTCTCACGCACAGGGGGAATCGTGTTCGGGCGCAAACCCAGGCCGGAGCAGTTCGTCGACCGCGAGCAGGCGCGACTGTCGTTCCTGCAGACCGAGTACACCGCCATCCGCACCGAACTCGTCGCGGCGGTGACCACCCAGCAGACCGTGATGAGTTACGGCCTGGCCGCGATCGCCGTCATCTACACGGGCGTGCTGGCCAGTTGGACGAACGTCCCGTTGCGCAGCGGAATCCTCGCACTGGCGCCCGCGCTGCTCATGTTCGTGTGGTTCGTCTGGTACGGCGAGGTGCAACGGCTGTTACGCGCCCGCTGGTTCCTCTGGCAGCTCGAACACAAGGTCAACGACCTGCTCGCCATGCCGGGCCTGCGCGGCACCTCGGACCTGCCGCCCGGCGACGTCCTGCACTGGGAGAGCTGGGTCCGCGGCCGCAACCGCTGGCGCGCCAACCTGCACTCCCGCCCGGCCTACCACCTGGCCTCGGGGCTGCTGGGCGGCACCGGCCTGGGCACCACCGTGCTGTCCGTGGTGCTGGCCGTCATGACGAACCCGCCGACGCCGTTGCGCTGGCTGGCCGCAGGCGGGGCGGTGCTGTTCGCGCTGCTGTGCGGGTACGGGCTGATGCTGACCCGGCGCAACCCGCTGCTCAAGCAGGCCGGCCGCGCCGTGCCGTGATCCAGTTGCCCGAGTGCGCGGTGATCGTTTTTCGTCCTGACGGGCGATGCCACCGAAAGGGTTAACGGCGTTAACTCAACGGGGTGTCCAGCATCGACGACCGCATGACCACCCTGCCCCGCGACCCACGCGCAGACGAGTACCCGATGCCGTTCGTGCCACACGGCTGGTACGCGGTTCTGCGCAGCGTTCAGCTCCCTCGCGGAAAGGTCGTGCCCCTGCACTACTTCGGCCGCGCTCTCATCGCGTTCCGCGGTCCCGACGGGAAGCCCGCGGTCCGTGACGCCCACTGCCCGCACTACGGCGCGCACCTCGGCGTCGGCGGGAAGGTGGTGGACGGGACGGTCGAGTGCCCGTTCCACGGCTGGCGGTTCGGCGCGGACGGCCAGTGCACGTACGCGCCGTTCGCGGCCCGGCCCCCGAAGGTGTCGATCGGCGGGTTCGAGGTCCGGGAACACAGCGGACTGATCTTCGTCTACACCGGGCCGGACACGCCGGCGTGGGAGGTGCCGGAGATCCCGGAGGCCACCGCGGCTGAGTTCGCGCGGCCGATCGACGACGTGCAGACCTCGCGCATCCACATCCAGGAGATGCGCGAGAACATCGTCGACGAGTCCCACTTCCACTTCATCCACGGGCAGAGCGAGCCGCCGGTGCAGGACCTGGTCGTGGACGGTCCGTTCGCCGAGGTCCGCGGCCGCTTCGCGCGCAAGGTGCTGGCCTGGGACGTCGACAACACCTTCGACGTGTTCATGTACGGCCCCGGCGTCATGGTGGTGCGCGTGTTCGGCGCCATGCTCTCGTTGACCGCCATCGCGCTCACCAACCCGATCGACGACCGCACGAGCGAGTTGCGGATGCTCTACCACGTGCGCAAGCCGGCCGGACTGCCGTTCCTCGCGCCGGTGCTCAAGCTCGTCTTCCGCACGCAGGCTCTCGGCGAGGTGCGCGAGGAGGTCCGCATCTGGGACCACAAGATCCATCAGCCCCGCCCGGTGCTGCTCCAACACGAACGCGGCATCAAGGCCCTCCGCCGCTGGTACGCCCAGTTCTACCCCGACGGCTCCTCCACTTCGTGAATGCACGCGGGGAGCTTTCGTGCACTCTGAACGCACGCAAGCTCCCCGCGTGCCCGTTTCAGTGCTCGTCGTAGTGCCCGTTGTGGGCCGCGTGCCGGTGCCCGTCGTGGACGTAGTCGACGTGGTCGGCGTGCGGAACGGCCACGTGGCCACAGCCCTCACCGTGGTCGTGGTCGTGCGCGTCGTGCTCGTCGTGGCCGCTCGGCTCGCACTCGTCGAAGTGACCGTCGTGCTCGCGGTGGAGGTGACCGTCGTGGACGTAGTCGACGTGGTCGCTGTGCGGCACCCCGACGTGTCCGCAGCCGTCGCCGTGGACGTGGGTGTGCCCGGTGTGCTCGATGTGGCTCGTCGTCATGGAACAAGGCTGCTCCGCCACGCCGTCCGCCGCGTGTCCAGCCACCCGACCGAGTGACACCGGACCCGGCGACGCCTACCTGTTGGCGACCGCCGTGGCCTGCGCGACCACGTCGGCGAGGACCGGGTCGACCTGGTCCGGGTGGGCCGCGTGGAACTCCAGCAGCTCGGGACCGTACGTCTCCCAGCCCGCGACCAGGTCGCGCGCCGCCTCCGTACCCATCAGGGTGAGGACGCCGTCGGCGTCGGCGGTCGCGCAGTCCCCTGGCCCGACCGCGGCGGCCAGCAACGTCCGTGCGCTCTCCAACGCCGCCGCCGGTGCGTCCTCGAGCTCACCGAGCCGGTCGAACATCGTGGTCCACACCGCGGCGAGTTCCTCGGTCTGCTCGTCGGCGACCGAGTGCTCGCAGACGGCGTCCGCGGCGTCCACCACGAACAGCATCGCGGCGAACGGATCGGGCGTCGTGCTCCGCGTCGCGTTCCGGTGCAGCCCCGGCGCCATCTGACCGGCGTAGCGCCGCTGCAGGCCGATCAAGTTCGCGATCTCCGCGTCGACCGCGTCCGGGTTCTCCTGCTGGGCCTCCAGCAACTGCGGGCCCCACGAGGAGTACTCGCTGAACAGAGTGCGGACGGAGGTGGTGCCGGTGGCTCCGAAGGCTCCGGTGTTGCGGACGTCCAGGCACGTCTGCGGGCTGAACGACCGGGCCATCAGCGTCCTGAGCGTGTGGACGGCCTCCTGCGGAAGGCCGTCGGCCGTCTCCATCGCGGCGAGCGCGTCGTCCAGGGCGACGGCGGCTCCGCCGACCACGCCGCCACTTGTGCTGCCCGGGGTCCGGTAGTTGCCGGTGAAGTTGCACGCGTAGTCGAGCAGGTCGATCCACGACAGCACCGCCCGGACGGCATCGGGCCTCTCCGGCACAGCCGAGGCGGGCTGCACGCCGAGAACCAGCAGCGAGGTCACGATCGCGAGCAGTCGACTCAGTGGACGCGACATCAGCAGACCTTTCGGGGGAAGGCGACTGTGCGTGAAAACTACAACACGCAGGTGCCGTCTTCCCCCTGACGCACAGGGGGAATCGTGTTCGGCAGGAAAACCAGGCCAGAGCAGTTCGTCGACCGCGAG
>NZ_MUYM01000089.1 GCF_002150765.1 Lentzea kentuckyensis
AAGTTGGTTGTAGTTACGAGCCGATGTAATCGATTGCAGATCACCTCAACTACCACCAACTGCGCTGGTAGTGGCCATGCGCGCAGGTCCAGACACCCCGACGCCCGCCGCTGCCGGCGCGACACGGTTGAGAGGTCTTCACTCGCTGCCGCTCCGGATCTTCGAGTCGACGTACCTGCGGCACACCGGTAAGCGGCGCACTTCTCCTACCGCTGAAAGCACCTGGGGCCACATATCGGGCATACCGCGCGGGCGGGAATCTTGCGCCGGACCGAGCGATAGGCATCACAACGTTCGCCGACTTTTCGTTCACTGATACGTCAGTCAACCGGCCCGCACACGCGTCTCGTCAATCCCCAGGCAGAAATTGACGGCTCAACATTCGCCAGAATTGCACGACAGTGCCATTTCACAGGAGGCCATCAAGATCAACGCCTGCGGCCATTCGGCCCAGACAAGACGGCAAAAGTGCTGGTAATTCGTGCCGTACGGGCTAAACGTTACGGGCCCATGAGGTGCATCACACTGCTGGCGAACCCGTCAGTCGCGACCTTAGGATCGCCACTGAGCGCGTCACGCATTGGGGACTTGTCGCGCGATCGCCGTGGGGCACAGGGGGAAACAGATAAAACGCATTTTTCCGCCGATGGCAATCTTATTGTCACCGGCCCTTCAGCGTGCCTGAAACATTTGACTTCCCATTTACCGGCCGGAGATAGTGATGATCCCGCTGATCTGCCTGCCCTTCGCCGGGGCAGGCGCCAGTTTCTACCAACCGTGGCGCAAGCTGCCCGCTGACGGCGTGGACGTGCGGCCGCTGCAGCTTCCTGGCCGGGAGCGGCTGGTCGACGTCGAGCCGTACACCGACCTGCACGCCGCCGCCGACGGCCTGCTGCCGGAGGCGCTGAAGATCGCCGCCGACGGCCCGGTCGCCGTGTTCGGCCACTGCCTCGGCGCGGTGATCGCGTTCGAGCTGACGCACCGCCTCGTCGACAACGGCGCGGAGGTCGTGCACCTGTTCACCAGCGCGTCGCGCGGGCCGTGGACCGGTTCGCCGCCGTGGCAGGGCAGTCGTGAGCTCAGCGACGACGGCTTCCTCAAGCTCGTCCGCGACCTCACCGGGTACTGGCACCCGGCGTTCGACATCCCCGAGATGCGCGAGCTGCTGCTGCCCGCCATCCGCGCGGACTTCCAGATGTACGAGGACTACGCGCCGAAGCACCACAACAAGTTCAACGTGCCGATCACCGCGGTCTGCGCGGACAACGACCTCGTCGTGAAGCACGACGAGGCGGCTCTCTGGGGCGACGCCACCACAGCGGCGTTCTCCCTGCTCGACGTCAGCGGTGACCACATGTACATCGCCGACGCGGGGCAGTACCTCATCGACCTGATCACCACCACTTTGAAGGGCGCCCACGATGCGGTTGGCCGGTAAGACAGTTGTCGTGACAGGAGCGGCTCGCGGTATCGGCCGCGCCTGCGCCGCGCGGGCCGCGGAGGAGGGTGCCGACGTCGTGCTGATCGACGTCGACGGCCACCTGCCCGGTGTCCCCTACACCCTCGGTTCGGCGAACCAGCTGGAGACGACCGCGGACCTGTGCCGCAAGAACGGCGCCTCCGTGCTCGTGGCGACCGCCGACGTCCGCTCGCTGGAGCGGCTGCAGGAGGTCGCCGCCGACGTCGTCGACCGGTTCGGTCAGGTCGACGTGGTGATCAACAACGCCGGAATCGGCGCCCCTGCGGGCAAAGCGGCGCACGAGTTCGCCGAAGACGAGTGGGCCATCGTGCTCGACGTCAACCTCTCCGGCCCCTGGCGGGTCATCAAGGCGTTCGCGCCGACGATGGTCGAGCAGAAGTCCGGCAGCATCATCAACGTCTCCTCGACCGCGGGCCTCGTGGGCTACCGGCACTTCGCCGGCTACGTCGCCTCCAAGCACGGCCTCATCGGTCTGACCAAGACCGCCGCGCTCGACTACGCGCCGCTCGGCATCCGCGTCAACGCGCTGTGCCCCGGCCCGGTGCGCGACGACCCCGCGATGGAGGGCCAGATGACGGCCGTCGTCGCGGACGCCCTCGGCATCACCTACGAGGAGCAGGAAGCGGTCTACCTGGAGTCGGTGCCCACCAACGCGCTCGTGGACCCGAGTGACGTGGCAGGCGCGGCCGTGTGGCTGGCGAGCGACGACTCGCGCCGCGTGACCGGCACCGTGATCACCGTCGACAGCGGCTTCGCGGCCAGATAAGGGAACCCACAGATGACCACCGCCGTCAACACCGGTTTCTTCGCACTCGCGGCACCCGCCGCCGCCTCGCACAGCCTCGTCCGCCGGCTGCCGGTCGGCGCCGATGTGAAGGCCTGCCTCGCCGCCGCCGTCGAGAGGTTCCCGTTCCTCAAGTCCGTGCAGCTCTGGGACGAGCAGCTGCGCACCGACTGCACCGACACCGCGTCGCAGACCCGGCGCACTCGTGAGCTCAGCCGTCCTGTCGACGGCAAGCGCACGCCGGTCCGCGCGATCGTGCTGACCTACGCCGACGGTGTCGCCGATCTCGCGCTCGTCGCCCACCGCGCCGTCGTCGACGGCCGGTCGCTCGCCGCGCTCGCCGACCTGCTCACCGACCCCACCGCCGAGGTGGAGATCGCCGAGCTCGACCGCGACGGCATCGCGCCGGCGGACCGCGCGTTCGCGCCCGTTCCCTGGGGCCTCGGCAACTCCGAGCGCACTGGTCACCACGGTGTCGTCTCCGTGACCGCGCCTCTGGCCTCCAAGGACGCCATCGTCACGGCGCTGGAGACCGTGCTCGCCCACTACGGCGACACCTCGCCGTTCGCGGTGCTGGTCACCTCGCCCGACGCCGCCGACGACCTGACCCTGCCGGAGCAGACGTCGATCGGCCTGGTGCACAGCGGGTTCGGCGGCGGCTACGCCCCGCACCTCGCCCCTGCCTTCCCCGTCACGTTCTCCTGGCACGTCGAAGATGCCGCGCTGCACGGGGAACTGGCCTACGACAAGGGCTTCGTCGAGCCCGCCGTCGCCGCCCAGTTCGCCGCTCACGTCGCCAAGCTGGTCGCCGACCCCGCCGCCGAGCTCGTCGACGACGCCGAAGCGGCCGCACTGGTCGCGATCGGTCGCACGGCCGGCACGTTCGCGCCGCGCACGATCCACGAGACGTTCGCCGAGATCGCCCGGCGCGACCCGGCCGCGACCGCGTTGTCGGACGCGGACAGCGAGCTGTCCTACGGTGAGCTCGACGCCCGTTCCGCCGCCGTCGCCGGTGCCCTGCGCGAGCTGGGCGTCCAGGCGGGCGACCGGGTCGGCGTGTGCCTGGAGCGCACGGCGGAGCTGGTCGTCACGCTGCTCGGTGTGCTGCGTGCCGGTGCCTCCTACGTGCCGATGGACCCCGCCTACCCGGCGGAACGTCTGTCGTACACGGTGTCCGACGCGGGCATCGCGGTCGTCGTCACGACGGCGGAGAACTTCCCGGCCGCCGAGGGTGTTCGTCTCGTCGCACCCGCTGATCTCGTTGGCACGCCTGGGGATGACGTCACCGTCGACCCGTCGGCGATCGCGTACGTGATCTACACCTCCGGCTCGACCGGGCGGCCCAAGGGCGTCGCGGTGCCGCACCAGAACGTGGCCGCGCTGCTCGCCGCCACGACCGGTGACATGCGCCTCGGCCCGGCCGACGTCTGGACCCTGTTCCACTCCAGCGCCTTCGACTTCTCCGTGTGGGAGATCTGGGGCAGCCTGCTCACCGGCGCGCACCTGGTGGTCGTGCCGTACTGGGTGTCCCGTTCGCCGGAGGAGTTCCACGACCTGCTGGTGACCCGCGGCGTGACGGTGCTCAACCAGACGCCGTCGGCGTTCGCCGCCGTGCGCGACATCGCGCTGAGGTCCGATCGGCCGCTCAGCGTCCGGCTGGTGGTCTTCGGTGGCGAGCCGCTCGACGTGCGCCTGCTGGAGCCGTGGTTCCGCCAGTACCCGCACACCCGGTGCCGGGTCGTGAACATGTTCGGCATCACCGAGACGACCGTGCACGTGACGACGCAGACGATCACGCCGGCCGAGGTGGCGGCGCGCTCGAAGTCCGTCGGCCGCGCGCTGCCCGGATGGTCGGTGTCGGTGCGCGACGAGAACGGGCGGCCGCGGCCGTTCGGCGTGCCGGGTGAGATCTACGTCGGCGGCGCCGGCGTGGCGAGCCACTACCTGAACCTCGCCGACCTCACCGCGGACCGGTTCGTCATCGATCCCGTTGACGGGCAACGGGTCTACCGCAGCGGTGACCTCGGCCTGCTGCACCCCGACGGCAGGCTCGACCACCTCGGCCGGATCGACAGCCAGGTCAAGGTGCGCGGGTTCCGGATCGAGCTGGACGAGATCCGCTCGGTGCTGCTGGACGACGCGGCGGTGTCCTCGGCGGTCGTCGTGCTCAACGCCGGTGACGGCGACGCCGCGTCCGCCCGGCTGGACGCGTACTTCGTCGGCACCGCGGAGGTGGAGGACGTACGGCGCAGGGCCGCGCGCTTCCTGCCGGAGCACATGGTGCCCGCGACGTTCACCAAGCTGGACGAGATCCCGCTGACGGTCAACGGCAAGACCGACGTGGCGCGCCTGGTGCCCGCCGCCCCGGTGGTGACCGAGGTGGCCGACGCACCACGCGAGGAAGGCCTGCTCGGCGACGTGCTCGCCGCGTGGCGCGAGGTGCTCGGCACCGCGATCGGCGCGGACGACGACTTCTTCGAGGTCGGCGGCAACTCGCTGCTCGCGGTGAAGCTCTCCGGCGCGCTGCGCCGCGCGGGTCTGCCGCCGGTGTCGCTGCGTGAGCTCTACGTCAACCCCACGCCCGCGGACCTGACCGCGTTGCTGGCCACTCGCCAGGAGAGCTGAGTGGCGCGCAAACGACTCGCCGTCGTCTACGACCTGGGGTCCGCGACGCCGCTCGAGATCAGGTCGGCGGTCGGGCGCGCGTGCGACGTGGTCTTCGTGTGCGATCTCGACCTCCCGCACGTGGCTGCCGCCGTGCCGGTGATCCGGCAGTTCGCCGAGATCGTCGACGTGACCGGGATGGAGCTCGACCAGCGGATCAAGGCGGTCGAAGCGTCCACTCCGGACGGTGTGGTGACTTTCAGCGAGTACCGGCTCGGGGAGGCCAGCGCGTACACCACCGCGCTCGGCCTGCCCGGCCACTCGCCGGAGACCGTGGCGGTGCTGACCGACAAGCTCGCTCAGCGCCGCGCACTGGCCGCCGTTCAGCCTGTTGGCTGTGCGGTCGTCGGTGACGACCCGGCCGCCGCTCTCGCGGTGGCCGGGTTGCCCGCCGTGCTCAAACCGCGCAGTGGCGCGGGCAGCCTGCACACGACCCAGGTCGACACCGAGGACGAGCTCCACGCGGCGCTGCAGGCCGTGCCGGACGGCGACTTCGTGCTGGAGACGTTGCTGGTGGGCGACTCCTCGGTGGCCGGTGAGGCGTGGGGCGACTACGTCTCGGTCGAGTCCGTGCACACCCCGGCCGGCTCGCGGCAGGTCTGCGTGACGGGCAAGTTCCCGCTCGCCGAACCGTTCCGGGAGACCGGGATGCTGCTGCCCGCCACGCTGTCCGAAGTGGACACCGCAGCGGTGCTCGCGCTGGACAGCGCGGCCACCGCGGCCTTGGGCGTGCGGTACGGCATCACGCACACCGAGATCAAGCTGACGGCCGACGGGCCACGGGTGATCGAGGTCAACGGCCGGTTGGGCGGGTACGTGCCCGGCATCCTGCGCCAGGCCACGGGGATCAACCTCGTGCAGGTGGCCGTGCAGATCGCGCTCGGGCTCGAACCGCGATGGCAGGAGATCCGCTGGCGCGGCGTCACCTACCAGTACTTCCTCACCCCGTTCGAGAGCGGCACCGTGCAGGCGCTGGAAGGCGCGGACGAGGTGTCCGGGTTCGACGGCGTGCTCAAGGTCGACGTGCAGGCCAGGCCGGGCGACGTCGTGGACTGGCGTGGCGGCACCCAAGCCCACCTCGGCGTGGTGCACGGCACCGCACCGGACCACGACACGTTGCGCCGCACCGCCGAACGCATCGGGCAGACCTTCCGCCCGGTCTTCCAGGAGAACTCATGACCGACCCGCTGGTGTTGCTCAAGTCCGCCAACGACACCGCGCGGCCTTACCCCTCGTCCTCGGTTCCGGAACTGTTCGCGGCGCAGGTCGCGCTGGGGCCGGACCGGCCGGCCGTCGTGTCCGCCGCCGAGACGCTGACCTACCGCGACCTCGACGAACGCACCGCACGGCTGGCCGCCCACCTCGTCGACCGCGGCGTGCGAGCCGGCGATCTCGTCGCGGTGCGGCTGGGCCGCGGCGTCGACTGGGTGGTGGCGAACCTGGCCGTGCTGCGGGCCGGTGCCGCCTACCTGCCGCTCAACCCGGCCGAACCCGCCCGGCGGCTGGAGACCCTGCTCGCCGACAGCGGTGCCGTGCTGGTGCTGGACTCGGTCGACGGCACCGGCACCGGCGCGCTGCCGGTCGTCTCGGCCACCGACCCGGCGTACGTCATGTACACCTCCGGCAGCACCGGCACGCCCAAGGGTGTGCTGGTCAGCCACCGCAACATCGTGCGTCTGGTGACCGCGGACTTCGTCGACTTCACCGATGTCCGGCTGCTGCAGACCGGCGCGGTGTCGTTCGACGCCACCACGTTCGAGCTCTGGGGCCCGCTGCTCAACGGCGGCACGGTCGTGCTGCCCGACGGCGACGTGCTGGACGCCGAGCGGCTGGGTGCGCAGCTGAAGTCCTTCGGCATCACCACGATGTGGCTCACCTCGCCGTTGTTCAGCAGGCTCGCCACGCGCGACGCCACGATCTTCGCCGGCCTGCGCGACCTCGTCGTCGGCGGTGACGTCGTGGTCGGCGAGCACGTGGCGCTGGTGCGGCAGGCGTGTCCCGGCATCAGGATCATCAACGGCTACGGCCCCACCGAGAACACCACGTTCTCGCTGACGCACGTGATCACCGCCGAGGACGCCGCCGGAGCGGTGCCCATCGGCCGACCGCTGCGCAACTCCACCGCGTACGTGCTCGACGCCGGCGGAAACCCCGTCGCGGCAGGCGAGACCGGTGAGCTGTACGTGGGCGGCGACGGCGTGGCCATCGGCTACCTGAACCGGCCCGAGCTGACCGCGGCCGCGTTCCTCGACGACCCGTTCCTGCCGGGTTCCCGGATGTACCGGACCGGTGACCTGGCGCGCTGGCGCGAGGACGGCGTGGTCGAGTTCCTCGGTCGTGCCGACCACCAGGTGAAGGTGCGCGGGTTCCGGATCGAGCTCGGCGAGGTCGAGGCCGCGCTCCGGTCCTGCGACGACGTCGAGGACGCCGTCGTGGTCGTGCGCGAGCGCGACAACGACGTGCGCGGTGACCGGTACCTGGTCGGCTACGTGACCAGCACCGGCTTCCTGGACCCGATCGCGGTGCGCCGTCAGCTCGCCACCGACCTGCCCGCGCAGCTGGTGCCGGGCCACGTGATCGAGGTCGACGCGTTCCCGCTCACCGCGCACGGCAAGGTGGACCGCGCCGCACTGCCCGACCCGGCGACGCTCTTCGACCTGCCCGCGGAGTTCGTGCCGCCGCGCACCGCCACCGAGGAACGGCTCGCCGCGATCTGGCAGACCGTGCTCGGGCTGCCCGCGGTCGGTGTGCTCGACTCGCTCTTCGACCTCGGGGTCGACTCGCTGGCCGCTGCCCAGCTCGCGGTGCGCACCAGGGACGAGTTCCGCTGCACGATCTCGACCGGTGACGTGCTGGCCAACCCGACGATCGAGGAGATCGCCGGCCTGGTCGGGGACCAGTCCGGTACCGACATCCCGGTCGCGGCCGGCACCGAGCACCCGCTCACGCCTCAGCAGCGGCCGCTGTTCGTGGAGCAGAGCAAGGACCCGCGGTCGGTGCGCTACAACGTGCCGATCCTGCTGGACGTGGCCGGCGTCGATCCGGCACGGCTCGAACGGGCCCTGCGGGCACTGGTGGCACGGCATTCCGCGCTGCGCACGTCGTTCGTGCTGGCGGAACCGCCCGTCCAGCGGGTGGCCGAGCTCGCCGACGTCACCCTGGAGCTGCGCGACGACGAGCCGGACCTCACCACGCTGGTGCGGCCGTTCGACCTCGCGGCGGCACCGCTGCTGCGCGCGTCACTGCACCAGGGTCGCTGGTTCTTCGCCGACTTCCACCACCTGGTGCTGGACGGCTACTCCCTGGCGACGGTGTTCCGCGAGCTGGACGCGCTCTACCACGACGAAGAGCTCCCGCCGGTCGCGCACCAGTACGCGGACTTCGCCCAGTGGACCTGGCAGGCAGGCGCCGAGGTCCGTGAGGCGGACCTCGCGCACTGGCGCCAGGTCTTCGCCACCGCGGTGCCACCGCTGCAGCTGCCGTCGGACCGCAGGCCGGCGGTCCGCACCTACGCGGGCACGACCATCGAGGTCCACTTCGGACCTGACCGCACCGAAGCGTTGCGGAAGCTGGCCGCGCGGGCCGGGACGACGTTGTTCGCACCGCTCTTCGCGGCCTACAGCACGTTCCTGACGTCCATCACCGGCGCGGACGACCTGGTGGTCGGCGTGCCCGCGTCCGGGCGCACCACGGCCGGCTTCGAGGACACCGTCGGCATGTTCGTCAACACCGTCGGGCTGCGGGTGCGGCCGCAGGGCACGTTCGAGCAGTTCACGACCGAGGTCGCGAGGATTGCCGCGGAGTCGTTCGCGCACCAGAACGTGCCCGCGGGCGAGCAGGTGATCGACACCATGTTCGCCTTGCAGGGCACCAGCCTGCTCGAGGTGGACTTCCTGGGCACGCGGGTCGCGCTGCGGCCGGTGTTCCCCGGCCAGACGATGTTCGACCTGAACCTCCAGGTGTACGAGGAGGCGGGCGACCTGCGCGCCGAGTGGGAGTACTCGACCGAGCTGTTCGACCGCGCGACCGCAGTGGAGTTCCGCGACCTGCTGCTCGCGACGGTCGACCGGATGCTCGCCGATCCGCTCGGGCCCGTCACCGAAACCCGCGCCGCCCGTGGCGCCCAAGCGCCCGAACTCGACTTCGATCTCTGAGGAGACCCCTGCTGTGAGCACTGACCTGACCACGGGCCAGCGCAAGATCGCCGCCGCGCAACGACCAGAAAGCGCGGCGTTCTGGAACGCACTGCTCGCTGACGCACCCGTCAGCTCGTTCCCAGAGGACACCGTCACCACCACCCGACTCGACGACGCGCTGACCGCCCGTCTCGACGCGGTCAGCCGCGGCCAGGACGCGGCGCTGCAGGCCGTGCTGGTCGCGGGCACGATGGCGTTGCTGCGCGAGTACACGTCGTCGGCCGACGTCCTCGTGGGCATCAAAGCTGACGCGGACGTGCTGGCCGACGTACTTCCGTTGCGCCACAACATCTCCGACGGCGAGACGTTCCGCACGCTGCTCAACGAGGTGCGCATGCGCATCACGGAGGCCTCGGCGCACCAGGACTTCCCCGTCGAGCTCGTCGGTGAGGCCGACGTCGTCGTGGCACTCGGCGCGACGGCCGCCGGCGCGACCCTGCACTTCCGCCGCGACAACGGCCTCGTGCTCGACGCACCCGGCCGGATCGGGGAACAGTTGCAGAGGCTGCTCACCGTCGCGCTCGCCGACCCCGACGCGGAGCTGGTCTCGCTCGACCTGCTCGGCGACGCCGACCGTGAGCTGATCGCGCGCACGAACGACACCGCCGCCGAGTTCCCGCGTGACGTCACGCTGCCGGAGCTGTTCGCCAGGACGGTCGCCGCCACGCCGCACGCCGCGGCGATCGCGGGCGGACTCACGTTCCTGGAGCTGGACCACGCCGCCGACCGGCTCGCCCGCACCCTGCGCGACCACGGCGTCGGCCGCGACGTCGTGGTCGCCGTGTCGGTGGAACGCTCCCCCGAGATGCTGATCGCGATCATCGCGGTGCTCAAGGCAGGCGGCGCATATCTGCCGCTCGACCCGGCCCTGCCGGAGGCACGGCTGCAGTACGTCCTGGAGGACAGCAAGGCGGCGCTGGTGCTCACCAGACCGGCCATCGCGGTGAAGCTGCCGGACAGCGTCACCACGTTCGACCTCACCGGGGTCGCCGAGCCGGGCGAGGTCGTCGCGCCGCTGGAGTGCGGTTCGCCGGACGACGCCGCGTATGTCATCTACACCTCCGGCTCGACCGGTCTGCCGAAGGGCGTCGTGGTCGAGCACCGCAGCGTGGTCAACCGCCTGCACTGGATGCAGCGCGCCTACCCGATCGGGCCCGGCGACGTGATCCTGCAGAAGACGCCGATCTCGTTCGACGTCTCGGTGTGGGAGCTGTTCTGGTGGTTCATCGACGGTGCGTCGGTGTGCCTGCTGGAGCCGGGTGGCGAACGCGAGCCGGAGAAGATCGTCACGGCGGTGGAGCGGCACGGCGTGACCGTGATGCACTTCGTGCCCACGATGCTCGGCGCGTTCCTCGACTACCTCGACGACGGCGCACGGCTCACCTCGCTCAAGCGCGTCTTCGCCTCCGGTGAAGCCCTGGGCACGCACCACGTCCGGCGGTTCCACGAACTGCTCCCGGCACAGCTGGTGAACCTCTACGGTCCCACCGAAGCCACCGTCGACGTGAGCCACCACGTGACCGACCCGGCACAGGACGTCGTGCCGATCGGCCTGCCCATCGACAACACCGGCCTGCACGTGCTGGACGAGCACCTCAGGGAACGCCCGGTCGGCATCCCCGGCGAGCTGTACATCACCGGCGTCGGCGTCGCCCGCGGCTACCTGCACCGCGCCGAGCTCACGGCACAGCGGTTCGTCACGGTGCGCGGCGAACGCGCCTACCGCACCGGCGATCTGGTCCGCCGGATGCCCGACGGCGGGCTGGAGTACCTGGGCCGCAACGACTTCCAGGTCAAGGTCCGCGGCTTCCGGATCGAGCTCGGTGAGATCGAGCAGCGGCTGCGCGAGGCAACGGGCGTGACCGACTCCGCGGTGATCGTCCGCACCACCCAGGACGGTCAGGCGCACCTGCACGGCTACGTCGTCTCCGCGTCCGCCTCCGAGGACGAGCTGCGCGCGTCGCTCGTGCAGAGCCTGCCGGAGTACATGGTGCCGGAGCGGATCGTCGTGCTGGAGAAGTTCCCCTTCTCCCCCAACGGCAAGCTCGACCGCGACGCGCTGCCGGAGCCGGCCGCCGCGGCGAGCGCGAAGGTCGCACCGCGCACCGACGACGAGAGGGTGCTCGCGGAGATCTTCGCGGACGTGCTCGGGCTCGACGAGATCGGCGTCACCGACAGCTTCTTCGCGCAGGGCGGCAACTCGATCCACTTCGTGTCCGTGCTCGCGCGAGCCCGCAAGCACGGCTTCGACTTCACGTTCCAGCAGCTGTTCTCGCACCCGACCGTCGAGGCGCTCGTCGCGCACGCGAGGGAGGCTGCCGACGGTGACGTGGCGCCGACCGAGTTCGGGCCGTTCGAGCTGATCTCGGCGCAGGACCGGGCGAAGCTGCCTGCGGGGGTCGAGGACGCCTACCCGATGTCGATGCTGCAGTCCGGGCTGATCTACCAGTCGGAGATCATGCGCGGCAACACCAGCTACCACGACATCATCAGCTACCTGATCCAGAGCAGCATCGACACCGCGGTGTTCGAGCAGGCGGTGCGGATCCTGGTGGAGCAGAACCCGATCTTCCGCACCAGCTACCACCTGACCGGGTTCTCCGACTACCTCCAGCTCGTGCACTCCGATGTGGACGAGCTGCCGCTCGTGATCGAGGACGTGCGCGGGGTCGAGGACCAGGAGGCCTGGTACGCCGAGTGGTTCGCCACCGAGCAGAACCGGCCGTTCGAGTGGGAGAAGCCCGGCCTGGTCCGGCTGCACATCCACGTGCTGTCCGACTCGCACTACCGCTACAGCTACAGCCAGCATAACTCGATGCTCGACGGCTGGAGCATCAACCAGGCGCACACCCGTCTGTTCGAGATCTACTACTCGTTGCTGGAGAAGGGTTCCTACGACGGCAAGGCCGTCACGAACCACCTCCGCAACTTCATCGGGCTCGAGCGGTACTCCGTCAACTCCCCGGCGCACCACGAGTTCTGGCAGCGCGAGCTCGCCGACCGGCCGAACACGGTGATCCCGCGCGTGCGGCCGCTCGACCCGGCCAAGGAGCTCGACGTCATCTTCGAGGACATCCCGCTGCCGGACGGACTGTCCGACCGGATCATCGCGCTCGCCGGTGACCTCGGCGTGCCGGTGAAGAGCGTCCTGATGGCCTCGCACATCAAGCTGCACGAGCTGCTGTGCGGCGATCCGGACGTGCTCACCGGCTACGAGCACGCCGGTCGTCCCGAGCTGCCCGACGCCGACCGCGCGATGGGCGTGTTCCTGAACAGCATGCCGTTCCGCGTCAAGGTCGCACCGGGTTCGTGGGCCGACCTGATCAGGCAGACCTACCAGGCAGAGGCGGGCGTGCTGCCCTACCGGCGCTATCCGATGGCGAAGGTCAAGCAGGACTTCAAGACCACCGATCCGCTCTTCGAGACGGTCTTCAACTTCACCCACTTCTACTCGTTGAAGGAGCTCAAGAAGCTGCCGGAGTTCGCGCTGCTCGACGTGCGGGCCGCTGCGATCACCGAGTTCCCGCTGCGCACCGAGTACTCCCGGCACTTCTTCACCGACGAGGTGGAGCTGAGCCTGCACTACCACACCGCGGCGTTCGACCGGGACCACATCCTGCGCATGGGCGGCTACCTCGTCGCGATCCTGCAGGCGATGGTGGGCACGCCGGACACCGGCCACCACACGGCCTCGCTGCTCGCACCGCAGGAGCAGGAGCTGCTCGCCGGGTTCACCGCCGCGCACCCGGAGCGCGCGGTCGTCGTGGACGCGCACGGCAACCTCGCCCCCGTCGGCACGCCGGGCTCCCTGCCGGACGGCCGCCGGGCGCGCTGGCTGCCGGACGGAACGCTGGAGCTGGTCACCGACACCGTTGTGGTGACCGAGGAAGCCCCTGCCGCCGCCGCGCCGGTGACGGCGTCGGGTGCCGCGCTGGAGAAGGTGCTGGCGGTGTGGGCTGACGTGCTCGACATCGACCCGGCGGAGATCGGTCCCGAGGACGACTTCTTCGAGGTCGGCGGCAGCTCGCTCAGCGCCATGCGGGTGCTGCTCGGCCTCGACGGGCTCGTGACGCTGCGGGACGTGATGCGCTTCTCCCGGCTCGGCGAGCTGGCCGAGGCCGTCGAGAAGGCCTCGGCCTCGGCCTCTCAGGAGGAGGCACAGCCCGACTCGTTGCTGATCCCGCTGTCCGATGTGGACGAACCGGTCGCGCACCTGGTGTGCGTGCCTTACGCGGGCGGCAACGGAATCCACTTCAAGCCGGTCGGCGACGCGATGAAGGCGGTGCACCCGCGCATCGCCGTGCACGCGGTCGAACTACCAGGCCACGCGCCCGAGTCCGCTGAGGACGACCTGCGTTCGTTCGACGACACGGCCGCGTTGATCGTGGCCGAGATCGAGCGCACGCTCACCGGACCGGTGATGATCTGGGGCCACTGCGTGGGGTCGGCGCTGGCGATCGAAGTGTCGCGCCTGCTCGGTGAGCGCGGCCGGGCGGTCGAGCACCTGTTCCTCGCGGCGAAGCTGCTGTACCCGGCGGAGGAGATCCGCGACACGCTGGCCAACGCGGAGAACCTGACGTTCGGCGACATCCGCGACTGGCTCGCCGAGTGGACCGGGTCGACCGCGTTCGACGTGCTCGGTGACGGCTACGAGGCCCTGCTCACCCGCATCTTCCGGCACGACTCGTTGTGCGCCAACGGGTTCCTGCTGAAGTCGCGGGAGGCGGGCACCGTGGTCGCCGACGTGCCGACGACCGTCGTGATGTCCGACGACGACCCGGTGACCGGCGGCTTCGAGACGGCGTTCGCCGACTGGGGCGTGCTGGTGCGGTCGCCGGAGCTGCACGTCGTGGCCGGCGGCGGCCACTACTTCACCCGCACCCGACCGGCGGAGATCGCCACGCTGGTAGCCGAAAGGATCTCCGGATGACCGCACCACTGCACAGGTTCCTCGGCCCGGTCGCGGGGTCGCGGAGCGCGGTGACGATGCTCGCGATCGGATTGATCGACGCCACCGGCACCGGCCTCTACCTGGCCGGGTCGGCGGTGTTCTTCACCATCGCGATCGGCCTGTCCGCGACCCAGGTCGGCATCGGCCTGTCGATCGCCGGTCTGCTCGGCCTCGTCGCGCAGCCGGTGATCGGCTGGCTGGCCGACCGGTGGGGTGCCAAGCAGGTGCTCATCGCACTGCACGTGTGGCGGGCGCTGAGCTTCGCGCTGTTCGTGATCACCGACGACTACCCGACGTTCGTCGTGGTCACCGCGATGATCGGCATCGGCCAGCAGGCGCTGTCGCCGGTGTACCAGGCTCTCGTCGAGCAGGTCGTCGGCGAGGACCTCCGGGTGCCGCTGATGGCACGCAGCCGAGCGGTCTACAACATGGGCTTCTCGCTCGGCGGCCTGCTCGCGATCATCGCGATCTCAGCGGGCACGCGGGTCGCGTTCGACGTGCTCGTGCTGGCCAACGCGGCGTGCTGCCTCGTGGCCGCGCTGCTGCTCGCTCGGGTGGCGCTGGTCGGCGCCGCCAGGTCGGCCCGCAAGCCACCGCTGCGGCTGAAGTCGCTCGCCGACGTCAGGTACGTCGTCGTCGCGCTGGTGAACGGTGTGCTGAGCCTGCACATCTCGTTGCTCAGCGTCGGTGTGCCGTTGTGGGTCGCGTTGCACACCAAGGCTCCCGAGGCACTGGTCGGCGCGCTGCTCGTGGTCAACACGGTGCTGGCGGTGCTGCTGCAGGTGTGGGCGTCCAAGGGCGCGGAGAACGTGGCCGGCAGCGTGGTCGCGATGCGCAAGGGCGGTGCGGCACTGGTGGCGTGTGCGGCGGTGTTCGCGCTCGCCGGCCAGTTCCAGTCGGTACCGCTGGTGATCGCACTGCTGGTGCTCGGCGTCGTCGCGCTCACCGCGGGCGAGCTCTTCCAGTCCGCCGGCGGCTGGGGCCTGTCGTACGCCCTGGCGCCCGAGGGCAACCGCTCGGAGTACCTGGCGACGTTCAACCTGGGCATGAGCGCGCAGTTCGTGCTCGGGCCGACGATCGTCACGGTCGGGGTGATCGAGCGGGGCCTCACCGGCTGGCTCGTGCTCGCCGGTGTGTTCGCACTGGCGACGGTGGTGGTCGGCCCGCTGGCGAAGTGGGCCGAGCACCGTCAGGCGCTCACCCTCGACCGGGTGGCGAGCGCTTGAGGATCCGGTGTGCGCAGGTCGTCCAGCAACGGCTCGGCCGCGCGCACCCGCTGCAGGCGGGCCGGGTCGAGATCGGCGGTCACCACCGTCGTCTCGTCCGGCCCCGCCTGCGCGACGATCCGGCCGTCCGGGCCCCAGATCGCACTGCCACCGCAGGCGTTCCAGCCGCCGGTGCTGCCGACGTGGTTGGCCAGCAACACGTACGCGGTGTTGTCGAGCGCACGGGCGGGCAGCCACGTCCGCGACTCGTGGAAACCGTTGCCCACGCTGAACAACGCGCTCACGAGGTACGCGTGCGCACCGTCGTTCGCGGCGGCGCGGGCGTGCTCGGGGAAACCGCAGTCGTAGCAGATGCCCAGGCCAAGCTGCCAGCCGTCGACCTCGATGGTGCAGCCCCGCGCGCCCGGCGTGAACAGCTTGCGCTCGCTGCCGAACAGGAACTGCTTGTCGTAGCGGGCGATCACATCACCCCGCGGGCCGAACACGAGCGACGAGATGAACAACTCGCCGTCCTGGTGCGTCGCCGCACCGACGATCGCGACGGTGCCGGTCTCCCTGGCCGCGTCCGCGATCGGCGCGAGCCGGTCGTCGGTGGCGTGCACCGCGTACCGCGCCGGGTCGGAACCGACCAGGTCCGGCTCGTAGCCGCTGAGGAACTTCTCCGGCAGCACGACGACACGGGCGTTCGCCTGCCGCACCAGACCGGCGACGGTGGCCGCGTTCGCGTCGATGTCTCCCGCCACCGGGCAGGCCTGTGCCGCGGCGACCCGCAGGCCCGTGGTCGGAGTCGAGGTTGGGATCACGCCGCCAAATCTAACGGGCCGGGTGCACCGGTCCAGAGCTACGGGAGGAAGAGCACATGGCACGGGTGGTTGTCGTAGGCAGCGGCGGTCCGGCGTATCGCGAGTACTCGTTCGCGACGCTGGCCGAGCGGTACGAGGTGGCCGCGGTGCTGTTCGACGCGCCGTCCTGGCAGCAGCCGTACCTGACGGACCACCGCGTGGTGTCGTCGGCGGGCGAGGTGCTGGAGGCGGTCAGGTCGCTGGGCGGCGACGGCGTGTTCACCTGGGACGAGACGATGCTCGAGACCACGGCCGCGGTGGCGGCGGAGCTCGGCCTGCCGCACATGACCCCGCAGGCGGCGCGCAACTGCCGGGACAAGCACGCCACCCGCAGCGCGCTCGGCTCGGTCCGGTTCGCGCTGGCCACCGACGAGGAGACCGCGGTGGCGGCGGCCTCCTCGCTCGGCTGGCCGGTCGTGGTGAAGCCGCGCGCGCTGGCTGGTTCGCTCGGTGTCCGCCTCGCCCACGACGCCGACGAGGTCAGGGACGCGTTCCGGCTCGCGGCCGCGTCGGAGTTCGCCGGTCTGCCCAGCGGACTCGGCGTCCTCGTCGAGGAGTACCTGGACGGCGACGAGATCAGCGTCGACAGCGTGGTGTTCGACGGCGTTGTCGAGGTGGTGCACGTGGCCCGCAAGCGGCTCGGCTTCGGCGAGCACTTCGAGGAGGTCGGGCACCTCATCGCGCCGTGGGCGCACGAGCCGTGGGCCGCCGAGGTGCGCGCACTGATGGAGCAAGCGCATGCGGCACTTGGGGTTTCGATCGGGGTCACCCACGCCGAGGTGCGGCTCACCTCGCGCGGGCCGCGTCTGGTGGAGCTGAACGGGCGGCTCGGTGGCGACCTGATCCCGTTCGTCGGCAGGCTGGCCACCGGCGTGGACCTGGTGCTGGCGGCGGCGGAACTGTCGCTGGGCCGCAAGCCGGCCGTGACCGTCGGCCCGCACCGGGCGGCGGAGATCCGGTTCCTCTACCCGCCACACGACGGCGAGCTGGTGCGGCTGGACGTGTCCGGCGCGCGGCCGGTGCCCGGCGTGAAGCACGTCGTCGAGCTGAACGTGGTCGGCGCCAAGCTGCGGCTGCCACCGCACGGTCTGGCCCGCCGGTTCGCCGCCGTGGTCGCGGCCGGCGAGACCGAGGAGGCCTGCCGGGTGGCGCTGGACGCGGCCGAGCAGGCCGTGGTGGCCGAGGTCGTCTGAGCCGGTGGGGGCCGGTGATCTGCCCCCACCTCAGCTCACCTGATCGACAGCGGCCACATGTCGGTCCAGTCAGAGCCGATTCGACAGTTTCGTCGCCACAGCGTCAACCTGAGGCATGCCGAGCCGGCGGTAGATCGTCAGTGCCCGCTGCCAGTGCTCAGCGGCGTGGTCGTGTTCGCCGAGTGCGGCATGGGCGTCGCCGATGCCTGCGTACGTGTGCGCGCTCTCGACGAGTACTCCTGGCCCGTCCTCCACGGTCAGCGCCTCGCGATAGAGGCTGAGCGCTTCCGTGGGGTTTCCGGCGGACGTGTGTGTGGCGGCCAGTCCGTTCAGCGTGGCGACGAGCTGCGAGGAGTCGCCGACGGTGCGTGCGATGTGCAACGCCCTGTCGAGGTGGAGGATCGCCTCCTGGTGTTCGCCGGATTGGCGGTGAGCGATACCGATCATGCGCATCGCGGTGCCTTCGAAGGGACGGTGACGGGCGTCCCGAGCGAGAGTCATGGCGAAATGTGCGTAGTCCAGTGCCTGCTGGGATTGGCCCAGCTCCGCGTGGATCTCCGCCATACCGCACAAGACGGTTATTTCGACGTTCCGGTCCCCGTTGTCCCTCGCGATGGCCAACGACTGCTCGAGCAGTTTGAACGCTTCGTCGTATTGGCCCAGGGCGTACAGAAGACATGCGTAGTTGTTGGTGGCCGGCGCCCGCATGCGTTGGTCGCCAAGTTCCTCGTAGAGAGCCAGTGCCCGGCGGATGAGGTCCGCGGCCTCGGACAGGTTTCCGTGCCGCCAGGTCACAGCGCCGATGTTGCTCAACGTGGCGGCTTCCAGTGACTGGTTGCCGACTTGCTGATAGAGGGCCAGCGCGTGTTCCAGGTGATCGATGGCCTGTGTGTTGAGACCCGCGCGGTGGGTCGCGATGCCCAGCACGCGTCGTGCGTTGGCTTCTGCGGCGAGGTCGCCGAGAGTCTGGGCGGCGTGCAGTGCGCGAGTGTGGAGCGCGAAGGAGTCGTCGTGGTATCCGCCGATGCTGAGATAGCGCCACACGGTGTCCGACACGTTGACCACGTGGTCGGGTTCACCGTGCTGGGTGCCGGCGAGCAGGTTGACCCGCTCGCGGTCCAGCCAGGCGAACGCCGCGTCGTAGCTGTCGAACACCGGCGACTCGGCTTCCGGTACCGCGACCTTCGGCCTGCGCTCGGCCTCGTGCGGGGCGATGACGTCCATCGCGGCGGAGGCGGTGCCGAGGTAGTAGCCGGACAGCCTGGCCAGCGCCGCGTCCAGATCCGCCGCATCGTCGGTTGTGCCGGCCAACTCGGCGGCGTAAGCGCGCAGGAGGTCGTGCGGTTGGTACCGCCCGGTGGAGGTCGCGTCCACGAGGTGAGCGCGCACCAGCACGTCGAGCGTCCGGCGGGTCTCGCGCAGCCCGGTTCCGGCCATGGCCGCCAGCGCGTGGGTGTCGATGTCGTGTCCGTGGTGCACGCCGAGAAACCGGAAAAGCCTGGCGACGGCGGGATCCAGCCGTCGATACGACCAGGAGAACACCGCTCGGATCGCGGTATGCGGATCGTCGTCCGCGTCCAGCAGGTCCAGCGCCTCCTGTTGGTCGGCGAGCTCGTCAGCCAGCTCGCCGATGGTGCGCCCTGGCCGCGATCGGACCATCTCGGCCGCGATCCGCAGCGCCAGCGGCAATCGCGCGCATCGCTCGGCCAGCGCACCGACGGCATCCGGTTCGGCATGGGCCCGTGTGCCGAGCAGTTCGCGCAACAGGCCGGCTGCTTCGGCAGGAGGTAGCCGGTTCAGGCCGATCCGGTGCGCGCCGTAGCGGGCGACGAGCCCGGCCAGCGAGTCGCGGCTGGTCACCAGCGTGCGGCAGGACGAGCTGGCCGGCAGCAACGGGCGCACCTGGTCGACGGTGCGGGCGTTGTCCAGCAGGATCAGCATCTTGCGCTGGTCGAGCAGGGTGCGGAAGCGGGCCGCCCGCTCGTCGAGGTCCTCGGGGATCGCCCCGCCGTCCAGGCCGAGCGCGCGCAGGAAACCCGCCAGCGCGTCGGCGGGTGACACCGGTTCGTCGGGCCCGTAGCCACGAAGATCCACGTAGAGCTGCCCGTCCGGAAACCGGTCGCGCACCCGGTGCGCCCAGTGCACGGCGAGTGCCGTCTTGCCCACCCCCGCGGTGCCGGCCACCGCCGTGATCACCACCGGAGCTTCCGCGGACAGCAGTCCGTCCAGCTCCGCGACCTCGGCCTCCCGGCCGACGAACCCCCGGACGTCGACCGGGAGCTGAGCGGGAACCTCCTGATGGTCCCCGGTCCGCACCTCGGGTTCGGGCAGGTCGTCGGCCAGGATGCGGCGCTGCAGCTCACGCAGTTCCGGCCCCGGCTCCAGACCGAGCTCGGACACCAGCGCCTGCCGCGCCCGGCGGTAGGCCTCCAGCGCCTCGGACCGGCGTCCGGCCCGGTACAGCCCGGTCATCAGCAGCCCGTGCAACCGCTCCCGCAACGGATGCTCCCGCACCAGATCGGTCAGCTCACCGAGCACCGCCTCATGCAGACCACAGGCGAGCTCGGCCTCGTACAGCGCCTCGACCGCGGCGAGGCGGCCTTCGGCGAGGCGTCGTGCCCAGTCGGCGAGCACCGGCACCTCCACGTCCGCGAACGGGTCGCCCCGCCACAACGTCAGCGCGGCACGCAGCAACTCGATCGCGCGCTGCGGCTCCTGCTCTGAGGCCGCCACCCCCGCCTTGACCAGCGCCTCAAAGCGTTCAGCGTCGATCTCCTCCTGCCGTGCCCGCAGTTGGTAGCCGGCGGCGTCGAACGACAGCCGTTCCGGGGTGTCGAGCACACCGCGCAGCCGATGCACGTGCAGCTGCAGCTTCTGCGCCGCCCGCGGGTCCGGCCGATCACCCCACAACGCGTCGGTCAGCACGTCCACCGGCACAGGCTGGTTCGCCCGCGCCAGCAACACCCCGAGCAGGGTCCGCTGCAGCCGGCCGGACAGCACCTCCACCCGGTCGTCGTGCTCGACCTCTACCGCCCCCATCACCCGAAATTCCATGTGCCCCCGCCCTCTGACCAGCCGCCCGAGTCTCGCATCCTCTGGGCGTTCTGGTCAGTGGTTCGGGTCTCAACTGGTCTTCCTCAGTCGTCGTCGCGGCCGGGTCGCCAACGGTCAGCCGAGCTGACGGCAGCCGCCGCGGACCACGACGATTCCGGCGACTGTTCCAACGGCGGCACCGCCCCGATGTACCTGGATTCTCCCGGCACGCTGGTCGCCGCACCCGTACGGAACGACGGCACCGGCGTTGTCCAGGACGCCTGCCGCGATGTCGTCGCCGTTGAGGGTGAAGGCCATGCTCGAAGACGCCGTCGACGACGCGGACCGTCGACGGGTGCTTTCCTCGCCACCGTGCGCCAGGTGTCGAGATGGTGCGAGACACGGTTGACCAGACCGACCCGTGCGCCGAGCGCGGCGACCAGCACGGGAAGCTCGGCCGCCAGGTCGTCCGACCATGGCCACCAGCCGCCGTCGACGGACCCGAGTGCCGCCCCAGGCGTTTCATCTGCAAGCGCAACGCGCGACCGCGCCGGTCAGGGGACGACCACGACGTGCCGTGCACACGGCCGGACGTCTTGCTCGTGGGCGGCCAGCCGGCACCGGGGCGCGCAATGATCGAACGTTGTCCGGACAAGGGAGTATCGTTCCCAGAAAGTGCCCTGGACCCCGGCATGACGGCATCCGACCGGGGGATTCCCATGGCGCGTCTCGATCAGCTTCCCGCCACCGCGGCGGTCGCGGGGATCGCGGAACCCCACCAGAGCACGGTCGCGTCCATCCAGCACGCGGCCGGGCTGGGCCTGTTCAGCGCGGCGGAAGCCGACCTGATGATCGACCGGATCCGCGCGCTCACGACCAGAGACAGCGCGCAAGCCCTTCCAGAAAGTCCTAATGGGACAGTCACGTGACTGCCGTGTCCGCGAACGTCCGGCCGCTGGCGATCCGCTCCCGCCTGTGCCCGGCACGACGTGTTGCACGGTCAGATCGACATTTCAGCCAGAGTGATCTGGATCTTCGACGAGCGTGACTGGGCCTCCGTGGTGCGCTCGACCATCCGCCTCACAAGCAACCGGGCAGGCGCAACGTTGCCCGATCAAGGAGATGTCCCCATGGCACCCCTCCTCCAACGCGTGTCGACGGGCCGTCCGGCACGCACAGCTGCTGTCCGGCCAGACTTCCAGCCAGCTGGGGAGGTTCTGACCGTCACGGTGTGCCCTGCCCCGCCCGATGCGGTCGTACTCGCGGTGTGCGGCGAGTTGGACTCGTCCACCAGCCCGCTGCTGCGTGATCGTCTCCTCGATCACGTGCGACCCACTTGCCCACAACTGGTGGTAGACCTCACCGAAGTGACTTTCTTCGGTGCAGCCGGTATCACCGTCCTGGTCGCTGCCAGGGAAGCGGCGGAGACGGCGGGCATCAGGATGTGTCTGGTCGCATGTACACGCGTGGTGCTGCGGCCACTGACGATCACCGGACTGGACAGCGTGTTCGACGTCTGTCCCGACCTCGCCCACGCCCGGCTGCACATGGGCGACGTCGCCGTACAGATCATCGGTGGGTCCCTGGACGATGACGGCATCCTGCCGCGGCCACGCGCGGGGCACCGTGCACCATCCCCGACGTGACCCCAGAGACCAGCATCATCAACAACGTCGTCTACCTGGACGGGCGGCATGCCGCGTCCCCGGCCACGTTGGCCGACACCTTCCGAACGCTGGAGCGGCAAGCCGGCAGCATGGCCTGGATCGGCCTGTACCGACCGGCCGAGGCACAGCTGATGGACGCGGCCGGCCAGCTCGGGCTGCACGGACTGGCGGTAGAGGACGCCATCACAGCCCACCAGCGCCCGAAACTGGAACGCTACGACGACACCCTGTTCGTGGTATTGCACTCGGCCGACTACCGCGACGACACCGAGCGGGTCGAGTTCGGTGAGCTGCACCTGTTCGTGGGTCCCAATTTCGTGCTCACCGTGCGGCACGGCGAGACACCGGATCTGGCCGGCGTGCGGCGCCGGTTGGAGGCCCAGCCCCACCTGCTGCGGCTGGGCCCCGAGGCGGTGCTGTACGCCGTGCTGGACGCGGTGGTCGACGGCTACACACCCGTGGTGTCCGGCCTGCACAACGACATCGAAGAGATCGAGTCCGAGGTGTTCAGCCGCGACCCGAACGCCTCCAGGCGAATCTACGAGCTGTCCCGTGAGGTGATGGAGTTCCAACGCGCCACCCGCCCGCTCCTCACGATCCTCGACAGTCTCTCGGCCGGGTTCGCCAAGTACGGCATCGACGAGGAACTGCAGCGCCATCTGCGCGACGTGGCCGACCACGCCACCATCGTGGTCGAGCAGGCCGACAGCTTCCGCGGCATGCTCGCCGACGTCCTCGCCGTCAACACCACCCTGGTCACCCAGGCACAGAACGAGGAGATGCGACGTCTGGCCGAAGCCAGCAACGCGCAGAACGAGCAGATCAAGAGGATTTCCTCGTGGGCGGCGATCCTGTTCGCTCCCACGCTGATCGGCACGATCTACGGGATGAACTTCCGCCACATGCCCGAGCTGAGCTGGCTGTGGGGATACCCGTTCGCACTGCTGCTCATGGCCCTGGTCTGCACCGGCCTCTACCTGGTTTTCCGGCGCCGCGGCTGGCTTTGACACGGTCGCCGGCCAGCCGGAGCCGACCGTCCTGTGTGGATCAGTCAGCGTGCGGTTCTTGATGCGTGTCCTCCGCTGCCACAACAGATCCAGCGTCCGGCTCTCCGCCGCGGTGGTTCCAGACGTCGCGCAGGACGACCTGGATGACGCCGGTGACCGGGATCGCGAGCAGCGCGCCGAGTATTCCGGCGAGTTCGGTTGCCAGCAGCAAGGCGACGAGCACGGTCAACGGGTTGAGCTTGACCGTCCTGGAGAAGATCACTGGTTGCAGGAGGTGGTTCTCCAGCTGCTGGTAGACGATGAAGAAGATGATCACGGTGATGGCCGCGGGCAGCGAGTGGATGAGGGCGGCGGCCCCGGCGACCACTGCGCCGAGGGTGGCACCGACCAGTGGGATCAGGTCGGCTATCGCGACGAAGACCGCGATCAGTTCGGCGAACGGCACTCCGAAGATCTTCAGCACGATGTAGGTGAGCACGCCGCAGATGACGCTGATGAGCAGGTTGCCGGAGATGTAGCCGGTGATGGTCTTCGCGCACTCGCGGCCGACGCGGTGGATGCGTTCCGCGCGGTGCGGCGGGAACAGTGCGAGTGTCCCGTCGATCACTTTTGGGCCTTGCAGCACCGCGAGGTAGGCCAGGACGAAGATGGAGATGGTCGCGACGATTCCGGTGATCGCGCTGCGCAGCAGGTTCAGTGCCGGGGTGCCGAGTCCGGTGGCGAACTGCCGGATCCGTTCTTCGTTGTCACGGGCGAACTCCAGCGCGTTGGTGCGCTCCAGCAAGATCCCGACAGGGCCTCTACCTCCGCGAGCGTCCGCGATCATGTCCGGCAGCCGGGTCGCCAGCTGCGTGCCCTGCTCGGCCAGCGGTATGGCGAAGAGGGTGAGCACACCGCCGAATGCCAGGAAAACCACGAGGAACACGGCCAGCGTCGCCAGCGAGCGGCGACACCACCTCACATGGCTCTGCAGCCAGTTCACCGCCGGGTAGAGCGCGACGGTGAAGACGACCGCGACGAGCATCCACACCAGAACTCGTTGGACGTGCATGACGAACACCACGGCCACAACTGTGGCCAGGGTCAGCCCGATGGTCGCGAGGATGGTCCGCACAGGAACCGTGTAGGCGCGCTGGTTCGGCAGCATGCCGACCACTCCAGTCCCTGTCGGCGGACAACCGTGCACGGGAACGCCGAGGAGGGCGCCGGTCCGGCTTCCGCGTAGTGCTCTCGGTACCGTCGAACTTACGCCCGTGGGCTGTGCGGCGCCTCTCTACGGGCGTCGGGTTTTGCCGACCCTCATCAGCTCGGTGATCTCCGGCGACCGCGCGATCACCTGCTGCGCGACGTCCGACAGCAGCTGGTTGCTGTTGCGGGCGTGGGTGCGCATCAGGGAGAACGCGTCCGCGACATCGATCTGCAGGCGCTCGGTCAGGATGCCCTTGGCCTGTTCGATGACGATGCGGCTGTTGAGCGCGTTCTGCAGCTGTTCGGTGACCATCTCGCTGTGCCGGAGCGCGCGAACCTGGAGCATGCTGATCGTCGCCACGTTGGCGAAGGACTGCGCCAGCTCGACCGCGTCCTCCGGGATGGCGCCGGGCGAGGTCCGGAACAGGTTCAGCGCGCCGATGATCTGCTCACGCAATCGCATCGGCACCGCGTGAACGGCGGAGAACCCCTGCTCGCGCGCCGCGCCCGCGAACCGGGGCCAGCGCTGCGGCTCCTGCGCCAGGTCCACGCACTTCACCGGCTGCCCGGTGTGGAAGCAGTCCAGGCACGGGCCCTCCTCGTCCTGCAACTGGAACAGCTCCAGCATCCGGGCCTGCTCGGTGGACGCCGCCACCAGGTTCAGCGCACCTCGCTGGTCGGCCAGCAGGATTCCGACCGCGTCCACCTCGAGCAGCTCGACGCAGCGTTCGGTCAGGGTGTGCAGGAAGTCGATGGCGTCGAACCGCAACACGAGCGTGTCCGCAAGCTCGACGAAGGTCTGAGTGATCCGCCGGTCCAACACGTGACTCACCTCTGTTTCTCATGGTCGGTATCCGGGGTGAACCTCAGTCTGCGCGCGACCACGTCCGCCGCTACCTCCGACAGACGCAGGCCGGTGAGGTACGCGTGCGCGCGCAGCCGCAGGAACGCCTCACCGAGATCGGTGTCCAGCTGCACCGACACCATGCCGGTGGCCTGGTGCACCACACCCCAGCGACGCTCCGGCTCAGTACCCCACAGATCACCGCCGTCCAGCGCCGCCGGCGCCGCGGACCGGCCGAGCAACAGCGCTGTCGCGGTGTCCGCGAACAGCAGCGCATCCGCGAGCTCATCCGGCGACAACGGGCCATCGACCTCCCGGCAGATCTCCAACGCGCCCAGCGCGATCGCCCCCATCGTCAGGGGGATCACGAACACCGCCGCCACACCCGCCGCGACGGCGGCAGGGGCGAACACGGGCCAGCGCCGCGCACTCCAGCTGCC
This sequence comes from Lentzea kentuckyensis, assembly GCF_002150765.1. Lineage (GTDB taxonomy): Bacteria > Actinomycetota > Actinomycetes > Mycobacteriales > Pseudonocardiaceae > Lentzea > Lentzea kentuckyensis. Next base: position 25,516 of record NZ_MUYM01000089.1, read on the forward strand.
TGCCAGATCGGATACGAACACCGGCTGGTTCTGCCGCAGAGCCTCCGACGCCGGCCCCTCACCCACCGTTGCCTGCAGCTCGGCGATCTCGTCACCGACGGCTCCGGCGACTTCGAGCGGTTGCGCGGTACCGGGCAGGTAGACCGCGACGCCTACCGCGTTCAGTCCGGTACGGCAGGCAAGACAGACGTGGCGGACGCCGGCGGGTTCCTGGTCGGCTCTGGCGATCTCATTGATCACCGCGAGTATGTCGAGATGCCGATTCGTGCCCACGTCGGTCACTCCTCGCCATTGTGATCTCGTGCGAACGAAAGCCTAGACCCAGGTGGCTTGCCAAGGGGGCGGACGCGCGCCGAGATCAGGTGGTTCGACGGATGCCGACGCTCAGAAGGAGGAACGCGTCCTGACCGCGGGTGCTATTCGTGCTCGAGCAGCCGGGGCACAGACCTCAGCGCGCGGTTGCTGCGTGGTTCAGTCCGGGTCTTGGCCTCGTCGACCTGACGGACGAGTTCGTCGCGTACCTCGTTGAGCGCCCCTGGCAGGTCGCGCTCCGACGACGTGGCGACGAGATGCAGGCGAGGAGTGCGGTTGATCCAGCATTCGAGGGTGACTCGCTGCTCGACGCCCCGGCGGTCCTTCACGCTGATTTCCAGGTCGATCTGGTCGTCGCGGAACGACCGCAGTCGCGAACCGAGGGCGGCGAGGCGTTCCACGACCCATCCGCGTTCTGACGCGACAAAGCCGGTGGCGAGGTGCAGGCGCTGGGCGACAACAGCTGTGTCGTCCGGGGTTTCGTTCATGCGACTACCAGTCCTTTGTGGATGGTTGTGCTCGGCGGGCGCGGTGGCGCGTGCAAGATTCGCGCCAGCCTGGCCTGGGCTGCTCCCGGTGTCACCGTCCGATGAAGCACATCACTCCCACTCGGGGCACGCCACGGGTTGGGAACGGGCGGCCGTTGAAGGAGCGGGCTCGGCAGTGGCCACGGGGCCGTGTCGGAGGATTGTGACTGTACGGGCCTGATGGCGCACGTATCGGTCATGAACACCCCCTTTCAGACAGGGGGCTTGCACACCCGACACTACGCCTCACGTGGGTGGATGACGCGGGGTGGTACCCATGGCGCCGCACTCGGCCCCAGCACTCCCGCGGTTCGCTCGGCAGGTCCGCGGACGGGGGAGGCGACGTCCGGGCCTCCCCGGAGGGAAGCCCGCACGTCCTTTCCGGATCTGACTACCCGGTGCAGTTGGGCACTGCCGGGGTGCTGCCGACGCAGTTGTTCGGTGTGTTGGCGCTGATCGGCGAGTCGGTCGTGGTCATGGTTCCGCCGTTGCGGTAGACGCCCCCCGCGGTCAGCAGTGCGAGGTTCCCGGACACGGCGGTCTGGGTCATGGTGGTCGCGGTGGATCCGACGGCCGCGATGCCGCCACCCTGTGAGCCGGTGTTGCCGATGATCGGCATCGGGCTGCCGGAGACGCCGGTGGTCGTCAGCGTGCCTCGGAGACCGTTGTAAATGCCGCCGCCGCGCAGCAGAGCCGTGTTGTTGAACACCGGGCTTCGGGTGAACGTTGCGGCCGGCGCTGTGCCGGAAGGGGTGTCAGCGTTGGCCAGTCCGCCACCGTTGAGTGTCGCCGTGTTGCCGCTCAAGCTACTGCGGGTGAAAGTCACCGCGCCGCGGTTGAGGATGCCGCCACCATGGCCTACGACGCTGCCGTTGGTGATCGCGACCGACGTGGTGAGGGTGAGGTTGCCGGTGGTGCTGACCTCGGCGATGCGGAAGAGCAGCAGTGAGGAGCGGGTGATCGTCGCAGGGCCGATCATCTCGATCCGAGTGGTGATCACCGGCAGTCCGTTGGCCAGGCCGCCATGGGGCGAGGTCAGACCGTAGGTGCAGCCGCTCGCCAGGACGAGGGTGTCCGTCGCGGTCGTGGAGTTGGCGAGGTTCACCGCGTCGACGAGAGCGTTCTCGCTGCACGCCACGGGGATGGTGATGGCCTGTGCCACCGGGGTGACGACGGTCAAACCCCCGATGACGACGATTGTCCCGATCAGGGCGTGGATGGTCGTGCGGAGCTTTCGCATGACTACTTCTATTCCTGGGGCAAATTGTTGTACGAAAAAACCTCGGCTCGCGTCTGACACGCTACCGAGGTCTTGAGCAACAACCCACAACCTACTCCTCCGAGATGTTCCTGTACACCTCGGTGACTCGAACGGTTCTGTCGTGAATTGCGGTCTCTTGAGAATCTCCTGCCGATTCCCCATGGCATAAAATATGTGGACGGCTACGTCGATCAGAACTTGTCGTTGTCGTGCGGATCCCGTGGCTGGACGCTCGGCGTCGGCGCTGACGGACCGGTGGCGGCGTAAATGGCAATGCACGCGGCGAGTTCCTGCGCGCCGGCGTGGGAGGCGTGCCGTTCCGCTTGCCGGCCGAGCGGACGGATGCGATCGCGGACTCGTGTCGAGGCCAGGGCCTCGGCGGACGCCAGCGCGCGGAATCCGATGTCGACGCCGATGTCGAGGTCTCCGTCGAGCAGGTGGTTGATCGACAGCAGGACGAGGCTGAACGCACGGCTGCGGGCCATGCCGTCGTCGTAGTCGTCGATCGCTTCGATGAGCAACGGAATCGCGATTCGGGTGTGGCGCGGGCTCACTGTACGCGCGAGATCCGTGTGCACGGCGCCGGCCACGGCTGACATGTCGGTCGTGGTGAAGAACCTGGCCCAGTCGGGCACATTGGTGTGGTCGGCGGTCGCGAACTGGTCCCAGCCACGGTCGAGTTCGGCGAGTGCCTGGTCACCGGCCCCACGCTTGGCGAGGGTCCACGCCGAGTTCACCGACAGAATGCTGGCCGCGATCTCGTTGCCCGGCCGCGTCGCCGCGAGCTGGCCGAGCCGGAAGTAGTCCAACGCCTCGTCAAGGCTCTCGTGGTGCAGGCACACGCGGCCGAGTCGATAGCAGATGTTGGCGACCAGCCCGTCGTGCCGGCCCCACCCGGCGAACACAAGCGCTTGGGTGAACTGCACGCGGGCGTTGCTGACCAGACCGGCGTCGAAGCACACCCAGCCGGCGAGGTTGTGCAGGTCGGCCAGCGCGACATGCAGCCGCCGCCGCACTTTCTCGGTGGCGGACGCGTCGAGCATCAGCAGCGCCTCCCGCATCCGGGTGCGGACCGCGTCGAGACAGGAGTCACCGCCTTGCCGGTAGTCCAGCGCGCGCAGAGCGTGCGTGTCCGCCTCCAGCCGAACGACGTCGGAGATGTCAACCGATCGCGGTGAACGTCCGTGAGCAGGGGAGGAATCCGGGATGGCCATGGCGGCGCTCCTGACAGCGCGACTGAGAAGTGGGCGCCGCCGGGGGCCGGAGCGGATAACGCAGCCCTCTCGCCGATGACTGGGTCGTCGTCGGCCTGGAGCTTGACCTGTGCCTTCGCCGAAGGGACTCGGCTGCTTTCGAAGATAACCGAGCTGCGCCGTGAATGCTGCCACCGAATGGGGCTGGCCGCGGATGACGCGGAACGGGTGTGAGGGTCAGGAAGTGGTGGTCTTGAGGTTGCGGGCCAGTCGTTCCGGCCTCGGCCAGCGGACTTTGGTGGCCCATCCGAGCTGCTCGAAGACCCAGATCAGTCGTGCGGAGATGTCGATCTGGCCGCGGCGGACGCCGTGGCGGGCGCAGGTGGGGTCGGCGTGGTGGGAGTTGTGCCAGGATTCGCCCATCGACAGGATCGCCAGGGGCCAGAAGTTCGCGGATTTGTCGCGTGCCTCGAACGGTCGATCGCCGATCATGTGGCAGATCGAGTTGACCGACCAGGTGACGTGGTGCAGCACGGCGACGCGGACGAGACCGGCCCAGAAGAACGCGGTCAGCGCGCCCCACCAGCTCCAGGTGACCAGCCCGCCGATCAGCGCGGGCGCGAGCAGTGTCACGGCGGTCAGTGCGGGGAACCAGCGGTTGACGCGCTGGATGTCCGGATCTGCAAGCAGATCGGGGGCGAAGCGGGCGGCATTGGTCAGTTCCCGGCGGAACATCCAGCCCATGTGGGCGTGCCAGAACCCTTTGGCCAGCGCGGTGGCCGAGGTGCCGAAGAGCCACGGTGAGTGCGGGTCGCCTTCGCGGTCGGCGTAGGCGTGGTGGCGGCGGTGGTCGGCGACCCAGCCGATGATCGGGCCCTGCATGGCCATGCTGCCGGTCACCGCGAGCCCGATCCGCAGTGCGCGGGTGGCTTTGAAGGCACCGTGGGTGAAGTAGCGGTGGAAACCGATCGTCACGCCGAGACACGTGAGGGTGTAGAAGAAAACGGCGAGGCCGACGTCGACCCAGCCCAGACCCCAGCCCCATGCCAGCGGAACCGCTGCTGCCAGTGCCAGCGCTGGTATGACGGCGAACAACTTGACCACGAACATCTCGGCCGGGGACTTCTCTCCGGCCAGCATGGGCTGCGGCGCGACATCGGCTTGACGGACGTTTGATTCGACTTGCGTACTCACGCTCGTACCTCCGGGAACGGCATACGTTCTCCGTCGCCGGGGGCCGGGGCGATCGGTGTGGGATTTGGCGGGTGCCGGATGTCAGGCGACCCGCGTCAGGTCGTCACACCGCGTGAATACCCGGGGTGTGGCGGTGGCCAAACCGGTGTGATGAGGCCGGCGCCCCTCGATCGGGGGATGGTCGAGGGGCACCGGGTCGGTGTCTCCGTCAGCGTGTGTCAGCTGGTAGGAGCACGATGTGAGGTCAGACGGCGCGGACGGCGGTGGCCTGCGGGCCCTTGGGGCCCTGGGTCACCTCGAACTCGACGCGCTGGTCGTCCTCGAGGCTGCGGTAGCCGTGGCCGTCGATCTCCGAGTAGTGCACGAAGACGTCGGGCCCGTTCTCGCGGGAGAGAAAGCCGAAGCCCTTCTCCGCGTTGAACCACTTCACGGTTCCCTGTGTCATTGTCTTTCTCCTTGCTGGGCTGGGGGTGGGCGCCGCGGGATGCGGTTCCCAGGCCGGGCTTCAGACGGCGACTTCTCCAGCTTGTCCTGCAAGATAAAGAAAGAGGCGCCCGCAACATCGTTTCCGCGAGCGTGATGAACCACGAACACAAAACTCTACGACCACTCCGTACAACACCGCCGAGGCCGAATTAGTTCCGGTGGTGACATCAGGTGTCGCACGTCACCGGCAGATGCAGCCGCGGGACAGCGCGGAAGCCGTGCTCGCGGTGCAGTAGCGAACGCCGATCGGGTCGTGTTCGTGCCACGGGTGCGGGCACACGACACAGGTGCCGGCAGCGTCGGAGTGGCCGGTCAGTACGGCGGTTTGCAGTTCAGACGCGGGCATGCGGGTACTCCGATGATCGATGCTGGAACGAGAGGATGCGGGGGTTGAGGATGGTTCCTTCACGGATTTCGATGGCTCGACGGATGATCTCGCTGGTGTCCCAGGCTCCGGTGAGGACGGGGCGCAGGTGCGGGAGCAGCGCTTCGCTGATCTCCCAGGTCGCCGAGTTCCACAGGTAGGACGGGCTGTGGTCCACGCCGCAGTAGCGCACGTGGTCACCCACCAGGAAGTCCGGCTGCGCGAACGAGGTGGGGCGCGCCCGTTCGAAGCCCATGCCCTCGTCGCAGGAGACGTCGACCACCAGCGTTCCCGAGGCCAAAGTGGACAGATCCTCGTTGGTGAGGAACGTCAGCGGCGCGTCGGTGTCCTGAAGCACGCAGTTGACGATGATGTCGTGTTCGGCGAGGAATCCCGCCAGAGGTACCCGGCCGCCGTCGGTGAAGGCGTGGCTGCGCCGTGGATCGGCGTCGTCGTGGTCGAAGTGGACGATCCGCGCGGAGTGGATCGGCGAGCTGACGGCCGCGACGCCGCGGTTGGTGAGGACGTCGACCTCATGCACCCCGAGCGCGTTGAGCGCCGTCACGGCGCCTCGTGCGGTCGCGCCGAAGCCGATCACGACGGCGCGCAGCCGCCGCCCGTAGTCGCCGGTCGAGCCGATCAGCTGCAGGGCGTGCAGCACCGAGCAGTAGCGGCGAGCTCGTTGTTCTTGTGGAAGACGTGCAGGCTGAACGAGCTGTCGGAGGCCCAGTGGTTCATCGCCTCGAAGGCGATGAGCGTCAACCGCCGTTCAACGGCGAGCTGGGTGAGTTTCTCGTCCTGGACGCAGTGCGGCCAGCCCCACAGCACCTGCCCGTCCCGCAGCTCCGCGACATCCTCGGCGAGCGGCTTCGGCAACAGGATGACATCGCATTCCGCGATGAGCTCCTCGCGAGAGCGCAACCCCGCGACGGAGGCCGCGAGTTGCCCGTCGGAGACACTGAAACGCTCCCCGTAGCCGTGCTCGAGGTAGATCCGGTCCCGAAGGTCCGCGTCGATCCGGGCTAGGTGCAGCGGGTGGATGGGAAGCCGGAATTCGTTCTCCTTGCGAGACCGTGCGATGACTCCACGGCTGAGCTGATCCACGTGTGTCCTGTCCGTGATGATGGCGACCGCGCGGCGCGAGTCAGTCGCCACGCAGGTTGGGTGGCTGCAGCGCCGTGGGTGCCGCCCGATCGAGGTCAGCCGCACGGAGGCGGTACACCTGTAGCTCGACGCCGAAGTACTTGGTGGTCTCGCCGACCCAGTGCATGCCGTTGTTGCGGACGGTGGCCGCGGCGCGGGCGTTGCCGGGGCGGACGACGGCGAAGATCTCCTGGACGTTCTTGCTGAACGCCCAGCTGGCCAGCGCGTGGGTGGTCTCGGTGGCGTAGCCGTTGCCCCAGGCGTCGGGGCGCAGCTGCCAGCCGATCTCCAGATCCTCGTTGCCCGGCGGCAGCGGGAGCAGGATGGCGCCACCGATCACACGGCCGTCGATGTTGCGTTCGATGGCCCATCGGCCGGCCGGGGCCGGTAGCCGGGCACTCTCAGCTTTCCACTGCTGCAGCAGCAGCCGCATGGCCGCCAGGTCTGGTACCCGGTCCATGTCGGGGCTGAGCCAGCGAGTCACCTCGGCGTGCCCGTAGACGTCCAGCGCGGCCTGTGCGTCGTCGACCTGCCAGGGGCCGCAAGGTCAGCCGTTCCGTGGTCAACGCGTGGGTGGTCCAGGTCGACGTGCTCATATCGGTACTCCGTCCCCCGGCTGCGTGAGCTGGCCGGGTGATGTTCGAGCAAATGGTCCGATATGGATCGTCAGGCCATTTCGGGAAGGATCGAGGGGCCCGTTGAAAAAACGGCACTTTTGTTCCCATGTTACACGCACAACTGGCACATATGATCGAGTTCTGCGTGATCAGAAAACCGGCGAACACTTCCTGAGAATCAGCTGTGAGCATCTGAGCTGCAAGCTTGGCTCACGGGAGGCTTTTTCTGTCATTTCGATCAACTATGCAGGGTGGTCGGCCCGGAAATTTGGCAACATTTCGGTCGATCATGACTGAATCGGCGTAGAGTCAAGTTGTCGAGAACAGCGCGCATATGGGCATTCGAGTTCATGCCGTGCTCGGCGAAACTAGACCGGCTGTTTTTCCGGCCGGGGACGGGAGTCCTGACATGACGTCAGCACCCCACCTTTCCGACGCCCCACCTGCCACTTCGATCTCCGAGCAGTCTCAGCTCTCGCAACGACTGCGGCTGCGGCCGAAGGCGCCCACGACGGGACACGTCGACGGGGCCTGGTGGCCACGTTCCCGGGACCTCGCCGCCGAGCTGCCCTCGTTGCTCGCAGCGCTGGGAGCTCGCCTGGGCGACATCCTGCGGGTGAGCTACAACATCACCGAGTGGAACTCCGCGCCGCGCCGCATCATCGGCGACGGCCGCCAGATCCGCCTCGACGGGTTCATCTCCAAGCCCGCACACACCGTGGACGTGCTCGCGGCGGACAGGCACCGTCTCACGCTGCTCGTCGTGCCGCCGAACACCGACCCGGCCGCCGCGCACCAAACCATGATGATCACCGCGGATCGCGGCAACACCCAGACCGTCGAAGACCTGCTCGCCGCGGGCGTCAGCGTGACCGCGTCGACGCAACACACGACCGACCTGACTCGGAACGCACTAGCGGGCTGGGAAGCAGACGGCGGTCGAATCCCGGAGCAGAAGAGGAAGCACACCCCATGACGACATCGATCTACCTGTCCATGTACGAGCGCAGAGTCAAGCTGGTCCAAGAAGTGCTGGCTGCGCATACCGAACTCGGCGCGAAGGACGCACAGAGTCTCGCCGTGCACGTGCTGGGCGCGTTGGACCACATCCCGGAGCACATCCGCTGATCGCCGACCGGCCTCGTTCCAACAGCCCAGGCAACCCGGGAGGACTCCGCGCCGGTGGTCACCGGTCCCACGTTCCAGCCGACCCGGAAGGTCCTTTGTGCTTCGCACGTACGGTTTCCTGAGCACGTATCCACCCACGCAATGCGGACTCGCCACGTTCACCGCTGCCTTGCTGCATCATCTGACCGCGGTAACGCCAGGCAGCAAGGGCAAGGTGGTCCGTGTTCTCGCGGAGCCGGATCACGCACCCGCCGCCGTAGCGGGAACATCAGTGGTGCACCAGATGCCCCCCGGCGCGGTCGAGGCCGCGGCCGAGGCGCTCAACCGCTGCGACATGGTGGTGGTGCAGCACGAGTACGGGATCTACGCCGGCCGTGATGGTGAGGACGTGCTCGGCGTGCTGGCCCGGCTGCGGGTCCCGGTGATCATCGTGCTGCACACGGTGCTCACCGCGCCCACTCCTGGCCAGCGGCAGGTGCTCGAGGAGGTCGTCGGCTACGCCGACGCCGTGGTGACGATGTCCGAGGCCGCGCGGCAGCGGCTCGTGGACGGCTACGTGGTCGCGCGGCCCGATGAGGTCGTCGTGATTCCGCACGGCGCGCTCCCCGTCGACCCACCCGCCCACGGTCCGTCCGCCGACCGGCCGATGATCCTCACCTGGGGCCTGCTGGGCCGTGGCAAGGGCATCGAGTGGGGCATCTCCGCATTGGGTG
>NZ_MUYM01000009.1:0-99309 GCF_002150765.1 Lentzea kentuckyensis
TCCTACTACCAACCTGTTCGGCGATCGCCGAACAGGTTGGTAGTAGGTAGCGGCGGTTCGATCACGGGTTGGTGGTACTTGCAGACGCCGGAACCGCCGACGAAGAGGTAGAGCTTTGATTCCGGTTATGCGGCCGTTGCTCGGCGAAGAAGAAGCGCTCGCCGCCGCCGAGGCCGTCCGGTCCGGCTGGGTGGCGCAGGGCCCGCGGGTCCGTGAGTTCGAGGAGAAGTTCGCGGCGTCGGTGGGAGCACAGCACGGTGTCGCCGTGTCCTCCTGCACCACGGGCCTGCACCTCGCCGTGCACCTGCTCGGCATCGGTCCCGGTGACGAGGTCGTCGTGCCGTCGCTGTCGTTCATCGCGACCGCCAACGCCGTCCGCTACACCGGCGCGACCCCGGTGTTCGCCGATGTCGAGGCGGAGACCGGCAACCTCAGCGCGTCCACAGTGGAACCGGTGCTCACCGGGCGCACCCGCGCGGTCATGGTCGTGCACCAGGCCGGCGTGCCCGCGGACGTCGACGCCCTCAAGGCGTTGTGCGAACCGCGCGGCATCGTGGTGATCGAGGACGCGGCGTGCGCGGCCGGCTCCACCTACAAGGGCAAGCCGGTCGGCACCAACGCGGTGCTGGCCGCCTGGTCGTTCCACCCGCGCAAGCTCCTCACCACCGGTGAGGGCGGCATGGTCACCACGGACGACGCCGACTGGGCCGTTCGGCTCAAGCGGTTGCGGGAGCACGGGATGAGCGTCTCCGCTGCGGACCGCCACAACGGTGGATCGGCCGTCATCGAGCAGTACCTGGAGACGGCATTCAATTATCGGATGACCGACATCCAGGCCGCGGTCGGTCTGGTGCAGTTGTCCAAACTGGACGCGATCATCGCTCGTCGCCGGGAGTTGGCCGCGCGCTACCACGCGTTGCTCGAAGGCTCCGGCGTCACGCCCGTCCGTGACCCTGAGTACGGCACGACCAACTACCAGTCGTTCTGGGTCTGGCTGCCGGAAGGCGCGCCGGACCGCCAGGAAATCCTTGCGGGCCTTGCCGAACGTGGAGTGTCGGCACGGCGCGGAATCATGGCGTCACACCTCGAACCCGCCTACGAGGGTCACCCCAGCGCCGCGCTGCCGGTGACCGAGGCCTTCACGGCCCGGACGCTGATTCTCCCGCTGTTCCACGACATGACCGAGTCCGAACAGGACACCGTCGTGTCAGCGTTGTCGGAAACTCTCCACACACCCCAACTGACCGTGCGTGGTTGAAAGATAAAGATTCAGGTTGTACCGGAACATTTTTGTGTTGACACGTAACAGTTTTCCCGAGATCGCCGACGTTCGGAGTAGCAGCCCTGTGCTGTCCAGCGTAGTGCGCGGATCACACACGGTAACTCCGTCCGAGAGGTGAAACCCAATGGTGGCTCAGCAGTCGCGTCTCGTGCGGGTGCTTGTGATCACGGCATTAATCGCGTCCACCATGTTCGTGCTGGGGGTGTTCAACGCCCCCAACGCCAACGCCGCTCCGTGTGACTTCCCGGTCACCAACAAGGTCGCGTGTGAGAACACGCAACCTGGTGCGGACAACTGGCAGGCGCAGTACCGGGACGACTCGATCCTCGGGTACACAACGGACATCAGCTACAACGTGGGACAGACCGTCAGCTTCAAGATGCTGACGTCCGCCTCCTCGTACAAGCTCGACATCTACCGAATGGGTTGGTACAACGGCAAGGGCGCCCGGTACATGGGCACGGTCAACCGGAACACACCGCAGAACCAGCCACCATGTCTGCGGGACGCGCCGACCGCGCTCATCGACTGCGGCAACTGGGCCGTGTCGGTCACCTGGAACATCCCGTCCACCGCGGTCTCCGGCATCTACTACGTGCGCATGACGCGCAACGACACCGGTGCCGAGAACGAGATGGCGTTCGTCGTCCGCGACGACAGCTCCACCTCGAAGGTGTTCTTCCAGACCTCCGACGCCACCTGGGTCGCGTACAACCGCTACGGCGGCAACAGCCTCTACTTCGGTGACGGCCCCGGCCAGGGCGGCAGCTCCTACAAGGTGAGCTACAACCGCCCGTACACCGGCGGCGACGGCGACGAGAACTTCATCTTCAACGCCGAGTACCCGATGCTGAGGTTCCTGGAACGCAACGGGTACGACCTGAGCTACACGACCGATGTGGACTCCGCGCGCCGCGGCAACCTGATCAAGAACCACAAGGTCTTCATGGCCGTCGGCCACGACGAGTACTGGTCGAACGAGCAGATGGCGAACGTGCTGGCGGCCCGGGACGCGGGCGTGCACATGGCGTTCCTGACCGGCAACGAGATCTTCTGGAAGACCCGCTACGAGAAGAGCATCGACTCCTCGCAGACGGACTGGCGCACCATCGCCTGCTTCAAGGAGACCAAGGGCACCCAGAGCGACGGCCTGAGCAACTGGACCGGCACCTGGCGCGACCCGCGCTACAGCCCGCCGCAGGACGGCGGCAGGCCGGAGAACGCGTTGCTGGGCAACATGTTCACCGTCAACGGCCGGCGTGACGACGCGCTGAAGGTACCGGCCGCGTACGGCAAGATGCGGCTCTGGCGCAACACCGACCTGCCGAACCTGGCGGCCGACACCACGTACACGTTCCAGCCCGGCACGCTGGGCTACGAGTGGAACACCGTGTACGACAACGGCTTCCAGCCCGCCGGCGTCGCGCAGATGTCGCGCACCACGGTCAACCTCGACGGTTACTACGCGCTGAAGAACTACGGCGACGAGTACGGCGGCGGTCCCGAGACCCACGCGATCACCTACTACCGCGCGCCTTCCGGTGCGTTGGTGTTCGGCGCGGGCACGGTGCAGTGGGCGTGGGGCGTGGACGACGAACACGCGTTCCTCACCAACACCCCGACCTCGGACAAGCGGATCAAGCAGGCGACCGTCAACTTCCTCGCGGACATGGGCGTGCAGCCCTACCAGCTGTGGGCGGCCGACCAGCTCGTCATCTCCGGTGCCATCAACGACAACGCGGCGCCCGGCGTGCAGATCACGACGCTGCCGTCGCAGTCGGCGGTCGGCCAGCCCTACACCTTCAGCGGCACGGTGATCGACGCGTCCGGCAAGGTGGCGGGCGTCGAGGTCTCCACCGACGGAGGCACCCGCTGGCACTACGCCAACTGGCAGGCCGGTCAGACGACGTGGAGCTACACCTACACGCCGTCGCAGTCCGGAGCCGCGGCACTGCGGGTCCGCGCGGTCGACGACTCGCTGAACCTGTCGACGCCGGTGCAGGCCTCGCCGAACGTGGCCGCTCGCACCTGCCCGTGCGGCATGTTCTCCGGCCAGGAGGTCCCGAAGGTCACCTCCGCCAACGACAGCTCGCAGGTCGAGCTCGGCGTGAAGTGGAAGGCCGCGAGCAACGGTTACGTCCGCGGCGTCAAGTTCTACAAGGGCACCGGCAACACCGGCACGCACACCGGTTCGCTGTGGTCCTCGGCCGGTGACCTGCTCGCCACCGGTACGTTCACCAACGAGTCGCCGACGGGCTGGCAGACGCTGCTCTTCGCGTCGCCGATCGCGGTGACGGCGAACACTACGTACGTCGTCTCGTACTACACGCCGACCGGGCACTTCGCGTACGACACCGGCGGGTTCTTCAACCAGCAGGCGTACATGGAACCGGTCACCGGACTACAGTCCGGTGTGGACGGACCGAACGGCGTGTTCCGCTTCGGCGCCGGCTACCCGAACAACTCGTTCGACAACACCAACTACTGGGTCGACGTGGTGTGGGCGACGGACCCCGGTCCCGACACCCGCGCACCGGTCCAGACCGCGACGTCCCCGGTGGCCAACGCCGGCTCGGTCGCGCTGAACACCACGGTGTCCGGCACGTTCGACGAGAACGTCACGCTCACCTCGGCGCAGGTCACGGTCACCGGCCCGGCCGGTGCGGTCAGCGGCACGAAGACGATCTCGAACGACGCCCGCACGATCACCTTCACACCGTCCACGCCGCTCGCGGCCGCGACGGCCTACACGGTGACCATGAAGGCGGCCGACGCGTCGAACAACATGTCGTCGCAGGCGAACTGGACGTTCACGACCGGCTCGCCGCGACCGGCGGCCTGCCCGTGCACGATCTGGGACGACTTCGCGGCCCCCGCCGTGATCGACGCGGGTGACACCACCCAGGTCGAGCTCGGCACCAAGGTCCGCTTCGACGGCAAGGGCGAGGTGCTCGGCGTCCGCTTCTACAAGGGCATCGGCAACACCGGCACGCACACGGGATCGCTGTGGTCCTCCACGGGCCAGCTGCTGGCCCAGGGCACGTTCTCCGGTGAGACCACGTCCGGCTGGCAGAAGCTGATGTTCACCTCGCCGGTCCAGGTGCAGGCGAACACGACCTACGTCGTCTCGTACTACGCACCGGTCGGCCGGTACTCGGTCAGCTCCGGCTACTTCAACGGCCAGGGCGCGGCCTACCAGTCGCTGCACGCGCTGCAGAACGGTGAGGACGGCGGGAACGGCGTCTACCGCTACGGCAGCGGCGGCGGGTTCCCGACCTCGTCCTACAACGCGACGAACTACTGGGTCGACGTCATCTACCGCAACGGCCTCAACGGCGACACCACGCCGCCGTCGATCACGAACCGCACGCCTGCCGTGGACGCGACGAACGTGGGCCTGCAGAGCACGCTGACGACGACGTTCAGCGAACCGGTCGACCCCGCGTCGGCGCAGATCTGGCTGACGGACCCGAAGGGCGGCAAGCTCAACGGCTCGGTGTCGCTGTCCGGCGACCAGAAGACGGTCACGTGGACGCCGTCCGGCAAGCTCGTGGCCGGCACGCGGTACCAGGCGCACGTCGGTATCGCGGACGTCAACGGCATCGCGATGCCGACGCCCGCGGAGTGGGGCTTCACCACCACGAACACGCCGACCTGTCCGTGCTCGCTGTTCAGCACGGCGACCGTGCCGACGGTGACGTCGTCCGACGACACCGGCGCGTACGAGCTCGGCGTCCGGTTCAGCCCGACCCAGTCCGGCCAGATCACCGGTGTCCGCTTCTACAAGGGCACGGGCAACACCGGCACGCACACGGGTTCGGTGTGGAACGCCTCCGGTCAGCGCCTCGCGACCGGCACGTTCTCCGCTGAGACCGCGAGCGGCTGGCAGACGCTGACGTTCGCGCAACCGCTGGTCGTCAGCGCCGGGCAGACCTACACCGCCTCGTACACGACCACCACCGGCCACTACGCGGTGAACGCCGGGTACTTCTCGACGGGCGCGGTCACCTCGCCGCCGCTGACGGCACCGCAGGAGCAGAACGGCGTGTTCCAGCCGGGCTCCGGGTTCCCGACGATGACGTACGGCTCCGGCAACTACTGGGTCGACGTGGTCTACCAGCCCAACGCCGACAACGTGGCACCGGTGCTGCAGTCGCACACCCCGTTGTCCGGAGCGTCCGAAGTGGACCTGACGTCCACGATCACCGCGTCGTTCGACGAGGCCGTCGACCTGAACGGCGCGCAGTTCACCGTCACCGATCCCGGTGGCGCGAAGATCGCCGGCACGCTGGCGCTCTCGCCCGACAGCAGGATGGTCACGTTCACGCCTGCCGCCAGGTTCGCCGCGTCCACCGTGTACTCGGTGAGCGTCAGGATGTCCGACACGTTCGGCAACATGATGGCGAACCCCGTCACGTGGTCGTTCACCTCCGCGACGACGCAAACCTGTCCGTGTTCGCTGTTCAGCGGAGCGACCGTGCCGACGGTAACTTCGGCTGATGACAACGGTGCGTACGAGCTGGGCGTGAAGTTCACGTCCACGGCCAACGGCCAGATCACCGGTGTGAAGTTCTACAAGGGCGCCGGCAACACCGGCACCCACACCGGGTCGCTCTGGTCCGCGGACGGCCAGCGCCTCGCGACCGGCACCTTCTCCGGTGAGACGGAGTCGGGCTGGCAGACGCTGACGTTCTCCTCGCCGGTGTCGATCACGGCCGGGACCACGTACGTGGCCTCGTACACGACCACCACGGGTCATTACGCGGTGAACGCCGGCTACTTCGGTTCGGTGACCTCGCCGCCGCTGGCCGCCACGGCGTCGGCCGGTGTGTTCACCGCCGGGTCCGGGTTCCCGACCTCGACCTACAACGGTGGCAACTACTGGGTGGACGTGGTGTTCCAGTGACGTCGGTGATGTGCCGGTGAGCCCTCGGCCACTGCTGTTCGTCGGAGCAGGTGGACTCGCCCGCGAGACTCTCGCGGCGGTCCGCCTCCTCCCGGAGACGTGGAAGCCCCTCGGGGCACTCGACGACTCCACCGCCCTGCACGGCACCCTGATCGACGGGGTGCCCGTGCTGGGCGGGCTCGCCACCCTGGCTGAACACCCGGAAGCGGCCGTCGTGATGTGCATCGCGAACGCACGGCGGCCGTTGTCCCGGCTGGCTCTGGCCAGGAAGCTGGACCTGCCGGACGAGCGATGGGCGACCATCGTGCACCCGGCGGCTGTCACTTCCGGCGCATCTGTCGGCGCCGGCACGGTTTTGCTGGCGGGTGTCGTGATCACGACCCCGCTGGCTGTTGGCAAGCACGTGGTGGCCATGCCACACGTGCTGATCACCCACGACGACGAGGTGTCGGACGGCGTCACGTTCGCCGGCCGCGCCTCGCTCGGGGGTTCGGTGCACGTCGGGGAGAGCGCGTACCTGGGCCAAGGCTCGTCGGTGCGCGAGGGGTGCAAGATCGGCGCCGGTGCCGTGGTCGGCATGGGAGCCGTTGTCCTGCAGGACGTTCCGGCAGGAGAGACGTGGGCCGGCGTGCCGGCCCGCCCGTTGCGTGGGGAGAGCGCGTGATCGAGATTCCGCTGGTGGACCTGCGTGCCCAGCACGAACAGGTGGCCGACGAGGTGGCCGACGGCTGGGCCGAGGTGCTCAAGACGACAGCCTTCATCAACGGCCCCCAGGTCGCCAGGTTCGAGTCGGAATTCGCTGCCTACCAAGAAGTTCCGCACGCCATCGGAGTCGGCAACGGCACCGACGCGATCGAGCTCGCGCTGCGTGCACTGGGCGTCGGCCACGGTGACGAGGTCGTCCTGCCCGCCAACACCTTCATCGCCACCGCCGAGGCGGTCGCCCGTTGTGGGGCGAAGCCGGTGCTCGTGGACTGCGTGGACGACACACTGCTGATCGACGTCTCGCAAGTGTCCTCTGTGGTCACTTCGCGCACCAAGGCCGTTGTGCCGGTGCACTTGTACGGCCAGGCCGCACCCGTCGAGCTGCTGCCGCTCGGCCTGCCGGTCGTCGAGGACGCCGCCCAGGCCCAGGGCGCGCGCCGCAACGGCGTCGCCGTCGGTGGACTCGGTCTGGCCGCCGCGACCTCGTTCTACCCCGGCAAGAACCTCGGCGCGTACGGCGACGGCGGCGCGGTGCTGACGACGTCCGACTCGATCGCCGAGTCGGTGAAGCTGCTGCGCGAGCACGGTTCGCCGCGCAAGTACGAGCACCCGGTGCTGGGCTTCAACAGCCGCCTCGACACGCTGCAGGCCGTGGTGCTGTCCGCGAAGCTGCGCCGGTTGGAGGGCTGGAACCAGGCCCGCCGCGCCGCCGCTTCGCGCTACTCCGAGATGCTCGCCGACGTCGAACGCGTGCGGGTGCCGGTTGTGCTGGACGGCAACCTGCCCGTGTGGCACCTGTACGTCGTGCGCGTGCCGGACCGCGACCGAGTGCTGTCCGCGTTGCACGCCGCGGGTGTCGGTGCCGGCATCCACTACCCGACGCCGCTGCACAAGACCGGCGCGTTCGCGCACTTGGACGACTCGTTCCCGGTCGCCGAGTCGTCGGCTGCCGAGCTGCTGTCGTTGCCGCTGTTCCCGGAGATCACCGAGGCGCAGCAGGCCCGCGTCGTCGAGGCGTTGACGGAGGCGCTGCGATGACCGTTCGTGTGCACCCTCAGGGGCTGTGCGAGTCCGACGACGTAGGCGACGGCACGCGCGTGTGGGCGTTCGCGCACGTGCTGCCGGGCGCCCGCATCGGCCGTGACTGCAACATCTGCGACGGCGCGTTCGTCGAGTCGCGCGCGGTGCTGGGCAACAACGTGACGGTCAAGAACGGCACGTTGGTCTTCGACGGCGTGACGTGCGAGGACGACGTGTTCCTCGGCCCGAACGTCCTGTTCACCAACGACCTGCGCCCCCGCGCGCACGTCAAGAAGACCGGTGACGCGCTGGAGACCACCCTGGTGCGCCGGGGTGCGACTCTCGGCGCCGGGACGGTCGTGGTGTGCGGCACGGTGATCGGCGAGCACGCGTTCGCCGCCGCCGGTTCGGTGATCACCCGCTCGGTGCCCGCGCACGCCTTCGTGGCGGGCAACCCGGCCGTGGTGAAGGGCTGGGTCTGCGCGTGCGGCGCACGGCTCTCCGGCGACCTGTCGTGCGTCGAATGCGGCGCCCGCCACGAAGAGACCCCGGACGGCCTGAAAGCCCTCTGACCCCGCCTCCCCAGCTCGCGAGCTGGCCATGAACGGCGCTTTCGTGGACCTGAGGTCCACAAAAGCGCCGTTCATGGACTAGTACCGGGGGACCAGGTCGGACTCGAAGTTCCGATCGCGGGTGGATGGTTGCGCGGCGGTGAGCAAGAAAACTCGGACGGGCCTTCGAGAGGAAGCAGGTCCCGTCCGTGTTCGAACAGCTCTCCGACCGCGCCGCCGCGGTCGTCTTCATCGTCCTCGTCCTGGGGACGTCGCTGAGCACCGCCACCATCGCCGGCGGGCTGATCCTCGCCGTCTCCCCGTTGCTCGTCGTGCTGGCGATGCTGCTCGTGGTCACCCGCGAGGGGTATCGGCGCGACGGGTGGCGGCGGCTGGGGATGGGGCGCCTGGGGTTGCGTGACTGGCCGCTCGCGGTCGCCACGACCGCAGGCGTCTCCGCGGTCGCGACCGCGGGTGTCGTGGTGCTCGGCTTCGCGCGGTTCTCCGCCCCGCCAAGCGGCTGGCTACCGAACGTCCTGCTCCTGTGCGTCACCGGGCCGATCCTCGCGTTCGCCGAGGAGATCGGCTGGCGCGGCTATCTCCAGCCACGACTCGCGGTTCTGGGCGAGCGGACGGCGATGCTCGTCATCGGCCTGGTCTGGATCTGCTGGCACCTGCCGTACATCCTGCTCACGCCCGACTACCACAGCGACGGGAACCGGACCGTCGTGCTCGGCCTGTTCGCCTGCTCCGTCATCGCGTTCTCGTTCCTGTTCGGCTACCTGCGGACGAGGTCCGGCAGCGTCTGGCCCGCAGTGCTGGCCCACTTCGCGCACAACGCCACCTTCGCCGCGCTCACCGCGTACGCGATCTCGACCGAGCAACCCGTTGTGGTCAACGAGTATCTGGCGGGAGACACCGGACTGTTGGTGTTCATCGGCACGGCCGTGTGCGCGATCGGGCTCAGCCGGCGGTCTGCGCGAGGATGACGGCCTGCAGGCGGTCGCGCAGCTCCAGCTTGCGCAGCACCGAGCCCAGGTGGGTCTTGACCGTCGACTCCGCGAGCTGAAGCCGCCCGGCGATCTCCGCGTTCGTCAGTCCCAGACCGACGAGCGCGAAGATCTCCCGTTCGCGGCCGGTGAGGCGGTCGAGGTGCGCGGCCGGCGGAGGTGCTGGTGGTGGGGCGGTGAGCACGAACGAGTCGATGAGCCGCCGCACGAGCCGGGGCGCGACCGGCGCGTCACCCGCGGCGGCCGCGCGGATCGCCGCCAGCAGTTCGGCGGGACTCGCGTCCTTGACCAGGAACCCGGACGCTCCCGCCCGCAGGGAGTCGACGAGGAGCTCGTCGGTGTCGAACGTGGTGAGCATGACGACGTGCGGCGGGTCCTGAGTGGACAGAAGACGCCGGGTGGTCTCGATGCCGTCGAGGCCCGGCATCGTGATGTCCATCAGCACGACGTCGGCCTGGTGCTCCGGCCGGCTCAGCAGATCGAGTGCCGCCTGCCCGGCACCGGCCGATCCCACGACCCGCATGTCCGGGGTCGCGTCGATGATCATGGCGAACCCGGCGCGCACGAGCTCCTGGTCGTCGACGAGGAAGACGCGGATCATCGATTGCCGCCTGGCAGGGGGATTTCCGCGTCGACGGCGAATCCACCGCCGGGAAGCGGTCCCGAGGAGAGCTCGCCGCCGACGGCGCGCACCCTCTCCCGCATGCCGCCGAGACCGCGCCCGGCCGAACCGGCGTTCTCGTTGTGCCCCAAGCCGTCGTCGGTCACCCGCACCCGCACCTTCTGTCGTGTCTGTTCGAACGTCACGTGAGCCGAAGCGTTCTCGCCGGCGTGCTTGAGCACGTTCGTAAGTGCCTCACGCACGACGCGGAGCAACGCGAACCGCACCGCTGCCGGCAGCCGTTCGAACGCACCGGGCTCGGCGTCCAGGACCACGCGCAGGCCCGCTGCCTGGACCGAGTCGACGAGCTGCCGCAGTTCGGCGACGCGCACCTCGGGATGCTCGTCCGGATCGGCGTCGCGCAGCACGTCGATGACGACCCGCACCTCCGCCAGGGCCGATCGCGCCGTCCGCCCGATGGTGGCGAGGACCGCCGCGGCATCCGCGCGGTCCCAGGACTCCGCATGCGCGGCGGTGTACTCGGCACCGTTGGTCTGCACGATGACGACCGTGAGCGAGTGGGCCACGATGTCGTGGATCTCCCTGGCCGCCGCCACCCGTTCGAGCCGCACGGTGGCCTCGCGCAGCCGGTGGCGGTTGATCTCGCGACCGCGCACGAGGTTGCCGACGGTCCAGATCAGCGTGGTGAAGGCGGCCAGGAACGCGGCCGTGCCGATCGCGTTCGCCAGGTACGCGGGCGGGGTGCTCCACCGCAGTCCTCCGGCCAGGCAACCACCGACGGCGACGATGAGCGCGCCCACACGAACCGTCAGCGACGTGACGTGCGCGGCGACCGTGTAGACCGCGAACGCTTGCGCGATGTTGGCGGGCAACGGCACCGGTAGCACCACGAGCTGGAGGACGAACGCCGCGATCGACCATCCGAGCACCGCGACCGGATATCGGCGCCGCACGGCGAGCGGCAGGATCGCTGCGGTGGCCAGGGCGATTCCGGGCAGACCGGCGACCAGAGCACTCGGGAGACCGAACAGCAGCCATCCAGAGCCGGCGAGGACCACGTCCAGGCGCCCGGCGTGCTCACGTGCCCAGCGGTCGAGGCGGGCGGTGAGGGAATCAGGCACTGTTTTCACCCGAACGAGCCGTTCTTTGGAGTTACTTCAACGCCTACCGTGCAAGGGCATGACCGCGATCATATCCACCGCCTACAGCAGGGATTTGGGCGACGAACTACGGCACCTGCGAGAGACTTGCACGTCGTTCGGCGGCCGCTCCATGGCTGCCCAACTCGGGTGGGATCCCAGCAAGGTGTCGAACATAGAGACCGGCAAGGCTCGCGCCAGCGAGATCGACCTGGCCCAGTACCTGTCGCTGTGCGGGAAGGATCTCGACTTCCTCCAGGAGTTCGGCAACCGGTACCGCCACGCCTTCGACCTGTACTTCGCTCAGGTGCCGACCAACCTGCGCACGCTCGCCATGGTCGAGTCGATGGCCACGAAGATCTCGGCATACGAGATCTTGTCGATACCAGGTCTCTTGCAGACGGAAGCCTATGCGCGGGCACTGTTCCTGGACACCGGATGTGAGTCGCTGGAGGAGATCGAGAAGGGCGTCGAACGTCGCATGGGGCGGCAGAGCATCTGGCGGCGGCCATACCGTCCCGACTGCGTGTTCTACGTGCATGAACTGGCGCTGCAGATGCGCGTCGGGGACATCAAGGTCATGGAAGACCAGTACCTGCGCCTGCTCTTCAACGCGCACATCGTGCGCGTGGTGCCGATGAGCGTCAGAGGTGTTGCGTTCCATTCGAAGTGCACGCTGTTCGAGTTCGGCAAGGCGTCGCCGTTGGCCTACACCGAGACCGATTTGGCCAAGGTGTTTGCGCAGGAAGACCGAGCGATCACCTGGAGCAGGAAGCTGTTCGAGCGGTTGGATGCGGTTGCGTTGGATGAGGAACAATCGAAGAACAAGCTGGCGGAGTACGTCAGCGGACTTCGAGAGGACCCCCATGACCAACGACCGGACCTGGCGTAAGAGCTCCTACAGCGGTGGCACGACTGACAGCGACTGTGTGGAGGTCTCGCTGGCTCACGACGCGTTGGTGCGGGACTCGAAGAACGCGAGCGGCGATGTTCTCGCGTTCTCAGTCCCTGCGTGGCGCGACCTCGTTCGTTGGCTGGGCTCGCACTGACAAGGCTTGCTGTTTGGCTATTCGCAGCAACGCCCCGGACACGCCGATCAGCAGGAACGACATCCCGGTCGCCACGCTGAAGCTGAGCTGGTCGAACGTCGCGGCGCCCAGCGCGGACGTCAGCATCGCGCCCACCAGGCACACGGCGATCCCGCGGATGCTCTCGTCCTTGGACAGCGCGCGGGCCCGCAGCGCCGCGTAGATGCCGCCGAGGAACAGCAGCACGTAGGCGAGCAGGCCCAGGTAGCCGTTCTCGATCATCGTGAGCAGGTACTGGTTGTCGAGGATCGTGTACTTGGACGGCAGGAAGGTGCCGAAGCCGCGGCCGAGCCACGGGTGTTTGGCGATCTCCAGCCAGGCGCCGTCGTAGTCCTTGGTGCGGCCCTGGAACGACGGGTCGTCCTCGATGTTGGAGAACATCGACGTCACCGTGCCGAACAGGCCAGGCACCACGGCCGAGGCGCCGCCCAGGAACACCGCGCCCACGCCCAGCAGCGGCAGGCCGCGCCGGCGGGGGAGCAGCACACCCAGCACGATGCCCGTCACCACCAGGCCGATGATCGCCGTGCGGGACAACGACAGGATCGCCATCAACGCCAGCAGCGACAGGGCCGTCCACCAGCGGCCGACGGGTTCGCCGCGGTCCTTCGCCTGGAACACGAAGTGCGCGGCGAACGGCACACCGAGCACACAGACCAGGCCGAACTCGATCGGGTGGTTCACCGTGCCGGCCGGGCGGAAGAAGATCGACCGGGACTCCAGCGCCGAGTAGCCGTTGTCCTGCACGCGCAGGCCCGGCAGCGTGATGTACGAGGCGAGGTCGAGGCCCAGGCCGAACTGGATCAGGCCGACGAACGCGCTGACCGTCAGGCAGGCCACCATCACCCGCAGCAGACGGCTGAGGCGTTCGCCGCTGCGGACCGCGTCGATCACGAACACCGCGAGCGCCGACATCGCCACGATGCGGATGAGCGCCGAGTCGGACACCGACAGCTCGTCCGGCGGCAGATACCGGCGGGTGGCCAGCGCGTACGTCATCAGGTGCAGCATCACGTAGAGGCCGAGCAGCGTGCGGACCGTGTTGCGGCCCTTCGCCAGCCCGAGGTGGTCGACGAGGTGCGCGGCGAACCACAGGATCGCGAGGCACAGCGCCACGAACAACGCCGGCGGCAGCGTGATCGGGACGAACGCGATGGTGAACCTGGCCGGGACGACGAGCAGCGCCAGCAGGTAGAAGATCAGCAGCGTGGCGCCGTCGGCACGCTGCTGGGTCAGTCGTCCTTGGTCGGCCATGCCGGGTCTGGGGGCTTGGGGGCGGGGATGATCACGGTCTTCTGGTGCGCGTTCGGCAGGCCCTGGGGTGCGGGGCGCTGCGGTTGCCCGCCGTTGCCGTTGCTCTGCGGGTGAGGCGGCAGCGGCGGCGGTCCGTGGGGCGGGCCCTGCGGCCGGACCGGAGGCAGGGGCGCGGGCGTGGTGTCCTTCTCGGACGGTGCCGCGCCGGACTCCTTGCCGTCCTTGGCGTCCTTGCGGCGCTTGGCCTTGAGCATGATCGAGTCGGCGGCGAACGTCGAGGCGATCGTCAGCAGCAGCAACACGACGGTGGCCGCGCCGACGTACCGGACCTTGCCGCCGATCTTGGCCGAGGCCGTCGTCGGCTTCACCAGGATCTGCGCCGTGATGAACGTCTGTTCGGGCGCGTTCAACGCCTTCTGCTGCGCCGCGAGCTCGTTCACGGTCTTCTCGAGCACCTTGCCGACGAGACCCTCCGCCGACTCGGCCGAGTCCGCCTCGGTCGAGATGAACAGCAGCGGGCCGCCGACGGGGCCGGTGTTCGCGGTGTAGGTGGCCGTGGACTTCTTGCCGGCCAGCTCCTCCGCCGTCTTCGGGTCGCCCAGGATCTGCGTCAGGATCTGCGCGGTCGTCGTGAGGCTGCCGTCGAACTGCAGCAGCGGGTTGACCTTGACCACGTCCTCGGGCTTGGTGTTCCCCGAGTACTTCCCGCCGGCCGCGGGGGAGGTGAGGACCAGCACGCCGCTCGACTCGTACCGGGTGGGCACGGTGATGTAGACGTACAGCGCGAGGATGCCCGTGAGCAGCACTGCGGGCAGGGCGATGTACCACCGCCGCCGCAGCACTCGTACGGTTCCCCAGAAGTCCATCAAAATCCCCGATCCGCGGCTCGGTCTTGCGAACGCACTGTTCGTAGGGTATCCGCTGCCTGGAAAATCGGGGTGAGCTGCCAACTGTTACAGGCCGTAGCTGACGAGCGATGAAGGATTGGAATCCAGGAGGCAGCATGCGTGCAGGACGACTGACCGTGACCGTCGCGGCCATTCTCGTGGTCATCGGCGGGACAACGGCTTACGTCGTCACGGCGGCCACCGACGCGAAGGAGCCCGCGGGCGCCGAGCAGGTGTCGCAGGCCAAGACCGGCGATCTGCTGTTCGTCGATCTCGCAGGTGGGCAGAACCGGGTCGAGAAGCTCGCCGACGGTGGCGCACGCACCCCGACAGAGCTCGCCTGCCAGCGGTTTTACGCCGCCGGCGGCACGAGCGTGTGCCTGAAGCTGTCGGGTCCCGGTCCGTCCTACGCCGCCGAGGTGAGTCGCGGGGGCAAGCCGATCAAGACCGTTCCGCTGCCCGGCATCCCGAGCCGCGCGAAGGTCTCGCAGTCCGGGAACGTGGTGTCGTGGACCAGTTTCGTCACCGGCGACTCGTACTCGGTGCCCGGTGGCTTTTCCACCCGGACCGGATTCTTCGACGTGCGCACCGGCGAGACCGTCGAGTCGATCGAACACTTCGCCGCCACTGTGGAGGGTGCTCCGCTCACGGCCAGTGACGCCAACTACTGGGGCCTGACCGTCGGTTCCAACGATCTGACCTTCTACGCGACGCTCGCCAGCGGTGGCTTCACCTGGCTCGTGAAGGGTGATCTCGTCAGCAAGTCCGTGACGTCGCTGCGCCGCGACGCCGAGTGCCCGTCGCTCTCGCCGGACGGCACGAAAGTCGCCTACAAGAAGCGCATCGGCCGCCTCGGGCCGTGGGACCTCGCCGTGCTGGATCTCGCGACCGGCACGGAGAAGCGGCTGCCCGGCACGGCCGGCATCGACGACCAGGCGACCTGGCTCACCGCGAACGAACTGGCGTTCGCCGCGGTGCCCAAGGACGCCAAGCTGCCCGCGGTTCACGTTGCTCCCGCCGACGGTTCGCAGCCCGCGAAGGTGCTGATCCCGGACGCCACCTCGCCCTCTCCAGTGACGTGAGGAACGTTCTGTCGAGTCATGTGGCGAGCTCGCGGCGGAGCACCTTCTCCAGCTCGTGTCCGGCGGCATCCCAGGAACGTCCCTCCACACTGGACGCGGCCGCTCTGGCGACCGCGTCGAAGTCCGGCGATGTGACCACTTCGGACAATGCGCGCGCCAGTGAGTGCGGGGTGGGCGTCGCGTATCGGACGTGGTCGTTGTCCAGGACTACGCGGTTGAAGTGCGCGTCGTTCACCACGGGGACGCATCCGGCCGCGAGCATCTCGTGCGGCACCAGCGACACGTTGGTCATCGACAGCGACAGCCCGGCGAAGCAACGGTTGTAGATGGCGTTCAGCTCGTCGGGCGTGACGAGGCCGTGGTCGACGAACTGCGGCCCCAGCTGCCCGATCTTCTCGCCGTAGACGTGGATCTTCAGGTCGGGGTGCTTCTCCGCGAACACCTCCAGCGCGAGCAGGCCGAGCTCGAACGCGCGCCGCGGTGCCTTGCGCCGGGCGTAGAAGACGATGCCGTCACGCTTCTCGTCGCCCAGCTTGTACCTGTCCGCGTCGCAGCCGAAGTCGAAGTGGTCGGCGGGCATGCCGTGGTCGTCGCGGACCTTGTCGGCGAGGAACCGGCCGGCGGTGAAGCCGTGCATGCCCATCCGGTAGGTGTTCTCCGCCAACGCGTACAGGCCGCCCGACGGGTAGAACCACGGCTCGTAGTCCTGCACGAGGTAGAACCTCTTGCCCGCGCACGGGTCGTTGAACGCCGGGTACGCGGTGATCCACGCCGTCGCGAACACCGCGTGCGCGTCCGCCATCCCGTCCGTCACGTCGTGGATCGAGCCCTGGAAGAACGGGAACGCCGCCCGGATGCCGGGTTCGAGGTCGGCGACCGTGTTGCCGAAGGTGTCGTACAGGTAGAGCTTGCACTCGTGGCCGAGCGATTCCAGATGCCGGACGAGCCGGAACATCGTGGTGTGGCCGCCGGATCCCTTGGACGGGGGAGTGCTCACCCAGTTGATCGTGAGCTTGCCGTCCTGCGGGATCGGCGGGATCACGACCGGCTTGCGCGCCTCGACGTCGGCCCTGCGGACGTCTTCGAGGCGCACCGGCAGCTCTTCGCCCTCGGCGCCGAGCCGGCGGGTCGCGGCGGTGAGCAGCCGGACGCCGAGCTTCTTGGCGCCCTGCTCACGGACGATCTTCGTGACCTGTCTGATCCGCCTCATGACGCCTTCCTGCGCAGCACGCCAAGGATTTCGTGTCTCATCGGGAACACCACGAGCAGGTAGGCGAGGCACGACAGTGCGCCGCCGACGAGGATCTGCAGCAGTTCGCTGTCGATCACGTTCCGGACCCCGAGCACCACGGCCACCATCAGCACGCCGCCGAGGAACGGCCGGAGCAGGCGTGTCCCGAGTGCTCCGGCCCGCACGCCGTAGGGCTTGAACGCGACCAGGTACGCGGGCGTGATGACCAGGACGGCGACGATCACGTGCGCCGCCGCCACCCCGCGGATGCCGTCGAGGTGCGCGCCGAGTGCCAGCAACGGCACCAGCGCGGCGAGCCACACCAGGTGGATCCACAGGATGGCCCGCGACCGCCCGGCCGACGCCAGGAAGTCGTACCCGAGTTCGAGGGCGACCCGGACCGCGCCGAGCAGCACCAGCAACGCCAGCGCGGTCGCCGCGGGTGCCCAGCGCTCGCCGTAGACGACGCGGATGAGCGGTTCGGCCAGCGCGGCCAGCAACACGCACGCGGGCACGGTGACGAGCGCCAGCAGTCCCAGCGCGCGTCCGAACGATTTCTGGAACAGCTCGGGGTCCTCGCGCACCTTCGAGAAGGCGGCCAGCGACACACTTCTGACCGGCGCGGAGAACGCCGCCACCGGCCAGCTCGCGAGGTTGAAGGCCAGCAGGTAGAAGCCGAGCGGCACGGTGCCGAGCATCGCGCCGACGACGATGTAGTCGACGTTCATCACGCCGAAGATCAGCAGGCTCGACCCCGCCAGCGGCAGGCCGAACGCCAGCAGTTCCTTCGCCTGGACCGCATTCCAGCCGGGGCGGAAGCGGTCCTTGGTGAGCCAGAACATGATGACCGCGGCGGAGAGGTTCTGCGCGATCCGCTGCCACGCGAGGCTCCACGCGCCGAAGCCCATCAACGCCAGCACGACGGCGACCGCCGTTCCGCAGATGAAGGCGGCGGTGTCGGCGTAGAACTTGTGGTCCTGCCGGAAGTTCCGCTGCATCATCGCGCCCGGCACCGCGGTCGCGCCGGCGATGACCAGGGCGACCGACATGAGCTGGATGACACCGGTCGCCTCGGGGGCGTCCATCGCGCCTGAGAACCACGGCGCGCCGACCACGCAGATCAACGCCAGCAGCGTGCCCGACGCGAGCGACAGCGTCGTGACGGTCGGCGCCATCTCGTCGACGGAGTCCTTGGCGCGCACCAGGGCCGCGCTGACGCCGAGTTCGGACACGCTCAGCACGATGTTGAGCACGACCAGGGCGACCGCGAACACACCGAACTGCTCGGGCGCGATCAGCCTGGCCAGCAGGACGCTGATGCCGACCGCCGCGAGGCGTTGCAACAGCGAGTTGATGGCGCTCCAGCGAATCGCCGAAGACACCTTGCCTTCGAGCTTGCCTGTCTCCTGATCCGTGGTCGTCACCACTCGCCCCGCCACTTCCAGCGCTGCGTCCCCACCCACAGCTTCGCCCTCTTCCAGGCGTGCGGGGCGAGGAACAACTGGGTGCGGCTGAGGAACGACGGGCTGAACTTCTGGCGGCGCAGCAGCGCCTTGTACTCCGGCAGCGTTTCCAGCTCCGGGTAGGTCTCGCGGGCGAAGTCGACGAGCTCGTTCTCGGTGCCGTCGAGCTGGTCCCGGTCGTGCAGCCGGACCGCGCGCCACAGCGCGTCCGCCGCGATCGCCTTGCGCGCCAGCGGCTTCAACCGCGCGGGCAGGCCGGGGTTCTGTTCCAGCACCAGGTCGAACACGTCGCGGCGCTGTTCCAGGTCGGCGAACACCGACTTGAAGGTGGTGCGCATCATGGAGTTCTCGTGCACCCGGTAGTACGCGCCGGGCTTGCCGCTGACGTAGCCGATGTCCGACACGGCCGCGATGCGCAGCCACATCTCCAGGTCGCCCGCGTGCGGCAGGTCGGCGCGGTAGCCACCGACCTTCTGCTGGATCTTGGTGCGCACCACGACCTCGGGCGAGGAGATCACGTTGCGGCTGCTGCGGAAGCGGTTCTCGATCCACTCCTCGCCGCGCCAGACCTTGGACGTCACCGGCAGCTGGGCGACCTTCGGCAACATCTCGTGGTCGCTGTAGTACACAACGCGGCCGTACACCATGCCCACGTCCGGGTTCTGCTCGAAGATCGCGGCCGCGCGCTGCAGGGCGCCGGGCGCCAGCAGGTCGTCGGCGGAGAGCAGCACCGTGTAGTCGGCGCTCGCCCAGTCGAGCAGGCCCTCGTTGTAGGTGGCGATGTGCCCCTTGTTGACCTCGTGCCGGTAGCCCTCGACGCGCCTGTCGGCGGCCATCAGCTCGGCCATCACCTCAGGAGTGTTGTCCGACGACGTGTCGTCGATCACAAGCACTCGGACGTCCACGCCTGGTTGGTCGAGGACGCTGCGGACACAGGCCGGCAGGAAGTGGGCGTAGTTGTAACAGGGGATCACGACGTCCACTGTGGGAAGCGTTGGCACAACCTAGCTATCGGTATCCACGGGCATTCGTTAGCCCCGCAACGTTTTGGGCCCATCGGGCGATGTAGGCGATGACCGGAGTAAGGGGAGTCATGGCCGACCACGTCATCCTGACGCGCTTCAACCTGCCTTCTAAGGGCGCCGAAAGTTACGTCCGGGCAAAGGAAGGATGGCTGACCGAGCGCGTTGCGCTGTTTGAGCGCTACTGCCTGCCATCGGTGCTGTCGCAGTCGGACAAACGGACGCGTTGGCTCATCTATTTCGACCCCGAATCACCGAAATGGCTCAAGGACAAAATCGCGCAACATGGCGACGCGTACACGCCCGTTTACCGCGCGGAAGTGTCGCGGGAAGAGCTGAGATCGGACATCCGGTCGCTTTACCGCCAGGTCGGTGACGAGCTCATCACCACCAACCTGGACAACGACGACGGCCTCGCGGTCGACTTCGTGGAACGCCTCTGCGCCGCTCCCCGCCCCACCACGACGGCGGCGTATTACCTGGTCAACGGCCTGATCAAGTCGCCGGGCGGCCTGTACCACCGGGTCGACCGGCACAACGCGTTCGTCTCGGTCCGCGAGACCTGGGACGAGCCGGTGACCTGCTGGGCGCACTGGCACAACCACATGCACCTGCACTTCCCGGTCGTCGAACTGGGCGGCGCGCCGGGCTGGCTGCAGGTCGTGCACGGCGGCAATGTGTCGAACCGCACACGCGGCCGGCTGGTCTCGCCCGAGCCGTACAGGGCGTCGTTCGGGGACTCGCTCGACGACGTGGCCGCGCCGGGCTCGTTGGCCGTGGCGCAGGACCTGCTGGTCTCCCAGCCGGTCCGGTTCATGCGTGACTCGGGCCGGGTGGCCGCCAAGAACGCGGCCATGAAGGTGCTCGGCAAGGGCGGGTTCGAGAAGATCAAGCAGAAGCTGGCTGCTCGCGGTTGATCCCGCAGCGCTGGCTCTTGTTATTGATTAAACGCAGCGATGACGAGCGTCACGGTGAGTGCGACCAGCGCCACCGTGACGCTCGTGGTGAAGCTGGAGAACTGCAGCAGCAGTCCAAAAGCGACGGACGAAACGAGACGCCCCAGCGCTTGGCCGGTCTGCACGACACTGAGCCCGGACGCTCGCAGCGACTCCGGCGCCGACTCGCTCACCTTGGCCGACAGCACGCCGTCGGTGGCCGCGTAGAACAGTCCGTGCAGCAGCAGTGCCGCGATCGCGACGCCCTTTCCGCCCTCGGGGATGAACAGCAGCGCGTACACGCCGAGCAGCAGGCCGTGGCCGAGCAGGAACATCCGCCAGCGGCCCATCCGGTCCGCGAGCCTCCCGAGCGGCGCGGCGGCCGTGAGGAAGACGACCGCCGTGCCGAGCGGGAGCAGGGGCAGCCAGCCGAGCGAGATGTTCGTGGCTTTCTGCACCAGCACGTACACGAACGCGTCCGACACCGTCGCGAGCCCGAGCAGCCCCGCGCAGACGGTGGTGCGGCGGAAGTGCTTGTCGGTGAGCAGGTTGAGGCCCGCCTTGAACGACGGCCGCGGTCCCTTCGGCTGCTGTTTCGCGGGCGTCTCCCGGACGAACGAGATCAGCACGATCAACCCGATGACCGCGAACGCCGCGGACACCGCGAAGATCGGCCCCGGCACCATCCCGATCTGCGCGAGCAGCAGGAACGTCACCAACGGCCCCAGCAGCGCGCCGAACGTGTCCATGCTCCGGTGCACGCCGAACGCCGCCCCGAGCCGGTCCTCCGGCGTGGCCAGCGAGATCATCGCGTCGCGCGGCGCCGTCCGGATGCCCTTGCCCGCCCGGTCCGCGGCCATCAGCGCGCCGATGCCGAACGGCGACGCGCCCACCAGCGGGAAGAACACCTTGGTGGCGGCCGACAGTCCGTACCCGGCCGCCGCAACGGCCTTGGGCCGGCGGAACTTGTCCGAGATGCCTCCGCCGACCAGCCGCAGCAACGCCGTGGCACCGGTGTAAATCCCGTCCAACAGCCCGAACTGCGCGTACCCGAGTTGCAACGTGAACAGCAGGTACACAGGCAGGAACGCCGTGATCATCTCCGCCGAGATGTCCGTCAGCAAACTGACCGTGCCCAACGCGAACACGGTCCCAGGCAACCTCTTGCGAAAGTCAGCCTTGGCCGGCCGCGACGACGCAACATACATGGCTCTACCCGCTCACTTCGGCTGACGGCATCTGCAAGTACCACCAACTCATGATCAAACCGCCGCTACCTACTACCAACCTGTTCGATGATCGCCGAACAGGTTGGTAGTAGGAAAGTGCCTGTTGATGTTGGGTTGGTGGTACTTGCAGACGCCCGAACAGCATGGGGTCACCACGCCAGAGTTTGGTGCCACACCTCGAGCGACAGCAGCGTCCAGATGCGCGGCTGCTCGTTGCGGTCACCCGAGTCGTGGTCGTCGAGCAGCGATCGCACCGCGGCCCGGTCGAAGGTCTTGCCCACGAACGACGTGGGCCCGGTCAGCAGGTCGTACGCCATGTCCCGCAACCCGTCGCGGAACCACGCGTCCAGCGGCACCTTGAAGCCCGACTTCGGGCGGTCCACGATGTCGGCCGGCAGGTGCTGGCGCGCGACCTCCTTCACGACCCACTTGGTCGTGCCGCCGCGCACCTTCACGTTGCTGGGCAACGAGAACGCGAGCTCGGCCACCCGGTGGTCGAGGAACGGCGGGCGCAGCTCCAGTGACGCGGCCATCGACATGCGGTCGCCGCGTTCCAGCAGGTTGTCGGCGAGCCAGGTGTGGGAGTCGGCGTAGAGCATGCGGCGCAACGCGTCGCCGCGCCCGTCGACGTACGGCGCCAGCACGGACCGGGTCGCCGGCCCTCCCAGCAACGCCGCCCTTTCGGACACCGTGAACGGCGCGAACCAGCCGCGCATGCGTTCGGCGTACGACGGTTCGGCGATCGCCCGCAGCGCGATGCCCAGCCGGGCCTTCGAGGCGGGCAGCGCTTTCTCCAGCCGCCGCAGCGCGAACGACGGCAGCGCGCCGGCCAGCCGGGTGGCGGTGGCGAAGCGGTACTTCGGGTAGCCGCCGAACAGCTCGTCGCTGCCCTCACCGGACAGCACGACCTTCACGTCGCGGCGCGCGAGCTCGGCGAGGCGGAACACGGCCACGTCAGCGGGTTCGGACAGCGGCGCGTCGCGGTGCCAGGACAGCTTCGCCCAGCTGTCGCGGAAGTCGTCGGCCGTCACGATCACGCTGTGGTGCGTGCTGCCGACGATCCCGGCGACCTTCTCGGCCCAGTGCAGTTCGTCGACGCGCGGGTCGCCGAAGCCGGCGGAGAACGTGTGCAGCGGAGCGCCGTCGCGTTCGCGCGCCACCAGAGCGGTGATCAGCGACGAGTCCACGCCGCCGGACAGGTACGCGCCGACCGGCACGTCCGCGACCAGCGCGTCCCGCACGGAGGCGGTCAGCGCCTCGTCGACCAGCCGGACGGCCTCCTCCGGCGTGACCTGCCGGATCTCAGACTGACGCGGCAGCTCCCAGTAGGGCTCGGTCCGCACCTCGCCGGACGCCGAAACGACCAGGTGGTGGCCCTGCGGCACCTTCCGCACGCCCCGCAGCAGCGTGTAGGGCGCGGGGACGGACCGGTGCGCCAGGTAGTCGTGCAGCGACTCCTGGTCGACCTCGGCCGACCCGATCGCGGGCAGCAGCGCCTTGATCTCGGACGCGAACGCGAACATCGAGGAGTCCGCGTAGTAGTAGAGCGGCAGGATGCCGAGCCGGTCGCGGAACAGGTGCGTCTCGCCGGTGCGCGCGTCGTGGATCGCGTACGCGAACTGGCCGCGCAGCTTGGCAACACCCGCGGCACCGTGCTGTTCGTACAGCGCCAGCAGCACCTCGGTGTCACCGCTGGTCTTGAACGGGTACGCGAGCGCGGTCCGCAGCTGCTTGTAGTTCAGGATCTCGCCGTTGAACGCGATCGTCGTCGTGCCCGACGCGCCCGCCATCGGCTGCGGCGAGCCGGCCAGGTCGATGATCGACAGCCGGGTGTGGGCGAAGCCGATCGAGCCATCCGACCAGAAACCGCTGTCGTCCGGGCCGCGGTGGTGCAGCCGCTTCGCCATCTCGGCGAGCAGCTCACGGGAGACGGGCGCGCCGTCGAACCGTCTGACGCCTGCGATGCCACACATTCAGCGTTCCTCCGCCAGCTGCATCAGTTCACGGGCACGGGAGTCCCACGACGCGGTCAGCACGGCCGCGCGCCGTTCAGCCGGGGTCTTCAGGCCGCCGTCCTTCAACGTGAGCCTGATCTGATCGACGAAGTCGGCTTCGCCGGACGCGATCCGGATGACGTCGGAGTACCGCTCCACCTCGGGGAAGTCCGTGGACACCACGGCCAGGCCGAGCGCCAGGTACTCCTTCATCTTGATCGGGTTCGCGTGCTTGATCCAGTCGTTGTCGAGCCACGGCATCAGCGCCACGTCGAAACCGGAGCCGTAGCCCGGAATCTGCTCGTACGCGCGGAAGTCCAGCCAGTGCACGTTGGGGTACTTGGCGTAGCGCTCCATCGAGCAGGTGGCGTCACCGATCAGCACGACGGACGCCTCCGGGAACTCCTGCGCGACCTTCTCGATCAGGTCGAAGTCCACCAGGTAGTCGTCGAGGCTGCCGAAGAACCCGATGCGCGGCCCCGGGATCGACGCGATGTCGGCCGGCAGCACGTCGCGGCGGGTGAAGTGGTCGACGTCCACGCCGTGGTCCAGGAAGTGCGCGCGCTCACCGGTCAGCGCGGACTCCTCGTCCTGAAGGGCGCGGGAGACGTAGAGCACGGTGTCCGAATTGGACAGCAGCTGGTTCTCCAGCGCGGCGATGGTGCCCTGGTCTGCCTCGGGGAACGCCGAGTGCCGGTCCGAGCGGTTGAAGATCAGGCCCTTGTGCTTCATCGGCTTCACGACGTCCCACGCGGTGGGAATCGTGGCGACGACTACGGGTGTGCCCATCCGCAGGAAGAAGCACACGAGACGAACCTGGGTGCGCACCAGCACCGAGTTCAGCTTGCGCAGCCACGGCTTGCCGTAGAACGGCAGGGGAGCGGGCGTCATCACGTAGAAGTTCGGCGTCTCGGGAATCGGCCGGCGCACCAGCTTCGCGACGCTCATCGCCTTGCGGAGGATGCGGCGCAGGAACTGCGTGCTCTTGCCGGGTGAGGGCATCCGCAGGCCGATGCTGTTGACCAGCAGCACCTTGCGGTGCTTCGCGACCCGGCGCAGCAGCTGGAAGTCCGAGTGCGCCCGGTTGTGGTACCACCAGTCCTGCGCGGAGAAGCACAGGTAGGCAGGCCCTGCGGAGGCCACTTCCTCCGGCCACTGCCGCATCGTGAGCAGCCCCTTGAACGCGGCCCTGTTCTTGGGCTTGTGCAGGCGCAGGCCCTCGTTCAGCAGCACCACGAGCCACATGAGCACCGCGGCGAACCGGCCGTACCGCTCGCGGTGCAGGCGGACCCGGTTCGTGGCCAGCAACGACCACAGCCGGGGGTTCGTGTTGGACTCGCCACCGATGTGCGTGGCGGTCGCGCGCGGCTCGAACCAGACGCCGCCGACGCGCAGCATGTACTCCACTTCCTCCGAATAGAGGAAATAGCGCTCGTCCAAAAGGCCGTGCTGCTCGATGACTTCGCGCTTGATGAGCCACGCGCAGCCGGTGGCCCAGTCCGCGGAACGGGAGCCCTCGTAGTGCTTGGTCCCGACGACCGTCGCGCCGAGACCCATCCGGCCGGCGCGCTGGCCGTTGAGGAGTGCCTCGGCGAGCGAGGTGCGCAGCGTGGGCTCGTTGCGCAACGAGAAGTGCACCATCCCGTCCTCACCGAGGATCTTCGGCACGGTGATGGGCTTGTCGGCCGCCTGCAACGTTTCGATCGTGGCGGGGTGCAGACGCGTGTCGGCGTTGAGCACGAGCACGTCATGGCCTTCTGCTGCCTTGATGCCGAGATTCACACCCGCGGCGAATCCGGCGTTCACCGGATTGCGCACGATTTGCGCGTTCGGTCGTGTGGCGGCGACCACACTCACGGTGTTGTCGGCGGAAGCGTTGTCGACGACGATCACCTTTACGTCGTCTGGCAGCGAGTTCAGGCACCCCTCGATGACCTGTTCGCTCTGGTACGTGACGATGACCACCGCGACAGGTGACCGTTCCACAACCGCTCCTCGCATTTGGGCTTGTGTCCGCTACATCGAGTGATTTGGAACCTCCGTTACGAGATTCGCGCAAGCTGTAACCGTTTTGCCCTCCGGAACGAGAACCAGAGCGTGACGTCATCGCCGCACGTGTTGATCATCGTGCAGAACCTCCCAGTGCCGCTGGACCGCCGGGTGTGGCTGGAGTGCCGCGCTCTCACCAACGCCGGCTACGAGGTTTCGGTGATCTGCCCCAAGGGTCCGGGTGATCCCGCTTACCAACTCCTCGACGGAGTGCACCTCTACAAGTACGCTCCGCCGCCCCAGGCCGAAGGCGCGCTGGGCTACGCCTGGGAGTTCCTGTACTGCTGGGTGCGCACGGCGTTGCTGAGCGTGAAGGTGCGCGCACGGCGCAGGTTCGACGTCATGCAGGCGTGCAACCCGCCGGACACCTACTGGGCGCTCGCGCTGCTGTGGCGGCTGGGCGGCGTGAAGTTCGTCTTCGACCACCACGACCTCAACCCCGAGGTGTTCCTGTCGCGCTTCGGCGAGCCCACCGGCGTCGCGGGCAAGCTGCAGTACCGGATCCTGAAGTGGCTGGAGCGCCGCACGTTCCGCACGGCCAACCGGGTGACGTCGACCAACACCTCGTACCAGAAGATCGCGTGGACGCGCGGGTCCGTGCCGCCCGAGCACACCACCGTCGTGCGCTCCGGTCCGGACACCACCGTGATGCGGCCTGTCGAGGGCGTGGACGAGCTCCGACGCGGCGGCAAACATCTGGTGGCCTATCTGGGAATCATGGGGCCGCAGGACGGCGTCGACGGTGTGCTGGAAGTCGCGAAGAGGGTCGTTTTCGACCGCGGCCGCACCGACGTCCGGTTCGCGCTGCTGGGCTTCGGCGACTGCCTCGAAGACCTGAAGAAGCAGGCCACGGCGTGGGGACTGGATCCTTACGTCGAGTTCACCGGACGTGTCGGGCCCGAACAGATCACCCGTTACCTCTCCACGGCCGCCGTAGGACTCGGCCCGGATCCGTTGTCGCCTTTGAACGACGTGTCCACTATGAACAAGACCATGGAGTACATGGCCTACGCGCTGCCGGTCGTCACGTACCGGTTGCAGGAGACCGTGGTGTCCGCCGGCGACTGCGCCGTCTTCGTCGAGCCGGGTGACGTCGAGGCGTTCACCACGTCGCTGCTCGACCTGCTCGACGACGCCGAACGCCGTGGCCGCCTCGGCTTCGAGGGCCGGCGCCGCTGCGAGGCGGAACTGGACTGGCGCCCGCAGGCCGAGAACTACGTGGCGGTGTTCGACGGGCTGACCGGCTTCGTCTCGCGCGGCCCGTTCCCCGACGGCAGGCCCGAGCTGACCGCGGGCTCGGACCAGTGGGGCAACAAGATGATCGACGTGAGCGACGACGCCGTGCTCCGCGCGTTCGCCGTGAACCGAACGGGAGAATGATGTTCGTCAGAAGGATCGCCGTCGTCGGCACCGGCTACGTCGGCCTGACCACCGGCGCCTGTCTCGCGTCGCTGGGCCACAGCGTGGTGTGCGCGGACGTCGACGCCGGCAAGATCGAACGGCTCTCGCGCGGCGAGGTCGACATCCTCGAACCGCGCCTCGCCGAACTGGTGGCGGAAGGCATCGCGTCCGGCCGCCTGTCGTTCGTGCTGGGCGCGTCCGCCGCGGTGGCCGACGCCGAGGTCGTCTTCCTCTGCGTGCCGACGCCGATGGGTGTCGGCGGCATCGCGGACCTGCAGGCCGTCGAGTCCGTTGTGGACGAGACGCGCGACCTGCTGCCGTCCGGCTGCGTGATCGTGAACAAGTCCACCGTGCCGGTCGGCACCGCGGTCAGGACCGCGGAGTTGCTGCGGCGTGACGACGTGGCCGTGGTGTCGAACCCCGAGTTCCTCCGTGAGGGCTCGGCCGTGCACGACTTCCTCAACCCGGACCGGATCGTCGTCGGCTGCGACCAGCAGGACGCGGCCGAGCGGGTGGCCGCCCTGTACGCGCGGCTCGGCGCGCCGACGGTGCTGACCGACGCGGCCTCGGCCGAGATGGTCAAGTACGCGGCGAACTGCTTCCTCGCGATGAAGCTCTCGTACGTCAACGCGGTGGCGGAGCTGTGCGAGCGGCTCGGCGCGAACATCACCGACGTCACCGAGGGCATGGGCTACGACAAGCGCATCGGCCAGGCGTTCCTCAACCCCGGCCCCGGCTGGGGTGGCTCCTGCCTGCCCAAGGACACGCACGCGATGCTCCAGGTGGCCGACGCGGCCGACTTCGAGTTCCGCCTGCTGCGCGCCACCATCGACACCAACGAGCGCCAGCGCCAGCGGATGGTCGAGAAGGTCCGGCTCGCGGTCACCGGCAAGCGCGGGGGTTCGCTGTCCCACGTGCGACTGGGACTGCTGGGCCTCACGTTCAAGGCCGGCACGGACGACCTGCGCGACTCGCCGTCGCTCGCGGTGGCGGCGATGCTCAAGCAGGCCGGCGCGGAGCTCGTCGGGTACGACCCGGCGCTGTCCGGCGGCATGGACCTCGGTTCGGTGTCCGTTGTGGACGATCCGTACCAGATGGCCAAGGACGTCGACGCGCTGATCGTGCTGACCGAGTGGCCGGACTTCCGCTCACTGGACTGGGCGCGCCTCGCCGACACCGTGCGGCAGCCGGTTGTCGTCGACACCAGGAACATTTTGGACCCGGACGTCATTCGCCGGGCGGGCTTCACCTGCACGTCCCTGGGTCGCAGGTAGTCCATTTGAGACAGTCCATTTAGCTCGATGGTGTGACTGGGCGCGCGAGGTTGTTGTGCTAGCGCTTTGATTCCCGGCAACACCCGGTGGGACGAGCCCGCCGGGTCTTGCCGGGAGGTTCCCACCGTGGCTGGACTCATGGACATGGTCAGCGGTCTCGTGCACCAGGCCAGCGGCCTGCTCGCTCAGGCGAGCGAGCTCGCGCACGGTCTGCTGTCCGCGCTGCCGCTCTGAGAGCCGTGCGGGGGCGTTCATCGGGAACGGCGAACGCCCCAAGGCTCACCAGCGCGGCAGATCCGGCCCGGCGGTGGTGATGCCCGCGAAGAGATCGGTCTCCGGCAGCGGCGCGTCAGTCGTGTCGAGCGCGCGGAAGTAGTGCTCCTGCAAGGCGAACGCCCCGTGCACCTGCTGCGACGCGTGGCACTGCAACGCCTTGCGCTTCAGGTCGGCGACCTCGCTGATGTCGATCGTCGTGGAGCCGTCCCTGGCGGTGAGGTAGAGCTTGGCCGGGATGCCGGTCCGGTGGACGGCCATCTTGGCGATCCTGATCACGTGCATGTGGTCGCGGTGCGAGCTGTAGTGCGTGACCACGACCTGCGGCTGGTAGTGCTCGATCAGCGCGGCGAGCCGGCCGGCCGCGGTCTCCACCGGGATCGTGCAGAACCCGCCCGCCGGCACCTCGCCCGTGTGGCCGGAGTCGTGGTACCCCAGCAGTTCCAGGTCGGTGATGCCCAGCGCGTCGCACGCCGCCTGCAACTCGGCTCTGCGGTGCGCGGCCACGGCCTGGGGGTGATGGCCCACCTCGCCGGGCATGGCCCCGCCGGGAGCGTCGTCGAACTCGCCGTTGGTGCACGTCACCACGACGGTTCTGGCGCCCGCTCTGGCGTAGCAGGCGAGCATGCCCCCGGTCGACGTCGACTCGTCGCCGGGATGGGCGTGGACGGCCAGCAATGTTCTCGGTCCGGCGAACTGCACGCGGGGCAACGTACCTCGAATCTATTGTCGTGCCGGTGACCGACTTGCCGTCCGGCCTGAAGCCGCTGGAACTCGCCCATCATCTCCGTGACCAGATCGAGCGTGGCCACGTCTACGCCAGATCCCGCAAGCACCGGTTCCGCTGGAAATCCGTGACGGTCCGGCTGACCACGCTGGTCCTTTCGGCCGCGTCCACGATCATCCTCGGCCTGCAGAACCTGGACCCGTGGACGGGCACGGCGTTCTCACTCGTCGCGGTGGTGACCGTGGTGTCCGCTTTGGAGCCGTTCTTCGCGTGGCGGTCGTTGTGGGTGTTGATGGAGGACGCCAGCCACCGGTTCCACCGGCTGCAGGACGACCTCTCCTACTACATCGCCTCGCGCCCGGCCGAGGAGATCGACCCGGAGCGGGTGCGGGAGATGTTCGAGCAGTACCAGGGCATCTGGGACTCGCTCAGCTCGCGCTGGCTCAAGTACCGCGACAGCGCCTGACACGGATTGTCAGACCCCGTCGCTACGGTTTTGGTCATGACTCCTGAGATGTGGGATCGGCTGGGTCCCTTTCGCGACGAGGCGCTCGCGCGGGGCATCCCGGCCGAGGACGTGGAGCGGTGGATCGAGACCGCCCGCCCCTGCGCGACGCTGGCGCGCAAGGGCGACGGGCCGGTCGTGGGCCGGTTCGGCGGTCCGCTCCTGCTGCCGGTCGGCGCTCCGGACCCGGAGAACCCCTTCGTCGCCTCGATCGACTTCGCGGCCCTGCCCGCCGGCGCCACGGACCTGCCGTTACCTCCGGACGGCGAGCTGCTGCTCTTCGCCTTCCCGGAGACCGACTACGAGACCCTGGGCGGTGTGGTCTACGTACCCGTCGGCACGGAGGTGGCCGAACGGGACAGGCTCGCCTGGGACTCCGGCGAGTGGGAGGAGAACGAGGCGATGATGGACGAGTTCCCGCAGGGCGAGCTGAGGGCGACGATCGACGTGTCGCTGCCCTGCCACGGGTGGACCCCGCTGCCGAACGCCACCTCGCTACCCGGTCATCCTCGATCCGGGGACCTGGTCGACGTCTGGGAGGTCACCCGTGCGGCCATCACCTCTGAAGGGACGCTGCAGATCGGGGGCTACGCCGACCATGAGGCCATCGACTCCGACCCCGTCGCCAACGCCGTGCCCGACGCTGTGAAGGCCTTGAAAGCAGCGGGGTTCGACGGACCGGTCTCCGAGGACCCGGCGGACTGGGTGCTGCTCGCCGACTGGCAGGCGGGCTGGGACGTGGAGGGCTGGGAGAGCTCCAGCGTCCACTGGGTCATCCAGCGTGAAGATCTGGCCGCGCGGCGCTTCGACCGCGCGTACACCACCATCTTCTGGAACCCGTGAGCTGAGGGGGCGGTCGGCTCGACCGCCCCCTCAGGGATCACCGCGTCGTCACGGGGTGCCCGCGGGCTTGCCCTTCGCGTCCGGCGCGTTCGGGTCGAGCAGGAAGTTGTCCTGCCAGACGGCCCACTTGTAGCCGACGCCGTTCGCGGTCACGTACGCCGCGCCCCAGCCGCTGCCGGTGAAGCGGTTGTTGATGGACTTCATGTTGCGCCCGTACTGGTTGCCGTGGCTCGACTCCAGTCCGAGCTGGTAGCCGCCGCCCTCCAGCAGGTTGCCCTCGACGGTGACGTTGTCGATGTCGCCGCCGTAGGTCTGGATGAACAGGGCGCCGGTGTCCTGACCGGTGGAGCAGTCGATCCGGTTGTTGCGGAAGGTCAGGGTGCGGCCGGCGTTGCGGTCCAGCGGGAAGTCGCGGACCGTGGCGCCGTCGTTGTGCGCGTCACCGGCGGTGCGCAGGCCACGGACGTAGTTGCCCTCGGCGAGGCCGCTCAGCGAGCTGCCGGTGTTGTAGAAGCAGATGCCGGAACCCATGCCGGTGATGTAGTTGCGCTGCAGGGTGCCGACGCCGAGGAAGGCGCACGACTTCGCGATCGTCGAGGCGGAGAGCTTCGAGCCGTCGATGTTCGAGTCGCGGATCGTCACGGGGGAGCCGGTGACCTGGCAGGAGTCGCTGCCGCACGGGCCGTTGGTCGTCACCAGCGGGGCCGCCTCGTCGAGCTTGTTGGGGCGGATGCAGGACTTCTCGATGGTGATGTTGCCCGCGAACAGCGTCAGCGCCTGTTCGACGCGCTTGCCGGAGATCACCGTGCCGGCGCCGGGCTGGCCGGGGCCGGTGTAGAGCGGCAGCGAGTCGCAGTTGAGGCCCTGCGCGGCGAGGCCGGTGTTGGCCTGCGTGAGCTGCCAGCCGGGCGAACCGGCCGGCGCGGGGGTGCCGGGGTTGTTCGGCGGCTTCACGGGGCCGTTGGTGGCGGTCTTGGTGGAACTGGGGGCCGCCGAGGTGCTGCTCGGGGCGGCGGAACTGCTGGACGTGCTGGTCGAGGTGGCGCTGGTGCTTTCCGCTACAGGTGTCGGGTTGGCCGCCTTCGTCGGGGAGCAGGCGGCCAACGCGATGACACCACCGGTCAGCAGTACGGCCAATCT
Organism: Lentzea kentuckyensis; assembly: GCF_002150765.1. Lineage (GTDB taxonomy): Bacteria > Actinomycetota > Actinomycetes > Mycobacteriales > Pseudonocardiaceae > Lentzea > Lentzea kentuckyensis. The sequence continues at coordinate 31,633 of NZ_MUYM01000009.1, forward strand.
CAGTTTCACGGCTGGATCTACCTCCACGCGCGTTCACGACGGGGGACCGTGAACTCGCTGTTTGTGTCGTCGGCCGTTGCAAAATGTGTACACACTCGTGCGACGGAGTTCGTACCGGGGGCCGTTGAACGGTCAGCACACTGCACGGGCTGACAGGAGGAGTCAAGCGGATCTCGTTGTCCCGCAACATCATCTTCCGGCTCGGTGGGAATGCCGCGTCAGTGTGAGCAGGTAGATCACGGTTTTATCACCGAGCCATTTGGTTTTTTGATGTGTGAGATCAGCGACCTGTGAATGTCGCGCGGCCGGGACCGTCCGTGAGGAAGCTGTGAACAGCGCGTGGCAGGTCCTCTGTTTCGTACAACGCGGATGCGATCGTCGTGACGTGAGCGTCCGCCTCCGGGACACCGCCGTTCTCGAAACGCGCGAGCACCTGTTTGGTCGCGAAGTGCGCCTGCGTCGGGCCCACCGCGAGCGACGCCGCGAACTGTTCGGCGGCCAGCGCGAAGCCCTCGTCCGGGAACACGCGGTTCACCACGTTCCAGCGCTCCAGCGTCGCCGCGTCGTAGAGGTCGCCCGTCATCACGAACTCCTTCGCGCGTCCCACGCCCGCGCGGGCCGCCAGCCGCTGCGTGCCGCCCATCGTCGGCGTCAGGCCCACGACCTTCTCCACCAGCCCGAACCGCGCACTCTGCGCGGCGACGATCAGGTCGCACGCCACGGCCAGCTCGAACGCCCAGGTCAGGCACAGGGCGTGCGCGGCGAAGACGGTCGGGATCGGCAGCGCGGCAAGGCGTTGCGGGAGCAGCAGCATGCGGTCGAACAACGCCTGCGCGTCCTCGCGGTACTCCTGGGCCGCGAACAGCGACACGTCGACACCGCCGGACACGACCCGTCCGGACGCGTTGACCAGCAACGCCCGTGCGTCGCCCAGTTCGTCCAACGCGTCGTGGAACTCGGCGTCGAGGTCCAGCGCGTAGAGGTTCAGCGGTGGCGCGTCGATCGTGATGATCGCGAGTTCGTTCTGCCGGGTCAGGTGGATCTTCATCGGGTTCCTCTACAGCCAGTCGCGGCGCTTGAACATCAGGTACAGGTAGTAGGAGAGGCCGAAGATGCCCGCCGTGGACACCCAGAAGCCCCACTTCTGCTCGAAACCGGGGTAGGGGACGTTCATCCCGTAGTACCCGGAGATCGCCGTCGGCACGGCGATGATCGCAGCCCAGCTGGTGACCTTCTTCATGATCGAGTTCAGCCGGTTGCCCTGCACCGCGACCTCGGCCTCGCGCAGGTTCGTGACCAGCTCACGCATCGACTCGGTGAGCTCGGCGGTGAACAACGCGTGGTCCTTGACGTCCAGGTAGTACGGCATCATCACGTCGTCCACCACGTCGTGTTCGCGGTGCACCAGCGAACCCAGGACCTCGCGCATCGGCAGCGCCACCCGCCGCAGCTGCACCAGGGCCCGCCGCAGCTGCAGCGCCTTGCGGCCGACGTGCGGCTTCTCCTGGTAGATCCGGTCCTCGAGCGCCTCGATGTCGTCGTCGAGCCGCTCGGCCGCGGTGTAGTGGCCGTCCACCACGTCGTCGAGCAGGCCGTGCAGCAGGAACCCGACGCCGCTGGACGCGAGCGTCGGCGCGCTGTCCCACCGGCGCAGCACACCGGCGAGGTCGTAGTCCTCGCTCTCGCGCACGGTCACGAGCGCGTTCTTGGTCACGAACGCGTCTACCTCGCACGTGCGGAGTTCGTGCCCGTCGCCATATGAGACGGCGTAGACGCTCAGGAACAGATGGGTGGGATAGCGGTCGACCTTGGGGCGCTGGCGTTCGGCAACGGCGTCCTCGATCGCGAGCTCGTGCAGGCCCAGCTCGTCGCGCAGCAGACCTATCTCTTCCTGCGAAGGCGCGCAAAGGTCGAACCACACCACCGCCGACGGATCTTCGAGGTGGTGCGCGACCTCGGAGACGGGGAAGTCCCGGTCCACGAGTTCGCCGTTGCGGTACAAGCGGGTCCGACCCATGGGTGACAACGATACGTAGATCTACTCAGATGTGAGGATTGACGGCCAACTCCCGCTACCCTCGTTACGGTGAAGGTGGACCAACCACAACGCATTGGCGACTACCTGCTGCTGGGCAGGCTTGGTCGCGGTGCCATGGGAACGGTCTACCTGGGCCAAGGCAGCGACGGGCGGCAGGTCGCCGTCAAGGTCGCCCGCGCCGAGCTCGCCGACGACCCGCGCTTCCGCGAGCGGTTCCGCCGCGAGGTGCAGATGGCCCGCGCCGTCGGTTCGGCCGGCACCGCGGCCGTCGTGGACGCGGACACGCGCGCGGCCCGCCCGTGGATGGCCACCGAGTACGTGCCCGGTCCGACGCTGCAGGAGGCCATCGAACGGCACGGCCCGCTGCCAGAGCACCACCTGCGCCGGCTCGCCGAGGGCCTCGCGGAGGCGCTGACGGCGATCCACCGCGCCGGGCTGGTGCACCGCGACCTCAAGCCGTCCAACGTGCTCCTCGGCGCCGACGGACCGCGCGTGATCGACTTCGGCATCTCGCGCGCGATGGAGCACACCGCGCTGACCGAGACCGGCATGGTCTTCGGCACGCCCGGCTTCCTCTCGCCGGAGCAGATCACCGGCCAGGACGTGAACGCGCCGTCCGACGTGTTCGCGCTCGGCGCCGTGCTGGTCTACGCGGCCACCGGCAGGGGCCCGTTCGGCGAGGGCCCGACCGCGACGCTGCTGTACAAGGCCGCGCACGGCGAACCGGACATCGACGGCGTGCCCAAGGGGTTGCGGCCGCTCGTGCAGAAGTGCATGCACCGCGACCCGGCCAAGCGCCCGGACCCGTCCGAGGTGACGCGGCTGCTCGCCCAGGTCGTGTCGCCGAAGCCGCCGACCAGCAAGCTGCCCGCCCCGATGACGCCCGCCGCGGCGACGTTCTCGACGTCGCGGCTCGTGCCGGTGCTGTGGGGACTGACGAACCTCGCCGCCGCCCTGCTGGCCGCCGCGATCGCCGACCCTGCCGCCAAGGCCAACGGCGCCACCCAGCTGCTGGCGCTGGCCGCGTTCTGCGTGCTGGTCGTGCGCGCGGCCCGGTACTTCGGTGCCGCCGCCCGCCGCAAGATCGTCATCGAGATCAGCCGCGAGGGCATCGCGACCACGCGCAACGGCAAGTTCCACCAGTACTGGTGGTACGAGCTGGCGCGGGTAAGAGTCGTGCCGCACAAGAAACGGCCGTGGGTCGTCGTCTGGCTGAAGGACCCGGCGCCACGCCGCTTCTTCGGTGCGCATCACGGCGGTGTGCGGGTGTTCCCGGTCGCCCACGAACGGACCAGACGGCGGCGCGAGCGTGACGTCGCCGAGTTGCGCGCCGCCCTGGCCTGGTACCTGCCGCGTTCCTACGACGGCCGCTGATCGGTCCACTCGTAGGTGACGGTGACCGACCTCGGCACGATGCCTTCCGGCAACGAGGGGTTTTGCCACGGGTTGAGTTCCCGCATGCCGCTCACGCGGCCCGTGGCGGGATCGATGGTGAACTCGGTGAGGCTGCCGTCGACCGACAGCTTTCCGTCGTTCCAGCGGATCTCGGGGGACTGAGCGAGCGTGCGGTAGAGGGCGGCCTTCTCCTCGTTCGTCGTGAACGGCGAGAGCAGCGCCGCCGACGCGGCCTTCAGCTTCTTCGCCGGGTCCGGCGGCAACGGCTGCGCGAGGCTGTCCTCCTTGCACGGAGTGGCCGCGCAGAACGAGTCCCACAGGTCGGGGATGTTGGCCAGATCGATGGTCCGGTCGGCCGGTGGCGGGTTGCCGCCGACCATTCGTCGCTGGCCGGTGAGCTTGCGGGAGATCACCACCGTCTGGCCGGGTGCGGTGGGCAGCCACACGTCGAACCTGAACTCGGCCGCCACCGAGCCGTAGTTGGGGTCTCCGAACGCCGCGCCGCTCATGAACTCCCAGAGCAGGTAGGTGATGTGCTGGTACTTGGCGGTCGGTTTCTCGGCGGTCTCCAGCATCGTCGCGGCCTCCAGCAACGAGGTGGCCGGGATGGTCGGCAAGGTCGCGGGCGCGTCCCGCGAGGCCGGCCGCAGCGTCACCACGAGCCCGGCGATCACCATGACCGCGACGGCCGCCGCCGCGATCCCGATCCAGCGCCGTGACCGCGGCGCGGGTTCCCCGGCGAAGAGCTGCTCGCGCAACCGGGCCATCCGCACGTCGTCCGCGGGCCGCACCGGGTACAGCTCGGCGAGGTCGTCGTCCAGCACGTCACGCATGTTCCACTTCCTTCAGCTTGGCGCGCAGGCGGTGCAGCCGGGACCGGGCGGTGCCGGGGTTCATGTCGAGCGCCTCGGCAGCCTCCTGCACGCTCAAACCGGCCAGCGACACGAGCAGCACCAGGTCGCGGTCGACGTCGGACATCTTCGCCAGCTCACGGGCGATCCGCCGCAGGTGCGAGCGGGAGTCGATGCGGGCGACCACCGTGTGTTCCAACGAGTCCGCGACACCGACGTCCACGCCATAACGTTCGGCGGTGCGCAGCAAACGGGTCTCCCGTTTGGCATGACCGCGCAACAGGTTCGTCGCGATGCCGTAGAGCCAGCCGACGACGCTGCCCCGCTCCGGGTCGTAGTTCTCCTTTCCGCGCATGGCGGCCAGGAACGTCTCGCTGACCAGGTCGTCAGCCACGTCGACGCCCACCCGTCGCGCCAGATATCGGTGCAGCGGATGGGCGTGCTCGTCGAACAGCTCCGCGAACATCACGCCCCCAGTTGGCTTCTCGCGGCATCGGTGTTGCAGTGACGTGGGTCACACTGTGTTGGATTTCTTATTGGATTGGACGGCGTCTCGATGATGGTCGCATGACCAACTGGACCGTGACGGTCGCCGACGCCGCGCACTCGCCGCTCAACCGCGAGTACAACGCCGAGATGATCAGCCGCTACTGGGGGCGGCCCACGAACGACGCCGAGATCGACGCCTACGAACGTGACGAGCAGGACCACGACGTGCCGGTGTTCCTGGTCGCGTCGCATGACGGCGAGGACGCGGGCTGTCTCGGCATGAGGTTCCTCGGCGACGGTGTCGGCGAGCTGACGCGGATGTTCGTGCGGGTGCCGTGGCGCGGAAAGGGTGCCGCGTCGGCGTTGCTCGTGGCGATGGAGGCCGAAGCGCTGAAGCACGGTGTCGAGGTGTTGCGCCTCGACACTCGCAAGGATCTCGTCGAGGCGCGAAACCTGTACGCCAAGCACGGTTTCGCGGAGATCGATCGCTACAACAACGCCGAATATGCCGACCATTGGTTCGAGAAGCGGCTGAAGAGGCTAACGTCCGCTGGTCCGGTCGCGATGTCCTGAAAGGTCGGGATGACTCGCGCCAGGAGGCATTGAACATGCGGTTGCGTCCACTGGTGATGGCTGTCGCCGTCACCGCGGCACTGGTGGTGACCCCGGCCTCGGCGGCTCCCGCCGGCCGGGTGCTCGGATACGTCGCCAACAACGGCGGCGGAGTGTCGGTGATCGACACGGCCACGAACTCGGTGTCCCAGACGATCGTCGACAACGGCGGAAGCTCGCCGTACATGGCGGCGGTCGCGTTCGACGGAACTCGCGGCTACGTGACGAACTCCGTGCAGAACACGCTCACCGTGATCGACACGCCGACCAACACGGTCGACAAGTCCATCCCCGTCGGGAGCCACCCGGCGGGCGTCGCGGTCGCCCCCGGCGGCGGCTTCGTCTACGTCACCAACTACGCGGACGGCACGGTGTCCGTGGTCGACACGGCCACGCTGACGGTCACCGCGACCATCACCGTCGGCCAGAACCCGGACGGCGTGGTCGTCACCCGCGACGGCACCGCCGTCTACGTCACGCACGACGTGGTCGGCCCGAGCAAGGTCTCGGTCATCGACACGACGTCCAACACCGTCGTCACCACGATCAACGTGGGCAGCACGCCCACCGCGGTCGCGGCATCGGCCGACGGCACGCGGATGTACGTGGTCAACAAGGGTTCGGACGACATCTCCGCCATCGACGTCGCCACGCGCACCGTCGTCGGCACCGCCAAGGTCGGCTTCGTGCCGCACGGCATCGCGTTGTCGCCCAACGGAACCCGCGCGTACGTGACGAACAGCGAGTTCGACTCGGTGTCCGTCGTGGACCTGACGGCGATGACCGAGCTGCAGAAGATCGTCGTCGGTGACCGCCCGATCAGCGTGGCCCTCACGCCGGACGGTGCGAGCGCCTACGTCACGAACTTCAACAGCAACACGGTGTCGATCATCGACACGGCGTCCAACACGGTCACCGGCTCCATCGCGGTCGGCCAGAGCCCGGTGGGCATCGCGATCAACTTCGTGCCGCCCGCCGCGTCGAAGCTCGTGGGCGGCAACGCCCAGCTGCAACTGCGCCTGCTCGGCTTCACGGTCCGCTCGCTCGACGCGACGCTGACCGACAAGCACACCGGCGTGCCGGTCGCGGGTCAGCAGATCGTGTTCCGCACGGTCAAGGGCAACCCGCTGTGCACCGCCACGACCAACTCGTCGGGCAAGGCCACCTGTGACGCGAACGTGTCGCTGCTGGTCGGCCTGTCGACGCTGCTGCAGGGCTTCACGGCGTCGTACGCGGGCAACGACGAGCACGGTGGCGCTTCGGCGCACGGCAACATCACCTTGCTCTAGTCAACGCTAGACATCGGAGTACTCACGGTTGTTACATCCCTTGACTCGGACGAAATGCCCGGCATAGCGTCCGAGTCATTGGATGTCTTCCGGTGACCGCCGCCCCGGATCACGAGGGGAGTGTCCGTGGCGGTGAGAGCTGCAGCCGTGGCTGTCCTGGTCGCAGGCCTGGTCGTGGCACCTGCGCAGGCTTCGTCCGACGGCCCGCGGGCGGTGGTCGGCACTTCCGGGGGAGCGGTCACCCTGGCCGTGACCTCCGGCGGCAGGACGGTCGTGCAGCCGTCGCCGGTCGGGATCACCACCGAGCGTGCCGACCTGTCATCCGGGTTGTCGTTCGCCGGCAAGTCGCGGCGCGCGATCTTCGAGCGCTACCGCACGACGTCCGGCAAGAAGCGGGACCGGACAGTGCGGGCCACCGAGACGACCTACCGGTTCACGTCCGGCGCGAACAGGCTCAACCTGGTGGTGCGCGAGTCCCCTGACGGCGTCGCCTACCGCTACGAACTGCCGCAGGACACCGGTGCGGTCACCGGCGAGACCTCGGCGTTCGTCCTTCCCGCGGACTCTCCCGCGTGGCTCGCGAAGTTCCGGCGCGACTACGAGAACCCGTTCCTGCAGCTGACCGCCGGCACCGCCGAACTCGCCGAGTACATGCACCCGGCGCTGTTCGAGGCCGGCGGCACCTACGCGCTGATCACCGAGTCCGATGTGGACGGACGGTACTCGGGTGGCCACCTCGTGCACACCGGTGGCGGCAGGTACCAGGTGAAGCTGTGGGACGAGAAGGTCGCGGTGTCCGGCGCGCTGAAAACGCCGTGGCGCACCGTGATCGTGGGCTCGCTCGCCACCGTCACCGAGTCGACGCTGGTGGACGACCTCGCGCCGCCGTCCCGCGTGCGCGACACGTCCTGGATCAAGCCCGGCCCGGCGATCTGGACCTGGCTCGCCGGCGGCCGCCCGGTGCAACAGGACCTGGCCAGGCAGAAGGAGTTCGTCGACTACGCAGCCGCGCGCGCCTGGCCGTACGTCGTGGTCGACGCGGGCTGGTACGACGACCCGAACTGGCGCCAGACCAGCTTCATCCCCGAACTCGTGCGGTACGCGAAGGCGCGGAACGTCGGCATCCACACGTGGGTGCGGTTCAGTTCTGTTGACACGCCGGAGAAGCGCGCCGATTACCTGCCGTGGCTGCGGAAGTGGGGCGTGCAGGGCCTGAAGATCGACTTCATGGACTCCGACGGCCAGGAGCGCTACCGCTGGTACGACGAGATCCTGCCGGAGACCGCCCGCATGCACTTCCTGGTCAACTTCCACGGCGCCACGCTGCCGCACGGCGTCCACCGCACGTGGCCGCACGTCATGACGACCGAGGCCGTGCACGGCGCCGAGAAGTCCAGCGGTCTCACCACTTCGCACATCACCGCGCTGCCGTTCACCCGCAACGTGGTGGGCGGCATGGACTACACGCCCGGTGGTTTCCACCGCACCCGCGCCAACACCGACGGCGGCGAGCTCGCGCTGTCCGTGCTGTACGAGTCCGGCGTGCAGAACCTCGCCGGGCGCCCGGACTCCTACGACGCCCGGCCGCTCGCGCGGTGGTTCCTCGAACAGACACCGACCGCGTGGGACGAGACGCGCCTGGTGTCCGGCCGCCCCACCGAAAGCGCCGTGCTGGCCCGCCGCAGCGACGACCGCTGGTTCGTGGGCGGCGCGGTGGCAGGGGAGTCGCGGACTCTGGACCTGCCCGCGCTCGGCAACGGGCGCTGGCTGGTCGAGGTGGTGCGCGACGGTGTCGGCGGTCTGGTCAAGGAAACCCATGTCACTTCGGACAAGCTGACCATCCCGGTCGCGAAGGACGGCGGTTTCGTCGCCCTGGTCTGCCGTCCGGACCGTTCGACCTGCGCACGGCCCACGCACGGCATCCCGCCGACTTCAGTGGTCGTCACGCCGGAACTGACGTCGGTGCAGCCCGGGCAGGCGTTCGAGATGAGCGGCACGGTCACCAACACCTCGGACCGCCCGCTCCACGGCGTGACGTTCGCGCCGCAGGTGCCTGCCGGCTGGACCGTCTCCCGAGCGGTGAAGGCGTTCCGAGTCGCGCCGGGGGAGTCGTTGAGCGGCAGGTGGAGCGTGCGGGTCGGCGCGAATCCGGTCGTGGGGCTGACAGATGTGCCCGTGGAGGCCCGCTTCAGCTCCGGTGTGTCCGCCGCGAAGGCGACCCGCGCACACGTGTGGAAGCCGTTGCCCGCCGGGCAGTCCTACCTGGCGGGCAACGACCGTTCCGTCGAGGGCAGGACTTTGACCACCGGCGGTGTGCGGTTCGGCAAGGGCATCGGCACGACGCCCGCGGACGACACCTTCTCACTCGGCACGTGCACGCGGTTCGACGCCACGGTCGGAGTGGACGACGAGGTCGACGGCCGCGTGGACCGCGCGGCCGGCGTCGGTGGGTCGGTCGTGTTCGCCGTCATCGGTGACGGCCGGGTGCTCTACGAGAGCGCGCTGCGCAGGTCGGTGGACCCGGCGTTGCCGATCAGCGTCGACCTGGGCGGCGTCAAGTCGTTGACGCTGCGGGTGACCGACGGCGGTGACGGGGCGAGCCTCGACAACGCGGTGTGGGGTGACGCGCGAGTGACGTGTTAGGCGGCGGCCGGCAGGTCGGCGCCGTGCACGAAGTCCTCGCACGAGATCCGGGACGCGACGCCGTGGACGACCTGCCACCCGGCGGGCACCCGCAGCACCGCCGGCCAGATCGAGTACTGGCCCGTTGGGCTGACCAGCACCAGGAACATGGTGTGAGCCTGAGCGAACGGGGATGTCATGACCTCAGGGTGACCCGCACCACCTCGGGTCTTGCTATCCGTACGCTCAAGCTCACACTCCCGGCTTCCGATCTGCTGCACTCGTGTGATTACGTGGCGTCGTGACTGTGGAACAGGTGGTCCTCCTGGCCGAGGACGGTTCGGCCATCGGCGTCGAGGACAAGGCAGTGGTGCACCACGCGGACACCCCGTTGCACCTGGCGTTTTCCAGCTACGTCTTCGACTCGGCCGGCCGCATCGTGCTCACGCGGCGAGCGCTGCACAAGAAGACCTTCCCCGGCGTGTGGACGAACACCTGCTGTGGTCACCCGTTGCCGGACGAGGACATGGCCGCCGCCGTGGTGCGGCGTCTGCACGACGAGCTCGGCCTGAACTGCGCCGACCCCGAACTGCTGCTGCCGGCCTTCCGCTACCGCGCCGAGATGGACGGCGTCGTCGAGAACGAGATGTGCCCGGTGTTCCGCGTGGTGTGCGACGACGAGCCGGTGCCGAACCCGGACGAGGTCGATTCCACCGAACGGGTGGCGTGGTCCGAGTTCGCCGCGAGCGCGCTCGACGGCACGCGCGAGATCTCGCCGTGGTCGAAGCTGCAGATCGCCGAACTGGTGAAGCTGGGGCCCGATCCGCTGGCGTGGCCGGTGGCGGACCGGGCCGGGCTCCCCAAGGCCGTGCGGCTGGGCTCACCACTCCAGTGAGCCGCCGTTCTGGTACTCGATGACGCGGGTCTCGAAGAAGTTCTTCTCCTTCTTGAGATCCATCATCTCGGACATCCACGGGAACGGGTTCTCCGTCTGCTCCCAGACCGGCTCCAGCCCGAGCTGTGCGCACCGGCGGTTCGTGATGAACCGCATGTACTGCTCGCACAGTTCGGAGTTGAGGCCGAGGATGCCGCTCGGCATGGTGTCGCGGCCGTAGGCGATCTCCAGCTCGCAGCCCTCGGCGAGCATGGTCCGCACCTCCTTCTGGAACACGTCGTTCCACAGGTGCGGGTTCTCGATCTTGATCTGGTTGATCGCGTCGATGCCGAAGTTCAGGTGGATCGACTCGTCGCGCAGGATGTACTGGTACTGCTCGGCGATGCCGACCATCTTGTTGCGCCGGCCGAGCGAGAGGATCTGCGCGAAGCCGGTGTAGAACCACATGCCCTCGAAGACCACGTAGAACGCGACCAGGTCGCGCAGGAACGCCTGATCCGTCTCGGGGGTGCCGGTGCGGAACTCCGGGTCCTCCAGGTGTTGCGTGAACTGCAGCGCCCACGCCGCCTTGTCGGTGATCGACGGGATCTCCCGGTACATGTTGAACAGCTCGCCGTCGTCGAGACCGAGCGATTCGCAAATGTACTGGAACGTGTGGGTGTGCACGGCCTCCTCGAAGGCCTGGCGCAGCAGGTACTGGCGGCACTCCGGGTTGGTCAGGTGCCGGTACACCGCGAGCACGATGTTGTTGGCCACCAACGACTCCGAGGTCGCGAAGAAGCCGAGGTTGCGCTTGATCATGCGGCGCTCCTCCTCGGTCAGCCCGTCCTTGGACTTCCAGAGCGAGATGTCGGCCTGCATCGAGACCTCGGTCGGCATCCAGGCGTTGTTGCAGCCGGCCAGGTACTTGTCCCACGCCCAGTGGTACTTGAGCGGCAGCAGCTGGTTGACGTCGGCGCGGCAGTTGATCATCGCCTTGTCGTCGACGGAGACGCGTGCGGCGCCTGCTTCGATGCTCACTGACAAGCCTCACAATCGGGATCGGTGACGGAACAGGCGTCCGGGGTGACGGGGGAGACGGCGTTGAGCTTGCCGTCGGTGCCCTGCAGCGTGGACTTCTCCACGTGCGTGGCGCTCTGGGTGCGCAGGTAGTACGTGGTCTTGAGGCCGCGCACCCAGGCCAGCTGGTACAGCTCGTCGAGCTTGCGGCCGCTCGGCTGAGCGAGGTACAGATTCAGCGACTGCGCCTGGTCGATCCACTTCTGCCGGCGCGAACCCGCCTCGATCAGCCAGGAGCTGTCGACCTCGAAAGCCGTGGCGTACAAGGCTTTCAGGTACGGCGGCACCCGGTCGATCGCGCCGAGACTGCCGTCGTGCAGCTTCAGGTCCGAGATCATCTGCTCGTCCCACAGCTTGCGCTGCTTCAGGGCACGCACCAGGTCCGGGTTGATCACGGTGAAGTCGCCGGACATGTTCGACTTCACGTACAGGTTGCGGTACAGCGGCTCGATCGACTGGTTCACGCCGGTGATGTTCGCGATGGTCGCGGTCGGCGCGATGGCCATGACGTTCGAGTTCCGCATGCCGCGCCGCACCTTCTCGCGCACGGCGTTCCAGTCCAGTGTGGACGAACGGTCCTGCTCCAGCTCACCCTCGGCGCGGGTGGCGGCCAGGATCTCCACCGAGTCGATCGGCAGGACGCCCCGCGACCACAGCGAACCCTCGAACGACCGGTACGCGCCGCGTTCCCCGGCCAGCTCGGCACTCGCGGAGATCGCGTGGTAGCTGATCTCCTCCATGGAACGGTCGGCGAACTCGACGGCCTCCTTCGACGCCATCGGCAGGCCGAGGGTGAACAGCGCGTCCTGGAAGCCCATCAGGCCCAGGCCGACCGGCCGGTGCTTGAGGTTGGAGTTCCGTGCCTCGGGGATCGTGTAGTAGTTGACGTCGATCACGTTGTCGAGCATCCGCACGGCCGTGCGCACGGTCTTTTCGAGGCGCGCGTGGTCGATGCCGTGCTCGGTCACGTGCTGTGCGAGGTTGACCGATCCAAGGTTGCACACCGCGACCTCGTCGATCGTGGTGTTCAGCGTGATTTCGGTGCACAGGTTCGACGAGTGCACGACACCGCTGTGCTGCTGCGGCGAACGCAGGTTGCACGGGTCCTTGAACGTGATCCACGGGTGTCCGGTCTCGAACAACATGGTCAGCATGCGCCGCCACAGGTCGACGGCCGGGATCTGGCGGAAGACCTTGATCTCGCCGTTGGCGGCCTTCTTCTCGTACGCCCGGTACTTCTCAGCGAACTCGTCACCGAACGCGTCGTGCAGGTCCGGCACCTCGTCAGGGGAGAACAACGTCCACTGGCCGTTCGCGCGGACCCGGCGCAGGAACTCGTCCGGCACCCAGTTCGCGGTGTTCATGTCGTGCGTGCGGCGGCGCTCGTCACCGGTGTTCTTGCGCAGGTCGAGGAACTCCTCGACGTCGATGTGCCAGGTTTCGAGGTACGCGCAGACAGCGCCCTTGCGGCGTCCGCCCTGATTCACGGCTACGGCGGTGTCGTTGGCAACCTTCAGGAACGGCACGACGCCCTGCGACTTGCCGTTGGTGCCCTTGATGTGCGCGCCGATGCCGCGCACCGGGGTCCAGTCGTTGCCCAGACCGCCGGCGAACTTGCTGAGCAGCGCGTTGTTGCTGATGCCGTGGAAGATGGCGGCGAGATCGTCGTCCACGGTGGTCAGGAAGCAGGACGACAGCTGCGGGCGGGTGGTGCCCGAGTTGAACAGCGTCGGTGTCGAGCACATGAAGTCGAACGACGAGAGCAGCTCGTAGAACTCGATCGCGCGGGCTTCGCGGTCATCCTCTTCGAGGGCGAGGCCCATGGCGACGCGCATGAAGAACGCCTGCGGGAGCTCGTAACGGCGGCCGTCGTCGTGCAGGAAGTAGCGGTCGTACAGGATCTGCAGGCCCAGGAACTGGAAGTTCAGGTCACGCGACGGGTCGAGCGCCGCACCCAGGCGGGCCAGGTCGAACTCCGCCAGGCGCGGGTCGAGCTGGCTGAGGTCGATGCCGTGGTGCACGAACGACGCGAAGTAGGACGGGTAGCGCTCGGTCATCTCGGCGTGCGAGAGAGGCACGCCGCAGGCCTCGGCACGCAGCTTGTCCAGCAACAACCTGGCGCTGACGTAGGAGTAGTCCGGGTCGTGCTCGACCATCGTGCGGGCGGCCATGATCGGCGCCAGCGCGAGTTCGGCGTCGGTGATGGCGTCGTAGAGATTTCGCTTGGTCTCGGCCAGAACCGCCTCGGCCGACGCGTTCGGCAGGTCGGCACACGCTTCGTTGACGACCCCAGAAAGACGATCCAATGTCGTTAGGCGGTCGGGCACGCTCTCTCCTCGCGAGCTAAGCCCGAGGAAAACGCATGCGCACGCCAGCGGACACACCACTGGTGCACACAGCCGCCCTCCCTCGGGGCACCGTGTCGTGCGCGCAGGCTTGCGCGCACACCAGTGGCAGGTCTTCGGACTCGTGGGCGCACTACGAACGCCTACCGGCCGTCGCTTCCCAGGTCGCGAGACCCAGTGCTCAGTTGACGGCTTTCGTTCCCACTCACCGCTGCGGGGCAGTCCTGGTTTTTCACCAGGTTCCCTCTTGCCTCACCGGCTCGTTGCTCCGAGTCGGTGAACCACCAGCGCGGCAGATACTACATGTAGGGGTGGGGTCTGGATCACCACCCAACATGGGCGTGTCGTGGGCTATGGTGATCAACGTGGGTGATGTTCGGCCGAAGGTCGTCGCGGGCGCGCTGGTCAGTGCGGGGCTCGCTTCGACGTCCCTTCTCGTCGGTGCCGCGGCGCCCGTGACGAGCGGTGTTCTGGCCGTGTTCGCGGTGCTGGTGATGATCATCGCCCGACGATCAGGGCGACCCCGAGACTGATCATCACGGCGGCGATCAGGCCGTCCAGCACCCGCCACGAGCGGGGCTTGGCGAACAGCGGGCTGAGCAGCCGGGCGCCGAACCCGAGCGCGACGAACCAGGTGACGCTCGCGGTGACCGCGCCGACGCCGAACAGCCACCGGCCGGCCGCGATCGAGCCGAGCAGCAGCAACGTGTCCAGGTAGACGTGCGGGTTGAGCCACGTCAGCGCGAGCGCGGTGAGCACGGGCCGGTTCGAACCGCTGTCGGCGGCGGTCATCGTCCCAGGGGTGAACACCCTGCGCGCCGCCAGAAACCCGTACCCCAGCAGGAAAAGCCCGCCGACGACCGCGGCGACGGTGATCGCCTGCGGCCACCTGCGGACGATCGCCCCGAACCCCGCGACGCCCACCGCGACCAGGATCGCGTCCGAGATGGCGCACACGGCGACGACCTTGGCCACGGCTTGACGTCGAAGTCCTTGGCGCAGCACGAAAGCGTTCTGCGCGCCGATCGCGACGATCAGGGTCATCATGGTGCCGAAGCCGAGCAGCAGGTCAGTCACGTCGTCGACGGTATTGACGCGGTCTTGATGAGACCAGCTAAAGATTCTTACGTATCATTAGCGCTTGTGATGGATCTCGACCTGGTTCGCACGCTGCTCGCGGTCGTGGACGCGGGCACGTTCGACGCGGCCGCCGCGGCGTTGCACGTCACTCCGTCCGCTGTCTCCCAACGGATCAAGGCACTCGAACAGCGCACGGGTCGCGTGCTGCTGGTGCGGGCCCGGCCGGTGCGACTGACGCCGTCGGGGGAGGTGCTGGTCCGGTACGGTCGGCAACTGCTCGCCCTGGATCAGGACCTCGACGCGGCGCTGGGGTCCGACGCCGTCGTCCGGGTGCCGATCGCGGTGAACGCCGACTCGCTCGCCACGTGGTTCCTGCCCGCCCTGCAACGGGTCTCGCCGTCGTTGAAGATCTCGTTCGACCTGCACCGCGAGGACCAGGACCACACGACGGCGTTGTTGCGCCAGGGTGTGGTGATGGCCGCGGTCACGTCGTCACGCGAGCCGGTCGCCGGGTGCTCGGTCCGCATGCTCGGCGACATCCGTTACGCCGCAATGGCTTCGCGGGATTTCATCGACCGGAACCAGGAAGGCGCGCTGAAGTCGTGGCTGCCGGACGCGCCGGTGGTGGTGTTCGACCGCAACGACGACCTCCAGGACAGGTTCGTCCGCACGCTGACCCGCGGTCGCGGCGCGTCGGAACACCGTCACTACGTGCCGTCGTCCGAGGTGTACGTGCGGGCGATCGTGGCGGGCCTCGGCTGGGGCATGGTCCCGCCGCAGCAGCTGCAGGAGGGCCTGATCGACCTCGCGCCCGGCCGGACGATCTCGGTTCCGCTGTACTGGCAGCAGTGGAAGCTCGACTCGCCGGCCCTCACGGCGGTGGCCGGCGCGGTCGCGGAGGAGGCCCAGGTCGCGCTTCGGTAGGACCTGTCGAAACCCTGGGGACAACCTGTCGGCTTCCTGAATCCAGGAACCGGGCGGGTTCGCGACCGCGTTGACCGGTATGTGCTGATTCCTCGACTTGCCGCCACCGGCGGTTCACTCGCCGTCGTCGCGACGGTGGCCATGGTGGGTCTGCTCGACCTGACCGTCGGCCCGCTGCGCCGCACGATCAGCGAGTACGCGCTGGGTGACTACCGGCCGGTGTTCGACGTCGCCGTGCTGCTGCTGGCCGTCGGTTCGCTCGCGATCCTCACCGCGCTCGTCCACAAAGGACTGACGAAGTGGCGGTCCGGCGGCTCGATCGCGCTGATCCTGTGGTCGATCGGCCTGTTCCTGGTGGTGGTGTTCCCCAAGACGAACTGGGCGATGGGCACCAACCAGGTCAGCGGCAGCATTCACCGGTTCGGCAGCATGATCGCGTTCGTCAGCCTGCCGATCGCGGTGATCCTGCTGGCCAGGCCGTGGCTGCGGGATCACGTGTGGGGAAAGCACGCGAGATTCACGATGGCGTCCGGTCTGTTGAGCGTTGTCGCATTCACGCCGCTTCTCTACGCCATTGTGCTGGGAGCGACCTCCGACGTTCGGTGGTGGGTCGTGTTCCCGTTGGGCTACATCGAGAGGATCTTGCTCATCGCGGAGGTGGGCGCCGTGCTCGTCGTCGGGCTGTGGGCGGTCGCGGCAAGTAGGGTTGCGCCATGGCGAGTTGGGGAGACCTCGCGGATTACGTCCGCGCAGAGTACGACGTCATCCACGACGAGGACGAGGAGCTGAGGATCCTCTTCACCTTCGGGGACGACGACGAGGGCGACGATGAGCGCACGCAGGTCGTGATCATCGTCAGGGAAGTGCTCGACAAGATGCACGAATGGGTGCAGATCGCCTCCCCCTGCGGGTTGGCGGCGGACGTGAACCTCCGCGACGTGCTGGAGGAGGTCGGCAAGTCCACCGTGGCGTGCGGTCTCGCGATCATGGGCGAGCACGTGGTGGTCCGGCACTCGCTTCCGCTGGTGGACCTCGACATCCACGAGTTCACCGACCCGCTGCAGCTGCTCGCCGGTACGGCGGACATGCTCGAGGAAACGTTCTGGGGAGGCGATGGCTACTGATGTTCGACTTGACGCCTGCGACCGATCAGCTCGCGGCTCTGGTGCGCAACGTGTCGGACGGCGATCTCAAGGCACCGACCCCGTGTCCCGACTACACGGTCGGCGACCTGCTCGACCACGTGAACGGCCTCTCGGTCGCCTTCACCATGGCGGCGCGGAAGACCCCGCTGAACGGCGCGGCCGCAGGTGACGCGACCCGGCTGCCGCTGGACTTCCGCGAGTCGATGCCGGTGCGGCTCGCCGAACTGGCGTCGGCCTGGCACGCGCCGTCGTCCTGGGAGGGCATGACCGCGGCGGGCGGCGTCGACCTGCCCGGCGAGGTGGCGGCTGCCGTGGCGCTGGACGAGGTCGTGCTGCACGGCTGGGACCTGGCCCGCGCGACCGGCCAGGACTTCGCGGTCGACGAGAACCTGCTCCAGGTCGTCTACGGCTTCGTGTCGTCGATCGGCCCGGACGACCGCGACGGCTCGCTGTTCGGCGCCGCGGTGGAGGTCGACCCGAACGCGCCGCTGCTCGACCGTGTCCTGGGACTCAGTGGGCGCGATCCTGGGTGGGGCCTAGGTTAGGCTCTCCTAACGTGAGAGCGATTACGGTGCAGGTTCGGGCCGGGCTGGGCGTGGGACGCCTGGCCGCCGCGGTGGATTCCCTGGTGGAACTGCATCCCGAACTGTGTCGTTCCGGCTTCGCACACCGTGAGGTCGTGGACCCCGCCGCCGCCACCGACGCCGCACTGGCCGAGGCGGAGGCGGGGCTCGACCCGCTGGCCGGGCTCCTGATGCAGGCCGTGTGGCTCGACGCCGGCCCCGATCGATCCGGCCGGATGGTGCTGGTGCTGCACGACGTCGTCGCCGACCTGATGCCGCGGATCCTGCCGTGGCTGGTGCAGGCCTGGCGGCAGCCCGCGTTCGTCGGTTAGGGCCTCGTGTCCCAGGCAGCCGCCTGGGACACGAGCACGGCGGAGCTACCGCCGCTGGGCCAGGAAGACGTGTTCGCGGCCCGGCCGGTCCGGCGCGTCACGTACGTCCACGATCTGGAAGCCGCACGCCACCAGGCTCTTCTCGACTTCGGGCCGGGAGCGGAACCGCAGCGTCGAGTCGGAGGAGAGCACCGAGCCGTCCGGGAACCGGTAGGTACGGCGGATCGACACGAACGGCAGGCCCACGCCGAGCAGTTCGAGCTGCTCGCGCACCCCGCCGCGCACCCGCGGCTGTGCCCGCGACCAGTCCTCCCAGGCTCGTCTCTCCGGCCGCCGCGTCTCGAACACGAGGTGCCCGCCGGGGCGCAGCGCGTCGTGCACGCACCGGAGCGCGACCTCCCAGTCGTCGCCGAGGAACACCTGCGCCACGTTCCCGGTCATGGTCGCGAGATCGACCTGCAAGGGAGGCAGCGACGTCGCGTCGCCGTGGATCCACCTCACCCGGGAATCCTTGGCCCGTGCGATCTCCAGCGACGCCAGCGCCGGATCCACCCCGAAGACCGTGAGTCCGGAGCCGGCCAGCAACGTCGCGAGGTTCCCGGTGCCGCACCCGAGGTCGAGCACCGAGCGGGCGCCGACCTCGGCGGCGATCCCCAGGTAGAGCGAGAGGTCGCTGCGTGGTTCGTCGAACAGGTCGTAGATCCGAGCGAGCCGTGGATCGGCGAAAATCGCGTCAGGCATTCCACATCCTAGGCCCGACGACGAACGGCATCAGCAACTCGATCACCTCTCGGTCAGGACGTCCGTTCAGTTCCTCCTCCGCGACCCGCCTGGCGATCCCGGCCAGGAAGTCCGCCACCTGCACGCGAGCGTCGTACTGCGAGTCGACCAGCGTGAGGCTTTCCAGTCGTGGCGCGATCTTCTTCAGCTGCCGGATCCGCCCGTCGGTCAGCGACAGCTGCTGGTCGTGCACGATCGACACCGGACCTCCCCCCGAAACCTGCCACTGCGCGACGGCCCGCAGGATCGCCGGGAACAACGGGTCCAGCGTTCCACGCGGCCCGCGGGCGCGCAGCAGGTCGTTGTAGTGCTCCAGCGGTCCGGAGACGCGGCCGAACTCCGCGCGCACCCGCGAGGCGAGATACCGCCGTTTGTCCACGAGCTGCACGCGGGCGCGTCCGATCAAGGGGCCGTCAGGTCCGAGGAACCACAGCAGCACCCACCGGTTCTTCGTGCGCAACAGATGGTTGGCCTTGTACTCCAGCGCGGGCGACTTGATCATCGAACGCAGCTGGGTGACACACGACGAAGCCTCGTCGTGCGACATCCGGACGCCGGCGTGCGCGAAGACCGCGGTGACCCCGCCGACGAGCTTCTCGCCCTCGGAACCGGACTCGTCGCAGGCGATCTCCATCAGGACATCCGGAACACGGGACCACGGGCGCGGAACGGCAGATGCGCGCCCGCCGGGATCAGGAACGCGTGGTCGCGCCGGATCCGCAGCACGTCGCACCACCCGTCGGTGATGACGAGGATCGGGCCGGCCGACGGGAAGTCCGCGGCGCGTTCGAGCAGGTCGATGCCGGGCTGCAGCACCGTGCCGCCACGCCCGCGCACCGTCACCCGGCCCGCGATGTCCTCGACGGGCACATATCCGGCGTCATATGCCATCGCGTCACAGAAAACCACGCGTGCGGCAGGCACGTCACGTGCGGCGGCGTAGGAAGCGATCGCGCCCAGAGCCTTGCCCAGCAACTTGGGATCCATCGAACCGGACGTGTCGAGCACGACCCCGAACGTCGGTCGTGACTCCAGCGTCTCGGGTCGCACCCAGCCGGGCCGGGGAATGTCCGGAGTGGACGCTTGCCGCCGCGACGCACGCGCGTAGGTCCGCCGCTTCTCCACGGCGGGAACGAATTCCTCGAACCACCGCGCCAGCTGGGCGTCCCACGACAGCGGTGGGTGTTCGAGCGCGCGGATCTCCTCGACCAGTCCGGCGGGCAGCAGGCCGCGAGCCGACGTGTGATAGCTGAGCCCGGTCAGCAAAGCCCGTCGGTAGAACTCGTCCAGGTCGGTGACGTCGGAAGGTCCGCGCAACGGCTCACCGAGCAGGTCGCCCTGGTGATGGCCCCGCAACGTGAGCAGCTTCCGGTACCGCCGCAGGTCCACTGCGATCCGGTCGTAGATCGACTCCACCGACAGGCCGCGCAGGGAAGGGTCGTGCAGCACACCTTCCGGAGCCGCGCCCACGCCCATCTCGACCAGCCAGCCGTTGACCACGAAGTCGGCGGCGATGTTCCACAGGTACGCGTCCCGCCCGCCGACCCGGTCGCAGTGGCGCAGCGCGGCGTGCAGCATCTCGTGCGCGAGCACGAACCGCCATTCCGGCTTCGACAAGCCCGCCAACGGGTTCACGTAGATCTCGGCCGAGGCCGTGGACACCGCCGCGATCGAGATGTTCCAGCCCCGCGCCAGTTCGGGGTCCGCCACCACGGTCATCGTCGACGCCAGAGCGCCCAGCAGCGGGTAGTTCGACACGAACCAGCCCAGCGCGAGCTGCCACTCGGTCTTCACCGGCCGCGCGTCGCTCAACGACGACCGCGCGCCACCCGCCACGTCGATCGCGGCCACGGCGGCGTTGGACAACCCGGTGGCGAACCGGTCGGCCCACTTCTTCGGGTCCTTCGACTCCCCGCCGCGCACGCACCGGCCAGACTCCCACGACAACGGCCGCGTGCCGAACTTCAGCGCGGGCTGGAAGTCCTGCACGTCGTCACAGGAGAAAGTGCCGAAACCCAGGTGCAGCAGGCAATGCGCGAAGACCCACGTCCACTCGTCCTCGCTCGCCTTCTTCGTCGGGTGGGCGAGTAGCGTGCCGTCCAGCGAGATGTCCGCCCACGGATGCTCCGACTGGCGGCGCACGAACGTGCTGAGGGCGGCGAACAGCGGATGTGAGTTGATCCGCCGGTCCGCCGCCGCGAACGCCAGCGCGGCAGGGTCGACGTGTGCCTTCGAACGCCGGCTCATGCCCGTGCCGCGACCAGTCGCGGCAGGTCGCGGGTGACCTCGACGAGGAACCACGCGGGCAGCACGGGGTTGCCGTCGTCGTCGGCCGCGATCACCATCTGCGCGATCTCCAGCGACAACTCGGCCAGTTCCAGCAGCAACGCCTTGCCGCGGTGAGCGAGCTGCTTGCCCGCCGCGGGCGCGTGCGCCTTGTCGTGCGGCAGTTCCTTCACCAGCCGCGCGCGGAACGCCTCGGCCAGGAAGTACAGCAGGTCGCGGTCACCTGGCGCGGACGGCCAGCGGGCGTCACCGCGCAGCACGGCCTCCAACCCGTACGCGTGCCGGACGGTCTTCACGTACGCCCTGAACATCGAGGCGTGGTTCGCGGTGACCGTGCCGAACGCCAGCACCCCGAGCAGGTCATCGGAGATGTCGTCGCCGAACGAGTGCAGCGCGTCGGACAGCATGTGCCAGCCGCGCGGCGTGGAGAACGTCTCCTCGACCTTCGGCGCCGCGCTCCACAGGTGGTCCGGGCGCTGCGTCAGGTAGTCGAGCACCCACGGGTGGATGTTCGACTCGCGCGCCCAGTCCAGCCAGTCGCGGGCCGACGCCGTGAGGTGCACGTGGATCATGCGGTTCACGAGTGCGGACGCCATCGGGCGCGCCAGGGCGTTGTCCACCGCCCGGTTGCCGGCGCCGATCACGATCGAGCCCTTCGGCAGCTCGTAGGAGCCGATGCGCCGGTCGAGGATCAGCGAGTAGAACGCCTTCTGCACCTCCGGGCTGCTCGCGTTCAGTTCGTCGAGGAACAGGCAGTACGGGTCGTGGCGGGCGATGGATTCCGGTGGGGCGAACCGGGACCTGCCACCGACCAGTTCCGGAACTCCGATCAGGTCCTCCGGAGCGAGCTGCGTGCCCAGCAGCGTCACGCACTCCAGGCCCAGCTCGGCGGCGAACTTGCGGACGAGCGACGACTTGCCGATACCCGGTGCTCCCCAGAGGAAGACCGGTCGGACGACGGCGACGTGCAGCAGCACCTCCGGAAGCTGTGCTGGTGTCACGGTGACTGTGGATCGCATCAGGCGTGCAGGATGCCCCACCCGACTTGTTCCGGTCGCCCGAATTTGTTGACACGAGCAGTGGTCTGGTGCTGTGATGCAACCCACAACGGATAGGAAACCTTCTTAACTAAATCGCCGCCGCACCCTGTTGTTCCCCTACACAGGAGGCACCCTGTGGCCAGATCCCTGTTCTTGGTCCTTCCGGCAGCGCTGGCGCTCGCCGTTCCGGCCGTCGCGGTCGCCGCCCCGGTCCAGTACCAGGCGGAGAGCGCGACGATCTCGAACGGTCTCGTCGAGTCGAACCACGCCGGCTTCACCGGCAGCGGTTTCGTCAACTACGACAACGAGGTCGGCAGTTCCGTCGAGTTCACCGTGACCTCGCCCAGCGCGGGGCAGGCGACGCTCACGTTCCGGTTCGCCAACGGCACCACGGCCAACCGCCCGATGGACGTCTCGGTGAACGGCTCGCTGGCGGCGGACGAGCTCTCGTTCCCCGGTACGGGCGCGTGGACCACCTGGACCAGCCGCACCACCACGGTGAACCTGAACGCGGGCACCAACACGATCAAGACGGTCGCGACCACCGCCAACGGCGGCCCGAACCTCGACCGGCTCGACGTCGAACCCCCGTCCGGCCCGCCGGACACGGTCGCCCCCTCGACGCCGGGCAACCTTCGTTCGACCGCGCAGACCGCGTCGTCGATCTCGCTGGCGTGGGACGCGTCCACGGACAACGTGGGCGTGACCGGGTACGTGCTGTCCAACGGGCAGACCGCGACCGGCACCACGCACACGGTGACCGGGCTGACGCCGGACACCTCGTACACCTTCACCGTGCAGGCGCGGGACGCGGCAGGGAACCTGTCCGGCGCGTCGAACTCGGTGACCGTGAAGACCACGCCGGGCACCCCCGGTGGCACCAGGCCGCACGACATCAACGGTCTGCTGCGCGTGTGCGGTGTGCAGCTGTGCAACCAGTACAACAAGCCCATCCAGTTGCGCGGCATGAGCACGCACGGCATCCAGTGGTACGCCCAGTGCATCAAGCCCGCATCGTGGGACGCGCTGGTGGACGACTGGGGCGGCGACTTCATCCGCACCGCGATGTACATCCAGGAAGGCGGGTACGAGACCAACCCGCGCAAGTTCACCGACCTGGTGCACAGCTACATCGAGGAAGCGACCCGGCGCGGTATCTACGTCCTGATCGACTGGCACCAGCTCTCGCCGGGCGACCCGAACTACAACCTGTCGCGCGCCAAGACGTTCTTCACCGAGATCGCCCAGCGGCACAAGGACAAGACCAACATCATCTACGACATCGCGAACGAGCCGAACGAGGTCTCCTGGGCGAAGGTCAAGTCCTACGCCGAGCAGATGATCCCGGTGATCCGCAACATCGACCCGGACAGCCTGATCGTCTCGGGCACGCACGGCTGGTCGACGTTCGGCTACTCCGACGGCGAGGACGCGTCGGTGGTGCTGAACAACAAGGTCAACGCGACCAACTTCATGTACTCGTTCCACTTCTACGCGAACTCGCACAAGCAGGACTACATCAACGTCCTGGACCGCGTCTCGAGCGCGGTGCCCGTCTTCGTGACGGAGTTCGGCACCCAGACCGCGTCCGGTGACGGTGCGAACGACTTCACGACGTCGCAGAAGTACATCGACCTGATGGCCCGCAAGAAGATCTCCTGGGCCAACTGGAACTTCTCCGACGACAACAGGTCGGGTGCGGTGTTCAAGACCGGCACGTGTTCCGGCAACAACTTCAGCGGCACCGGTGTGCTGAAGCCGGCGGGCGTCTGGGTGCGCGAACGCATGCGGACCCCCGACGACTTCCCGACGAGCTAGCGTGCGATGAAGGGCACCTTCATCCACCTCAGGTGGATGAAGGTGCCCTTCATCACGTCAGCGGCCAGGTGTGCACCGGTTCGTTGGTGTGCATCAGGTCGACGTAGGTCCTCAGCATCGTGCGGAGCGCGTCAGCCCGGTCCATGTGCGTGTGGTCGTAGTGCCGGTGGAACTCGCGCGCCTGCCAGGTCGCCCCGTTCACACCGGTGAGGCAGCGCTGCTCGATCACCCCGAGCAGCTTGTCCCGTTCGGCGGAGTCGACACCCCAGCGGATCAGCCCCTCGTGCGCGAGCGGCAGCAACCGGCGCAGCACCAGTTCGACGACGGGCACGGTGCCGACGCCCGGCCAGTACATCTGCGCGTCCATGCCGTTGCGCGAGGCGGCGTTGAAGTTCTCCTCCGCCGCCTGGAAGCTCATCTGGGACCACAGTGGACGCTCGTCCTCCGCCAAGGCCCGCACCAGACCGAAGTACAGCGCCGCGTTCGCCAGAGTGTCCACAATGGTCGGACCGGCCGGCAGCACGCGGTTCTCGACGCGCAGGTGCGGGCGGTCGCGCACCACGTCGTACACCGGGCGGTTCCAGCGGTAGATGGTGCCGTTGTGCAGCTTCAGCTCGCTGAGCGTGGGCGTGTCGCCGTGATCGAGCACGGCCAGCGGGTCCTCTTCGTCGCAGATGGGCAGCAACGCGGGGAAGTAGCGGACGTTCTCCTCGAACAGGTCGAAGATCGAGTTGATCCACCGCTCGCCGAACCACACCCGCGGGCGCACGCCCTGGGCCTTGAGCTCGTCGCCGCGGGTGTCGGTGGCCTGCTGGAACAACGCGATGCGGGTCTCGCGCCAGAGTTCCTTGCCGAGGAAGAACGGCGAGTTCGCGCCCACCGCGACCTGCACGCCCGCGATGGCCTGGGCGGCGTTCCAGTAGGCGGGGAACTGCTCGGGGCTCACCTGCAGGTGCAGCTGCGTGCTGGTGCAGGCCGCCTCGGGGACGATCGAGCTCGCGGTGAGGTGCAGGCGTTCGACACCGTCGATGGCGATCTGCAGGTCCTCGCCGCGCGCGGCCAGCACCTGTTCGTTGAGCAGGGCGTAGCGCGGGTTGCTGGACAGCTGGTCCGGCGTGACGTGCTTGGTCCGCAGCGTCGGCAGGATGCCGTTGATGACCATGTGCGCGCCGATCCCGCGCGCCTTCTCCTCCGCGGAGTTGAGGCTGCGCCGGACGGTCTCCTCGAACGAGGTGATGCCGCCGCCCGCGAGCCGGCGCGGGGCCACGTTGATCTCGATGTTCCACTGGCCGAGCTCGGTCACGAAGTCCGGGTCGTCGATGACCGCGAGCGCCTCGTGGTTCTTCATCGCCGGGTCGGCGTTCTCGTCGATGAGGTTGATCTCGATCTCGAGGCCCGTCATCGGCCTCTCGAAGTCGAACCGGGACTCACGCAGCATCCGGGCGAACACGTCGAGACACCGCCGCACCTTCGTGCGGTACCGCGTGCGGTCCTCGCGGGTGAACTCGTGCTTCGCGACGTCCTCGCCCATGGTGGCCTCCCGGCGGTCGAGGGCTAACCCCACCACTGTGCATCATGGTTGATCAATCCGACACCCGTGTCTTGTTCCTACTCGGTGGGCACGGCGATCGCGGTCACGAGGATGTCGCCCTGCACCAGCCAGCGGCCGTGGAACCCGGCGACGGGCGTGTCCGGCAGCAGGATCCGCGAGTGGAACGTGCCGTCGGCGCTGAGCGTGATGTCGGCGTCCTCGAAGCCCAGCCACCGCTGGGTGATCGGGTACCAGGCCTTGTAGGTCGACTCCTTGGCGCTGAACAGCAGCCGGTCCCAGCAGATCTTCGGGTCGTCCACCTTCAGGCCCGGCATCCGCCTGATCTCCGCGGGGATCGCGATGGCCTCCAGCACGCCCTTGGGTGCGGCGGCGTGCGGCTCGGCGTCGATGCCGATGGTCCGGAAGTCGGTCTTGCTGGCGAGCGCCGCGGCCCGGTAGCCCAGGCAGTGCGTCAGGCTGCCGACGATGCCCTCCGGCCACAGCGGTTCGCGCTTCGGCCCTGGGAGGATCGGCGCCGGCTCCACGCCGAGGCTCCGCATGGCCTCGCGGGCGCACGCGCGGGCCGTGCCGAACTCGAACCGCCGCTTGGGCACGGCGTTGCCGAGCAGCGCCTCCTCCTCGGGGAAGAGTTCGACCGGTTGCTCGTCGTTGTACCGCTCCACCGCCGCGATGGGGGGAGGAAGAAGCTGTTCCAGCACGTCACGACTCCCGGAGCACGTCGTGCAGCTTCACCTGGGTGGTGCCGCGTGGCTTCCACTCGCGCGGGTAACCGAGCGAGACCTCGTCGAACCGCACGCCGTCGTAGTGCGTCGTGCGCGGGATGTGCAGGTGGCCGTAGACCATCTCGACCGCGTTGAACCTGCGGTGCCAGTCCGCGGTCAGCGTGGTGCCGCACCAGAGCGCGAACTCCGGGTAGCGCAGCACGAACGTGGGGTCGCGCACGAGCGGGTAGTGGTTGATCAGCACGGTCGGGCCCTCGATCTGGGCGAGCCGTTCCTCGGTCTCGCGTACCCGCGCCTCGCACCAGGCCTCGCGGGACGGGTACGGGTCGGGGTGCAGGAAGTACTCGTCGGTGCACACCACGCCCGCCTCGTGCGCGATGGCGAGGGCGGACTTCACGTCCGTGGCGCCATGCGGCCGAAAGGAGTAGTCGTACCCGAGGAACAGTGGACAGACAGTGACCGGACCGTTGGGGCCGGGGAACGTGACGTACGGGTCCTCGGGCGTGATCACGTCGAGGCTGCGGCAGAGCTCCACGAGCTGCTTGTAGCGCACCTCGCCGCGCGCCTGGTTCTCGTCGTCCTTGGTGGTCCAGAGCTCGTGGTTGCCCGGCGACCAGATGAGCCTGCCGAACTTCGGCCGCAGCGTCCTGAGCGTCCACTCGACGGCCGAGAACTTCTCGCCGATGTCCCCGGCGATGATCAGCCAGTCGCTCGGGTCCGACGGCGCGATCGCCTCCACGACATCACGGTTGTCCTGGTAGGAGACGTGCAGGTCACTGGTGGCCAAGAGCTTCACAGGTCGAACGTTACTTAAGGCGTCAACGACCGGATCAGTACCGCCCGGCGGTGCGCGGGTCGGTCCACCCGGTAGTGGGACAAGTGCCACGACCGGTTATCCGTTCGTCGCAGACAGTGCGCCACTCGTCTCAACAGGGCAAGCCGTGCGTCGCCACTGCACGTCCGCTCATCGCCTTTCATGGCCTACCTACTTACCTGTTTTCCGGCCCGCTTCCTACTGTGAGCGCTGTCACCTGACGGAAAAGTCCTGGCGGAGGACCACACCATGACCGACTCACAGTTCGCTCGCACCCCGGACCCGCGACTCGCGCGGCAGGTCCCGCCCCGTCAGGTGCCGCAACGGCCCGTCCCCCCACGGCAGGGCCAGGTCCCGGTGCGCTACGGCCAGCCGGTGGACCCGCGCCTCGCGGCCAACCCCTCGTTCCGCCGCACCGTCGGCGCCGAGATCGCCCGGCACGCCCAGCAGCAGCACGCCTACGCCGTCCCCCAGCGTCGCACCACGGCCGAGGACACCGCCCTGGCCACGCTGCTCCGCTCCCGTCAGCGCGCCGAGTCCGCCCGCCAGGACACCCGGCCCGCCGACGCCGCGCCGCGCCAGGACTCCTGGATGCGCACGGCCTCCTGGCCGGAGCACAGCTGCGAGACCGGTCGCGGTGACGTCATCGAGCAGCTCTCGTCGCGCCTCGTCTCGCCCAAGCTGTGGGCCGTCGTCGAGCCGATCATCCCGCCGGCCAAGGTGCGCCGTCAGGGCGGTGGCCGTGGCCGCGTCTGCAACCGTGCGGTGTTCACGGCGATCGTGTTCGTGCTGTCTTCGGGGTGCGCTTGGCGGCACCTGCCGGCGTCGTTCGGGGTGACCGTGCCGACCGTGCACCGGCGCTTCCAGGAGTGGACTGACCTGGGACTTTGGGTTCGTCTGCGGCGTGCGGCAGCCGAGGGTGCCTGCGGGACCGAGGAGCTCGACTGGATTCGCGCGGTGCTCGACGCAGCCGACCGCCGGGCGGCGAAAGCCGCCAGCTGATCGCGCCATGATCGCTGCCATGAACGGCGCTTTCGTGGACCTGGGGTCCACGAAAGCGCCGTTCATGGCAGCTCACATGCCGTTGATCCCCGCCTGGTACTTCGGCACCCGCACCGTGATCTTCGTGCCCAGCCCGCACGCCGTCTCCACGACGAGCCCGTACTCGTCCCCGTAGACCCGCCGCAGCCGTTCGTCGATGTTCCCGAGCCCGATCCCCGCGGACTCGTCGACCTGCCCGGCCAGCGTGCGCCGCAACTTCTCGGGGTCCATCCCGATGCCGTCGTCCTCGATGGTGATGTGCGCCTCGGCCCCGCCGTCGTTGGCGTAGATCTGGATGTGCCCGGGCTCGACCTTGCCCTCCATCCCGTGCCGCACCGCGTTCTCCACCAACGGCTGCAGACACAGGAACGGCACGGTCACCGGCAGCACCTCTGGCGCCACCTGCAGGGTCACCTTGAGCCGTTCGCCGAACCGCGCGCGTTCCAGCGCCAGGTACTGGTCGATCGACCGCAGTTCCTCGGCCAGCGTGGTGAAGTCGCCGTGGCGGCGGAACGAGTAGCGGGTGAAGTCGGCGAAATCGAGCAGCAACGTCCGTGCGCGTTCGGGGTTCGTGCGGACGTACGAAGCGATGGCGGACAACGAGTTGTAGATGAAGTGTGGCGAGATCTGCGCACGCAACGCACGTACCTCGGCCTCCACCAACCGCGTCCGCGAGCGGTCCAGCTCGGCCAGTTCCAGCTGACCGGCAGCCCAGCGGGCCACCTGGTTGGTCGCGCGCACGAGCCCGGCCGACGCCTCACGCGAGTACGCGGCCAACGTCCCGACCACACGCCCCTCCACCGTCAAGGGCGCGACCACGGCGCAGTTGATCGGGCAGTTCGGTTCGGTGCAGCCGATGTCGAACGCCTGGGTGCGCCCGGTGAGGAACACGTCCTCGGCCTGGGTCATCGCCTCGGCCGCGTGGTGGTCGGAAACCCCTTCCCACGCCACGACTTCCGTCTCGTCGGTCAGGGCGAGGGCGGGTGTGTCGAGCAGCGTGCGCAGGTGACGGGCCGACTTCTTGGCCGCGTCCGGGACCAGGCCGGCGCGCAACGGCGGTGCGGCGGACCAGGCGGTGTGCAGTGTTTCGTAGGTGACGCGCTGGGCCTCGGTCGAGAGCGACTGCTTGTTGCGCGTGCCTCTCCACAGGACGAGCACGGCCGCTCCACCCACGATCAGGATCGCGGCGGCGGTGAGGAAGTCCTGCATCTCACATCACCTATCCAGCTTCTCTAGCTTCGCTCGTCGGACGACGAAGGGCCGGAGCCGTCCAGCCCGAGGTTCTCGGGCGCGTGGAGCCTGACCATCGTTCGCTGCACTCCCGCGGGCAGGTGCCGCTGGGTGAGCAGCGAGACGACGTACATGACCCCGAAGCCGAGCGGCACCGTCCACGCGGCGGGGCGGGAGAGCAGCACCTCGTACGAGGCGTCGCCGGTGTCGGTGAACATCGTGACGAGACCGGCGGTCAGCGCGGGCACGCCACCGGCGAGCATGCCGGCGATGGCGCCGACCTTCGTGATGCGCGCCGACCAGATGCCGAGCATCAGCAAGGGGCACAAGGAGGACGCGGCCACCGCGAACGCCAGGCCGACCATGTCCGCGACCGGCATGCCCGTCGAGACGAACGTCATCGCGAGCGGCACGATGCCCGCGAGCACCGTGGAGATCCGGAACCCGCGCACGCCGCCGAGCCGCAGCACGTCCTGCGACAGCACACCCGCGAGGGACACGACGAGCCCCGAGGACGTCGAAAGGAACGCCGCGAAGGCGCCACCCGCCACCAGAGCGCCGAGCAACTGGCCGCCGATGCCGTCGATCATCCTGGTCGGCAACACCAGCACCACGGCGTCCGTCTGCCCGGTCATCAACAACTCGGGCGTGTAGAGGCGGCCCAGAGCGCCGTACAACGGTGGCATCCAGTAGAAGACCGACAACAGGCCGAGCACGATCAACGTCGTGCGGCGCGCGGCGGTGCCGTTGGGGTTGGTGTAGAAACGCACGATCACGTGCGGCAGGCCCATGGTGCCCAGGAACGTCGCGATGATCAGCGAGTACACCCCGTACAACGGGAACTCCTGGCCGCCGGACTCCGGCAGCGCCCACGACGCGTTGGTGTTGTGCGCCATTGTGGACACATGGGGAACGGCACCGCCCTTGGGGAAGACGAACGCCGAGCCCTGCCCGATGCGGTGGGAGCCGGCGGTCAGGCCGTGGCCGACGGTGTTGACGTACTTGCCGTCGATTTCGCCGATGCCCTTGATGTACAGCGGTTTCTCGGCGTGGATCATCGTCTCGCGGTGGAACGTGACCTCGGTGTCCTGCCGGAACTCCGGATACTCCGGCTTGGTCAGCGAGTCCGCGCCGTGCGCCTGCCACACGGCGATCAGGAACACGATCGGCACGGTGATCGCGGTCAGCTTGAACCAGTACTGGAACGCCTGCACGAACGTGATCGACCGCATGCCGCCGGACATCACGTTCGCGGTCACGACCACCGTCACGATCAGCGCGCCCACCCAGTCCGGCGCGCCCGTCACGGTGTTCAGCGTCAGACCGGCGCCTTCCAGCTGTGGCAACAGGTACAGCCAGCCGATCGCCAGCGCGAGGATCGACGCGACCGCGCGCACGCCGAGGGAACGGAAGCGGGCCTCGGCGAAGTCCGGCAGCGTGTAGGCGCCCGACCGCCGCAACGGCGCCGCGACCATCGTCAGCAGCACCAGATATCCGGCCGTGTACCCGACCGGGAACCACAGCATGTCCGGCCCGTAGGCGAAGATCAGCCCGGCGATGCCGACGAACGACGCCGCCGAGAGGTACTCGCCGCCGATCGCGGAAGCGTTCCACCACGGGGAAACCGTGCGCGAGGCGACGTAGAAGTCGGACGTGGTGCGGGAAACGCGCAGTCCGTAGGTACCGATCAGGATTGTGCCCAGTGCGACGACCAGCACCGCCACGATGGCGTAACCACTCGTCATGGACGTTCGACCAGCTCCGCGAACTCCCGTTCACTGCGCTCGGCCTGCCGCACGTAGAACCAGCCAGCCAGCAGCAGCATCGGGAACGTCACCACGCACAGCAGGAACCACGGCATCCCGAGCCCGAGGACCCGGATTTTCCCGAGATCCGGCTCGACCGAGAACAACAGCGGCAACACACCGAGAGCACCGCACGTCACGAGACAGACCGACAGGCCCAACCGCCGTTGCGCCCGGATCAGCGTGCGCATGTACACGGCGCCGAGCTCGCTCTGTTCGTTGATCTCGCGTGTGCCCGGGTACGGACGGCGCGCACGGGGTGCCCTGGTGCGCGGGCTGGTCACCACCACACGCTGGGTCGGCTTGGGCGCCGGTCCCTTCGGGGGTGGTGGCGTCGTCACGACCCCAGTCCGTTCCTCGGTTGTGCGACACCGGCGGGCGTGGCCTGACCGGTCACGGGGGTGGGCCGGGCGCGTCGCACCAGCAGTTGCCGCAGGTGCCTCGCGTGCCGGCGGCTGACCGGCAGCACCGCGCCGCCGATCGTGACGCTCAGGTGCCCGTCCTCCAGCCGCAGCTCGTCGATGTGGCCGAGCGACACCAGGTGGCTGCGGTGGATGCGGACGAATCCCGCGCTGCGCCAGCGTTCTTCGAGACCGTTCAACGCGGCGCGCACCAGGCCGCTGCCGGTCGCGGTGTGCAGGCGGGCGTAGTCGCCGTGCGCCTCCACGTACCGGATGTCGGCGAGCCGGATGAACCGCGTGACGCCACCGAGTTCGACGGGGATGACCTCGTCACCCATCTCCGGCGGCGTGGTGTTCGCGAGCTGCGCGGGGGTGGGAGTCGTGGGCTCGCCGCCCGCCTTGGAGTCCCAGACCTCGTGCACGATGCGGTGCACGGACTCGGCGAGCCGTTCCTGGCGCACCGGCTTGAGCAGGTAGTCCACCGCCTTGAGCTCGAACGCCTCCACCGCGGGCTGCTGGTGCGCCGTCACGAACACCACGGGCGGCGGCTGCGCGAACCGCGACAGCACGCGGGCGAGGTCGAGACCGTCGAGCCCAGGCATGCGGATGTCGAGGAACACCGCGTCCAACGGCTGCCCGGCGTCCATCGCGCGGTGCAGCACCCGGAGCGCCTTCGTGGCGTCGGTGACCGCTTCCACGTGAGCGATGCGCGGATCGCAGCGCAACAGGTACACGAGGTCTTCCAGCGCGGGCGCCTCGTCGTCGACGGCGAGCACCCGGAGGGAGCGCTCGAGGCTGCCACGTCGATCCGGCCCCTCGCAGATGGGGCAGGGCAGACCTGAGGTCATTCGAGATCGAGTCCAAACTGTGTACGGCCGATCCTCACGTGGCCGCGATTAGACCACGCTCGGTCAGCGCGTGCCTGGTGAGCCGGGGGCGTCGGATACGCGATCATGCCCCCTCACGGAGGGTGACCCGTCGCGGGGGCCAGGTTGCCCAGCGTGTGCATGGACGGTTCCCCCTCCCACCCCGGAAAGCCCGATCGGCGCATCATCCGTCAGGGGAGGACGTGCGGAAACCCTCCGAACGGGTGTGTCTCGGATGGCAGACGGAAACCGCTGTCACGCGTGCGTTGCCTGGTCGGGCACTACGGCTGACGGACGGCCCTCGGCTTCACGGCCAACGCGTCACCGAGCGTGATCTCCAGCTCGATGAAGGACTCCTCCGCGCGCCGGGCGGCGACGCTCACCGACGCGGCCGCGGCGGGGCCGATGAGCCTGCGGGTGGGCGCGCGCAGCGCCTGGATCGCCTCGGACCACTGGTTCGACAGCTTGGCGAGGCCGCTCAGGGTGTCGACGAGGTCTTCGGTGTTGTCCGGCGGTGAGGCGATGATCTCCGCCAGCCGGTCGCGCAGGGCGTCCAGTGCCGGGTCCACTTCAATCCTCCCGTCGTGCCGCGCCAAGGGGAGAGGACGAGTGCGAACATTTCCCCACTGGGCAACACCATATCTCGACCGCGGTGGTCCAGTGCAATGATGTTGCCGCACCCAGACTACCGGGTCAATCGCGCGCCCATTACGTCTCAGCAGGCGGTTGTCTCAATTGGCGCGCTCTTATGCGAGCCCGGCTGAAATGGTGCCGTTTCGACGTTTAGTCGGCGTTACTCGACATGGTGTCGGTTCTACGTGCCTGGTAGGCCAGGTGGCGCCTGAGGTGTTGGGCCGAATCGGTGTGTCCTGGGTCGCAGTGACGCACATTGAGTTGCCCGGTCGGGCAACTTCTCCGCGGAGACATTAACTCTTTTGTCACAACGTTCAGTCGTTCGGGTTCATACAGGATTATCGAAGAGTTCTCCGCGCGCCCTCTGCGTGGATGGCGGAACAGCCGCACGCCGCGAAGTTCAACCCCTCGTGGACCCGTCGTCGCACGTGCTCGTCGACCAGGACACGGACTGGGGCCTTCTGCGGGTACCGTAACGGGACCTTCGAGGCCGAACGAGCGCTGCAGGGGGTCCGGCATGACCTCAGAGTGGGCGGGTGACGCCGCCAAGGTGGTGCAGGTGGGCCACGTGCACGGCGACCTGAACGTCTACTCCCGCACCCGCCGGCCCGCCCCGGCGGAGATCGCCTCGCTGATGCGGGCCCACGTCCTGATGGCGGAACAACTCCCGTACCGCCTGCGCGGCGCCAGAACGCCGTCGCTCTCCACCGTCCACGTGCGCCAGGACCTGGGCAGCGGCGGCGACGAACTCACCTCCGACGAAGCCCGCCCGCGTCCGATGGTGGACGGCCACGGCCAGCTCGTCGACGTCTCCACCACCCCGCGTGTCCGTACCTCCGTGCGCCCGCCGTCGCGCACCGTGCGCGAGGCACTGGAAACCGACGACCACCTCGTCATCACCGGCGGCCCAGGCCAAGGCAAGTCCACCCTCGCCCTGCGCCTGGCCGCCGACCTCGCACTGAGCTGGTCCGGCCAGGGAACCGCGCCAGTGACCGAACGCGTCGTGCCGCTGCGCCTCCCCGCCCGCGAACTGGCCGCGCGCCTCGACGTCCCGTTCGCCGAAGCCCTGGCCGCAAGCGCACGAGCCGAGTACAACGTGCGGCTGAAGTGCGCGATCGACCCCGCCCACTTCGAAGACCGCGTCTCCGGCTGCCGCTGGCTGCTGCTGGTCGACGGCCTCGACGAGGTCACCTCACCCGCCGACCGCGAAGACCTCGTGCACGCCCTGGCCGGCTGGGCCGCCTCGGGCGAGGTCTACCGCGTCGTGCTGACCACCCGCCCGATCGAAGGCGGCGCACTGGCACCCCTGCAACGCATCGGCGCCGTCCGCTACGAACTGCAGCCGTTCGACGAGGACGCCCTCCGCACGTTCGCCTTCAGCTGGTTCGAAGACTCCGCCGACACCGCCACGAACTTCCTGCGCCAGATCCGCAAGGCCTACCTCGACGAACTGGTCCGCGTGCCACTCCTGGCCACCATCGCCGCGATCATCTTCGAACAGCGCCGCGAACACCCGTTGCCCGACAACCAATACGAGCTCTACGAGGCCTACCTCCGCTACCTGCGCACCGGTCACCCGCACCGCCCCAGCCCGCTGGACCCCCACCGCGACGCCCTGCTGGAACACCTCGGCCTGGTCCGAGTAGACGCCGACACCTCCCTGCTGGGCGCCGCCCGCACCTGGGCCGCCTCGCGGGTGTCCGGCGACTGGCAGGACGACCTGGTCCGCTTCCTGACCGCCGTAGGTCCCTTCACCCTGCGCGCCGACGACGTCCAGTTCCTGCACCACAGCTTCGCCGACCACCTCGCCGCCACCGCCCGCGCCCGCCTGCTGCCAGCGCGCTTCTCCGCGGAGGACAACGACTTCGCCCACCTCCTGCACGCCGCCCGCCCCCGCGAACACGGCCGCCACGTCCGCCGCGTCCTGCTGCACTACGGCCGCCTGCACCCACCCCAGGCCGACGCGCTGCTCACCACCCTGAACGCCGGCGACTCCGAACAACACCTCCTGGCCGCGCGGTTGCTGGCGGGCCACCTCCCCGCCAGCCCGCCGGTCGTCTCCACCTTCCTGGCCACGGTGCGCGGCTGGGCCATGACCACCCACTACAACGCCTACGAAATCCTCGCCGGAGCGAGCCGCGCCACCCACCACCCCGGCCTGTCCGACTGGCTGGCGGACCTGATGGACGACGACAGAGCTCCGTGGACCAGCCGCGTAGAAGCGGCGGCCTCCTTGGCCACCAGATTGCGAGACCGCCACGAGCAAGCCGCTTTGGCACGCCTGCACACCGCCGTGAGCGATCTCGATGGTCAGACGGGCCATCGCCTCATCGCGGCCGAAGCGCTGTCGGACTGCGGCGAAAGTGAACGGGCAGCGGCAGAAGAAACCCTGCGCGCGATCCTCGTCGACTCGTTCGCAACGCCACGTGAACACCGTGATGCCGCGTTGGTGATGGCGTCATTGGGAGGCGAAGCCCGTGCGGTTGCCACTTCCGCGCTCTTGGCCGCGCTGAATGATCCCGAAGCCCCGCCGGCAAGACTGGTGGAAGCGGCACACGGATTGATTGAGATCACTGTGGAGCACACGGACCTCTGCGCAGAGAGCCTTGCCAGGGTGCTACGCGTCGGCCCGGTGTGGTATGGGACAGGGACGCTGAAAGCGGCGGCAGAGTCACTGGGGTCACTGGGGTCCAGGCATGTCGAGATGGGGATCAAAGCGCTGACCAGCCGTATCACCAATGTGTGCTTGTCGAGATGGGAGCGAACCGCGACCGCGGGCGTGCTGGCGGACATCGGACCATCCCATCGGGCTCTGGCAGTGAAACACCTGCTGGAACTGTCAGCGGAACCGGCCTTGCCTCAGGACCTCTGGCGGCACGGCGAAATGCTTCGGCAATGTGGATGGGAGTATCGCGAGCACGCGGTGTCAGTGTTGCGCCGCGTGCTCAGTGGTGCGGCTTCCGACGTGAACACCATCCATTGGGCAGCGAGAGAACTGCGCGAGATCGGCCCGGACTACCGAGTGGAGGCAGTCGGCCATCTGATACGCCTCAGCGAGGCGACAGCCCACCGGCACGTGGCGCATTGGGAGCGAGAAAGTGCGCTGGGAGAGCTGGCCGCGACCGACGAGTTGGGCCGGTCGCACGCTGTGCCGGAATTGCGCTCGAGTCTTGCTGACGAACGGATCGATCCGAAACGACGTGACCAGGCTGCCTTCGAACTCATCGAGCTCGGGCCTGAGTACCACGTGGAGGTCGTCGGTCCTCTCCTGCAAGTGGTCGCCCAGCGGTTCAGCCTCGACGCGAAGCTGTCGGCGTGGCGGAATCTGGCCCGACTGGACACCCGGTTCCGCGCGGACGAGGCCGAAGTGTTGACGGAACTGATGGCGACTTCAAGTGAGGACGACCGCACACCCCCAGCAGGGGTGTGGTTCTCAAGAAACGCATTCGATGATGTCCAGACGGCAGCGGGCGTATTGCTCCGCGTGATCGTGGACGACACACGGGATGACCGCTGGCGTGGCTGCGCCGTCCGCAACCTGATCTCGTTCGGTCAGCCGTTCCACCGAGCCGCCGTAAGTGGCCTGATCGATCTGATCCGGTCGGAGGCTGTCCCTCGCAAGTACTTGGGCCAGTGGCTGAGAGAGTTCACCGACGTCGCGGAAGTGTTCCGGATCGAGGTGGCGCAGACGCTAAGTGAGATGGCGCTGTCTGCCGACAACACGCCCGCGATGATGGTGAACCTTGCAGAGGCGGTGCAGACCATGCACCGCCCCTGCGGACCAGAACTGATCGCATCGCTTCGATCGATTCTCGTTGACGACGGCACCGAGCCCGAGTGTCGTATCAGATCCGCCGTTCTGGTCGCTTCCGTGCATCCGGAACTTGCCGACGAGGCAGTGGCCGCGGTGCTCCGGGATCAGCGGGGCCGGTTATGCGAATGTCGGTCGGAGCTGTTCGTGTTGGCACGGCTGGGCGCAGACCCAGTGCCACGTCTGCAGGCTCTCGCCGCCGACGTGAACGTTCGTGCTGGGCATCGACTGCGGGCCATCTCTGCCCTGAGATGGCTGAGCCGACACGAAGGGACGGAGACTCTCGTCAAACTCGCGGATGACGAGTACGTGGCGCACGAGCTACGTGCAGGTGCGTTGGACGAGTTGGCAATACACAGCAATGGCGAGGTACCCGAGCTGATCGAATATCACCAGCGAGTGCGGGACGACCGGACACAGGAGGTCTCCGATCGCTGTTGGTCGGCGTACTGGATGTACAGATATGACCTGACGGCCACGTCCGCCGCGGTGGAGCTGTGGCGCGCGGTTGGGGCAAACCCGGAACTGACGGTTTCCGAGCGGGTGTCGGCGGTCTCCCTTTTGCGCCGCACGACTTATTATGCCACCACTGCCGCCGACTTCCTGGCCGCTGTGATCGCTGAGGATCCCACGTGTGGAGCCGTCGAGCGGAAGATCGCGCTCCGTTGCCGGGAAGGAAAAGGTCGGCTGGCAGGGCAGCGAACGATGCTCTCTGATCGGTCGATCGCGTTGGAGCACCGGATACCGGAGTTGGAAAACTGGAGTTACCAGCCGCTGCCGAGCGAGACGGAAGCCGCGGTCCGCGATGTGCTCTCCGCTCCGGAAAGCACCCACCGCGAACGTGTTGCCGCAGCGGCGGCGTTGGCGCAACTGTCGTCGCGGTTCGTCGGCGAGGCAGCCGAGTTGTTGGCCGGCTTGGGGTGGCCCGGTCAGGAGGAACTGGCCAAGCTAGGTCCCCGCTGGAGCAGTCAGGTGCGAGCCAACGCGCGAGCCACCGCGACCGACAAGACCAAGCCGTGGCGAGAGAGATGGCGGGCTGCCCGGCTCGTGTGGGAGGGCGTCGAGCCGCGCTCGGACGAACAGCGGATGGAGTGGGCCGAAGCACGCGGAGCTATAGGCGTCCTGCGCGCGATGCTGACCCACACACAGCCGGCCATCAGATGGCGCGCCGCGAAACGGTTGCGGGACTACGACTTCGCCGATCGGGTTGCCGGTGCGCGAGTGCTGGAGGAGATCGCCAAGGATCCCGGCGCCAGACCGGCGTTGCGGTGGCGGGCAGGGGAGGAGCTCACCCAGTTCGGGGCCAGGGGCCGGGAGAGCGGCGTCGCGGTGCTGCGGAACATCATGGGCGACGAGGGGCTGCCGGTGATGGCACGCGTCGAGGCCGCGAGTGTGGTCGGCAAGATCAGGCCGGATCTGCGGGCCGAGGTCGTGCGGTTCCTACGTCAGTTGAGTGCGGACGGTCCGTTGCAGCAAATCAAGCTGTGTCAGGCGATTGGGGTGTTTGAGCCTGAGGAAGGCGCACGGGCGTTGTGCGCTATGACGAACGGAGGCGCGCCGCTGACCCGGATCCGGGCCGCGGAGGCGATGTTCGGGTTGCGCCGGGACTATCGGGAGCGGGCGGCCATCACCGCGCGAAACGTTCTGAGGGACATCAAGGCGCCGTGGCACGTGCGGCGGCGGGCGGCGTGTGATCTTGCGCGGTGGAGCGACCTTTGTCTTGAGGAGGCGCGGGCCGCCTTGGTATGACTTGTGCTCGGCCGAGTCTGGGGGGATGCGGTGAAGTACTTCGTGATTCACGACGGTGGTCCGGTTCCGCGCGCGTTGGTGCGCACGGACCACCACGGGGAAGAACAACTTGTCGGCCTGGGGGAGTGGGCCGCGTCCGACCTGCTGGGACGGTCCGGGTGGACGGTGGCCGAGGTTGAGGGCTACGAGTTCTACGGCCACGTGTACGAGGCCATGCGGGTCGCGCGGGCCGGGTTGCCCTGTGTCGCGGTGCTCGGGGTGACCTATCGCGCGGACGAGTTCATCAACGTGGACGCGATCATGCGCCGCAGGAACGGCGTTGAGGAGTGGCTCGACCGGGAGAACGTCTGGCGGGCGGAGCACCGGGATCTCGGCGGACGG
The DNA here is from genome assembly GCF_002150765.1 of Lentzea kentuckyensis. Taxonomy (GTDB): domain Bacteria; phylum Actinomycetota; class Actinomycetes; order Mycobacteriales; family Pseudonocardiaceae; genus Lentzea; species Lentzea kentuckyensis. The sequence continues at coordinate 70,201 of NZ_MUYM01000009.1, forward strand.
TTCTGGCTGCCTGTCAGCGAAGAGGAGCTCGACCGTCTGCAGTGGACGGTCACCAGGCCGGAGTGGTTCGTCGTGCGACGGTGGGATGGGCAGCCGCACGCGTTGGTGCGGAGGATCCCGTCGGCGGAGGAGGCGTTCGGCCGCGACTTGAGGTGGCAGAGGAGCGACCTGCGCGCGCGGGCGGAGAAGCTCGACAACTCGTTCGACGCCCGCGATGTGCGGGCCGCCATCGAGATCGGGGTGCGGGCCGAGCGGTATCACGTGCGGGGCGGGACCCACTACTTCGCGCTGTGGCCGACGGTCGAGTTCGATCCGAAGGACCTGCACTCCGTGATCAGGCGGTCTGCGGCGGGGGAGGAGATCCACGTCGGACATCGCGGCTGGGTGCCGTCGGGGGTGGTCGGCGGGATCGAACGGGGTGGGTTCTCGTTCTACCGTCCACTGCCGGTCAGCGAGGAGGAGGCCGAGGCGGTCATCGCGCGGCAGGTCGCGCCGCGGAGTTTCCTGGTGCTGAACGAGGAGGACGGGCGGGACCTGCCGGTAGCGGTGGTCCGGGTGCACGGGGAGCGCGAGGAGGCGTTCACGCGCGACCTCGTGTGGGGGCCGTCGGAGTTGCTGGCCGAGCTTCCTGACGGTCTGCGTGTCGAGGAACTCCCTCGTGGCGCGAACGGGGTCCACGAGGCGTACTGGCTGGCCGCGAAGCTGCGCGTGCGGCGGCGCGCCATGTGGGAGTGCGAGTACTGGTACTACGCGATCTTCGCGGACGAGGCCAAGGCGATCGACCTCGCGAACGCACACACGCTCGTGCGTACCGATGCGGGCGGCGACTTCAACGAGCAGACGTACCGTGACGGCGAGTGGAAGTACTCACGCGTGCTCGGCGACATCAGAAGGTGCAAGTCCGACGACGAGCACCTGCCGATCAGTCCGGAAGAGGCGAAGAGCCTCATGGAACGCCTGTAGCCGCTCAGAGGCGGCCGACGTCCGTGATGGTCACGACCGCCTCGCCGAGTTCGTCGGACCCGGCCAGGTCGACCTCCGCGTTGAAGCCCCAGTCCTTGTCGCCGGCCGGGTCCTCGAAGATCTGCCGGCACACCCAGCGCTCGCGCTCGACGTTGATGATCAGGAACGCCGGGCCGCGCGCGTTCGGGCCCGCGCCGATGTCCGAGTGCTCCTCGAAGTACGGCTCCAGGGCGTCCATCCACTCCTTGGCCGTCCAGCCCGACTCGTGGTCGAGCTCGCCCAGCGAGTACCAGTCGCGTTTCGCGGCCAGCTCCACGCGGCGGAACAGGGCGTTGCGGACGAGCACGCGGAACGCGCGGACGTTGCGGGTGACCGCGGGCGGCAGGTCGACGCGAACCTCCGGAGCGGCGACGCCGTCCGGGTTGGTGAGCTTCTCCCACTCGTCGATCAGCGACGAGTCGACCTGGCGGACCAGCTCGCCGAGCCACGAGATGAGGTCCTGCAGCTCCTCGGTCTTCGCCTCTTCCGGCACCGTCTGCGACAGCGCCTTGTAGGCGTCGGCCAGATACCGCAGAACGAGCCCCTCGGAGCGTGCGAGGCCGTAGAACGACACGTACTCCGTGAACGTCATCGCGCGTTCGTACATGTCGCGCACGACGCCCTTGGGCGACAACGAGTAGTCGCCGACCCACGGGTGGCCACGGCGGTAGGTCAGGAACGCGGCTTCGAGCAGGTCGCCCAGCGGCTTCGGGTACGTGACCTCGTCCAGCAGCTCCATGCGCTGGTCGTACTCGATGCCGTCGGCCTTCATCGCGCCGATCGCCTCGCCGCGCGCCTTGTGCTCCTGCGCGCCCAGGATCTGCCGCGGATCGTCCAAAGTGGACTCGATCACCGACAGCACGTCCAGCGCGTAGCCGGGTGCCTCGCGGTCCAGCAGCTCGATGGCGGCCAGCGCGAACGGCGACAGCGGCTGGTTCAGCGCGAAGTTGAACTGCAGGTCGACGGTGAGCCGGAAGTCGTCGCCGACGCGTTCCACCACGCCCGCCGCGACCAGCGCCCGGTACATCGCCAGCGCGCGCTTGATGTGCTTGAGCTGCTTCGGCCGGTCCTCGTGGTTGTCCTCCAGCAGGTGCCGCATGGCCGCGAACGCGCCACCGCCGGGGCGGCCGATCACGTTCAGCAGCATCGCGTGCGAGACCTGGAACGACGAGGTCAGCGGCTCCGGTTCGGCGCCGACGAGCCGTTCGAACGTCGACTCGCTCCACGAGACGAACCCGTCCGGGGCCTTCTTGCGCACGACCTTGCGACGCTTCTTCGGGTCGTCGCCGGCCTTCGCCAGGGCCTTGATGTTCTCGACCTCGTGCTCGGGCGCCTGCACGACGACCGTGCCCACCGTGTCGTACCCCGCGCGGCCCGCCCGGCCGGCGATCTGGTGGAACTCACGGGCCTTCAGGATCCGCGTGCGGGTGCCGTCGTACTTCGAGAGAGCGGTGAACACGACCGTGCGGATCGGCACGTTGATGCCGACACCCAACGTGTCCGTGCCGCAGATGACCTTCAGCAGACCGGCCTGCGCGAGCTGCTCCACGAGCCGCCGGTACTTGGGCAGCATGCCCGCGTGGTGCACGCCGATGCCGTGCCGCACCAGCCGCGACAGCGTCTTGCCGAACCCGGAGGAGAACCGGAAGTTGCCGATCGTCGCGGCGATGGCCTCCTTCTCGGGCTTCGTGGCGACGTTCACACTCATCAACGACTGTGCGCGCTCCAACGCCGCCGCCTGCGTGAAGTGCACGACGTAGATCGGTGCCTCACGGCCGTGCAGCAGGTCTTCGATCGTCTCGTGCAACGGCGTGGAGACGTACTGGAAGTTCAACGGCACCGGACGCTGCGCCGAACGGACCACCGCCGTCGGGCGGCCGGTGCGCCTGGCCAGGTCCTTCTCGAAGAACGTGACATCGCCCAGCGTCGCCGACATCAGCAGGAACTGGGCCTGCGGCAGCTCGATCAGCGGCACCTGCCACGCCCAGCCGCGGTCGGGCTCGCTGTAGAAGTGGAACTCGTCCATCACGACCTGGCCGACGTCGGCCTGGGCGCCGTCGCGCAGCGCGATGTTCGCGAGGATCTCCGCGGTGCAGCAGATGATGGGCGCCTGGTCGTTCACCGAGGCGTCGCCGGTCATCATGCCGACGTTCTCCGGCCCGAAGACGTCGCACAGCGCGAAGAACTTCTCCGAGACCAGCGCCTTGATCGGCGCGGTGTAGAAGCTGCGCTGGTTGCCCGCCATCGCGACCAGGTGGGCGCCGATGGCCACCAGGCTCTTGCCCGACCCGGTCGGGGTGCTGAGGATGACGTTCGCGCCGGAGACGAGTTCGATCACGGCCTCCTCCTGCGCCGGGTACAGCGCGAGGCCGCGTTCGGCGGCCCAGTGGGAGAAGGTGTCGAACAGTTCGTCTTCGTCGGCGATCGAGGTGAGCCGGTCGGTGAGTGCAGTCATCGCAGGTGAACTATAGGTGGTACGCGTACTCGGTGAACTCCCAGTCGGTCACGAACCGCTGGAACCGGGCCACCTCCTCCCACTTGAAGTCCACATAGGACCGCACGAAGTCCTTGCCCAGCACCTCGACCATCGCCGTGTCCTCCTCCAGATAGGCGAGTGCGTCCGGCAGCGTGGCGGGCAGGGTCGGGGCCTTCGACGGGTCGTAGCCGTACCCGGCGGACGGCCGCGGTGGCTCGATCCGGTCGCGAATGCCCAGGTAGGTGGCCGCGATGAGGCCGGCGATGCCCAGATAGGGGTTGGCGCTCGCGTCACCGAGCCGCAGTTCGAGGCGGGTGGTCTCGCCGCGTTCGGCCGGCACCCGGAGCATCGCGCTGCGGTTGTCGAGGCCCCAGTCGATCAACCACGGCGCGAGCGAGTCCGGACCGAACCGCTTGTAGGAGTTGACCGTCGGGTTGAGCAGCGCGGCCAGCGCCGGGGCGTGCTTGAGGATGCCGCCGATGGCCCAGCGCGCCTCGTCGGACAGGCCGTGCGAGGTGCCCGCCGCCTGGAAGGCGTTGCGGCCGTCCTTCTCGTGGCAGGACAGGTGCAGGTGGAACCCGCTGCCGCCGCCGTCGTTGAACGGCTTGGCCATGAACGTGGCCAGCCGGCCCTCCCGGCGCGCGAGCTCCTTGACCGAGCTCTTGAACCGGAACGCGCGATCGGCGGCGTCCATGGCGGGCGAATGGACGAGGTTGATTTCGAACTGCCCGCCCGCGTACTCGTGGTTGCCGCCGGTCGTCTGCAGGCCCGCCGAGCTGAGTGTGCGAAGAGTTCTCAACAGATGACCGTCTGAATCGCCCCGTCGGCCGGTGGCGTACACGTTGCCCGGCTCATCGCAGTAGGGCCGCCACCCGTTCGGGCGATCTTCGTCAGGTTCGCAGAGAAAATATTCCAACTCGGGACCGACCACCGGGGACAGGCCGGTCGTGCTGAATATTTCCAGCGCCCGGCGCAGCACCTGCCGCGGCGATTCGTCGACAGGTCTTTCGTCAGCCGGGCTGACGGCGTCGCCGATGCACCAGGCGACGCCCGGCTCCCACGGGATCGGGAGCAGCGTGTCGAGGTCCGGGACCACGATCACGTCGGGCAGCCCGGCGTCGAGCACGCCCCCGTTCTCGGTGGTCTTGCCGCCGGGCGTGGTGCTGTAAACGGCCCGGCAGAACGACAGTCCGCGCTGCGTAACCGCTGGTAGATGCTGCACGAGGACGTCACGGCCCCGGTCCGTGCCCAGCAGGTCGGGGAAGACGACGCGCACGACGTCGATACCGTCCTCGCCGAGTCTCGACGCGAGTTCCCGTGTCACCTGTTCACCGACCACGTCGAACTACCTTTCCGGCACAGTGTGTCGCTGGCGCGGAGGGGATAACGTTGAGAGGCAAACGCTATCGACCCATCCGGGAGCAAAGACCACGATCGGTCTCAGTGGGTGCTCCGCACTCATCGTCCACCACGGGGCAACAGTCCGTAACTGGACGGGTGACGACCGTCACGAGATCATGCACGATGTGGGATCGTGATCAAAGTGGTTGCGGACCGACTCGCGCCACATCACAGACATAGTTCGGAACCGCAAGTATTGTGCCGGGAACACCTGAGCTCGAGCACGGGAGACTTTGAGTTGTCTGGTCACCACACGATTGCCGAGACCGAGAAAGCCGTACAGGCCAAACTCGGTGCGGTGCCGCTGCATCGCGAGCAGATGGCGGCGGTGTCGAACATCCACCGCGCCGCTACCGCGATCCGCCAGCACCTCGAGAACTCGGTGCTGCGCACCAGCGATCTGACCTGGACCGGCTTCGTCGTGCTCTGGGTCGTGTGGATCTGGGGCGAGATGGAGACGCGCTACGTGGCCGAGGAGGCCGGGATCTCCAAGGGAACCCTGACGGGCGTCGCCAAGACGCTGCAGTCACGGGGCCTGCTGGAGCGTCTCGGGCACCCGACCGACGGGCGCCTCGCGGTTCTGCGGCTCACCCCTGAGGGTGAAGAACTGATGGCGGACCTCTTCCCCAAGTTCAACGAGGAAGAAGTCTTCGTCTCCGACCCGCTGGAGTCCTCCGAGGCCCAGTCGCTGGCCGAGATGCTGCGCCGCATGGTGACGCACCTCGAGGCCAACGGCGAGCAGCGGCGGCTCGATCTGCGCGGCGACACACCGTTGCCGCCTCGTCGCTCCGGGCGGCGGGCCAAGCACGGCTGATGCGCACGCCTGAAGGGCGACTCACCTGGCCGGGGAATCACCGCCCCGACTTGGTGAGTCGCCCATTTCGGCGTTCCCGCAGCTCGCTGCTTCAAGTGCACGCGGGGAGCTTCCGTTCACTCTGAGAGTACGAAAGGCCCCCGCGTGCGGCTCAGAGCAGGGTGAGGACGCGGGCGTGCAGGGTGTCCAGGTAGTCCTCGGACTCCGGCTTCATCAGCACGCTGCGCAGCACCCGCGCTCCGTCCACATCGGCCGCCACCTCGGGGTGCCGCGCCGCGAACGCCGCCTTCGACGCCCGTGCCACGCTCAGGAACACCGGGTCGACCGGCGCGTTCATGCCCGCCTCCATCACCCGGTGCGAGGCGGCGTCCACAGCCGACAGAGTGAGCGGGTTCGTCCGCGGGAAGTACGTGACGATGTCCAGCTCGGGCTCCTGGTAGAGCTCGAGCTCGTCCGACTCCCGGATGATCGACGCCCACCGCACGGCCGCCCGCCGACCGGCCGCCAGCACCTCGCCCAGACCGTCGCGGGTCAGCGGCAGCAGGCGCAACGTCAGCCACAGTCCCGCGGCCGCGGCGCCGGCGCGGGAGCACTCCAGGCTGATTTCGCCCAGGTGCAGTTCGTCGGACGTGAAGTAGGTGTAGGGGGAGTCGTGCAGGTAGAAGTGGCCGACGGACGGGTCGCGGAACAGGACGGCGCCGCAGCCGTACGGCTGTAGGCCGTGCTTGTGGGGGTCCACCACCACGGAGTCACACGAGCCGATGGCCTCCCACGGTTCCGGGGCCAGGTCCGTACCCGCGAGCAACGTGAAGAAGCCGCCGTACGCGGCGTCTACGTGCACGCGTGCGTCGTACCGCCGTGCGACGTCCAGCACGAGATGCACCGGTTCGATGGCGCCCAAGGCGGTGGTACCCGGGGTCACCACGACCGTGCCGACCTTGCCGGTCTTCAACAGCTCTTCGAGGGCGTCCAGATCCATGCGGCCACGGCCGTCCACGGGCACCGGGTGGCCCTCGATGCCGAGCACGCCGCACATGCGTGCGTGCGTGTAGTGCGCCTCGGAGGAGTACGCGACACCGCGAGAGGGATGCAACGATCGGGCGACGAACAACGCCTCCAGGTTGGCGATCGTGCCGCTGGAGGTCAGGTGGCCGAGGTGCTCGTCGCCGTAGCCGAACATGTGCGCCAGCCCGGAGACGACCTCGCGTTCCATCGCCGCGGTCGCGGGGCCGCCGTCCAGGGCGTGGTTGTTCGGGTTGATCAGCATCGCGGACAGGTAGCCCACGACGGCCGCCGGATGCGGCGGCTTGAGCATCTGGCCCGCATAGCGCGGGTGGAAGAACGGGTAGTTGTCGCGCAGCCGGTCCTGCAGCTCGGCCAGCGCCGAGCCGAAGACCGCCGGGTCGACCTGCAGGGACGAGTGGGACGTGTAGGAGCCGTAGTCGGCGGTCCACTTCTCGTGGTTGGCCAGCGCCTCGTTGAGCCAGTGCTGAAGATCCACCGTGCACACCCCACTCGTCCGTGCAAACCCGAATGTTCGAATTTGTACGTTACGGCAGACCCCAGCGCGGCGACGAGCCGTTGGCGTTCACATCGCGTGCCGAGACGTCCGGACGTGTGCCGCGGCGGGACACGATGGCCGTCTGACCTCGGCGAAGCGGGATCTCGACGGCCGAGCCGCGCGTCTTGTAGTCCAACCGGCGGCCCCAGCTGTCCCGTACGTCGATCTCGCCGGTGATGCCGTGGTCCAGCACCAGCGGCGAACCGGCCTCTGAGTGCACCTGAACCCAGTCGGTGCGTCCGCCGGAACGCGAAGCGTCCACGAGGAACGCGCCTTGCGTGCGCAACGACGAGATAGACGCATCAGCCCAAGTGGACGAAACCGATGGGAAGACGCGCACGACGTCGTTGTGTGACTGGACCATCATCTCCAGCACCGCCTGACCGGACATCAGTGGCGACTCGATCGCGAGGTTGCCGCCCTCGCGGTAGAAGGTGTTCTCGGTCAGCACCGCGTTCGTGCCGACCTGCTTGCGGTCCAGGAAGTAGCGCAGGAACGACAGCGCTTCCTCCGGCCGGCCCATCGCCGACGCCATCGCGGACGCCGCACCGTAGCTGTAGCCGGCCCACAACTGCTGCCGCGACGTCCAGTGGTCGAACGTGCGGTTGATCAGGTCGCGGTGCTCCGGCATGTCGTACGTCAGTTCGCGCAACGGGTAGAACCACAGCATGTGTGAGAAGTGGCGGTGCGAGTCGTTGAGCGACACGTCCTTGCCGATCAGCACGCCGTTGGGCCCCTGTGCGTACGGCACGAGCCTGGTGAGGATGTCGCGCCAACGCGCGTTCTCCTCAATGGACAGCAACGTGCGCACGCCCCAGCGGATCAGTGACAGGTCGTACGTCGTGTCCGTGGCGTTCGCGTACTCCGGCGAACGCGTCTCGGGCAGGTGCAGCTTGCCGTCGGCGCCCTCGACGAGGAACCGCGCGTAGTAGTTCACCGCCTTGGTGAGGATCGGGAACAGGACGTCGGAGAGGATCTTCTTGTCCATCGTGTGCCGGTAGCCCAGCCACACGTTGTGGCAGGCCCACAGAAGATTGCCCGTATGGTCGTTCGGCGCCACGCCGGGCACACCGCAGTAGCGCGGCCCTGAGCGCAACGTGCGGTCGCCGGGGTGGCAGATCGCGTACGACTCGCCGTCGCGGTAAGCCGGGTTCACGTTCAGTTCGAGGTGGTGCTCGAACCGCTTCAACGTCGTGGTCACCGCGTCCAGCTCGTGGTGGTTCGAGCCGTTGATCAGCGGATAGGAGATCTGGACGTTGAGGTTCCACCACACGGCCGTCCAGCTGTTGCCCTGCTCCGGGAACCACGGACCCCACTCCGAGATGACGGGTGCGTCCGCACGAGTGGCGGCGGCCATCTTGTAGAGCTGCAACCAGTAGAAACGCTGCACGAGCTTGTCTGGCACGGACACCAGTGACTTCGTGAAATAGGCGTTCCACCAGCGACGGTGCTGCAGCGTCAGCACCTCGAACGGGATCGACAACGCCTGACGCACCTCACGGATCGCGTCTGACGTGTGCGTGTCCGCGGGGTGTGTGTACGCCACGTGGGCCGCGAAACGGCCGTCGCGGGTCTGCCAGGCCGTTGTGTACCCACCGCCCGCGTGCAGCGGCTGTGCGGCGTAGGAGACGCCGTTGGCCGCTCCCAGCGTCGCGTCGGGGTTGGTCGTGTACTCCGGCGGCTTGCGGATCGTGCGGGTCGTCGCCGCCTGCAGCGGCTGGAAACCCCAGGTCACCTCGCCTTTGACGGTCGCGAGGAACGTGCTGCGCGTGTTGTGCACGAGCATCGTGAACGTGGCGCTGCCCTGAGTGGTGGTCACCGAGCCCGTGAGCTCGGCGTTCCACAGGTCGAGCGTCCAGTCGACCGCGGTGATCGCGCCGGCGAACTGGAGCGTCAGGTACCCGATCGGCAGCCTGGACAGGCCGATCGCGGCCTCCCAGTGTTCGCGCTGGTCCTGCACCTCGGAGTGGCTGAGCATGAGCTTCAGCTCGTTCGGGGTGCGGCCCGCGTAGACCTGGACGCCGAGCAGGCCGTTGGCGAGGAACGGGCTGTCGCCCCAGTTCTTCGGCAGCTGCTTCCACTCCATGCGAGCGTCGCGGACAACGTCCCGGTGGACATTATGACCCGATGTTTCCGGGAGTGTGGGTGCCGCGACCGCAGCGCCCGCACCGAGCGCGGAAGCACCTACGGCCGCGCCCGTCCCATACAGAAAGGTTCTACGCGACAGCTCTGTCACTGTTCGTCCCTCCAGGCCGTGGCGGCGGCGGAACGGATCTTACGCAGAATTCATCGGATGACTAGGGTGGCTCGAACCTGACGGCCCCATGCTGCGAACTCTGGGGTGTGACTACCAACGCCTTCTTGCCTTCGAATTGTTGTTGCATGCATCTGGCCATAGCCGCCATCCGGCAATTAGCGTGACCACCCATGTCACCTGTTGCCATGCACATGAGCGACGGTCTGCTGAACGCGCCGGTGTCGGTCGCCTTCCTCGTCATCGCGGCGGCGGGCGTCGGCTTCGCGCTGATCAAGGCCAGGGCGGACCTCGACGACCGCACCGCGCCGATGGCGGGCCTGGTGGCCACGTTCATCTTCGCCGTCCAGATGATCAACTTCCCGATCCTGCCCGGCGCCTCCGGCCACCTGCTCGGCGGCGCGCTCGCGGCGATCCTGGTCGGCCCGTACGTCGGCGCGCTGTGCGTGACGATCGTGCTCGTGGTGCAGGCACTGCTGTTCGCGGACGGCGGGCTCACGGCTCTCGGCGCCAACGTCACGAACATGGCCCTGATCGGCACCGCGACCGGGTTCTTCGTCGCCGTCGCCCTGCGCAGGATCGCCGAGCGGGGCAAGGGCGGACTGGCCGCCGTCGCGTTCGTCTCCGCGCTCGTCAACACCGTGGTCGCCTCGACCGGCTTCATCGTCGAGTACGCGATCGGCGGCGTCGGTGGCGTGGAGATCGGCAAGGTCGCGCTGCTGATGTGGGGCCTGCACGTGTTGATCGGCATCGGTGAGGGCCTGATCACCGCGGTCACCGTCACGTCGGTCGCCTCGATCCGGCCCGACCTCGTCTACCTGCTGCGCGGCAGCAAGAAGCCGCTGGAGGTGCGGTCGTGAAGAAGTTCTTCATCGGGTTCGCTGTCGTCTCGCTGCTGATCGCGGGAGTCCTGTCCTACTTCGCCTCCAGCTCACCGGACGGCCTGGACAAGACCGTCGAGGACACCGGCATCGCCGCGCACGCACAGGAACACCCGCTGTCCGGCACCACGTTCGCCGACTACGCGCTCGGCGGTGACGACAGGTTCACCGGCCTCGCGGGCGTGCTCGGCGTGGTCGTGGTCCTGGGTCTGTCGTTCGGCCTGTTCTGGTTGCTGCGCAAGAAGTCTGACGCCTGATGGCGGGCAGCCACGACGTCCTGCACCACGCCGGCGACTCGCCGGTGCACCGGCTCACGCCCCACGTGAAGATCCTCGTGGCGTTCGCGGCGGTGCTGGGTGTCGTGGCGACCCCGCGCACGTGGTTCCCGGTGTTCGGCCTGTACCTGCTGCTGATCGTCGCGGTGTGGACCGTCGCGCGGGTTCCCGTGCTGTGGTTCGTGAAGCGCGCGGTGATCGAGGTGCCGTTCGTGGTACTGGCGTTCCTGCTGCCGATCTTCGGCACGGACCCGCGCACCGACTTCCTCGGCTTCTCGGTGTCCGTCGAGGGCTCACTGGCGGGCTGGAACATCCTGGCCAAGGGCACGTTGGGCGTGCTGGTCAGCCTCACCCTGGCGGCCACGACCGCGCCGGGCGATCTGTTGCGCGGCCTGCAGACGTTGCGCGTCCCGGCGCCGCTGATCATGATCGCGACGTTGATGCTCCGCTACGGCGAAGTCGTTGTGGGAGAAGCGAAACGCATGCGCGTCGCACGCATCTCCCGTGGCGACGACCCCCGTTTCCTCTGGCAGGCGGGCGCCACCGCACGCGCGGTCGGCACACTGTTCATCCGGTCCTACGAACGCGGAGAGAGGGTGCACCTGGCGATGGTGTCGCGCGGCTGGACGGGCAGGCCCTCGGGCTCGGCGACGATCGTCGCGGAGACCCCGGCCGCGCCCGCCCTGGAGGTCTCGAAGCTCGCCTTCGCCTACCCGGACGGCCACCAGGCGCTGTTCGGCATCGACCTGCGCGTCGAGCACGGCGAACGGGTCGCGGTGCTCGGCCCGAACGGCGCCGGCAAGACCACTTTCGCCCTGCACCTCAACGGAGTGCACTCCGGCGGCTCCGGCACCGTCTCGATCGCCGGTCTCGAAGTCTCGAAACGCAACCTGCGCGAGATCCGCCGCCGGGTAGGGCTCGTCTTCCAGGATCCCGACGACCAGCTGTTCTGCCCGACCGTGCGCGAGGACGTCGCGTTCGGCCCGCAGAACTTCGGTCTGTCCGATGTGGACACACGAGTGTTGAAGGCGTTGCGGGCGGTCGGAATGGAGTCGGTGGCCGACCGCTCACCACTGCACCTGTCCGGTGGTCAGCGCCGACGCGTCGCGCTCGCGTCCGTGCTGGCCTGCGACCCGGAAATCCTGGTGCTGGACGAACCCTCCGCGAACCTGGAGCCCGTCGCGCGCCGTGAGTTGGCCGAGCTGCTCTTGTCGTTGGGCCGCACCATGCTGATGGTCACGCACGACCTGCCGTTCGCGTTGCAGATCTGCCCCCGCAGCGTGCTGATCGACGACGGCGTGGTCGTCGCGGACGGCCCGACCCGCGAGATCCTCGCCGACACCGCGCTGCTCGCGCGCCACCGCCTCGAACTGCCCTACGGCTTCCGACTCGACTGAAGCCCGGTCAGCACGATCTCCAGCAGTACCGCGGGATTCCCGCCCTCGTGCAGGCTCTGCAGCATCCCCTTCATCAGCACCACGAGGTCGGTGGCGGTGACGTCGGTCCTGACCGTGCCCGCCTCCTGGGCGCTGTGCAGCAGCTTGCCCAACGCCGCGTGCAGGCCCTTGCGCAGTTCGGGTGACACGGTGATCGCGTCGGACATGTCCCGCTTCACCGCCGCCTCGTCCGCCATCCGCCCGAGGAACGCGAACAACGCCTGTTTCGGGTCCTCCGCTGGCTCGGTGGCCGACGCGATCATCGCCGCCACGCGTGTCTCGGTGACGGCCTGGAACAGCGCCTGCTTCGTCGGGAAGTGCCGGTAGACCGTCCCGGGCCCGACCCCTGCCTTCGCCGCGATCTCGTCCAACGGCACGTCGAAGCCCTGCGCGGCGAACAACTCCCGCGCCGCTTCCAGCACCTTCTCGCGGTTCCGCGCCGCATCGGCCCTCATCGTTGCCAACCGGGGCGTGCGTTCCGTATCGTCATAACCGGGGTCACCGTTCCGATTCTAGAGATGGGGGCAGTACCGATGACACGCACGCCCGAGGAGATCGTCGAGCACGTTCGCAAGATGGTGGCGGGGGAGGCGACGCACGCCCAGTTCGCCGACCTGTTCGCCGAGGACGGGGTGATGGCGTACAAGTTCCCGACGCAGTGGCAGCCGGAGGAGATCAAGGGCCGCGAGGACATCCGCGCGTACTTCAGCAGGGTCCGCGGCGCGGGAGTCCGGGACAGGATCGAGATCCAGAGCGTCCAGGCGGACTGCTGGCGCACCAACGACCCGTCCGTGGCGGTCGCGGAGATCACGCATCGCGGCTGGTCGAAGGTGAAGCAGGACTACTACACGTTCACGGCCGTCGCGATCATCCGGCTGCGCGACGGCGAGATCACGCGCTACGACGACTACATGAACCCGCTGCTGATGGCCGAGCTGTTCGGCATGCCCTACCAGCCGCACGTGGCAGAGTCGCCTGCATGACCTTCGACGTGTCCGCCTGGTGCGTGCGGCACCTGGGGAGCGAACCGGCCGCCGTGCTGTTCGAGCGGGTGTCGATCTCGTCGGTCTTCGGTCTCCGGCTGGCCGACGGACGCGAGGTCTTCGTCAAAGCCCGCGAGGACGACGGCCGCGCTTCCTCGTGCCTCACCGCACAGGCGGTCCTGGCGGAGCGGGGGTTTCCGTGCCCCCGCCCGCTCACGCCGGTCGTCGCCGTCGGTTCGCTGGCCGTGCACGCCGAGGAATCCGTGCCGGGCGGTGCTGTCCTGTCTGGAGACACACCATCCGTCGCCCGGCGGTATGCGGCCGTGTTCGCCCGGCTGATGACTTTGCTGGCCGACGTGTCCGTGCCGCCGCCGTTGCCGAACCCGCGCTGGTCCCGGTGGGACCACACCGATCCCGGGTTGTGGCCGGCGATCGACTTCCTCGACGCGCGCGACCAGAGCGTGGTGCCGTCGTTCGTGGTGGAGATCGCGGAACGGGTGCGCAAACGGTTGCTCGCCACGGATTTGCCGTGCGTGCTGGGGCACGCGGACTTCGAGGCGCAGAACCTGTCCTGGCGGGACGGCGAGGTGTGGGCCGTGCACGACTGGGACAGTCTGGGGTGGCAGCCCGAGGCGGCGCTGGTGGGCGCGGCCTCGGGGGCGTTCGCCAACATCCCGCCGCCGTCGCTGGTGCCGGTCGAGAGCTCGGCCGCGTTCATCGAGACCTACCAGGAGCTGGTCCGGAGGTTTTCGGCGGAGGAACTGGAGATCGCCTGGGCGGGAAGCATGTGGACCGCGCTGCACAACGCGCGTTGGGAAGTTCTGCACGGTGACGCGCCGCTGTCCCTCAACGCTGTCCGGGAGCAGGCGGCCGAGCGCCTCCGCAGGGCGAACTGCTGACCACGGCTATGATCACGCCGGCGGTGCGAGCGTGCCTTGAGGAGCAAGCGTGGAACAGCCCAAGGCGCTGCCGGACGTGAGCGGCGATGCCGCGCGAAAGGCCTTGGTGCTGCAGTACGTCACGATCGGCTACAACCTGGTCGAAGGCGTCATCGCGGTCGGCGCCGGTCTCGCCGCGGCATCGGTGGCGCTGGTCGGCTTCGGCGTCGACTCTGGAATCGAACTCGTCGCCGCGCTGCTGATCGCGGTCCGGCTGCGGGCCGCGATCCGGACCGGTGCCGTCGACGAACGCAAGGAGTACCGCGCGCTTCGCTTCGTGGCACTCACGTTCTTCGCCCTGGGCGCCTTCATCCTCTTCGAGAGCGTCCGCGAGATCGTCGCCCAGGCCAAGCCGGAGAAGTCGTTGGTCGGCATCGTGCTGACCGGGATCTCCATCGTGACCATGTCCTTTCTCGCCGCCGCGAAACGCCGGAACGGACGGGCGATGAACTCGCGGCTCATCGTCGCCGACGCGGCGGAAACGCGCCTCTGCGTCTGGCTGAGCGTGACCACGTTCCTCGGCCTGGTGGCCTACGCCCTGCTCGGCTGGACCTGGCTGGACGCGGTGGCAGGACTGTTCATCGCACTGTTCGCCCTCAACGAAGGGCGTCGCGCCTGGTCCGGCGAGCTGACGTGTGACGTGTGACCCTCAGCCGGACGCGCGCCGCCGACGTTCCGCCAGCACCGCCGCCAGGTAGGGATGCGGGTGCGTGTGCTCCACCCGCGGCGACCGGATCGCGGCGCCCACGTCGTCCGCCAGCCGTGAGCCCAGCTCCCACCGCGCCTTCTCACCCAGCTCGTGATACCGGCTGAGGTACTGCCGCGACGCCAGCACCAGCTCCTCCGACAGCTGCGACAGGTCCAGCCCGCGGGCCCACTCGGCCAGCTGTGGCGGCATCTCGGCGAGCTCCACGGTGCTCTTCGGCACGCGCGTGTGGATCACCACCGTGCCCGCGAGGTAGTCGCCGACGCGCTTGCCCTTCGGCGAGAACAACGACACGAACAGCGCGACCGCGCCGCCCAGGCCCAGCGCCCAGAAATCCACGAAGAACCCGCCGAGCGCGCGCACCAGGGCGTGCCGGAAGCGGATCGCGCCGCCGTCGTCGCGCACCACCCGCAGGCCCATGACCAGCTTGCCGAGCGAGCGGCCCCGCGACAGCGACTCCACCAGCGTCGGGTAGCCGATCAGGACGAGCACCGTCAGGGACAGCGCGAGCGCCGACTGCAGCGCGTCGTCGAAGCCGATCGGTGCTATCAGGAACACGGCCAACAGCAGGAGAAACTGGACCGCCACGTCGAACACGAACGCGACCGCCCTGCTCGCGAGCTGTGCGACGCGCAGGTCCAGAACTACGGCTTCACCGGTGACGAGGTCCCCCACGCGGATAGTGTGACTCATCGTGGATCTGGACGTGTTCATCGAGCGCAACCGCGCGTCGTGGCAGCGGCTCGAACAGCTCGTGAAGCGCTCCGGCCGGCTCAGCGGGGCCGAGGCCGACGAGCTGATCGAGCTGTACCAGCGCGTCACGACGCACCTGTCGATCGTGCGCAGCCAGACACCGGACCCGGCGACCGTGGAACGGCTGTCGTCGCTGGTCGCACAGGCGCGATCGGCGCTGACGGGCACGCACACGCCGGCGTTCAAGGTGGTCACGCGGTTCTTCACGCACCGCCTGCCCGCCGCGATCTACCTCGGCTGGCGCTGGTGGGTGCCGGCCGGAGTGGTGTTCTACCTGATCACGGGCATCATGGCGGCGTGGATCGCGTCGAACCCGGACGTGCAGGCCACCATCGCGGCACCGGACGAGCTGCGCGAGATGACCAAGGTCGGCGGCGGCTACGAGTCCTACTACTCCAGCGATCCGGCCGGGTCGTTCGCGGCGAAGGTGTGGACGAACAACGCCTGGGTCGCCGCCACCTGCCTGTTGCTCGGCGTGCTGTTCGCGATCCCGCCGATCTACCTGCTCTTCACCAACGCCGTCAACCTCGCCGTCGGCGTCGGCCTGATGTTCGGCGCCGGGCGTGGCGCGGAGTTCCTCGGGCTGCTCGCCCCGCACGGACTGCTGGAGCTGACGGCGGTGTTCGTCGCCGCGGGCATCGGCATGCGACTGGGCTGGCAGGTGATCGACCCCGGCAAACGCACCCGTGGCGCGGCTTTGGCCGCGGAAGGCCGCGCGGTGGTGGCGGTGGCGCTCGGGCTCGTCGTGGTGTTGCTGGTTTCCGGTGTGCTGGAAGGGTTCGTGACGCCGTCCGGGTGGCCCACCTGGGCGCGGGTCGGCATCGGTGTGGTGGCTGAGGTGCTGTTCCTGCTGTACGTGTTCGTGGTCGGTCGGCGGGCCGCGCAGCAGGGCGAGACGGGCGACATCGACGCGAGCGAACGTGAGGACGTCGCGCCAGTCGCCGTCTAGTGTGGTCACCGCACTCGCCCTGTCCCTCGTGCGAGCTACATGTGGATGTCCACCGTGTGGTGACGTTGCGCGGCCGCGAAATCCCTAGCGTTCCTGGCGACGGAAACGCACTACTCACAAGGGATTTGGTCATGCGATTGGTGAAGCAGCTCGTCGTGGTCACGGTGGTGGCGATGGCCGGCGCCGCCGCCGTCCAGGCGGTGGGCTGGAACGTGCCGCTCACGCTGGTGCTCGGCCTCGCCACGGCGGTGCTGACGGTGGTCGCCTACTCCTGGGTGGTGCGCGGGACCGAGCGCCGGAACCCGGTCGAGGTGGCACGGGCGGGCGCGCCGGCCGCGCTCGGCCGCGGTGTCCTGATCGGACTCGCGATGTTCGTGGCCGTGATCGCGAACATCTGGTTCCTCGGTGGCTACGAGGTGCGCGGCTGGGGTTCGGCAGGGGGTGCCCTCGCGATCTTCGGGTTCATGGCAGCCGCCGCGGTCACCGAGGAGGTGCTCTTCCGCGGCGTCCTGTTCCGCATCGCCGAGGAACGGCTCGGCACGTGGATCTCGCTGGTGCTCACCGGGGTGCTGTTCGGGTTCGCGCACATCTTCAACCCGAACGCGACGCTGTGGAGCTCGGTCGCCATCGCGGTCGAGGCGGGCTTCATGCTCGCCGCCGTCTACGTGGCGACGCGCAACCTGTGGGTGCCGATCGGCGTGCACTTCGCCTGGAACTTCGCACAGGGCGGCATCTTCGGCACCAGCGTCTCGGGCCAGGGCGCGCCGCGGGGGCTGCTGGACGCGGTGACGTCCGGTCCAGCCCTCGTGAGCGGCGGCGAGTTCGGGCCGGAAGCGAGCGCGTACTCGGTGCTGGCCGGCGTCGTCGTGACCGTCGTCTTCCTGGGACTGGCCAGGCGCAGGGGCACCATCGTTCCGCGCCGTGGCCGAACCACGCCGGCCGCTACGCTCGCCGCGTGAGCCGCGTGATCAGCCTCGGGCGAGTCCGTGAGCTGTGGTGCGGCAGGCACGTCATCTTGCGGGACGCGCCGATCGCGCTGGCACTGGTGCTGGCCTCGCTGATCCCCGCGCTGCACAACAGGGGCACCCACCTCGGTGACGCGCCGGCCCGGCCGATGGATCTGCTGGCCGCCGGAGTGGTCGCGCTCGAGTGCCTGCCGCTGGTCGTGCGGCGCCGGTGGCCCCTGGTGTGCCTCGCGCTGGTGTCGATCGCGTTCGCGGCCGATCAGTTGTCCGGCTACCACACCGTGGCCGGTACCGCGTTGCCCATCGCTTTGATCAGCACCGGCCTGCACCTGTCGCACCATCGCCGCGTCACGGTCGTCGCGGCGAGCCTCGGCTACGCGGTGCTCGCCGTGGCGCTGGACCGCGAGGGCTCGTCCGAGGGTGTGGCCGGGTTCGTCACGTTCTACCTGGCGCTGGCCGCCGCGTGGGGCATCGGCGCGTGGCTGCGGCTGTCCCGCGCCGCCGAGGCCGAACGCCGCCGGCACGTCGCCGAGGCCACCCGCGTCGCGGAGCGCACGTTGATCGCCCGCGAGCTGCACGACGTGGTGACCCACCACGTGACCGCGATGGTGGTGCAGGCGGAGGCGGCCAGGTACCTGACCGGGGCGCCCGACCGGCTGGACCAGACGCTGCGGACGATCACCCACACCGGTCGCCGGTCCCTCACCGACCTGCGGCACCTGCTCGGCCTGCTGAACCCGGACCACGATCGTGAGTCCGTCGGCGACCTGGGCAGCCTCGTCGAGCAGACCCGCGAGGCGGGCCAGCCGGTGGAGTTCGCTGAGGAGGGCCGGCCGGCACGGGACGCGGGCAGCGCGGAGGCCGTCGTCTACCGCGTGGTGCAGGAGGCGTTGACGAACGCCCTCAAGTACGCACACGGCAGTCCCACGAACGTCCACGTGCGTTACGGCGAAAGGGAGATCACTGTGGTGGTCGGCACGGAAGGCATGCAGCCGTCCGCCGCGTCCGGTGGCGGCGGACGCGGCCTCGCGGGACTGCGCGAGCGCGTCGACGTGCTGGGCGGCGAGTTCACGGCGGGACGCCAGGACGGCGGCTTCGTCGTCCGTGCGCGCATTCCGGCGGGCAACCCGTCGTGACCGCGCCCGTCCGCGTGCTCGTGTGCGACGACCAGGCCCTCATCCGCACCGGGTTCGCCACGATCATCGACGCGCAGCCCGACCTCGAGGTGGTGGGGGAGTGCGGCGACGGCCGGGCGGCGGTGGACCTGGCCGGACGGCTCAGGCCGGACGTGGTCGTCATGGACGTGCGCATGCCGGTGCTCGACGGCATCGAGGCGACCCGGCTGCTCGCGGGTGAGGGCGTCGCCGATCCCGTCAAGGTGCTGGTGGTGACGACCTTCAACCTCGACGAGTACGTCTACGAGGCGTTGCGCGCGGGCGCCAGCGGGTTCCTCCTGAAGGACGCCCCGCCACCGCAGCTGTTGCAGGGCATCAGGACCGTCGCCGGTGGGGCCGCCCTGCTCGCCCCGGAGGTGACCCGCCAGCTCGTCGGCCGGTACGCGGCGCGCATCCGGCCGGCGAACGAGACGAGCAGCGAGCTCCCGCTGGCCCCGCGCGAGCTGGAGGTGCTCCGGCTCATCGCGGAAGGCCTGTCCAACAGCGAGATCGCGGCCGCGCTGGTGATCAGCCAGGAGACCGTGAAGACGTACGTCTCGCGCATCCTGACCAAGCTGGACCTGCGCGACCGGGTGCAGGTGGTCGTCTACGCCTACCGCCGCGGTCTGGTCACCTGACCGGCTAGGTCTTCACACGCCTGATGAACGCCGACCACGCTTCGGCGGACACCGGCAGGTGGGCGGCCGGTGCCTTGCTGTCCCGGATGCCGATGCGACGACCGACCTCGACGCAGTCGTTCGAGTTCGCGCTGTAGCTGCTCTTGCGCCAGACCGACATGCCGGAACATCTCCTCAGATCAGGATGCTGTTGATCAGCTCCTTGGATTGTTCCGCATCGAACGCCTGCCGGTCGAGCAGCTTCAGCACCTCGGAGTAGGTGGCGAGCGAAGCCCTGTCTTCGAGGAAGAGGCTGGAGTTCTCGCCTTCCAGATAGATCACCGGTTCGAACTTCTCGTAGCTCAGGTGCATGAACGAGCCGCCGAGCCCTGCGTGTGCTCCGGCCGAAATCGGCACGATCCGCAAACTGATGTAGGACCGCTGTGCCATGGCGAGCAGGTGAAGGAGCTGGTCCTTCATCAGGTCAACGCTTCCGACCGGAAGTCGCAGGGCCTGCTCGTGGATGTAGAACGTGAACTCGCGGCTCCAGTGGAAGAGCTCACGCCGCTTCATCTTCGCCTCGATGACCTGCCCGTAGTCGACGGACTTCGAGTGCACCGATCCGTCGACGACGGCCTGCATGTAGTCGGCGGTCTGGAGCCTGCCGGGGATGAGGTTCATCGACCACACCGTGATGACGTTGGCGAGGCGCTCCTGCTCGACCAGGCTGCGCACCAGGTCCGGGACGCCGTCCTCGGGAATCTTCAGGTACCCGGTCTCGCGCGTTTCGCGGTACAGGGCGATCAGGTGGCGGACCTCGGCCGGCGGGACCCGGCAGAAGGCGAGCAGCTGCAGCACTTCGGCCTCACTGACACCGCCCTTGCCCCGGACCAGGTCGGACAACTTGGACTCGTCCCAGTCGAGCATCTCGGCGATCTTGCGGTGGGTCATCTGGGTCTGCTCGATGGCGCGGCGAATGCCGATGCCGAACTCCCGGCCCACCACGCTGGAGTTTCGTCGTGGCATGGCAAGAAACTAGGAGCAGCAAGGCTTTCGGCTCCATCGTTTCCGCCCGAATAGCCCCGAAGGAAGTACTTTTTGGAGCCGGTACAAGTTCAGAGTTTGCCTGCGGCCTTCAACGACAGGTAGCGGTCCGCGAGAGCGCGTGGCAGATCATCCGGCAGTGCGTCGACAACGTCAACATCGTGCCGTGCAAGCAAAGCGGTCAGACGGCGTCGTTCGGCCAGAACGCGTTCCGCAGCAGCAGCGGCATAGACCGACTCCAGGTCACCTCGCCCGGCCGCCATCGCGTGCACGGCGGGATCGGACACCGAGGCGATCAGCAACCGGTGCCGCGCGGCCAAAGCGGGCAGCAGCGGCAGCAGGCCGTGCTCGATCGACGGTTCCAGCGACGTCAGCAGCACGACCAGCGAACGGCGACCGGCCCGGCGCAGCACCTCGGCGACCGCGCCGCGGGCGTCGAACTCCACCAGTTCGGCTTCGAGTGGCGCCATCGCCTGCACCAGGACCGGCAGCGTGGCCCGGGGTACCGAGGCGCGCACCTTGTGGCTGAACGCCAGGAAGTCGACCTGGTCACGGGCGTGCGATGCCAAGGCGGACAACAACAACGCGGCGTCCATCGACGTGTCCAGGCGCGGCAGGCCACCGAGCGCGCCAGACACCCGGCCGGCCGCTGTGCGGGCGGTGTCGAGCACGATCGTCACCTGGCGGTCGCGTTCGGGGCGCCAGGTGCGCACCACGACGTCCGACGAACGGGCCGACGCACGCCAGTCGATGGACCGCACGTCGTCACCGATCACGTAGGCGCGCAACGAGTCGAACTCCGTGCCGGCGCCCCGGATCAGCGAGGCGCGGCGGCCGTCCAGTTCGCGCAGGCGTTCCAGCAGCGGCGGCAGATGGCGGCGGCTGTGGAACGGCGGCAACGCGCGCACGGTCCACGGTACGACGTGTGAGCCTTGCCGTGCCGCAACGCCAAGAGGACCAACGGATCGCACGGTCACACGGTCGGCAACGCGGTCACCGCGGCGCACAGGCCGTACATCGAAAGACAACACACGCGAGCCTTTAGCGGGCACATCAACGGCAACGCGGTCGGCGACCACACCGGCAGAAGGCGCCCATGCGTCACGAAGTACGCCACGCAACCGACGACCTGGGTTGTGCACGGTCAGCTGCACGGTACAAAGCTCACCCGTGCGCACTGAGGTCGAACCAGCGCGCGTGAACGTCAACCGCCGGACACCGGCCGCCAACAACAGGTCGACAAAAACACACGCGAGCAGCACCAGAAACACGACGAGAATCCCTTGCCACGACGGCAAGAGCAGTCCGACGACGAGAACCCCGATGAGCGCGAGCAGGCCCGCGCGGCCCGTGAGCGCCACGTCAGCGCGGCACCTGGACCGCGCCGAGCACGCCGTCCAGCACGCCGTCCGCCGTCACGCCCTCCAGTTCGGCCTCCGGGCGCAGCTCCAGGCGGTGCCGCAACGCCGGGCGGGCCAACGCCTTCACGTCGTCAGGCGTCACGTACTCACGACCGGCCAGCCACGCCCACGCCCGTGCGACGGCCAGCAGAGCCGTTGCGCCACGCGGAGAAACGCCCAGACGGACAGAGGGGGACTGACGCGTCGCACGGCACACGTCGACCACATAAGCGATCACCTCGGGCGCCACGGTCAACGCGCGCACGGCCGCCGAACCGGCTTCCAAGTGTGAAGCACCGGCCACCGGAGACAGCGAAGAAAGGTCGCGCGGATCGAACCCGGCGGCGTGCCGGGCCAGCACGTCGATCTCCTGCTCGCGCGGGGGGATCGGCATGGTGACCTTCAGCAGGAACCGGTCCAGCTGCGCCTCGGGCAACGGGTAGGTGCCCTCGTACTCCACCGGGTTCTGCGTGGCCACGACTATGAACGGCGACGGCAGCGGGCGCGTCCTGCCGTCCGCGGACACCTGCCGTTCCTCCATCGCCTCCAGCAGCGCGGCCTGCGTCTTCGGCGGCGTGCGGTTGATCTCGTCCGCGAGCAGCAGGTTCGTGAAGACCGGGCCCTCGCGGAACGAGAACGCCGCGTTGTGCGAGTCGTAGACCAGCGAACCGGTCAGGTCGCCGGGCATCAGGTCCGGCGTGAACTGCACGCGCGTCGTCGACAGGTCCAGCGCACGGGCCATCGCGCGCACCAGCAACGTCTTCGCGACGCCGGGGACGCCTTCCAACAGCACGTGTCCCTTGCACAGCAACGCGAGGATCAAGGACGTGACGGCGGCGTCGTTGCCCACCACGGCCTTGCCGATCTCCGTGCGCAACGCCACCAGCGCCGTGCGTGCCTCTTCAGTCGTGACCACAGCGGTCATCCCTTGCGCACCTCGTCCTCCAGAGCGTCCAGCTCGAAAGCCAGCGCGACCAACCCCCGGTCGTCCACTGGGTCCTGCGAATACAGCAAAGTCCGGACATCGCCCTCGGACCGCGAGGTCCGGCGCGCGATCTCGAACGACGGGTCCTCGCCGACCGGCAACCCCAGCAGCGGAGCCAGCCGGTCGCGGGTCGCCTGCCGCAGCACCGAAGCCGCGTGACCGGCGGCGTGCGACCGGCGGTACAGCCGGGCCCTGCCCTCCACGGTCTCGGCGGCGCGCACGACCACCGGCAGCGGTTCGGGCACCACCCGGCCCAGCCGGCGGGCCCGCCACAACGCGATCACCACGGCCGCGAGGCCGAGTTGCAGGGCGCCGAACTTCCAGCCGGCCGGGATCAGGTCCGACAACGACTTCTGCCGTGACTTGTCCGCCGCGGACGGCAGGTACCAGACCAGCCGTTCGTGCTGGCCGAGCAACGACAGCGCGAGCGCCGCGTTGCCCTCCGCGTCGATGTCCCGGTTCGTGAAGATCGCGCCGTAGCCGATCATCGTCACCGTGCCGGTGCGCACCAACGTCGAGTCGTAGCACCGTTGTTCGCCCTCGTAGACCAACCCGCCCATGGTCGCCGCGCCCGCCTTCTCCGCCAGCGGGCAGCCCGGCTGGCGCGTCTCGGCCTCGACCTGGCCCGTCACCCCGGTCACGGGGGCGAGCAACACGGTGGCGGCGGCACGGCGGCTGAGGTCCCGCAACCGCGCCGGGTCGATCAGGTTCGGCTGCGGCACGAACAGCGTCGCACCGTCCACAGTGGACGCGTTGTCGGTGAGGTCGACGCGCACGCCGTGCTGTTCCAGCAGCCGGGCGACCGCGTGGCTGCCTTCCGGGCGGAACGAGCGCGGGTCGAGCGAGCCGCCCTCACCGCCGCCGCGCAGCAACGTGATCACGACCGCCGTGAACAGGATGATCACGCCGATCAGCAACGGGCCGCGCGCGGCCGTCCAGATCCGCCCGGCGTCGGGGGAGACCGCCGTCATCGGCGCACCTTGCCGTCCACCGACACCAGCTGCCGGTACCCCTCGAGAGTCGCGGTCCGGCCGCCGTACCAGACGTCGTCGAACTGCACCGCCGCGCCGCGCAGGTCGTCCGCGAGCACCGGAAGCGCCTGGCCCGCCTCGATCGCCACCTCGTCGACAGTACGTCCGGCCCGCGGGTCGAGCACACCGCGCTGTTCCAGTTCCCGCACCACCGCGCGGAAGCGTTCGCGCACGGCCTCGGCCAGATCACCGGCCGCGGCAGCGCGTTCGGCGGCGGCGCGGTGCTCGGCGGCGGACAGGACCGCGGAGCCGAACACCGTGGAGCCGGCCCGCCGCGCACGACCGGCGCGACCGGTGCGGAGCCTGATGACGATCACGATGATCACCGCGACCACGACGAGGATCGTGACCGCGGTGATGCCGTTCATGCCGCCCGCGCCAGCGAAGAGCTCGCCCAGCTTCTCCAGCACCCACCGGAGCGCGCGCTCCAGCGGGTTCGGGTCGTCGGAGACGTACGCCGGGTCGCTGAGCTCCCGCGCGGCCGCCTCCCTGGCCTCGTCGCGGCCGAGATCTACCGGTACGTCAGAGACCGCCATGCCCTGCGGCCCGCTGGAGTTCGATGTCCATGCCCTCGGAGCGCATCCGGCGGTCGACGTAGACCAGCACGGTCACCGCGGACGTGAACGGCAGCGTGATCGTCGACGCGATGATCCCGCCGATGGCGGACAGCACCAGCGAGCCCGCGCTCAGCGCGGCGCCCGGTTCGCTGGAGAAGCCGGTGGTCGCCGCGCCCATCAGGCCGAACGGGAGGCTGATGATCCAGCTGATCACCCAGCTGATCACGGCGGTGAGCACCAGGATGCCGAACGTCCGCCACCACGCGCCGTTGATCAGTGCCCGCGAGCGGCCGAACGCGGTGCCCACACCGCAGCGCTCCAGCACCAGCGCGGGCGTGACCAGGGCGAACAGCACCCACAGCCAGATGCCGGGCACGATGCAGAGGATGACGCCCACGCCGATCACGAGAGTGGACAGCAGCGTCGCGCCGAGCAGCGGCAGCAGGCGCGGCTTGAACTCCTCCCACGCCTGCGCGAACGAGACGGGCTTGCCCAGCACCGCGTGACCCACGATGACCGTGATGAAGCCGGAGAGGAACACCGTGCCGAGCGTCGCCAGCACGATGCTGATGAGCGCACCGCCGAGGAAGCCGGTCAGGGTGTTCGTGAGCTGCTCGACGAGCTGCTCCTGCGACAGGGTGTTCGGGTCCTGCGCCACGACCGAGGAGAGGTCGTTCAGGAACGGCAGCTGCACCAGCAGGCCGAGGATCTGGGTGACCGCGGCGACCACCGCGGCCGCGCCGATGATCAGCTTCGGGTACCGGCGCATGGTGGTGATCGCGCCGTCGACGATCTCACCGACGGCCAGCGGGCGCAGCGGGATCACGCCGGGCTTGATCGTCGGCTGCGGTCCCGGCGGCGGCGGGGCGTAGTAGCCCGGCGGGGGCTGCGGCGGCTGCTGCGGCTGGTTCTGGTTCGGTTGCTGGTCGGGCGAGGACCAGCCAGGCGTTTCGGACATAGCGGCTACCCCCTGGTCGTGTGTGAGCGGCATCTTGCCAGATCAGGACCCCCGCCACTGGGCAACCTGATCACGAAACGGTGACCGGCCGGATGTGCGACCATTCGACGGTGGACGTTCCGCCGCCGCTGGACCTCAGCGCCGACCACCAAGGTGTGTCGACGGTGGTCAGCGTGGCCGGGGAGATCGACCTCGCGACGGCGCCGCGGCTCGAAGCCTTCCTGCGCGAACAGCTCGCCCTCACGCAGGCCGTGCTGATGATCGAGATGTCCGGTGTGAACCACATGGGGTCGACAGGCCTGAAAGTGCTGCTCACCGTGCGTGCCGAGTGCGACCGCCGCGGCGTCGACCTGGTGTTCGCGGAGTGCTCGTTCATCGTGCGGCGGGTGTTCGAGCTCAGCGGCCTGAGCGAGTTCTTCCTGAACGGGAAGAACGCCACGGGTTAGTCGTTCCGCCGCTTGGTCACTCGTCTTCGGACGGCCCGAGCACCGCCCACACGGTCTTGCCCCCGTCGGATGACGGTGCGAAACCCCAGGCGACGCTGATCCGGGCGACCAGCTGCACGCCCCGATGGCCCGGCACGTCCCGATCCGGATACTCCAGCAGCGGTGGCGTCGGGTCGTTGTCGCGCACGGCGAGCGACAGCCCGGCGGGACGCAGTTCGACCCTCAGCACCGACGCCGAGCGCGCGTGCCGGACCGCGTTCTCGACCAGTTCGCTCACGACGAGCACCGCTTCGTCGCGCAGCCTGGGCAGGTCCCACTCCGCACAGGCGTCCCGCACGACCGCACGTGCCAGCAGCGGTGCGGCCGGTGAGTTGGGCAGCGGCACGCGGCGGAACCTGCGGTGTGGCGGACTCGTGACGACGTCGAGCACGTCCGTCAGCGCGCCGGCGACGCGCAGGAACCGCGCGACTCCGCTCGTCCGCAGGTCGTCGCGGTGCCTGTCGGTCTCGGCCAGCAGCACCACGGGGATGTCCGGCCACTGCGAGATCTTCAGCCTGACCGTGGTGAACACCGAGAGCATGGTCCTGGTCGGAGCCTCGAAGGCCAGGCCGAGCCGGACGACGAGCGCGGCCGGGGTGTCCGCCGCGAGCCTGAGCAGACAGTCCCGCAGCACCGGGTAGGAGACGAGATCGAGCCGTCCCACGGGCGTCGCGACCACGACGCCGGCGAGGTTCGCCGTCTCGATCCTCACGTGCCGATCCCGGAGCCGGGATCCCGCACGACGACCACCAGGTCCCTGCGCACTCGGAGCTCCTCAGCCTCGCTTTCGCTTCGGATACCCGTGGTGGTCGGTCTCACACGGACAGTTCCGCCCTGGCCTTGTGCGGCGTAGTGCGGCGCATACCGGCGTTGACGCACCTCCTGACCACCTGTGGCTGTTCGCGCATCAGCCGCAGCCCGCGCCGGAGCAGCGTCGGGACCGGCTTGCGGGCCTCGGCGACGTCCCTGGCGAACCTGCGCGCGAACGTGACGGGTGCGCTCGGGGCGAGCACGATGGCGTCCTTCAGCACGCCTGCTTTTCGCGCACCCTCCACGAGCAGGTCGGCGAACAGGCCTTCGGCGATGAACGCGGGCGCGTCGCCGAGTTCGATCGTCTGCGTGCCGACCGCGCGGTCCTCGCTGATCGAGTAGACCGGTGCCTCCGTCTTGCCGGTGTCCGACAGCTCGACGACGGCTCTCAGCGCGGCATCAGCGTTCCAGGAGCCGATCGCGTCCCAGTCCGCGCGCCCGTGCTCGTCGCGGGGCAGCAGCGGGTCGTCGCCGTCGCGGTAGAAGTCGTCCAGGCGCAGCACGGGCCAGCCGAGGTGGGCGGCCAGGGTCGACTTTCCGGAGCCGGACGGACCGGCCAGCAGCACTGCGCGTGGGATGGGCACGGGACGCGATTTTCGCATATGAATTACTCTCGAACGCATGAGCGAAGGCTTGTTCGACGAGGGCCTCTTCGGCGCGACCGACGAGGAGAAGGCCGAGCGCATCGCGGCCAACGCCCCGCTGGCCGTGCGGATGCGTCCGGCCACGCTGGACGAGGTCGTCGGCCAGGACCACCTGCTCGGGCCGGGCGCGCCGCTGCGTCGTCTGGTCGAGGGCGCCACCCCGGCGTCCGTGATGCTCTACGGCCCTCCCGGCACCGGCAAGACGACCCTCGCGACGCTGGTGTCGAAGGCGACCGGACGCCGGTTCGTGGCTCTGTCGGCGTTGTCGGCGGGTGTCAAGGAGGTGCGGGCCGTCATCGACGAGGCCCGGCGGCGGCTGGTGCGCACGAGCGAGTCGACCGTGCTGTTCATCGACGAGGTGCACCGGTTCTCCAAGACCCAGCAGGACGCGTTGCTGGGCGCCGTCGAGGACCGGATCGTGCTGCTGGTCGCGGCCACCACGGAGAACCCGTTCTTCTCGGTGGTCTCACCTTTGTTGTCGCGGTCTTTGGTGTTGCAGCTCAAGTCCCTGACCGACGACCACGTGCGGGTCGTGATCCGCCGCGCGGTGTCCGACTCGCGCGGGCTGGACGGCAAGGTCGTCGTGGAGCCCGACGCCGAGGACCACCTCGTGCGGCTGGCCGGCGGCGACGCGCGTCGTTCGCTGACGGCGCTGGAAGCCGCGGCGGACTCGGCGCTGGCGTCGAACTCCGGGGTGATCACGCTGCCGCTGCTGGAGTCCACTGTGGACAAGGCGGCCGTGCGGTACGACCGCGACGGCGACCAGCACTACGACGTGACGTCGGCGTTCATCAAGTCGATCCGCGGCTCGGACGTGGACGCGGCCCTGCACTACCTGGCCCGGATGATCGAGGCGGGCGAGGACCCGCGGTTCATCGCGCGGCGCCTGGTGATCCACGCCAGCGAGGACGTCGGCATGGCGGACCCGACCGCGTTGCAGACGTGCATCGCCGCCGCCCAGGCCGTGCAACTCATCGGGTTGCCCGAGTGCACGCTGAACCTCGCGCAGGCCACGATCCACCTGGCCACCGCGCCGAAGTCGAACGCCGTCACGACCGCCATCGGCGCCGCCATAGCGGACGTGCGGAAGGGCGCTATCGGTGCTGTGCCGCCGCATCTGCGGGACGGGCACTACGCGGGTGCGGCGAAACTGGGGAACGCACAGGGTTATCGGTACCCGCACGACGTTCCGGACGGCGTGCTGACGCAGCAGTACGCGCCGGACGACCTGGTGGGCCGCGACTACTACGAGCCGACCGGCCGGGGTGCCGAACGCGCGGTGGCGGAACGGCTGCCCCGGTTGCGCCGGGTGATCAGAGGCGAGTGAGCGGGCGCGAGCGCCTCACGCCTGTTGTTCGTCGCCGGGTAACTTCGGCGGTGTGACGATCAGGGACGACTTTCTGACCACCGCCCGCATCGCGCTGGACCTCATGCGCCACCCGCGGGTCGGCGAGAACTGGGACAACCCGAGTGCGCTGCCCGAGTTCGGCGTGAGCGGCCTCGCGGGCCATCTCGCCTACCAGGCCCTGCCGCTGCCGGACATGATCGCGGCGCCCCTCGGCGACGAGCCGGTGGTGCCGCTCATGGAGCACTACGCGCGGGCGAACTGGACCGAGCTCGACGTCGACTCCGAGTTCCACACCCGCATCCGCGCGGGTGGCGAGAAGCTCGCGGTCGAGGGCGGGGAAGCGCTCTGCGACCAGGTCGAGCGGACGTTGCTCGATCTGGAGAAGTCGTTGCCGGGCCACGAGAACAGGCCTGTCCGGATGCCGCACTGGGGCCCGTGGGCGGTGTCGCTGGACGAGTACCTGGTGAGTCGGCTGATGGAGTTCGTCGTGCACTCCGACGACCTCGCGGTGAGCGTCGGCGTCGAGACGCCCGAGTTTCCGCGGCGCGTCAACGAGACGGTCATCGACCTGCTGACCCGGATGTCGCTCAACAAACATCGCGCGATCGACGTGGTGCGCGCGCTCAGCCGCAAAGAGCGAGCACCACAGGACATCACCGCCTTCTAGTAGTGCTTTGTCGGG
>NZ_MUYM01000009.1:99345-159564 GCF_002150765.1 Lentzea kentuckyensis
CACCGGGTCGCCTGTGCCCGCTGTCGCGCAAGTCCGTCCCTCCGGACCCGACAAAGCACTACCGCCGAGGTGACACGCATGGTGGTGTCCGTGGCGGTGTCGTCGCGAGCATCCTCGGCTGCGTAGCGCGGGTGGGTGGAGGCGGTCATGGCATCGCGGCTGACCAGAACGAATCCAGTGACGGTCAACGACATCCTCGAGGGTCACAAGGGGCTGGAGATCGACTGTCTGGACAGGGTCTATCTCAGCTTGTCGGTGCCGAACCTGATGGTGGGTGGCCAGGTGGTCAGCTTCCTGACTCAGCACGAGGGCAAACCGGTGCCGTCACCTGCGTTGCTGGACCGGCGCGGGCAGGCGTTCCGGCGGGCGGTGGCCTCGTATGCCGAGGCCAACCACATCCCGGTGATCCGGTTCGGCGGGCGCAAGGACAAGCACCGGCCCGGTGTCATGGCGGAGACCCCGTGGCCGGAACGCAAGATCGATCAGGTGATGCCGCTGCTGCGCCGGGCCGCCGCCACTGGGCGCTCGCAGGTCGTGGCGATCGGGGTGGCGCAGGAATACCAGTGGGTGTTCACCGGCACCAAGAAACAGACCGGCACCAGCGCGGTGTGGTTCTCCTGCAACAGGACCGAGCGGCGGGTGGTCTGCTACTACTTCTACCTCTGGGACAACGACTTCGGCCCGGCGCTCGTGAAGGTCTGCGCCTACTTCCCCTACCCCGGCAAGATCTGGGTCAACGGGCACGAGTGGGCCAAACGTCAGGCGATCCGCGCGGGAATCGGGTTCCGTGAGCTGTCCAACGGGTTCGCCGCCTGCGACGATCCGGCGACCCTGCAGGCGATCTGTGACCGGTTCGGGCCCGGCACGATCACCGTGTTCGCCGAACGCTGGTGGTCCCGGCTGCCACTGCCCTTCACCACCACCGACCGCGCGGCCGGCTACTGGTGGGACATCTCGATGCGCCAGATCGAGACCGCCAAGACCATCGTGTTCACCGCACCCCGGCACGCCCGCGCCTTCTTCGAGGCGCTCGCCGCGGACAATCTCGACATCGGCCGCCCCGACTGCATGGAGATCATCTTCAACCGGCAGATCCGCTCCACCACAGCTTGAAACCTGACTCACACGTTCAGAATCCGATCCCCAAGGATCTAGCGTTTGCACACCATCAGCAGTGCGAGCTTCCCGGGCAGCATGATCTCGTCCGCGGCCATGAACCCACCGGCCTCGAACGACTTGATGGCGCGTTTGTTGCGCACGTCGGGTTGCATCACGATCCGCGTGCAGTGCGGGTCGGCCTCGAACAGCGCGTCGGTGAGCCGGGGAAGCAGCGACCGCACCAGGCCGCGGTCGGTCATCGCCAGCTCGCCGACCGCCAGGGTCAGGCCCAGGTCGTGCGGTCGCACCCGGTAGCACTGGGCGACGGGGGAGCGGGCCGCGCGGTACAGCTCGGCGTAGATCACCGGGCGGCCGTGCCAGCTGATCAGCAACGGGCGGACGTCGTCGCCGCCCAGGTGGGTGCGCAGCTCCTCCTCCCAGCGCGGCAACGGCCATGCCTGCCGCCAGAACGCCGCCACGTGCGGTGCCTGGTTCCAGCGGTGGATGAGGTGCAGGTCGTAACCGTCCTGGCGGGCGACGCGCGCCTGCCACGGGTCCGTGAGCTCCGGGATCGGCGGGGCACCCGCCGTGGCGTGCCTGCGGTAGGAGTCCAGGTGCGATACCGGCTTCACTTGGCCTCCTGCGCCATTCAACTTAGGGTTGCCTTACTCGATAACCGCGGGGCCGCCGGTGTCAAGCCCTGTGTGACGGGTATTTCACAGGCGGTGACCACCCTGAGTCAATGAGCGGCCCGTTTCAATTGGCGCCGTACGGTCATGGCCATGCCGGAGATCCAGCGCGAACCCGTCCCGCGCGTCGACACGGGCGAGCTCGACGTCGCGCACGCGTTCCTCAAGTTCCAGCGCCACTGCGTGCTGAAGAAGGCCGAGGGGCTGACCGACGAACAGCTCCGCAGGCCGCTGGTCGCCAGCGGCACCTCGATCCTGGGGCTGGTCCAGCACCTCGCGGAGGCCGAGCGCGGCTGGTTCGACCACCACCTCGGCGGTGCCGACTGGGACGAGGAGGCCGAACTCGGCATGACCGTGCCCGCGGATCGGTCGGCCGAGGAGGTGATCGCGCAGTACCGCGCGGCGATCGAGGCGAGCGACCGGGCGATCGAGGCGGCCGGGGATCCCGGGGCGCTCTTCGCGATCCCGATCGACGGCGTGCGCAAGTCGTTGCGCTGGCTGCTCGCGCACATGACCACCGAAACGGCCCGGCACGCGGGTCACGCGGACATCATCCGGGAGCAGATCGACGGCGCGACCGGTCGTTGAAGATCAACTGCTGATGCCCCTCGGTCGGGTGTCGGACCCACCCGGTAATCTCACCCGCAATCACGCCAAAACGTCCGGTAACCAGGAGGATCCGTGTCGCCAGGGCAGATCGCAGCGCTGGTCGCCGCCGGTGCGTTCGTGCTGCTCGTGCTCGTGCTGGCGATCGTGGCCGTCAAGGCGGCCCGCTTCTTCGACGAGGCCACGATCGCGATGCGCAAGGCGCACGAGAACACGGACCCGTTGTTCACCGAGGCCAACACCACGCTCACGCACGTGAACACGCAGCTGGAGCGCGTCGACGGCATCACCGCGAACGCGCGCGCCGTCACCGGCAACGTCTCGGCGCTCACCAGCCTGTTCACCGCCACGCTCGGCGGGCCGCTGGTCAAGGCCGCCGCGCTGTCCTACGGCGTGAGTAAGGCCGTGAAGGCCCGGCGCAAGGCCGCCGAGCAGCCGAACAAGCACGCCAAGCGCCGCCCGAAGCGAGGTGCCAAGTGAGCCGCCTCTTCTGGTTCGGGCTGGGTGCCGCCGCCGGGCTCTTCGTCGCCAAGAAGGCCGCCGAGGTCACAAAGCAGGCGACTCCCGCCGGTATCGGCGCTAACGTGGGTGAAGGCCTGCGAGAGCTCGCCGGCGCGATCGGTTCCTTCGGTGCCGAGGTGCGCGCGGGCATGGCCGAACGGGAACAGGAGTTGCAGGAGACCGTGGAACGTCAGACGGGCTTCACGCCGGGGCGTCGAGCGCCCAGGGCGAACGGAAAGCACTAGCACCGTTCGCCTCGTCGTCGTGCCCTCTTCCGGGCGGCCCTGACAACTTCTGAAATAGCAAGGAAAACTCCCGTGCAGACCCACGAGATCATCAAGCGTTTCCGCGAGCACTTCGAGAACGCCGGGCACAAGTACATCCCCAGCGCCTCGCTGCTGCTCGACGACCCCAACCTGCTGTTCGTCAACGCCGGCATGGTGCCGTTCAAGCCGTACTTCCTCGGCGAGGCCCCGCCTCCCGCCCCGCGGATGACGAGCATCCAGAAGTGCGTGCGCACCCCGGACATCGACGAGGTCGGCAAGACCACCCGCCACCTCACGTTCTTCCAGATGGCCGGCAACTTCTCGCTCGGCGACTACTTCAAGGAAGACGCCATCCGGCTGGCCTGGGAGCTCGTCACCAAGTCCCAGGACGACGGCGGCTACGGCTTCGACCCCGAGCGCATCTGGGTGACGGTCTACCTCGACGACGACGAGGCCATCGAGATCTGGCAGAAGGTCGCCGGTCTGCCGCTGGAGCGCATCCAGCGCCGCGACATGGAGGACAACTTCTGGTCGATGGGCGTGCCCGGCCCGTGCGGCCCGTGCTCGGAGATCTACTACGACCGCGGCCCCGAGTACGGCAAGGAGGGCGGCCCGGTCGTCGACGAGGACAGGTATCTGGAGATCTGGAACCTCGTCTTCATGCAGAACGTCCGCGGCGAGGGTGGCGCCAAGAAGGGCTACCCGATCCTCGGTGAGCTGCCCGCCAAGAACATCGACACCGGCATGGGCGTCGAGCGCGTCGCCTACCTGCTGCAGGGCGTCGACAACGTCTACGAGACCGACCTGGTCCGCGCTGTCATCAGCAAGGCCGAGGAGCTGTCCGGCCGCAAGTACGGCGCCAACGAGGTCGACGACGTCCGCTTCCGCGTCATCGCCGACCACGCCCGCAGCGGTGTGCTGCTGGTCGGCGACGGCGTCACGCCCGGCAACGAGGCCCGCGGCTACGTGCTGCGCCGCCTGCTGCGCCGCATCGTCCGCTCCTCGCGCCTGCTGGGTGTGAACGAGCCGGTGCTGCAGCAGTTCGCCGAGGTCGTCCGCGACTCGATGGGCGAGGCCTACCCCGAGCTGGTCAGCGGGTTCGCCCGGATCCAGCAGGTGCTCAAGGCCGAGGAGGACACGTTCCTGCGCACCCTCGACGCCGGTTCGCGGATCTTCGAGAACGCCGCCAACGAGGTGAAGTCGGACGGCCGCGCCACGCTGCCCGGTGACAAGGCCTTCCAGCTGCACGACACGTACGGCTTCCCGATCGACCTCACGCTGGAGATGGCCTCCGAGGCCGGCCTCAGCGTGGACGAGGACGGGTTCCGCAAGCTGATGGCCGAGCAGCGCGCCCGCGCCAAGGCCGACGCCGCCGGCAAGAAGACCGGTCACGGCGACCAGTCGGTGTACCGCGAGCTGCTGGAGCAGGGCCCGACCGAGTTCACCGGCTACACCGAGCTCGCCTCCGAGGCCACGCTGCGCGGCATCGTGCTGAACGGCGCTCGGGTGAAGTCGGCTCGTGAGGGCGACATCGTCGAGGTCGTCCTCGACCGCACGCCGCTCTACGCCGAGTCCGGTGGCCAGGAGTCCGACGCCGGCACCATCGTGACCGGCAACGCCGAGCTCGAGGTGCTCGACGTGCAGAAGGTCGCCCGCAAGCTGTGGGTGCACCAGGTGCGCGTCGTGAACGGCGAGATCAGCGAGGGCGAGCACGTCGAGGCCCGCGTCGACCCGGAGTGGCGCGTCGGTGCCCGCCAGGGCCACTCGGGCACGCACGTCGTGCACGCCGCCCTGCGCCAGGTGCTCGGCCCGTCGGCCCTGCAGAGCGGTTCGTACAACAAGCCCGGCTACCTGCGACTCGACTTCGCCTGGACCGGTGGCCTGTCCGCCGAGGCCAAGAGTGAGATCGAAGAGGTCTCGAACCTCGCCGTGCGCAAGGACCTGCCGGTCAGCATCGTCTACACCGACATGGCCGGCGCCCAGGACATGGGTGCCGTCGCCCTGTTCGGCGAGACCTACGACGAGACCGTGCGCGTCATCGAGATCGGTGGCCCGTGGTCGCGCGAGCTGTGCGGTGGCACCCACGTCGAGCACTCGTCGCAGATCGGCCCGATCACCCTGCTGGGTGAGTCGTCGGTCGGTTCCGGCGTGCGCCGCCTGGAGGCCTACGTCGGTATCGAGGCCATGCGGTTCCTGGCCAGGGAACGCGCCATCGTGCAGAACCTCTCCGACATGCTCAAGGTCGGCTCCGAGGGCCTGCCCGAGCGGATCGAGTCGCTGGTCGAGCGGCTGAAGTCCGCCGAGAAGGAGCTGGAGAAGGTCCGCGCCGCCCAGCTGCTGGGCAACGCCGGGTCGCTCGCCGACAAGGCCCTGGACATCCGCGGCCTGTCGCTGGTGGCCCTGGGCCTGGAGGGCGTGTCGGGCAACGACCTGCGCACGCTCGGCGGCGAGGTCCGCAACCGCCTGGGCAACAAGCCCGGTGTGGTGGCCCTGTTCTCGGTCGACGGCGACAAGGTCAGCTTCGTGGTGGCCACCACGGCCGCCGCCCGCGACCTGGGGCTCGCCGCCGGCAAGCTGGTCCCGGTGTTCGGCCCGGCCATCGCCGCCCGCGGTGGCGGCAAGCCGGACCTGGCCCAGGGCGGTGGCACGAACCCGGCCGGTGTCTCCGACGCCATCACGGCTCTCACGAACGAACTGGACAAGGTGCTTGAGCAGCACTGACTCACCTGGCGTCGGCGATCCGGGCCTCGGTAGGAGGCTCGGCGTCGACGTCGGGTCGGTTCGGGTGGGAATTTCTCTCAGCGATCCGGGTGCTTTTCTGGCGACTCCGCTGGTTACCCTCCAGCGTGACGAGAAGCGCGGCTCGGACCTCACCGAGCTCGTACGTCTCGTGGCCGAACATGACGTCGTCGAGGTCGTGGTCGGTCTGCCCAAGACACTGGCTGGTCGGCACGGTCCGGCAGCGGACGCGGCGACCGCGTACGCTGCGGCCCTGGCCGACCGGATCGACCCCGTGCCGGTCCGGCTCAGCGACGAACGACTGACGACCGTCGTGGTGAGCCGGGTGCTGGCGCAGCGCGGTGTCAAGGGCAAGAAACAGCGTGCCGTGGTCGACCAGGCCGCCGCTGTCGAGATCCTGCAGTCTTGGCTGGACGCACGGGCACGCTCTGTGGCCGCCCGAAAGGACGAGGTGTGAGCGACGATCTCGGGTTGTTCACCGACCCCGAAGTGGACGAACGACGTCCGCCCAGACGCGACCGCGACCGCGAGCGCGACAGGGCCCGCGTCAAGGCCAAGAAGCGCAAGAAGACGATCCTGTGGCTGGTCGTCGCGCTGGTCCTCGCCGTGGGCATGGGTGGCGCCTACTACGGCTACCGCGAGCTGCGCGGCCTCGGCTCCTACGACGACTTCGCGGGCAGCGGCGAGACCGACACCATCGTCGAGGTCCAGGACGGCGACGTGGTCAGCAAGATCGCGTCGACCCTGTACGAGAACGGCGTCGTCGCCTCCGCGCGCTCCTTCATCGAGGCCAGCAAGACCGACGCCCGCGTGACGTCGATCCAGCCGGGCTTCTACCTGATGAAGACGAAGATGTCGGGCCAGCTCGCCGTCACCCGCATGGTCGACCCGAAGACGAGGGTCCCGGCCGTGCAGATCGTCGGCGGCCTGAAGCTCACCGACATCCAGGCCAACGGCAAGACCGTGCCTGGCGTCTACTCCCAGCTCGCCGCCGCGAGCTGCACGGAGAAGGACGGCCAGAAGAAGTGCCTGTCCGTCGAGGAGATCCAGGCCGCGGCCGAGCAGACCGACCCGGTCGCCCTGGGCGTCCCGGACTGGGCGCTGGCCGACGTGAAGCGCGCCGACCCCGTCCACCGCCTCGAAGGCCTGATCATGCGCGGCGTCTACCAGGTCAAGCCGGGTGTCTCCGCGGTGGAGCTGATCCGCAGCGTCATCGTCGCCTCGGCCCAGAAACTGCAGGGTGCCGGCATCCCCGGCGGCACCGTGAACACCGGCTTCCGCCCCTACGAGGTGCTGATCATGGCCTCGTTGATCGAGAAGGAAGCCATCGAGAAGGACTTCACCAAGGTCTCCCAGGTGATCTACAACCGCCTGAAGGAGCCCATGCCGCTGCAGTTCGACTCGACCATCAACTACCAGAACAACCAGCCGCACATCCGCACGTCCGACAAGGACCGCGACACCCCCGGCCCGTACAACAGCTACCTGAACCAGGGCCTGCCGCCGACCCCGATCGGTTCGCCGTCACAGCAGGCGATCGCGGCGACGATGAAGCCGGAGGGTGGCAACATCATGTACTTCGTGAAGTGCCAGAAGGACGGCACCACGTGCTTCTCGACGACGAACGACGAGCACGAGGCACTGGTCGCGAAGGCTCAGAAGGACGGCGTCTACTAGTGCTTCGCGCGGCTGTGATCGGTTCGCCGATCGAGCACTCCCTTTCCCCCGTGCTGCACAACGCCGCGTACGCCGCGCTGGGCCTCGACCTGGAGTACACGCGACTGGAGTGCACAGAGGACCGAGTGGCCGCCCTTGTCTCGTCGCTGGGACCGGAATGGGTCGGGCTTTCGTGCACGATGCCGACGAAGCGCGCGGCCCTGGCCGTCGCCGCGTCGGTCACCGAGCGCGCAGCGGCCGTCGGTGCCGCGAACACGTTGGTGCGCACCGATTCCGGGTGGCACGCCGACTGCACCGATGTGGACGGTGTCGTGGGGGCGTTGCGGGAGAAGGGTTTCTCCGGCGGCTCCCGCGGCGTCGTGATCGGCGCGGGCGGCACGGCCACGGCGGTGCTGGCCGGGTTCGCCGCGCTGGGCGTTACCTCGGCTTCCCTTGTGGTGCGGGATCCTTCGCGTGCCTCCGAGGCACTGGCCACCGCCGCTCGTGTCGGTGTCGAGGTCGAGGTGCTGTCACTGTCCTCTGTGGACCTCGGTGCGCTGGCCGCCGCCTCGGACGTGTTGGTGTCCACCGTCCCGGCCGAGGCGACGGTGCCGCTGGCCGAGGCGTTGGCGCGGGCGCCGTACGTGCTGGACGTGATCTACGACCCGTGGCCCACGCCGGTGGCCTCGGCGGTGGAGGCGTCCGGGTCACGGTTGGCGACCGGGCTGGACATGTTGCTGCATCAGGCTTTCGGGCAGGTGGAGCAGTTCACCAAGCTGGCCGCGCCGCAGGAAGTGATGCGCTCGGCGCTGGCCGCCGCACTGGCCGCGCGCGCGTAAGGGCGGCGAACCGGTTCCGGTGCCGATCTTCGGCGCGGCCTCCCTCCTGTTCATGGTGGAGGGCTACGAGGACGACGATGACTTCCCTCGGATCGCCGGGCCCGAACAGGTTTGGGGACCACGTCTCGACCGACGTGCACGATGTGAGTGTGAGTCGGCACAGCACGGACAGGCTGGTTTACGTCTCCGTCGAGTGCGAGTGCTCCTGGGAACAGGAAAACGGGTTGCAGGTCGTGTTTCGCGGCAGCGCGGGTATGGCCGGGCCGTCCGCTAGGGGCAGTCGTAGCCCGTGCTCGGCAGCCCTTCCACCTTCGTCTTGCCGGCGAGCGCCGTGCAGTACACCTGATACACACCCCACTTGCCGAGCGACGACAGCGGCACGTCCTCCGGCAGCAGGATCAGCCGCTCCACCACGTGGACCGACGAGGACGAGGTCGGCACGTCGGTCCGCAGCCCGAGCTTCTTCTCCTCGTCGGTGAGCCCGCGCAGCAGCAGGTTCATGGACGTGGTCGTGTCGACGTTGCCGGTGTACGGCCGCGTGCGCCGCACGAGTCCGTTGCCCTCGGCGGTCACGAAGTAGACGGTCAGCTCGTACGAGGAGACCGTCGGGGCCTCGGCACCGGTCAGCACCGGGGTGGGCCGCACGCCGCAGGACGCGAGCGTCACCAGGGCAAGCGCAAGGTGAAGACCGCGCCGCCCGAGGGCGCGTTGGCCGCTTCGATGGTGCCGCCGTGCAGGCGGGCGTTCTCCCATGCGATCGCCAATCCCAGACCGCTGCCCTCGGAACGGGAGCGGGCCGTGTCTGCCTTGTAGAACCGGTCGAAGATGTGCGGGAGGGCATCGGGTGGGATGCCGGGGCCGTGGTCGGCCACCTCGATGACACCAGGCCTCACGGTGACCTGGACGGGGGCGCCGCCGTGCTTCAGGGCGTTGCCGACGAGGTTGGCCACGATGACGTCGAGGCGGCGGCGGTCCACCCGGCCCATCACGCCGTCGGGGAGCGTCGCCCGCACCGACGACGTCCAGCCGCGCGCGGCCAGGGAGTCGCGGACGGCGGTGCTGATGTCCCACTCGTCGAGTTCGAGGAGGTTGCCGCCCTCGTCGAAGCGCGAGATCTCCATCAGGTCGTTGACCAGGCGGGTCAGCTTGCGCGTCTCGGTCGACACCAGCCGGGCCGCCACGGCCGTGTCCGGAGGCAGCGTGTCGGCGTCCTCGTCCAGGACGGCGGTCACCGCGCTCATGGCGGTCAGGGGCGTGCGGAGTTCGTGCGACACGTCGGCGACGAACCGGCGGGAGGCGGCCTGCGTGGCCTCCAGTTGCTCCGCCGCGCGGTTGAACGTGCGGGCCAGGTCGGACAACTCGTCGGAGCCCCGTTCGTCGACCCGCGTGTCCAGGCGTCCCGAACCGAGCGCGCGGGCCGCGGCTCCCAGCCGTCGCACGGGCCGAAGGACGCCGCGCGCGGTGAAGAGGGCCAGCCCGAGCGCGAGCGGGATGACCAGGCTGACGCCGACCCACGCGGCGGTCGAGAAGCTGCTGATGGCGGCCTGCGGGCCGTCCAGGGACTGCACCGACCACACCTCGACGCCGGTGGCGGAACCGTCGGCGCGCAGCAGTGGGATGCCGATGACCAGGTACGGATAGGTTTGGTCGGTGCGGCGCTGCCAGAGGACCGTCCTGCTCGACTTCAGCGACTCGCGCATTTCCGCGGGCCTGATCGACAGATCGGGGCCGGTGCGGGAACGAAGCTCCCCGTAGGTCACCGTCGCGGCGCCGCGCAGGAACGAGGAGAAGTCGTCGAGGTCCTTCTGCGACGGCGGCACGGTCAGCCGGAACGCGTAGTCGCGGACGTCCTGGACCAGCGGGTTCATGAACCCGTTCTGCGCGTCCTCCAGGATCAGGTTCCTGGCCGTGGCGAAGGAGGCACCCGCCGCCGCCACCGCGCCCAGCAGGGTCAGCAGCAGGAAAGCCGCCATCAGCCGGGGCCTCAGGCCCCGGAAGAGCGACTTCATCGGGGGCCGAAGCGGTAACCGAAGCCGCGCACGGTGTGGACGTAGCCGGGTTCGGAGGGCACGTCCTCGATCTTGGCGCGCAGCCGCTGCACGCACGCGTCGACCAGGCGCGAGTCGCCGAGGTAGTCGTGCTCCCAGACGGCTTCGAGAATCTGCTGGCGGGTCAGCACGCGGCCGGGCGTGCGGGACAGCTCCAGCAGCAGCTTCAGTTCGGTCGGCGTCAGCGCGACCTTCACGTCGTTCTTGAGCACCTGCAGGCCGGCGCGGTCGATCATCAGCGAGCCGTGCCGTTCCACGCTGGACGGTTCGGAGACGGTCCGCCGCAGCACCGCGCGGATCCTGGCCTCCAGGACACGCGGCTCGACGGGCTTCACCACGTAGTCGTCCGCGCCCGCCTCCAGGCCGGCGACCACGTCGAAGTCGTCGCCGCGCGCGGTGAGCATGATGATCGGCACCTCGGCCTGGACGCGCATCCGGCGGCACGTCTCGAAACCGTCGATGCCGGGCAGCATGATGTCCAGGACGACGATGTCGGGACGCGACTCACGGAGCTTCTCGACGCCTTCCTCGCCTGTTCCGGCCGCCCGGACGTCGTGTCCCTGGCGGCGCAGCGCCAGACCGAGTCCTTCACGCACAGAGGGGTCGTCCTCGACCAGCAAGACCATCGCCACGAGATCCATTATCGGCCGGTGACGGCGCCTGTGCCGGTTCTGTAGCGGAACCATGACATCGCGTGGACGCTCCCGTTGATCGGCTCGCGGAGTCTCGATCGCATGGCCGGAAGCTTGCTGGGATTCCTCTTCACGTACTTCGCGCTGGTGTGGACGTCGTTCGGGCAGAAGGCGGAGAACGCTGCGTTGCCCGAGCTGTCACTGCAACGCTCGTGGGCGTCCAACGTGGACATGGCGATCGTCGTCGCCGCGGTCCTCGTGATCCTTATTGCACGCAAGAAGGCGTTTCCGCCGTTGCTGCTGCTCGGCGGTTCGGTGTTGTTCGCACAGGTGCTGAAGCTCTACGTACTGGTGCGACCCGAGTTGGACGAAGACGCCGTGTTGGTGCACAACAGCTTTCCGAGCGGACACACGACGGCCGCGGTGGCGTCGGTGATCGCGGTGACCATGGCGGTGCCGAAGCGGTTCGCCCTCCTGGTCGCGGTGCCCGGTGCGATCGGGGCTGGCGCGGTGGCGGCGGAGACGGTGTCGCTCGGCTGGCACCGGTTCAGCGACACGCTCGGCGCGGCGCTGCTGGTCTCGACGCTCGCGTTCCTGGTGTTGCGCAAGTGGACCGCGGGTTTGATCGTGCCGCCCGCGCTCGCGGTGGGCGGGGTCTGGCTGATGGTGACGTACCCGCAGGCCACGCCGTCGACGTTGGCCGGCGTCGTGACCGCGGGTGTCGTCCTGCACTTCGGGTGGGCCGTGAGTGGTCTCGGTCGTCGGGGCGACCAGGACCGCTCACGGCCGGATCACGACTCAGTCGTCGTGGTCGGTGGCGATCAGTTCGGCGATGGCGTCGAGAGCAGCATCCGCTCCGTCCCCATCGGCGCTGAGCACCACCTCGTCACCGTGCATGGCACCCAGGGTCATCAGACCCAGAACACTCGCCGCTTCAACGGCTTCGCCGTCGTCCTTGCGGATGGTGACCGTCACCGGCTGGTCGGCGGCGGCCTTCGCCAGCAGTGCGGCCGGTCGGGCGTGCAGTCCGACCTTGCTGGCCACGGTGACCCGTCGCTCGGCCATGATGGTTCCTCCCGGTAGAACTGGTATTGCCTACTTGTCGGTCTTCGGCGCGCGGACGTCGGTGCGGGTGGTGCCCGCCTCGTCGCGCCCGCTGCCGACGATGCTCTCATCCGCCTCCGGCGACTCGTCGTCCTCGCGGCCCGGCGTCTTCAGGTTCCACTTGGTGATCACGAACCGGAACAGGAAGTAGTAGATCGCCGCGTAGATCAGGCCGAGGACGATCAGCAGCCACGGCTTGGTGGCGATGTTCCAGTTCAGGATGAAGTCGATCGCACCGGCCGAGAACGAGAAGCCGTCGTGCGCGCCGAGGGCGTTCGAGATCGCCAGCGACGTACCGGTCAGCAGCGCGTGGATCAGGTACAGCGGCCACGCGACGAACATGAACGCGAACTCGAGCGGCTCCGTCACACCGGTGATGAACGCGGTGAGCGCGGCCGAACCCATGATGCCGCCGATGATCTTGCGCTGGCTGGGGTTCGCGGTGTGCACGATCGCGAGAGCGGCCGCCGGGAGGGCGAACATCAGGATCGGGAAGAAGCCGGTCTGGAACGTACCGGCCGACGGGTCGCCCGCCAGGAATCGCGGGATGTCACCGGTCTTGCCGTTGAACTCGCCGAACTGGAACCACACGACGTTGTTGACGATGTGGTGCAGGCCGAGCGGGATCAGCAGGCGGTTGACCGTGCCGTAGATGAACGCGCCGATGATCGTGCTGCCGGTGACCCACTCACCGATGGCGGTGAGGCCCGCGTTGAACAGCGGGTACAGGAAGCCGAGCAGGACGCCGAAGATCACCATCACGCCGGCGACGATGATCGGGACGAACCGGCGGCCGCCGAAGAAGGCCAGGTACGGGGGCAGCTTGATGCGGTGGAACCGCTGCCACAGCAGTGCCGTGGTGATACCGACGACGATACCGCCGAGCACCCCGTAGTTGATCAGTACGGGCTTCGCGGCTGGGTCCGTCGGCTGGTCGAGGACGAACGGCGACATCGCCTTGAAGACGCTCGTCAGCACGACGTAACCGACGACACCGGCGAGCGCGGTGGAGCCGTCACCGCGCCGGGCGAACCCGACGGCGATGCCGACCGCGAACAGCAGGGCGAGGTTGCTGAACAGCGCGTCGCCCGCCGCACCGATCACCGAGGCGACAGCGTTCCAGCCCAGGCCGTCCTTGCCCAGGATGTCGGGCTGACCGAAGCGGAGCAGCAGGCCTGCCGCGGGCAGCACGGCGATCGGCAGCATCAGGCTGCGACCGAAGCGTTGCAACGTGGCGAGGCCCTTGATCTCACGACCACCGGTTGCGGCGTCCGTGCTCATCGGGTTCCTCCCTTGGCGGAGTTCGGTCCGGAACCCGGGACGGTCCGGTCCAGTTGCATGGTCACCTGGTAGAGATCGCCCCGGTACCAGGAAGTAACGTCTTCACAAGGCCGCCCCTGCGCGCTGGCGACCCTTCGGAACACGAGCAGCGGACTGCCCTTGCGGACGTCGAGCGCCTTCGCCGTGTCGGCGTCGGCGGTCTCGGCCCACACGGTCTGCCGGGCTTCGTCGAGCTGCACCCCGTACTTCGCCGCGAACAGCTCGTAGAGCGACCCGGAGAGGTCGCACCGGTCGAGCTCCGGCAGCAGGTGCGGGCTGTACCAGCCGGCCTCCAGGGCGAGTGGCGCCCCGTCGGCCCTGCGCAGCCGCACCACCCGGTACGCGTACTCGTCCGGATCGAGGCCCAGCGAGGCCTTCGAGCCGGGAGCCGCCTGGCCCGAGCTGATCACCTCGGTGCTGGGCTCGAGCCCGCGAGCCTTCATGTCCGAGGTGAACGAGGCCAGCAGGTGCTGCAGGTCGTAGCGCCGCCGTGCGGTGAACGTCCCACGCCCCTTCGCCCTGGTGAGCAGGCCTTCGGCGACCAGTTGGCCGACTGCCGCCCGCACCGTGATGCGGGAGACCCCGTACCGCTCGGCGAGGTCGCGTTCGGACGGGATGGGTGAGCCCGGCGCGAGGTCCTGCTCGGCGAGCCGGCGCAGGATCTCGCGGAGCTGCGCGTGCTTGGGCTTGGGCCCCTCCACGATCTCGTGCATTCGCTCACCTCCTCGCAGTGGTACTTTCCGGTCTAGACCAGTTGGTGCGGGAGAATGCTCCGCGCACCGAGCGGGTGTCAACCGCTGTTACGGGAACGAGAGGTACGAACGTGGCTGACGAGAAGGCGCAGAAGATCATCGAGGCGCTGGGCGGCGCGTCGAACATCGTCGAGATCGAACCGTGCATCACCCGCCTGCGGTGCGAGCTGGAGGACGGTTCCGTTGTCGACGAGAAGGCCCTGAAAGCGTTGGGAGCGCACGGAGTCATGCGTTCCGGCAACGTTGTCCAGGTAGTCGTCGGCCCCGAGGCGGACACGATCGCGTCCGACATCGAGGACCTCCTGTGAGCCTCCGCGTCGGCAGCCCCGTCACCGGCCGGGTGGTCGCGCTCTCCGCCGTGCCGGACCCGGTCTTCTCGCAGGCGATGGTCGGCCCCGGCGTCGCGGTCGAGCCGGTCCGCGCCAAGGCCGACGTGGTCTCCCCGGTCGACGGCAAGGTCGTCACCCTGCACCCGCACGCGTTCGTGGTGGCCACTTCGGATGGCGCCGCCGTGCTGGTCCACCTCGGCATCGACACCGTGAAGCGCAAGGGCGAGGGCTTCGAGCTGCACGTCGTGAAGGGCGAGGAGGTGCGGGCCGGCCAGCGGATCGTCACCTGGGACCCGGCCGAGGTCGAGGCGGCCGGTTTCGCGCCGATCTGCCCGGTGATCGCGCTGGACGCGTCCGCCGAAGTGCTCGGCGACCTGGCGGTCGACGTGGACGTGACGGCGACCGGCGCCCTCTTCGACTGGTCTCGCTGACCCGTTCCGGACGGTACGCGGGGTCCTCGCGTGCGGTCAGAGTGAACGAAAGCTCCCCGCGTGCACCTCAGGGCGCGGTTCGGGCGTTTTCCCAGCCCGGCGTGAGGCACGGTGGGGCCGTGCGTGAACGGACCGTTCACGACGGCCCGGAATTTGGGTCTGAGCTGTGCCGAGCAGGACCGTGGTGCCATGACCACGGTCCTGCTCGCGTCTGTGCTGGGTTCGTTGTGGACGGTCGCCGCCGTCCTCGACGCACCACCCTCGTCGTACG
Source organism: Lentzea kentuckyensis (assembly GCF_002150765.1). Lineage (GTDB taxonomy): Bacteria > Actinomycetota > Actinomycetes > Mycobacteriales > Pseudonocardiaceae > Lentzea > Lentzea kentuckyensis. The sequence goes on from NZ_MUYM01000009.1 coordinate 114,627, forward strand.
TGCTGGCGTCGTTCGGCATCGTGCTCGCGGCGACGGACCTGCGGCACCACCGGTTGCCGGACGCGCTGACCCTCCCGATGGGGGCCGTGCTGCTGCTCCTGCAGTTCCACAGGCTGGGAGCCGCGGTGCTCGGGGCGGTGATCTTCGGTGGCGCTCATCTCGCCGTCCGGCGCCTCAGACCGGCGCTGATGGGCGGCGGCGACGTGAAGCTCGCGGCGGGGCTCGGCACCACGCTCGCGCTGCCGGCGCTCCTACCTGCGGCGATCCTGTCCAGCGCGGTCACGCTCGCCCTCGCCGCGCTGAGACGCAGCAGGAGAGTGCCGCACGGGCCCGGGTTGCTGGCCGCCACCTGGGCGTTGACAACGCTGTGAAAGGATTGTGAACGTGCTGCGCTGGATCACCGCTGGAGAGTCACACGGCCCCGCCCTCGTCGCCGTCCTGGAGGGCATGCCCGCCGGGGTCGAGGTGACCACCGAGGACCTCGTCACCCAGCTCGGGCGACGCAGGCTCGGATTTGGCCGAAGCCCGCGGATGGGCTTCGAGCAGGACGAGGTCGAGATCCTCGGCGGCGTGCGCCACGGCAGGACCCAGGGCGGTCCGGTCGCGGTCACGATCGGCAACTCCGAGTGGCCCAAGTGGCAGACGGTCATGTCGCCGGACCCGGTCGACCCGAGCCTGCTCAAGCCGACCGGCCGCAACGAGGCCCTGACGCGGCCCCGGCCCGGTCACGCGGACCTGCCGGGCATGCAGAAGTTCGGTTTCGACGAGGCGCGGCCCGTGCTCGAACGCGCGTCCGCGAGGGAGACGGCCGCCCGCACCGCGCTCGGCACGGTCGCCCGGCAGTTCCTGCAGCAGTTGCTGGGCGTGCGGATCCTCAGCCACGTGGTGTCCATCGGCAAGGCGCAGACGCCGGAGGATGCCGCGCTGCCCACGCCGGACGACCTGCCCGCGATCGACGAGTCGCCGGTGCGCTGCTTCGACCAGCGCGGCACCGACGCGATGATCGCCGAGGTCGAGGCCGTCAAGGAGGCCGGTGACACGGTCGGCGGCGTGATCGAGGTGCTCGCCTACGGATTGCCGCCGGGCCTCGGCTCGCACGTGCACTGGGACCGCCGCCTCGACGCGCGCCTGGCCGCCGCGCTGATGGGTGTGCAGGCGATGAAGGGCGTGGAGATCGGCGACGGCTTCACCTCCGCCCAGCGCTGGGGTTCGCAGGCGCACGACGAGATCGACCGCGGCAGCGGCCCGGTCGGCGTCACCCGCCGCTCGAACCGCGCCGGCGGTCTCGAGGGCGGCATCACCAACGGCGAGATCCTCCGCGCCCGCGTGGCCATGAAGCCCATCTCGACCGTCCCGCGCGCACTGTCCACTGTGGACGTGCGCACCGGCGAGCCCGCCGTCGCGATCCACCAGCGTTCGGACGTGTGCGCGGTGCCGCGGGCCGGTGTGGTGCTGGAGTCCGTCGTGGCACTGGTGCTGGCCGAGGCCGCGCTGGAGAAGTTCGGCGGCGACTCGCTGGACGAGACCCGGCGCAACGCCCACGCGTACCTGAAGGCCCTGGAAGCCCGCTGGGAGGGCATGTGAGCCCGCGCTTCGTGGTGGTCGGCCCGCCCGGCGCGGGCAAGACCACCGTCAGCGAGCTGCTGGCGAAGCAGCTGAACCTCGCCTTCCGCGACGTCGACGCGGACATCGTCGAGAGCGCGGGCAAGCCGATCTCGGACATCTTCACCGACGACGGCGAGCCGGTTTTCCGAGCCCTGGAAGAAGAAGCCGTCGCCAAGGCGCTCGAAGAACACGACGGCGTGCTGGCGCTGGGCGGGGGAGCGATCCTCTCGCGGAAGACCCGCGACCTGTTGAAGAGCCACACGGTCGTGTTCCTGAACGTGGGCATGGCCGAGGGCGTGCGCCGCACCGGACTCTCGTCCGCGCGGCCGCTGCTGTCCGCCGTGAACCCGCGCGCGACGTTCAAGGCGCTGCTGGACGCGCGCCTGCCGCTGTACCGCGAGGTCGCGACGATCGAGGTGCTGACCGACACCCTCGATCCGGAGCAGGTGACCGCAGTGGTGATCGAGGGAGCTGAGCAATGACCGAGCCCGTCCGCATCCGGGTCGCCGCCGAGAAGCCCTACGACGTGGTGATCGGCCGCGGCCTGCTCGGCGACATCGTCGAGTTCCTGCGCGGCACCGCCAAGATCGCGATCGTGCACCAGCCGACGCTCGCCGCGACCGCCGAGGTGCTGGTCGACGAGCTGAAGGCCGTCGGAGCCGACGCCCACCGCGTCGAGATCCCCGACGCCGAGGACGGCAAGGACCTCGCCGTCGCGGGCTTCTGCTGGGACGTGCTCGGCAAGATCGGCCTGTCGCGCGCGGACGTCGTCGTCGGCCTGGGCGGCGGCGCGGTGACCGACCTCGCGGGCTTCGTCGCGTCCACCTGGATGCGCGGCGTGCGCCTGGTGAACATCCCGACGACGCTGCTCGGCATGGTCGACGCGGCGGTCGGCGGCAAGACCGGCATCAACACCGACGCGGGCAAGAACCTCGTCGGCACGTTCTACGAGCCGGACGCCATCTTCGTCGACCTGGCAACGCTGGAAACGCTGCCGCGCAACGAACTCGTCGCCGGCATGGCCGAGATCGTCAAGGGCGGCTTCATCGCCGACCCGGTCATCCTCGACCTGATCGAGGCCGACCCCGCGCTGGCCCTGGACCCCACCGGTGACGTGCTCGCCGAACTGGTCCGCCGCAAGATCCAGATCAAGGCCGACGTGGTGACGAACGACCTGCGCGAGTCGTCCCTGCGCGAGATCCTGAACTACGGCCACACCCTCGGCCACGCCATCGAACGCCGCGAGCGCTACCGCTGGCGGCACGGCGCCGCGGTCAGCGTGGGCCTGGTCTTCGCCGCCGAACTGGCCCGCCTCGCCGGCCGCCTCGACGACGACACCGCCGATCGCCACCGCCGGGTGCTGGAACTGCTCGGCCTGCCGACCTCCTACGACCCGGACGCCCTCCCGCAGCTCATGGAGGGCATGAAGGTCGACAAGAAGAACAAGGCGGGCGTGCTCCGCTTCGTCGTCCTCGACGGCCTGGCCAAGCCCGGCCGCCTGGAGGGCCCGGACCCGGCCCTGATCGCCGCCGCCTACTCGGCCGTCGCCGCCGAGCCCACCACCGGCTCCGGGAAGGTGTTGCTGTGAAGGTCCTCGTCCTGAACGGCCCGAACCTGGACCGCCTCGGCACCCGCGAGCCGCTCATCTACGGCAGCACCACCCACGCCGACCTCGTCGACCTGTGCGTCGCTGAGGGCAAGGAGCTCGGCTTCGAGGTCGAGGTCCGCCAGACCGCCTACGAGGGCGAGATGGTCGCGTGGCTGCACGAGGCCGCCGACGCCTCGATCCCCGTCGTGCTCAACGGCGCCGCCTGGACCCACTACTCGATCGCGGTGCGCGACGCGTGCTCGCAGCTCACCGCGCCGCTGGTCGAGGTGCACATCTCGAACATCCACCAGCGCGAGGAGTTCCGGCACCACAGCGTCATCTCGGCGATCGCGAGCGGCGTGATCGTGGGGCTCGGCGTCGAGGGCTACCTGCTGGCGCTGCGCTGGCTGTCGCTCAAGAAGTAGCGCGCGCTCGCCTGAGCCCGCTGACCAGCAGAACGGCCGCGATCGTGGTGAGCCCGAGCGCGGCTGTTCTCATGTCAGACGAGTTGAGCTTGAACGTTGTCGTGGCTGCGGACCGCTTACGGCCCGCCATCAGCAACACATCGCCGTGCACGTTGTGCACCTGCACGACCGAGGCGCTGTCACCGACCTCGCCCGAGAGATTGTTGCGCACGCGGAAATCGTCGGCCATTGCCGTCCTTTGCTGGGTTGCCGTGGGGATGTCGAAGAGATTAGTGGCCAAATTCGTCCCAGCCAGTCCCAGTTGATCGTCAATCTCGGGCCAGTTGGTTGACATTCGGTATCCGCGAGTTTGAACCACGGCACACTACCGGGGAGGGGGTGCGGCGAATTGCTGCATCACGTGGAATTGTGGGTGCCGGACCTGTCCCGCGCCGAAGCCACGTTCGGCTGGCTCCTCCCAGCCCTCGGCTGGACCGAGTTCCAGCGCTGGACCGCCGGCGTCAGCTGGAAGCTCGGCGGCACCTACGTCGTGGTCGAGCAGTCCCCGGCGTTGACAGGTCCACACGATCGGATGAAAGCCGGCCTGAATCACCTCGCCCTGCACGCCGGTACCCGCGAGGACGTCGACCGTCTCACCGAACAGGCTCAGCACAACGGCTGGCGGCTGATGTTCGCCGACAGGCACCCGTACGCGGGCGGCCCCGACCACTACGCCGCGTTCCTGGAGAACGAGGACGGCTTCGAGGTCGAGTTGGTCGCGACCGCCGGCTGACCTCTCATCTGCGAGGATGCCGCGCGTGCCGAGACTGTTCATCGCCGCCGTCGCGCTGTTCCTGGCCGGGTGCGCGGCCGCCCCGCCACCAGCTGCCCCGACCTCGACCTCGGCGGCACCGGACGGCGCCGCGCCGTCCAACGCGGAGCTGCAGGCCAAGTGGTGGACGTGGGCGCTGTCGAGTCCGGAGGCGCGCAACCCGGTGGCCGACCCCACCGGTCAGTTCTGCGCCGAGGACCAGCCGAAGGACGTGTGGTTCCTCGCCGGGACGTTCGGTGGCAAGGCGCAACGGACGTGTGAGGTGCCCGCCGGTCGCCCGCTGGCCGCGCCCGCCGTGAACCTGTACAGCGCGAACACGTCCGACTGCAAGTCGTTCATGGCGGCGGCGAAGGGGTCGATGACGCTCGACGGGCAGGTCGTCGAGCTGCGGCGGGTCGATCCCGTCGAGATCTCCTTCCAGGCCGCGAAGGACAACGCGATCGGGGAGAGCGCCGGGCGCAAGGTCGCCCAGGCGTGCGGGCTGTGGGCGTGGCTGCCGCCGTTGCTGCCCGGCGAGCACGAGCTGAAGATCGAGGGGGAGTCGGGCTCCTTCTCGACCTCGGTCGTCTACCAGCTCAAGGTGAGCGGCGACTAACCGCGCGCCGAGTCCTTCTGCGCGAGGAAACCACCGAGCAGCATGCCGAGCCCCGCCGGCGCCAGCACGAGCAACGCGGTGAAGGCCGCCCCGCCCGTCAGCGCCACCCACAGCGCCTCCTGCCCGGTCTGGTCGACCAGCAGCGCCGACCCGATCACGCCGAGCGCCCCGGCGAACGGCCCGGCGATCAGCGCCGCGATGAACCACTGCATGCCGCGCGAGGGCATCTCGCGCAGTGTGTCGACCGCGCCCCAGATCACCGCGGCGGCGATCAGCAGCCCGATGGCGATCGGGCCGACGGACGAGGCTTCTGGGCTGCGGACGGCGACCGCGGCCACACCCGTCTGCACGGCTCCGTGCAGGAGCCCCATCCACAACGCACGGACGAACCAAGGACTCATGCGGACAGCTTAGGACTGGCCGTACGCTGCGAGACATGTCGTCGTACGCCGCACGCCGAACCGCCCTGCGTCAGGAGCTCCAGGCCACGAACCTGGACGCGCTCCTCGTGACGAATCTGCTGAACGTCCGGTATCTCACCGGATTCACCGGATCGAACGCCGCCGTCCTGGTCGACGCGCAGGGCGACGACACCACGGTGTTCTGCACCGACGGCCGTTATCTCACGCAGTCGCAGAAGCAGGTGCCCGACCTGGAACGGCTGATCGACCGGCCGTGCGACATCGCGCTGGCGAGCCGGGCCAAGGGCAGGCTCGGGTTCGAGAGCCACCACGTCACGGTGGACGGGCTGGACGCGCTCACCCAGACAGCAGAGAAGGCGGAGCTGCAGCGGGCGGGTGGCCTGGTCGAGAAGCTGCGGCTGGTCAAGGACGAGGTCGAGATCGAGGCGCTGCGGATGGCGTGCGCGGCGGCGGACCGGGCGCTGGCGGCGTTGATCGGGCACGGCGGCCTGCGTGCGGGCCGGACCGAGCGCGAGGTCGCGCGCGAGTTGGAGGGCCGGATGCTCGACCACGGTGCGGAGGGCCCGTCGTTCTCCTCGATCGTGGCGTTCGGGGCGAACTCGGCGGTGCCGCACCACGCGCCGACCGACGCCGTGCTGCACCAGGGCGACCTCATCAAGCTCGACTTCGGCGCGCTCGTCGACGGCTACCACTCGGACATGACCCGCACGCTGGTGCTCGGCAAGCCCGCGGACTGGCAGCGCGAGTTGTACGACCTGGTCGCACGCTCACAGGCGGCCGGCCGCAACGCGCTGAAGCCGGGGGTGCGGCTGTGCGACGTCGACCACGCGTCGCGCGAGGTGATCGAGAAGGCGGGGCACGGGAACGAGTTCGTGCACGGCCTGGGCCACGGCGTCGGGCTGGAGATCCACGAGGCACCGGCGTTGTCGAAGGCGGGTGACGGTACACTTTCGGCCGGTATGGCGGTCACCGTCGAGCCCGGCGTCTACTTGTCGGGGCGGGGCGGGGTCCGCATCGAGGACACCCTCGTGGTGCGCGAAAGCGGGCCGGAGCTCCTCACCCTGACCACGAAGGAACTCGTGGTCGTCTGACACCCCCGTCCAACACAGGAGAAATTCCACCGTGGCCACCACGAACGACCTGAAGAACGGCCTGGTGCTGAACCTCGACGGCCAGCTCTGGACCGTCACCGCGTTCCAGCACGTCAAGCCCGGCAAGGGTGGCGCCTTCGTGCGCACGACCCTCAAGCACGTGCTGACCGGGAAGGTCGTCGACAAGACCTTCAACGCGGGCACCAAGGTCGACACCGCCACCGTGGACAAGCGCGGCATGACGTTCCTCTACAAGGACGGCGCCGACTTCATCTTCATGGACGGCGACACCTACGACCAGATCCCGGTCCCCGGCGACACGGTTGGCGACGCCGCCAACTACATGCTGGAGAACCAGGAAGCCGTCGTCGCGATGCACGAGGGCGTGGCGCTGTTCATCGAACTCCCGACGTCGGTCGAGCTCGTCATCGAGCACACCGACCCCGGCCTGCAGGGCGACCGCTCCACCGGTGGCACCAAGCCCGCCCGCCTGGAGACCGGCGCCGAGATCCAGGTCCCGCTGTTCGTCACGACCGGTGAGAAGATCAAGGTCGACACCCGCGACGGTCGTTACCTCGGCCGCATCAGCGACAAGTAATGGGCGCTCGTAGCAAGGCCCGCAAGCGCGCGGTCGACTTCCTCTACGAAGCCGACCTGCTGGGCAGCGACGCGGTGACGTTGCTCGCCTCGCGCGTCGGGTCTCCGGACGTGCCGCCGGTGAACGACTACACGGTGACCCTCGTCGAGGGCGTCACCGCACACCGTGCGCGCATCGACGACCTCATCTCCGAACACGCCGAGGGCTGGACCCTGCAGCGCATGCCGGCGGTCGACCGCGCGGTCCTGCGCATCGGCCTGTACGAGCTGCTGTGGGCGGCCGACGTGCCGGACGCGGTGGCGATCGACGAGGCCGTGGAACTCGCCAAGGGCCTGTCCACGGACGACTCGCCGCGGTTCGTGAACGGTGTGCTCGGCCGGATCGCGGTCATCGCGGACCAGCTGCGCGCTGTTCTCTGACGTTCTCCGTGAACGGCCCGCTCGCCTCGGGGTGAGCGGGCCGTCCGGCGTTCAGTCGGTACGTGCCCAGCCGCGGCGCTCTCCCTCGTCGATCAGGTGCACGGCGGCGTCCCAGAGCGACGTCGACGCCTCACCGATCACGGCTTTGCGGCCGCGCACGGCGTTCGCGGTGACACCGGGCGTGTGCCAGGTACCGCCCTTCGCCATCCAGTTGAGCAACAGAGGTTGCAGCCGGTCCATGGCCTTCGCGAACCGCGCTTCCGGCGTCTTTCGCGCCTCGAACTCGTCCCACAGCTCGCGCAGGGCTCGCCCCGAATCGCCGGGCAGGATGCCGAACAACTGGTCCGCGGCGGCTTCTTCGCGTTCCTGCTGACTCACGCCGAGCTCGGTGTCGTAGATCGGCGTGTCTCCGGCGTAGATCTCGATGAGGTCGTGCACCACCACGAGCTTGATCGTGTGGCCGACGTCGATCGGTTCGTCGGCGTACTCCGCGAGCACCATGACCATCAGCGCGAGGTGCCACGAGTGCTCCGCGTCGTTCTCCCGCCGCTCGGCCGCCGCGAGAGGGGATGCCCGCAGCACGGTCTTCAGCTTGTCCACCTCGATCAGGAACGTGAGGTGGTCGCGCAGCCGGTCGTCCAGACCGGACGGCAGCGGGTTGCGATCGGCGAGGAGTTCTGCGTCGGAAGTGGTCACCTCGCCAGCATCTCAGCCTGCCAGGAACTCCTCCCATGTGCGGGTTCCGTGGTCGCCGTCCAACGTCAGGTTCTGCCCGCCCCGATAGGCCTTCCCGGCCTTGCCCGGCAGCCGCACCGGCACGGTGAGACGGCGCTTTCCCGCGGTGGTCAGGTAGTCCTGCACGAGCTGCTTCATCTCGTAGACCGCGGGTCCGGCGATGTCCGTGACGCGTCCGGCAGGCGTACCGAGGGCGAGTTCCACGATCCGCGCGGCCACGTCGCGTACGTCGACCGGCTGCAGGCGCATGCCCGGCACCGGCACGATCGGCAGCTTCGCGAGGCCTCGCACCATGGTCAGCGTGAGGTCGTGGAACTGGGCGGCGCGCAGGATCGTGAACGGGATCCCCGAGCCGGCGATCTCTTCCTCGCAGACGAGTTTGGTGCGCAGCCAGGCCAGCGGCACGGTGTCCGCGCCGATCACCGAGATGTAGACGAAGTGACGCACGCCCGCACACGCCGCGAGCAGGTTGCGGGTCGCGCAGTCGTCGCCCTTCTGGCCACCGGCGAGGTGCACCACGACGTCGGCGTCGATCCGGGGGACGTCGCCAGCCAGCAGGTCGCAGGCGATGTCGCCGTGCCTGCTCAGCGTCGTGACCTCCGCGCCGGCCGCGCGCAGCAGGGGCACCACGTGCCGGCCGAGAGTGCCGGTGCCGCCGGTGACGAGGATCTTCATGGTTACCCTCCAAGTGAGTCGTTGCCCGGTCGACCCGGCGGCGCTCGGGAACGTGACACGGTGTGTGCCAGGCCACAGGGGGAAGTTGTGATCGCGCAGTTCGAGCAGGAGCGTCCGCGGTTGCGGGCGGTCGCCCACCGGATGCTGGGCTCGTTCGCCGAGGCCGACGACGCGCTGCAGGAGGCGTGGCTCCGGGTCGAGCGCGCCGACACGAGCACGGTGGAGAACCCGGCGGCCTGGCTCACCACCGTGGTCGGCCGGGTGTGCCTGAACATGTTGCGCGACCGGCGAGAGCACGCGTTCGAGATGCCGGACCCGGTGATCGACACGCGGGAGGAGCCCGAGCACCAGGCCGTGGCCAGGGACGAGGTCGGGCTGGCGATGCTGATCGTGCTGGACACCTTGAAGCCCGATGAACGGTTGGCGTTCGTGTTGCACGACATGTTCGCCGTGCCGTTCGACGACATCGCGCCGTTGATCGACAAGACGCCCACGACCACACGCCAGCTCGCGTCCCGTGCGCGCAAACGCGTGCAGGACCGGCCGCAGCCCAACGTCGACCTGCCGAAGCAGCGGGAAGTGGTGCAGGCGTTCCTCAAGGCGTCGAAGGAAGGCGACCTGGAGGGCCTGGTCTCGGTCCTGCACCCGGACGTCGTGCTGCGCGCGGGGGCCCTGGAGGTCATCGGCGGACGCACGGTGGCCGGTCGGGCCAGCATGTTCCGCAAGTTCGCCACGACGGCGGAGGTCCAGTTCGCGGTCATCGGTGGCGAGGCCGGCTTCGTCAGCTGGGTCGGCGGTGTGCTGTTCTCGGTCATGGCCTTCACCGTTCGCGACGGGCGAATCGCCGCGATCCACGTGATCCAGGACAGGGACCAACTTGCCGCGCTTGTGCCGTGAGTGGCACGGCTCACTCGGAAAGGGTGACAGGACGGTGTCGCGGACGGGTGCGAACGTCCGCGGCATGAAACTCACCGATGAGGACTGCCTCGCCGAAACCCTGGAGTTCACCAGGAGGTTCCAGCCGCGGGAGGCACCGCTGGACGTCCTGCGCCGCAACCGGCTCGGTGGCGACACCCCGCCGGTGCGGCTGCCGCAGGGCCGGGACCGCGTCGTCGCGGGTGTGCCGGTCAGGGTGTTCACGCCGGACCACGTTGATGGCGTCTACCTGCACGTTCACGGCGGCGGCTGGTCGTTCGGCTCTGCGGACGGGCAGGACGAGCGGTTGTGGAGGCTGGCCGAAGAGGCGCGGCTGGCCGTGGTGAGCGTCGAGTACCGCCTGGCGCCCGAGCACCCGTTCCCCGCCGCGCCCGACGACTGCGAGGCGGTCGCGCGGTGGCTGGCCGAGCACGCCGAGGCCGAGTTCGGCACGAGCAGGCTGCTGATCGGTGGTGAGTCGGCGGGCGCGCACCTGAGCGTCCTGACGTTGCTGCGCCTGCCAGGGGTTTTCCGGGCGGCGAACCTGGTGTTCGGTGCGTACGACCTGTCGAAGCCCGGCACCGACAGGTTGAAACGCACGTATGAGCAGTTCGCCCCGAAGATGACCGCCGAGCAGCGCCGAGCCCCCGAGATCTCGCCGGTGTTCGCCGATCTGACCGGCCTGCCGCCCGCTCGGATCGTCGTCGGCGCCGAAGATCCGCTGCTCGAAGACTCCCTCTCCCTGGCCCAGCGGTGGCAGGCGTCCGTGCGGCTGAGCGTTGTCGCCGGCGCGATCCACGGCTTCACGCTGTATCCGCTGACGATCACCGAACGGGAGCTGCGACGCGAGCGGGAGTTCTTGGCAGGATCGGGGTGGTGAACCGCACCGCCCGGCTTTACGCGCTGGTGGAGGAGTTGCGCGCGGCGGCGCCGAGATCGTTGACGGTCGCGGCCCTCGCCGCACGGCTCGACGTCAGCACACGGACCGTGCAACGCGACTTGCAGGCGTTGATGGAGACCGGCGTCCCGGTACGGATCACGTCGGGGCGCGGCGGAGGCTGGTCGATCGACCCGGCGATGACCCTGCCACCGATCCACTTCACCCCGGACGAGGCATCGGTGCTGGCCGCCGCGCTCGCCGGGGCCGACGGCTCGAATGCCGCCCGCACGGCGTTCCAGAAGATCGCGGCGGTGTTGAACGGTCCCGCGACCGCCGCGGCCGGTGAACTCGCCGCCCGCATCGTCGCTCTGCCGTCCCGCACGGATGCTCAGGTCCGTGCGGCGGTCCACCAGGCGCTGGCCACGAACACGGTGCTGTGCCTGACCTACGTCGACGCGGCTGGGCGGGAAACCGATCGCCTGGTGGAACCCGCCGGGCTGCTCACCACCGACGGCCGGTGGTACCTGATCGCGTGGTGCCGGACCCGGCGGGCCGGTCGTGGCTTCCGGCTGGATCGGATCATCTCGGCGGTGACCACCCGTGAGCATGCACAGCGTCACGATCTGAGCGAGCTGCTGCGCGGTTCGACCGCCGCCCACGCCACCCGTCCGGCGACGCTGGACCCCCTGAATGCAGCAATGGCCCCCTCGACGTCCTCAGGGCGACTAACAGGACGTGAGGGAGCCACTACTCCGAACGGGAAGTGAAGCTCAGTCTTCCTTGGCGGGACGGGCCTCGGGGGGAAGCACGCCCCAGTCGATGAGCTGCTCGGTGAGCTCGCCCGGCGTCATGTCGTAGATGATCGCCAGCGAACGCAGGTCCTCGGTGCGGATGGAGAGGACCTTGCCGTTGTAGTCGCCGCGCTGCGACTGGATGGTCGCGGCGTAGCGGGCCAGGGGGCCGACCTTCTCGACCGGCAGCTGCTGGAGCCGTTCCAGGTTGATCACGATCTTGGTGGCCGGCTCGGCACCCGACGGTACGCGGCCCTCGGGCAGGAGCTCGGCGACGGGAACCCCGTAGAAGTCGGCCAGTTCGGCCAGCTTCTGCACGGTCACCGCGCGGTCACCGCGCTCGTACGAGCCGACGACCACGGCCTTCCAGCGACCGCCGGACTTCTGCTCGACGCCGTGCAGGGACAGGCCCTGCTGCTGGCGGATAGCGCGGAGCTTGGCCCCCAGCGCCTTGGCGTAGTCGCCCATGTGGCGGTTCTCCGTTCATTCGCCCCGTCAGCAGTACGGGCGTGCTGCGGGGAGGCTTAGATCGATACGCAGAGTAATGATTACTCGCCGTGGTCGGCAGGTCAAGCTGATCTCGGGGAGAGACGCTCGCCACGCGGGCGACACCACTCGGACGGCTGACCGTCCGTAGGTGATACGGTGCAGGTCAGCCTGGTTGTTACCAGGTGTCCGACGTCCTTTAAGGACCCGTCCAGTGAGGCGGGGAAGGAGGTCCAGCCGTGGCGTCACGTCAACGTGGCGCGACGGATCCGGCCGGGGATCGCGAGATCCTGTCGGCCGGTGATGTCGCGCGCACTGTCGCCCGAATGGCCCATCAGATCATCGAGAAGACCGCTCTCGATGCACCGAGCGCACCCGACGTCGTCTTGATGGGTATTCCCAGCCGGGGAGCCCCCCTCGCACGCCGTCTGGCCGCTAAGATCGCCGAATTTTCCGGCCGCCAGGTGCACGAAGGCACTCTGGACATCACGCTCTACCGCGACGACCTCCGCCGTGGCCCGACGAGGCCGCTGGAGACGACGAAGCTGCCCGAGGGCGGCATCGACGACAAGCTCGTCGTGCTCGTGGACGACGTGCTGTTCTCCGGTCGCACCATCCGCGCCGCGCTCGACGCCCTGCGCGACCACGGCCGTCCCCGCGCGGTGCAGCTCGCCGTGCTGGTCGACCGCGGCCACCGCGAACTGCCGATCCGCGCGGACTACGTCGGCAAGAACCTCCCGACGTCCAAGAACGAGGACGTCGTCGTCATGCTCGACGAGTTCGACGGCCGCGACGGAGTGGTGCTGAAGTGAAGCACCTGCTCTCCACGGACGGCCTCGACCGCGATCAGGCCATCGCGATCCTCGACACCGCCGACCGCCTGAAGCAGGCGCTGCTCGGCCGCGAGGTCCGCAAGCTGCCGACGTTGCGCGGACGCACCGTGATCACGATGTTCTACGAGAACAGCACCCGGACGCGGGTGTCGTTCGAGATCGCGGGCAAGTGGATGTCGGCCGACGTGATCAACGTCAGCAGCTCCGGTTCCAGCGTCAGCAAGGGCGAGTCGCTGCGGGACACCGCGCTCACGTTGCAGGCCGCCGGCGCGGACTGCGTGATCGTGCGGCACCCGGCGTCCGGTGCGGCCCACCGGCTCGCGGGCTGGCTCAAGCACACGAACACGTCCGTCGTGAACGCGGGCGACGGCATGCACGAGCACCCGACGCAGGCGCTGCTCGACGCCGCCACGTTGCGCGACCGCCTCGGCAGCCTCGACGGCCGCCGCGTCGCGATCGTCGGCGACGTCCTGCACAGCCGGGTCGCGCGGTCGAACGTGCACCTGCTGACCACGCTCGGTGCCGAGGTCACGCTGGTGTCCCCGCCCACGCTCCTGCCCACGGGCGTGGAGAAGTGGCCGGTCACGGTCTCGCACGAGATCGACAGCGTGCTGGCGTCGCAGGACGCGGTGATGTTGCTGCGCGTGCAGGCCGAACGGATGCACGGCGGGTTCTTCCCGAGCGCCCGCGAGTACTCGATCGCCTACGGCCTCAACGAACGCCGCCTGAAGCTGCTGCCAGACCACGCCGTCGTGCTGCACCCCGGCCCGATGCTGCGCGGCATGGAGATCGCCTCCGTCGTCGCCGACAGCCCGCAGGCCGCCATCACCGAGCAGGTCCGCAACGGTGTCCACGTGCGCATGGCCGTGCTGTACCACTTGCTCGCCCACGAGGAGGAAAACGCGTGAAGCCCTTGCTGCTCAAGGGAGTTAGGCCCTACGGCGAGGGGGAACCGATCGATCTGCTGATCCGCGACGGCGTGATCGCAGAAGGTGCGGATGACAACGCCGAGATCATCGAAGGCAACGGGGCGATCGTTCTGCCCGGTTTCGTCGACCTGCACACCCACTTGCGTGAGCCGGGTCGCGAGGACACCGAGACCATCGAAACGGGTTCGCGAGCCGCCGCTCTCGGTGGCTACACCGCCGTTTTCGCCATGGCCAACACCGATCCGGTCGCCGACAACGCGGTGATCGTCGAGCACGTCGTCCGCCGGGGCCAGGAGGTCGGCCTGGTCGACGTCCACCCGGTCGGCGCCGTCACCGTCGGGCTCAAGGGCGAGAAGCTCGCCGAGCTCGGCACCATGGCCAACAGCAAGGCCAACGTGCGGGTGTTCTCGGACGACGGCCACTGCGTGCACGACCCGTTGATCATGCGCCGAGCGCTGGAGTACTCCAAGGCTCTGGGCGCCGTGATCGCCCAGCACGCCGAGGAACCCCGCCTCACCATCGGCGCCCAGGCGCACGAGGGGGAGAACGCGTCGCGGCTGGGCCTGCAGGGCTGGCCGGCGGCGGCCGAGGAGTCGATCGTCGCCCGCGACTGCATCCTCGCGAAGCAGGTCGACGCGAAACTGCACGTCTGCCACGTCAGCACCACCGGCACGGCCGACGTCCTGAAGTGGGCGAAGGCACGCGGCACCAAGGTGTCCGCCGAGGTCACCCCGCACCACCTGATCCTGACCGACGACCGGCTCTCCACCTACGACCCGGTCAACAAGGTCAACCCGCCGCTGCGCACGCAGGCCGACGTCGACGCGCTGCGCCAGGCGCTCGCGGACGGCACCATCGACTGCGTCGCCACGGACCACGCCCCGCACGCGATCCAGGACAAGGACTGCGAGTGGTCGGCCGCGCGGCCCGGCATGCTGGGCCTCCAGACCGCACTCGGCATCGTCGTCGAGACGATGGTGAAGACCGGCCTGCTGGACTGGCGCGGCGTCGCGCGGGTGATGAGCGAGAAGCCCGCCGAGATCGCCGGCCTGACCGACCAGGGCCGTCCGATCGCGGTCGGTGAGCCCGCGAACCTCGTGCTGGTCGACCCGGACGCGACGTGGACGGTGAACGGCGCGGAGCTCGCGAGCATCGCGGGCAACACCCCGTTCGAGGGCATGGAGTTGCCCGCCGCGGTGACGGCGACCATCTTGCGTGGCCGGGTGACCGCACAGGCGGGAAGGATTGCGGAATGACCCGCGTACTCCTCTCCGTGGCGGTTTTGGTCTTCTTCGCGCTGTGCGTCTACGGCATGTGGCACGGCTGGAAGCGACGCCAGCGCGAGCAGGCCGACCTCCCCGCGTTCCCCGCGACACCGTCGGCCCTCGGCGCGGCGAAGCTGGCGACCACGGGCGTCTACATCGGAACGACGAACGCGGGCAACTGGCAGGACCGCATCCAGGTCGGTGACATCGGCCACCGCGCAGAGGCCACGTTGAGCCTCGTGCCGGAGGGCGTCGCCATCGAACGTGTTGGCGCGACGCCGATCTTCATCCCCGCCGAGTCCATCCGGGACGCCCGCACCGATCGCGGGCTCGCCGGGAAGGTCATGTTCAGCGAAGAGGGATTGCTGGTGGTCCAGTGGGAGAACCAGGGCCACCTGTTCGACACGGGTTTCCGTGGCGATGACAAAGACGTTTACGACGAATGGGTAGCAGCACTCGTGGGAGGCAAGGCGTGACGAACGCGGCATTGGTGCTGGAAGACGGTCGCGTCTTCCGCGGTGAGGCGTACGGAGCGACCGGCGTCTCGCTCGGCGAGGTCGTGTTCTCCACGGCCATGACCGGGTACCAGGAAACCCTGACCGACCCGTCCTACCACCGCCAGATCGTGGTGCAGACCGCTCCGCAGATCGGCAACACCGGCTGGAACGACGAGGACGACGAGTCGTCGAAGATCTGGGTCGCCGGGTACGTGGTCCGGGACCCCGCGCGCACGCCGTCGAACTGGCGGTCCAAGCGCGGCCTGGACGAGGAACTGACCAACCAGGGCATCGTCGGCATCGCGGGCCTCGACACCCGGACGCTGACCCGCCACATCCGTGAGCAGGGCGCGATGCGGGCCGGGGTGTTCTCCGGCGCCGAACTGTCCGACGACGCGTCGATGGTCGAGCAGGTCAAGGCCTCGGCGCAGATGGTCGGCGCGAACCTCGCGGTCGACGTCACTACCAACAAGCCCTACGTGGTCGAGGCCATCGGCGAGAAGAAGTTCACCGTCGCGGCGCTCGACCTGGGCATCAAGTCGAACACCCCGCGGATGATGGCGGCGCGCGGCATCGAGGTGCACGTGCTGCCGTTGACGTCGTCCTTCGAGGACATCCTCAAGGTCAGCCCGGACGGGTTGTTCCTGTCGAACGGTCCTGGTGACCCGGCGACGCAGGACCACGCGATCGCGCTCACCAAGGAGGCGCTGGGCCGCAAGCTGCCGTTGTTCGGCATCTGCTTCGGCAACCAGATCCTGGGCCGCGCGGTCGGCCGCGGGACGTACAAGATGCGCTACGGCCACCGCGGCATCAACATCCCGGTGATCGACGTGACCACCGGCAAGGTCGCCATCACCTCGCAGAACCACGGGTTCGCGCTGGAGGGCACGCCGGGGGAGGAGTTCTCCTCCGAGTTCGGCCGCGCCGTGCTGTCGCACTACTGCCCCAACGACGGCACCGTCGAGGGCGTCCGGCTGCTCGACGCGCCGGCGTTCTCCGTGCAGTACCACCCCGAGGCCGCGGCCGGTCCGCACGACGCCGCGCCCCTGTTCGACGAGTTCGTGACGCTGATGAATGAGGCCCGCTGATGCCGAAGAGGACTGATCTCAAGCACATCCTGGTCATCGGCTCCGGCCCGATCGTCATCGGTCAGGCGTGCGAGTTCGACTACTCCGGCACCCAGGCGTGCCGGGTGCTGCGGGAGGAGGGCATCAGGGTCAGCCTGGTGAACTCCAACCCGGCGACGATCATGACCGACCCCGAGTTCGCCGACGCCACCTACATCGAGCCGATCACGGCCGAGTTCGTGGAGAAGGTCATCGCGCAGGAACGCCCGGACGCGATCCTGGCGACGCTGGGCGGGCAGACGGCGTTGAACACGGCCATCGCGCTGCACGAGCGCGGGGTGCTGGAGAAGTACAACGTCGAGCTGATCGGCGCGGACATCGACGCCATCCAGCGCGGCGAGGACCGGCAGATCTTCAAGGACCTGGTCCGGGGGATCGGCGCCGAGGTCCCGCGTTCGGCCGTCTGCAACACGATGGACGAGGTCCGCAAGACGGTCGCGGAGCTGGGGCTGCCGGTCGTCATCCGCCCGTCGTTCACCATGGGCGGCCTCGGTTCCGGCATGGCGTACACCGAGGAGGAGCTGGAGCGCCTCGCGGCCATCGGCCTGGAGGAGTCTCCGGTCACCGAGGTGCTGATCGAGGAGAGCGTGCTCGGGTGGAAGGAGTACGAGCTCGAGCTGATGCGCGACCGCAACGACAACGTGGTCGTCATCTGTTCGATCGAGAACATCGACCCGATGGGCGTGCACACCGGTGACTCGGTGACGGTCGCGCCCGCGATGACGCTGACCGACCGCGAGTACCAGCACATGCGCGACGTCGGCATCCAGGTCATCCGCGAGGTCGGCGTCGACACGGGTGGCTGCAACATCCAGTTCGCCATCCACCCCGAGAACGGCCGCATGGTCGTCATCGAGATGAACCCGCGGGTGTCGCGTTCGTCCGCGCTGGCCTCGAAGGCGACCGGTTTCCCGATCGCCAAGATCGCCGCGAAGCTCGCCATCGGCTACACGCTGGACGAGATCACCAACGACATCACGGGGGAGACCCCGGCGTCGTTCGAGCCGACGCTCGACTACGTGGTCGTGAAGGCGCCGCGGTTCGCGTTCGAGAAGTTCCCCGGTGCGGACCCGACGCTGACGACCACGATGAAGTCGGTCGGCGAGGCCATGTCGATCGGCCGCAACTTCGTCGAGGCGCTGGGTAAGGCACTGCGTTCGCTGGAAACGAAATCGGTCGGTTTCTGGACGCAGCCGGACCCGGAGGGCACTACGCTCGAAAGCGTCCTGGCACAACTGAATCGCGGTCACGACGGCCGCCTGTACACGGTCGAGCGTGCTCTCCGGCTGGGCGCGTCCATTGAGGACGTCTACCAGGCTTCGGGGATCGACCCGTGGTTCATCGAGCAGATCGCCTGGCTCGGCACGTTGCGCACGGAGCTGCTGGAGGCTCCGGTGCTGGACGAGCCGTTGCTGCGCAAGGCGAAGCGCGCTGGTCTGTCCGACCGGCAGATCTCCGTGTTGCGGCCGGAGCTCGCCGGTGAGGACGGCGTGCGCATACTGCGGCACCGTCTGGGCGTGCGACCGGTCTACAAGACGGTCGACACGTGCGCGGCGGAGTTCAAGTCCGAGACGCCGTACCACTACTCCGCGTACGAACTCGACCCCCAGGCCGAGACGGAGGTGGCCGAGCAGCGGGAGAAGCCGAAGGTGCTGATCCTGGGCTCCGGTCCGAACCGCATCGGGCAGGGCATCGAGTTCGACTACTCGTGCGTGCACGCGGCGATGGCGTTGCGGGCGGCCGGGTACGAGACCGTCATGGTCAACTGCAACCCGGAGACGGTGTCGACGGACTACGACACGTCGGACCGCCTGTACTTCGAGCCGCTGACGTTCGAGGACGTGCTGGAGGTCGTGCACTCCGAGCAGCGTTCCGGCACGGTCGCGGGCGTGATCGTGCAGCTCGGCGGCCAGACGCCGCTGGGTCTGGCGCAGCGCCTGGCCGACGCCGGCGTTCCGGTCGTGGGCACGACGCCCGAGGCGATCCACCTCGCCGAGGACCGCGGCCAGTTCGGCAAGGTGCTGACCGAGGCCGGTCTGCCCGCGCCGAAGTTCGGCACGGCCACGTCGTTCGACGAGGCGAAGGAGATCGCGGACGAGATCGGCTACCCGGTCCTCGTGCGGCCCTCCTACGTCCTGGGCGGCCGGGGCATGGAGATCGTGTACGACGAGGAGTCGCTGTCGGGCTACATCGCCCGCGCGACCGAGGTGACGCCCGAGCACCCGGTGCTGGTCGACCGGTTCCTCGACGACGCCATCGAGATCGACGTCGACGCGCTGTGCGACGGCGACGAGGTGTTCATCGGTGGTGTGATGGAGCACATCGAGGAAGCCGGTGTGCACTCCGGTGACTCCTCCTGCGCGCTGCCGCCGATCACGTTGGGCGCCTCCGACATCGAGAACGTGCGGAGGTCCACCGAGGCCATCGCGCGTGGCATCGGTGTGCGCGGGCTCCTGAACGTCCAGTACGCCCTCAAGGACGACGTCCTGTACGTCCTGGAGGCAAACCCGCGTGCGTCGCGCACGGTGCCGTTCGTGTCCAAGGCGACGGCCGTGTCGATGGCCAAGGCCGCGTCGCGCGTGATGCTCGGCGCCACGATCGCGGAACTGCGCGTGGAGGGCATCCTGCCGGCCACTGGTGACGGTGCCCGGCTGCCCGAGCACGCGCCGGTCGCGGTCAAGGAAGCGGTCATGCAGTTCCACCGCTTCCGCACGCCCGAGGGTCACGGCGTGGACTCGTTGCTGGGCCCGGAGATGAAGTCCACCGGCGAGGTCATGGGCATCGACTCGTCGTTCGGCAAGGCGTTCGCGAAGTCGCAGACGGCCTCGTACGGCTCGCTGCCGACGTCCGGCAAGGTCTTCGTGTCGTTCGCGAACCGCGACAAGCGCGCGATGATCTTCCCGGTCAAGCGCCTGGCCGACCTCGGGTTCCAGATCCTGGCGACCGCGGGCACGGCGGAGGTGTTGAAGCGCAACGGGATCGACTGCACCGAGGTGCGCAAGCACTTCGAGGGCGACGGCAACGTCGTCGACATGATCCTGGCCGGCGAGATCGACATGATCTTCAACACGCCGTACGGCAACAGCGGCCCGCGGGTCGACGGCTACGAGATCCGCACCGCCGCTGTGGCGAAGGACATCCCTTGTGTCACCACGATCCAGGGTGCCGCCGCGGCCGTGCACGGCATCGAGGCGCTGATCCGCGGTGACATCGGGGTGCAGCCGTTGCAGGCACTGCAGGCCGCGCTGAGGGGAGACGCATGACGTCTGTGTCGAATTTCGGGGACAAGCTCGCGAAGGCCGCCGCGGCGCACGGACCCCTGTGCGTCGGGATCGACCCGCACCCGAGCCTGCTCGACGCCTGGGGCCTCTCCCGGACCGCGGAGGGCCTCGAACGGTTCGCTCTGACGGCCGTGGAGGCGTTCGGCGGCAAGGTGGCGATGGTGAAGCCGCAGGCGGCGTTCTTCGAGGCCTACGGGTCTCGTGGGGTCGCCGTGCTGGAACGGGTGATCGCGGACCTGCGCGACTCCGGCACCCTGGTGCTGGTGGACGCCAAGCGCGGCGACATCGGCTCGACCATGGCCGCGTACGCCGAGGCGTACCTGGGCGACGGGTCCGCGCTGGCAGGGGACGCGGTCACGCTCTCACCGTTCCTCGGCTTCGGCTCGCTCCAGCCGGCCCTCGACACGGCGCGGGCGACTGGCCGGGGTGTGTTCGTGCTGGCGCTCACGTCGAACCCGGAGGGTGCCGAGGTCCAGCACGCGGTTGCTCCGGACGGGCGAACGGTGGCGCGGACGATCATCGATTTCGCCTCCGCTCGGAATTCCGGCATTTCCCCGTGCGGCGATGTTGGTCTCGTCGTGGGTGCCACGATCGGTGAAACGGATGTGGACCTCTCCGGGTTCAACGGACCGATCCTGGCCCCCGGTTTCGGTGCTCAGGGAGGCTCGGTGGCTGATCTAAAACGCCTCTTCGGACCCGACATGCGCAACGTCTTTCCGACTTCTTCACGAGATGTTCTCAGGCATGGCCCGGACGTATCGTCGCTGGTCAGCGCCGTGCGAAGGGTGCAGGAGGGCCTCTAGGGCAGGGGCGCGCCACAACTTTTGGGGTGTGGCGCGCTCACCTGGGGAAACATGTGTTGGTAGGGTCCAGCCCACCGGCTGCCCCGCTGGTCACCGGCCTCATAGCACACCTTGAGTGCGCGACGAGTTGCCGGAGGGCAGTGATCAGGCCGCCGGAGGGTGTTGGTACTACTACCACCCGCCGCAATCATGGCCGCTGAAGATTTACCTGACTGGGTCACGTTGTACTCAGGCAATTGCGGTCGGTACGGTCGCGGCACCGATCCGAAAAGAATCCACACCACGGAGGAAATCGTGGCTCTTCCCCAGCTTACCGAGGAGCAGCGAGCCGCAGCGCTGGAGAAGGCTGCTGCCGCTCGTCGCGCTCGGGCTGAGCTCAAGGAGCGCCTCAAGCGCGGCGGCACGACCCTGACGGACGTGCTCAAGGCCGCCGAGAGCGACGAGGTCCTGGGCAAGATGAAGGTGTCCGCGCTGCTCGAGGCCCTGCCGGGCGTCGGCAAGGTGCGCGCGCAGCAGATCATGGAGCGCCTCGAGATCGCTCCCAGCCGTCGCCTGCGCGGTCTCGGTGACCGTCAGCGCAAGGCCCTGCTCTCCGAGTTCAGCGGAGAGTGATTGGCACCGAGGCGGGAACGGGTGTTGCCCGTTCCCGCCTCACCGTCTTGTCCGGGCCGTCGGGCGTTGGCAAGTCCAGCGTGTTGGCGGAGCTGCGCAGGCAGCAGCCCGATGTCTACTTTTCCGTCTCGGCGACCACCAGGAAGCCGAGGCCGGGCGAGGTCGACGGAGTGCACTACCACTTCGTGGACCGCGAGAAGTTCCAGCAGATGGTGGAAGCCGGCGAGTTCCTCGAACACGCCGAGTTCGCCGGTAACTGCTACGGAACTCCTCGCCGGCCCGTCGAAGAAGCTCTGGCCGCGGGCCGTCCCGCGCTCCTGGAGATCGAACTGCAGGGCGCGCGGCAGGTCCGCGTGGCCATGCCCGAGGCCCAGCTGGTCATGCTGATGCCCCCGTCCTGGGAGCACCTGGTCGACCGGTTGACGGGCCGGGGCACCGAACATCCGGACGTCGTCGAGCGCCGGCTGGCCATCGCCCGCGAGGAGATGGCGGCCGAAAAGGAGTTCGACGAGGTCGTCGTGAACGCCGACGTGCAGTCGGCCGCCGCCGACTTGCTATCCTTGATGGTCGGACCACGAATTTCAGGAGATTGACGAGTGATCACCCACACCGAGCTCGGTCACCTGACCGGTTCCCCGGAGGGCATCACCAACCCGCCGATCGACGACCTGCTGGAGCAGGTGAGCTCGAAGTACGCGTTGGTGATCTACGCAGCGAAGCGTGCCCGCCAGATCAACGACTACTACGCGCAGCTCGGCGAGGGCCTGCTCGAGTACGTCGGCCCGCTCGTCGAGCCGGGCCCGCGCGAGAAGCCGCTGTCGATCGCGCTCCGCGAGATCCACGCCGGTCTTCTAGAGCACACCGAGGGCGAGTAGTTCCGCTCGCTTGGCGGATCTGGCGCGTGCAAGTACCACCAACTCAACATCAACAGGCACTTTTCTACCGCCAACCTGTTCGGCGCTCGTCGAACAGGTTTGATCACGAGTTGGTAGTACTTGCAGACGTCGTAACCGGTCGTCCTCATGGGAGAGCGCTTGAGTTCCGCTTCATCTGACGTCGATGCCCCCGTCAAGCCCCGGATCGTTCTCGGGGTGGGCGGGGGCATCGCCGCGTACAAGGCCTGTGAGGTTTTGCGACGGCTGACCGAATCCGGTCACTCCGTGCGGGTCATCCCCACCGAGGGCGCGCTGAAGTTCGTGGGAGCCGCCACGTTCGAGGCGCTGTCCGGCGAGGTCGTGTCCGCCGACCCGTTCGACGACGTGCACGAGGTGCCGCACGTCAAGCTCGGCCAGAACGCCGACCTCGTGGTGGTCGCACCGGCGACCGCGAACCTCATCGCGAAGGCCGCGCACGGCCTCGCGGACGACCTGCTGACGAACACCCTGCTGACCGCGCGTTGCCCGGTCCTGCTGGTGCCCGCGATGCACACCGAGATGTGGGAGCACCCGGCCACCCAGCACAACGTGCAGCTGCTGCGCAGCCGCGGTGTCGTCGTCGCCGAACCCGCGTCCGGCCGGCTGACCGGCAAGGACACCGGCAAGGGTCGCCTGCCCGATCCCGCCGAGATCGTCGAACTGGCCCGGCTGCTGCTGGTGCGATCCGACGCTCTGCAGCGGACACTCGAAGGTGTGCACGTCGCGATCTCCGCCGGAGGCACGCGAGAACCACTCGATCCGGTGCGGTTCATCGGCAACCGCTCGTCCGGCAAGCAGGGCTATGCGCTCGCACGGGTGGCCGCCCAGCGCGGTGCGCGAGTGACGTTGGTCGCGGGCAACACCGCGGACCTGGCCACGCCGCCCGGTGTCGACCTGGTCAAGGTCGATTCGGCCGTGCAACTGCGCGACGCGATGCACAAGGTCGCGGCGGACGCCGACGTGGTCGTGATGGCCGCGGCAGTGGCCGACTTCCGGCCGTTGTCGCTCACCGGACACAAGATCAAGAAGACCGACGGGGACCCCGACCCGATCGCGCTGACGAAGAACCCGGACATCCTCGTGGAACTCGTTTCCGCACGTCGGGAGAACCAGGTGATCGTCGGGTTCGCCGCGGAGACCGGCGACGAGACCACGTCGGTGCTCGACTACGGCCGCGCCAAACTGCGGCGCAAGGGCTGTGACCTGCTGGTGGTGAACGCGGTCGGCGACGGCAAGGCGTTCGAGCAGGAGGACAACGCCGGGTGGCTGCTGTCCCGCGAGGGCGCCGAGACCCCTATACCCCACGGGCCGAAGACGCAAGTGGCGTCCGCGGTGTGGGACGCGGTTACCGCTCGCTTGACCGCGCCTCGATAGACTTTTGAACCAGTCCAACCCGCCAAGAAGGAGTGTCCGTGAGCCAGCACAGCAGCAGGCTGTTCACCAGTGAGTCGGTGACCGAGGGACACCCCGACAAGATCTGTGACGCGATCAGCGACTCGATCCTCGACGCGCTGCTGGCGAAGGACCCGCGCTCCCGCGTCGCGGTGGAGACGATGGTCACCACCGGCCAGGTCCACGTCGCGGGTGAGGTCACCACCGAGGCCTACGCGGACATCCCCACGATCGTCCGCGAGAAGATCCTGGAGATCGGGTACGACTCGTCCGCGAAGGGCTTCGACGGCCACTCGTGCGGCGTGAACGTCGCCATCGGCGCGCAGTCCCCGGACATCGCCCAGGGTGTCGACACCGCGTTCGAGAACCGCGTCGAAGGTGCGGACGACGAGATCGACAAGCAGGGCGCCGGCGACCAGGGCCTGATGTTCGGCTACGCGTGCACCGACACGCCCGAGCTCATGCCGCTGCCGATCGCGCTGGCCCACCGCCTGTCGCGCCGGCTGACCGCGGTCCGCAAGGACGGCACGGTCCCGTACCTGCGCCCGGACGGCAAGACCCAGGTCACCATCGAGTACGCGGGCGACCAGCCCGTGCGCCTCGACACCGTCGTGATCTCCACGCAGCACGCCGACGGCATCGACCTGGAGAAGCTCCTCGGCGTCGACCTGCGCGAGCACGTCGTCCAGCCCGAGATCGACGCGCTGTCGCTCGACACCACGGGCGTCCGCCTGCTGACCAACCCGACCGGCCGCTTCGTCATCGGCGGCCCGATGGGCGACGCGGGCCTCACCGGCCGCAAGATCATCGTCGACACCTACGGCGGCATGGCCCGCCACGGCGGCGGCGCCTTCTCCGGCAAGGACCCGTCGAAGGTCGACCGCTCCGCCGCGTACGCCATGCGCTGGGTCGCCAAGAACACCGTCGCGGCCGGCCTCGCCACCCGCGTCGAGGTCCAGGTCGCCTACGCCATCGGCAAGGCCGCCCCGGTGGGCCTGTTCGTCGAGACCTTCGGCACCGAGACGGTCGACCCGCAGAAGATCCAGCAGGCCATCACCGAGGTGTTCGACCTCCGGCCCGCCGCGATCATCCGCGACCTCGACCTGCTGCGCCCGATCTACGCCCCGACCGCCGCGTACGGCCACTTCGGCCGCACCGACATCGAGCTGCCCTGGGAGTCGACCGACCGCGCCGACGCCCTGCGCACGGCCGCCGGCGCCTGATCCCGCACCCGCAGCGGCCCGCTTCCCCAGGGGAGGCGGGCCGTTTCGCTTGTGCCGATCTTGTCGGACCTCCCGAGTAAGTTGAGATGCAGGGGTTCCCGACTCGGGGGGACGCCTGCGCGAGCATGCCGCGCGTATTTCCGGCCAGCCTCCCGCCTCCGCTCACCGTGGGGGACAACACGACCGGATTGCACGCGGTACCTCGGCCACTCGACGTCGAGCTGCCCCGCCTGCGCCTGGTCGACCGCCTGCGCCAGCGCTGGACCCGTCCGATCACGCTGGTCGTCGCCGGGCCGGGGTTCGGCAAGACCACCGCCCTGGCCCAGGCGGTCCGCGCGAACCTGCTCGAACCCCGCGGCATCGACGCCTGGGTCACCTGCGGGCCGGACCACGAGGACGCGACCCGGCTCGCCCGGACGATCCTCGACGCCCTGACCGGTGATCCCGGCCAGGAGCCCACCGCACGAGATGTCCTCGCGGCCCTCTGCCGCAAGTCGCCGCTCGACGTCTGCCTGCTGTTCGACGACGTGCACGAGATCCCCGGCGGTTCACCGGGAGCGAGCCTGCTCGAAGCCGTCGCGAGCGCCCTGCCCGGCACCGCGCACCTGGTGCTGTCCGGCCGGAACACGCCGGCTCTGCGGCTGGCCAGACGAGAAGCGGCCGGTGAGGTGGCCGCGATCGGAACCGCCGACCTGGCCTTCACCGACGCGGAAACAGCCGCTCTGGCCAGGAGGTTCGGCCGCGAACTCGACGACGACCTGAACGGCTGGCCCGCTCTCGTCAGGCTGTCCCTCACCGTGGGACCCGCCGGTTCGTGGCGGTACGCGGCGGAGGAGGTGCTGAGCAGACTCTCCGAGCCGACCCGCACAGCATTGGCCGCACTGGTGACGCTCGGCTGTGCGACCGAGGAGGAAGCCTGCGCGGTCGCTGGGAGGCCCGCCGGCCTGGAGGACCTCGCCAGGTCGGTGCCGCTGGTCAACCGCCTGGACGACGGCAGATACCGCGCCCACGACCTGTGGGCTGGGCTGGTCCCGACAGATCACCTGCGCGCCAGGGCGGTCGAGGTGCTGGTGGCGCGAGGAGAACTGGCCGGAGCCGGCCGGGTGGCCTGCCGGGCAGGCGACTGGCGCCTGCTGGGCGACCTCGCGATCGAACTGGTGCGGACCACGCTGTCGGTGCTGCCCCGCGCGACCGCCGGGCGCTGGCTGGAAGCGGTGCCGCGACGACATGCCGACGAGCCCGCGTTCCTGTTGCTCAAAGCCGCGGCGATGCACGCGAGCGACTTCACCGACCCCTCGATCGACTGCCTGGTGGACCACGCCTGCGCCAGGATGCTCGACGCGGGTGACCACGACGCGGCGGCGGTGGCACTGGGGCAGGCGGTGATCACGGCGCACTCCAGGGGAGACCTGGCCAGGCTCGCGACGGTGGCTCACCGGGCACAACAGCTGACGGCCTCGTCACCCGTGCTGAGACTGCTGCGGCACAGCGTCGCCGGGGTGCTCGCCGAACTGGCGGGCGACCCGGAGGAGGCGCTCGTCCACTTCGCCCAGGCGCCCACGACCGAAGTGCCCAAGGCGTTGTCGGTGTCCACGACCCGGTTCCACGTCCACTGCCTGTCGATGTGCGGCCGCGGCCAGGACGCCGCCGAACTCGCCGAACGCATGCTGGACGACGACCTGGCGAGCCACCACGCCGCCGCGGCCCGCTGGTTCGACGGCGAACCCGTTGAGTTCCACGAGAAAGGCGCGGACAGCACCGCGCGAGGTGAGTTCGTGGCGCGGGCTCTGCACACGGTCATCGCCGCGTCGTTCGGTGAGACCGTCCCCGAACTGATCGCCGGCCAGGACAACCCACGCGACGCGGTGCTGGGCTGTGCGGCGCAGGCGGCGGTGGCCGTCGTGCGCGGCGAGGAAGATCTCGCCCGCGACCTGTACAAGCAGCACCTGGCGAAATGGCCCGCCAGCATCAAGCTCGCCGAACGGCACCTGCGCCGCTTCCTGACGTTGGGCTACGTGCTCAGCGACGAGCTCAGAGAACGGTGGGACAACACGGATCTGGGTCCGTCGCACCGCAGGGCGCGGGCGGCCGGACGTGCGTTCCTCAACGCCAGGAACGGAGATCCCCGCACCGACCTGCCGGAAGCACACGCGCTCTGCTTCCTCCCGCTGCCGTGGTCGGCGGAACTCGCCACCCGGCTGGCCGCGGCGGGCAGCACGACACTGGGGACCTGGCTGGCGGAACGGGTCGGCCCGGCGGCGCACCGCCGGTTCCGCGAGCTCGCCCGCGACCCGGATCTCGCCGGCGGCGCCCTCAAACTGCTCGCCACCGTGCCCACACCGCCGGACCACCCGATCGGCATCGAGGTCCTCGGGCCGATGCGCGTCACCCGCAACGGCGTCGCGACGGACGCTCCCGAGCTGAGGCGCGCACGGGTCCGTCAGTTGCTGGGCCTGCTCGTGCTGCGCCCGGTACTGGGCCGGGACCAGGCGATGGACCTGCTGTGGCCCGAACTCGACCCCGCCAGCGCCGCGAGGAACCTGCGCGTGACGACGACTCACCTCAGACGGCTCCTCGAACCCGAACGCGCCGGTGGTGAGGCCAGCTACTGCCTGCGCAGTGACGGCGAGACGATTCGCCTCGTCCGCAGCGACATGCTGAGCGTGGACCTGTGGTCGTTCCAGGAACTCGGGGACGCGGAACGGCTCGACGAGGCGGTCGCGTTGTGGCGTGGTGAGCCGTTGGCGGATCTGGTGGACCTGTGTGAGGCCGAGATCGCCCAGATCAGGACCAGGCACGTGCACAACCTGCTGGCGCTGGGCGAACTGCGCCTCGTCACCGCGGATCCGGCCCAGGCGGGGCGGCTGGCGGACCGCGCGCTGGCGCTGGAGCCGTTCGAACCACGCGGGCACCGGCTCGCGCTCGCCGCCGCGTTGCGCGCACGGAATCCACAAAGGACTGTGCGGACCCGTGCGCGCGTGCTGGACTCGTTGCGGCAGCTCGGAGTGCGCCCCGACCCCGCCACGGAGATCCTGTTGCGGCAGTCGGTCAGCAGCTGACCTGGACCTCCGTGGACGCCGTGCAGAAGTCGAAGCCGGCCTCGCCGTCGCCCGCGTCGCCGTTCACGTGAGCGTCGCCGGACAGCAGGTCTCTGCCGTCGCCGCCGCGCATCCTGTCGTCGCCCGCTTCGCCGTAGACGGTGTCGTCGTCCAGGCCGCCCTGAACCCTGTCGTTGCCCCAGCCGGCACAGATCAGGTCGTTGCCGTCGCCGCCGTGGAGCTCGTCGTCGGCGCCGAGCCCGAGGATGATGTCGTTGCCGCCCATGCCCCAGATGACGTCCGGCCCAGGGGTGCCGACGATCACGTCCGGACCAACGCCGCCGAAGGTCACCATCCCAGGAGCGGGGACGACGATCGTGGGCACGGCGTTGTAGCAGTCCGCGGGCGTGGGTCTGTTCTGGAACTCCGGCGGGACTTCGTCGGCCGAAGCGACACCGGCGGTGCACAACCCGATGGCGAGCGCTGCGGCGGCAATGCGGAGTTTCATGGTTTGTCCTCCCCTTGTCCGTGTGGTGCGTACGGAAGGAGAGTCACAACGGTGCGTTGCCTGAACGCTAACCAGAGCGCGCCATGTCCCGTTCCACGGTCGGAACGGGCGCGCCGATCTCAGTGCGGATCGCCGCCGCCTCCGCCCGTAGTGACCGGTTCTGCGTGACGTCGGCCAACGCCTCCAGCACGCTCGCCTGGCGCCAGCGGTCGCCGAGCTCGCGGTGCAGGGTGAGGCTGCGTTCCAGCAGGGAACGCGCGGTGTCGGGATTGCCGGTGCCGCGTTCGACGACGCCGAGCAGGTTGAGTGCCCAGGCGATGCCCTCCTTGAACTCCAGTTCTCCGAACGTGTCCAGCGCTTCGTCCAGCAATGCGCGTGCTTGCGCCGGGTCACCCCGGTACCAGGCGACGGCGCCCAGGTAGGCGAGCGACGACGTGGCACCGCGCCGGTCACCCAGTT
This sequence comes from Lentzea kentuckyensis, assembly GCF_002150765.1. Lineage (GTDB taxonomy): Bacteria > Actinomycetota > Actinomycetes > Mycobacteriales > Pseudonocardiaceae > Lentzea > Lentzea kentuckyensis. The sequence continues at coordinate 143,544 of NZ_MUYM01000009.1, forward strand.
CGCGCAGTGACTTCAGTGATGCCTGAAGATCGGCCTCCGCCGTCACGAGATCACCGGCGAGCCAGGACGTCGCACCGGCGAGCTGACGGGCGTAGGCGGCGTTGACCGGGTTCGACGCGGATGCGGCTTCTTGATAGTGGTGCAGCGCCATCTCGTAGTCGCCGCGTTCCCGTGCGACCGAGCCCAGCAGCTGGTGCAGCCTTCCGGCGAGCGAGGGGTCGGTCGTCAACCCGTCACGAGCGTAGCGCACGGCCTCGGCGTAGTCGCATTCGAGCAACGCCAGCGCCGCTGCCGACGCCAAAGCCTTGCCGCGCAACGGTCCTGAAACTTCGAGCGCGATGTCCAGCCACTGCCGTCCCTCGCGGTAGTTGCCGGTGCGGTGCCAATATCGTTGCAGCGCAACAACAAGGCGAAAGATCTTGGTCACGTCACCTGATGAGGTGAACCAGTCCATGGTGCGCTGGAGGTTCGCGTGCTCCACGCGTAGCTCATTGAGCAACGTGCCGGTGGAGTCGGCCTCGGCGCGTTCGGCCAGACATAAGAAGAAATCCGCCGCACGGGCGTGTGCACTTGTTTGCTGTTCTAACGCGAACGCGTGCACGGTCTCCAACATCGAGAAACGGGTTCCGCCCGCGACTCGTGAGACCCGCACGAGCGATTTCGCGACAAGGCCCGTTAGTGCGTCGAGCGAGCTTGCTAATGACTCAACGAGGTCCGCAGGGAAACCTCCCGCACACACGGCGAGATCGGCGAACAACGTGCGTTCCGCGGACGTCAGCAGATCGTGGCTCCACGCGATGGCGGCCCTGAGTGGTCCCAGCAGGCCGAACCTGTCGCGCAGCCTGCGCACGATCTGGGCCGGCGTGAGGACGGAGGTGCGGGCGGCGGCCAGTTCCAACGCCAGCGGCAGGCCGTCCAGCGCCGCGCAGAGCTGGGCGATCGCCGGTGCGTCCGCGTCGGTGTAGGTGTGGGCGGCGCGGTCCAGGAACAGCCGGACGGCGTCGTACGCGGCCAGTTCGGTCAGGGAGCGCGGGACGTCCGGATCGGGCACGGCGAGCGGTGGGATCGGGTAGACGGTCTCGCCCGGCACATTGAGGGGTTCACGGCTCGTAGCGAGCACACGGAGCCGTGGGTAAGAGACGGTGAACGCGGTGCACTGAGCGCGCAGGTGTTCGCAGTTGTCCAGCACCACCAAGGTGCCGCCGAGCGATCCGAGCTCACGGGTGGTGATGGTGAAGGCCGCCGCGCCACAGCGTGAGTGCCGCACGGGATGAGGGCGCGCGCTCGAAGCGTGTCAGGTCCACGCGCGATGGATCGATCCGCAACGCATAACCCGCAGTGGTGGTGACCAGGATGTCGGTGAGCCCGATCGCCGTCAGGGCCGCACGGACGCGCGCGATGTGGCCGTGGAGCGTGCGCAACACCGTGGGTGGAGGCTCGGTGCCCCACAACGCGTCGATGAGACGGGTTGCGGGGAGCACCGAGGGTGCGCGCATCGCCAGCAGCGCCAGGAGGGAGCGCTGGCGCGTGCCGGCGAGGCGCAGCACGCCGCCTGGCCCGGTGACTTCAAGGGGCCCGAGCAGGCGGACGTCCAGAACCTCCACGAACGAGCGGAGCTTTTATGGCCGACCCTGATACATCGGACGGGAGAACTCACTGAACGCACATGTCGTACAAACCCTCCGTGCACGTGTCGTTGCCGCCGAGGCCCTTCATGACGTTGGGCCAGGCGTTGCCGGACAGCGTGTCGTCCCCCGCGGTGCCGTTGACGTCCTGCACGTTCTTGAGCTCGTCGACCTCGCCGGGTCTGGTCGCGGCGCCAGCGGCGAGGTCGATCGTCATGCCCTCGGTGTGGTCGCTGAAGTCCGCGCGGTCGCGCGTGTTCGCCTTGGCGCCGTCGATCTTGTCGTTGCCGTCACCGCCTTCCAGCGTGTCGGCGCCGGAACCGCCCTGCAGCGAGTCGTCGCCGTCGCCACCGTGCTGTTCGGTGGGCACGGCGCTGTCGTAGAGCACCGTGTCGTCGCGGTTGCCCAGATAGATGACGATCTTCTGGACTTGCGCGCATTGGACGCGTGAGGCAGACAGGCGTGTGCATCCGGTACCGGCCCGCATCGTGCCGGCATCGCTGATGGTGTTGCCGGAGACGTGGATCTGGCTGGCGCGAGCAGGCGCCCCGGTGATGACGAGCCTGCCGGCCTCGACCCGCGCGCTGGTCGCGGGGTCCGGTGCGGCGGCGGTTCCTGATGCGGCCAGTGCTGCCGCGAGGACGAGTTGGAGCATGTCGTTCCCCCTCGAAGACGGTGTGCACGTGAGTACGCGGATGTTGTTGTGGATCGGTTGTGACGACCGCATCCGGGTCACAACCGCGCGGGTCTCTCCTTCTCGGCGTCCGTGAAGTTGGAAGGGGAGGAAGAACATGAGAACCGGCATGGCAGCCCTGCTCGGCGTCGTGATGGCGCTGACGGCGACACCGCTGATCGCGGCGGCGCAGGAGGAACCGGAGCAGGAGATCATCGTCAAGTTCCGCGAGGGCGCGTCGCGGTCCGACGCGTTGGAGAAGTCGCGGACCAGGGCCGTCGCGGAGGCCACCGACGGCGCCGAGGTGCTCGCCTCCCGCGACGCCGCGGAGTCGATCCGGGTGCTGATGGCGCGCGGTGACGTCGAGTACGCGGAGCCGAACATCGTGCTCGAAGCCACGGCCGTGCCGAACGACCCGATGTGGCCGCAGCAGTGGCACTACTGGGAGGCGACCGGCGGCATCCAGCTGTCGCCCGCGTGGGACCTCGGGCCGTCCGGACTGGGCCAGCGGATCGCGGTGATCGACACCGGCCGCACCGCGCACCCGGACCTGAGCGCGAACTACGTCGGTGGCTACGACTTCATCAGCAACGCCGGGTTCGCCAAGGACGGCAACGAGCGTGACGCCAACCCGGCCGACCAGGGCGACTGGCGGTTGGCCGGGCAGTGCGGTCCTGGATCGGGCGCACGGCTGTCGAGCTGGCACGGGCTGCACGTCGCGGGCACAGTGGCGGCGTTGCGCAACAACATGACGGGCGTGACGGGCGTTGCACCGTTGGCCAAGGTCGTGCCCGTGCGTGTCCTCGGCACGTGTGGCGGCACTTTGACGGACATCGCGGCGGGCATCGTGTGGGCGGCTGGTGGCGCGGTGGAGGGCGCTCCGGCGAACCCGACCCGGCCAAGATCCTCAACCTGTCGCTCGGCGGTCCGTCGGCCGCGTGCCCCGCGCTGCTGCAGGGCGCCATCAACCCGGCCCGCAACACGTTCGGCGCCACCGTCGTCGTCGCGGCGGGCAACGACGCCGCGAACGCCGCGGGCACCACCCCGGCGAACTGCGCCGGTGTGATCACCACGGGTGCCACGGACCGGCAGGTCAACCGCGCCTCGTACTCGAACTTCGGCGCCACGGTCGAGATCTGCGCGCCGGGTGGCGAGACGTCCCCGCTGGTCGCGAACGGTGTGCTGTCGACGTTGAACAACGGCGCGACGGTGCCGGCCGTGTCGATCTACAAGCAGTACCAGGGCACCAGCATGGCGACCCCGCACGTCGCCGGTGTCGTGGCGCTGATGCAACACGCACGGATGCAGCACCTGAAGGCGTTGCTCACGCCCGCGCAGGTGTTGCTGCACTTGAAGGCAAAGGTGCTTCCGCCCGCGTTGATGTGCGGCAAGGGCCTGCTCGACGCCCGTGCGAGTGTCGCTGCTGCGATCGCGGCGCCCTGAGTGTGAGTGTGAACGAGGCCCCGGTGAATCCGGGGCCTTTGTTCATACGCGGGTCGGTTCCGCGACACGTCCAGAGACTAGAAACTCTTCTCATGTCGCTCTCTCGTCGCGGGTTCATGGCTGCCGTCGCTGCTGCTGGCGCGGGCACGTTGCTGCCACCGTCGGTGCACGCCGCATTGGCCCGTGAGCCCCGTGCGGGAGGGTTGCGCGCGATCAAGCACGTCGTGCTGTTGATGCAGGAGAACCGTTCGTTCGACCACTACTACGGAACACTTGGTGGCGTGCGCGGGTTCTCCGACCGCAACGCCCTGAAGGGTGTGTTCAACCAGTCGGGCGTGCTGCCGTTCCCGGTGCGTGAGGCAGCGTCCGGGCGTGACATCCAGTACATCGGCGACCTGGACCACAGCTGGAACGGTGGACACTCGGCGTTGCGCGGCGGGTGGAACGACAACTGGGTGCCGGCGAAGACCGCGGCGACGATGGCGTTCTACACGCGGCAGGACATCCCGTTCCACTACGAGCTGGCCGACACCTTCACGCTGTGCGACGCGTACCACTGTTCGGTGCCGTCATCTACTTCGCCGAACCGGAACTACTGGGTGTCCGGGTACACCGGTTTCGAGCCTTCTGGTGCTCGTGCGACCGGCAACGCGGCCTACAGCGAAGACACCCACACCGGGTACACGTGGAAGACGTATCCCGAACGCCTTGAGGCGGCAGGGAAGTCGTGGCGCGTGTATCAGGAGTGGGACAACTTCCAGGACAACAACCTGGAGTTCTACGTGCGGTTCAAGGAGATCGCGCGCAAGGTGCTGCCCGCGGGGTTCAAGTCCCTGGACAAGCTGTACGGGACCGGGGACCCCGCGCTGATCGGTTCGATCGACCTGTCCCGGTTGTCCGCCGCGGAGAAGTCCTTGTACGAGCGCGGATTGCACCGCGTGCGGCCCGGTGGGCTGGGCGAGGCGTTCCGGGCAGACGTCGAGGGCGGCCGCTTGCCTTCCGTCTCCTACCTGGTGCCGTCCTCCGTGGACTCCGAACACCCCGGCGCGTCGTCGCCCGCCGCCTCCGCCTCGATCACCTACCAGGTGCTGGACGCGTTGGCCTCCAACCAGGACGTGTGGGAGTCGACGGTGCTGTTCATCACGTACGACGAGAACGACGGCTTCTACGACCACGTACCGCCGCCGCGCCCGCCGTTGTCGGTGACGGATGAGTACGTGGGTGACCGGCCGTTGGGCCTCGGCGCGCGCGTGCCGATGACCGTCGTCTCGCCGTGGTCCGTTGGCGGTTACGTGTGTTCGCAGGTGTTCGACCACACGTCGATGACGCAGTTCCTGGAGCGGTGGACCGGCGTGCGCTCGGAGGAGATCTCCGCCTGGCGCCGCACCGTCACGGGCGACCTGACCTCGGCGTTCGACTTCGACCGGCGCCGCACGTGGCCCGAGGTGGGCGAGCCCGCCGCAGTGCCGCCGGCGTCCCCGCGCTGGCGCCCCGCACCCCCGTCAACACAGAAGATGCCCGAGCAGGAGGCCGGACGGCGACGTGCGCGCGCTCTGCCGTACCAGCCAGACGCGTCGTTGCGCGGTTCTACGTTGGAGATGTCGAACTCCGGTTCTGCCTCCGTGCACTTCGCGCTGTACCCGTACTCGGGCCAGTTCGCGGTGCCGCAGCACTTTGACGTCGCCTCTGCTTCTTCGGTGGAGCTTGCCGGTGACCACGACCTGGTGTTGCTGGGTCCCAACGGTTTCCGCCGCGAGTTCGCCGGTTCGTCTTCTGGCCGTGCGCGGGTGTCGTCGTCGGTGCGCGGATACAGCCGTGTGCTGACACTGACGTTCGAGAACACCGGGACCTCACGTCTGACGTTCGTGCTGGGGCGGCGGCGGTACGTCGTGAGACCAGGGCATCGGCACGTGATCCCGTGGCTGACTGTCATGAACTCGGGCTGGTACGACCTGACGGTGACGGTGGAGGAGGAGCCGCGGTTCCGCCGTCGCCTGTGCGGTCACATCGAGAACGGCCAGGAGTCGATCTCGGGCTGACGTGTCCCCGTGGAGGTCACGGGTGGTAACGCAGTGGCGGGCTTCACCGGTTTGGTGAGGCGCGACGCGTGACTGTCGGGGTCGTCTGATACACCAGGAGGCATGAGCGCGAAGACCGGAGCAAGACGAGGGGAACGAGTCCCCGCGGCGTCGCTGCCGGTCGCCCGAATCGTGGTGGACGTGCCGCTGGCCCACCTGGACCGCCCCTTCGACTACTCGGTTCCGTCCGAACTGGACACCGCGGCCGTCCCTGGCTGCCGCGTCCGCGTCCGCTTCGCGGGCCAACTGGTGGACGGCTACCTCCTGGAGCGCACCGAAACCTCCGAGTACGGCAAAAAACTGGCTTTCATCGAAAAGGTCGTCTCGCCCGAGCCGGTCCTGGCCCCGGAGATCGCCGCCCTGGCCCGCGCCATCGCCGACAGGTACGCGGGCGGCATGATCGACGTGCTGCGCCTGGCCATCCCGCCCCGGCACGCCCGAGCGGAAGCGGCAGCCTCCCCCGAACCGCCCCCGCTACCCCAGATCCCGGCCTGGGTGGGCCAGCGAACGCCCGCTGAACAGCCGGTCACCGCTGCGCAGCCGACCACCACCGAGGGCTCGGCGGACGCGCCCGCCGACCAGCCAACCGGCGCCGCACTGTCCGTGGACGCGGCCGCCGAACCGACCGGCGAGCCGCTTGCCGCCGCCGGGGGGTCGACGGCGGCGCCCGTCGAACAGCCGACCTCTGAACCAGCGTCCGAGCAGCCGACGGGTCCTTCGGGGGACACGCCGTCAGGTGATCCCGCAGCCGTTCCCACGTCGGCCGCTGAAGCCGCGCCTGACGTGACCACGCCACAGGCACTTACAGCCGCGCACTCGGCTTCCCCCGAGGATTCCGCCACGGCTCCCTCCGCGCGTTCTCAGCTACCGCCCGTCCCCGCCGACGCCTGGGCGCGCTACCCACGCGGCCCCAAGTACCTCGAAGCCCTCCGCGAAGGCCGCCCCGCGCACGCCGTCTGGCAGGCGCTGCCCTCCGAGGACTGGCCCGCCCGGCTGGCCGAGGCGGCGGCCGCGGTCGCGTCCAGTGGGCGGGGGGTCGTGATCGTCGTACCTGACCATCGCGACCTCGCCCGTGTCGCCGAGGCGTGTGGCCGGCTCATCGAAGGGGTGGTGACTCTCTCCGCCGATCTGGGGCCGTCCGAGCGCTACAAGCGTTGGCTGGCGGTGCGCCGGGGGATCGCGCAGGTGGTCGTGGGGACGCGGGCCACGGCGTTCGCCCCGGTCAAGGATCCTGGGTTGCTCGTGGTGTGGGACGACGGCGACGATCTGCACGTCGAGCAGCGGTCGCCGTACCCGAACGTGCGCGACGTGCTGGTGCAGCGGGCTCACATGTCCGGCGCGGCGTTGTTGATCGGCGGGTTCGCGCGCACGGCGGAGGCGCAGTTGCTCGTCGAGACGGGCTGGGCGCACGAGATCGTGGCGTCGCGCGAGACCCTGCGCGCCATCGCGCCGCGGGTGGTGTCGGTCGGCGACAACGACTGGCAGGACGTCAAGGACCCGGCCGCTCGCACGGCTCGGCTGCCGTCCATCGCCTTCGACGCGGCGCGCTTCGCCCTCAGCGACTCGCCCGTCCTCATCCAGGTGCCGCGGCGCGGGTACGTGCCCGCCCTGGCTTGCGGGCAGTGCCGTGGGCCGGCGAGGTGTCGCCGGTGCGCGGGGCCGCTGGCACTTCCCGGCGGCACTCAGGACGGGGTGCCGAAGCCCGCGTACTGCCGGTGGTGCGCGGCGACGGAGGCCGCGTTCCGATGTCCGACCTGTGGCAGCCGCAGGCTCCGCGGGCAGATCATCGGGGCTCGGCGCACGGCCGAAGAGCTGGGGCGGGCGTTCCCGGGGTATCCGGTGCGGACCAGCGGTGCGGACGAGGTGCTGACCACGGTGCCGGGCAAGCCCGCGCTGGTGGTGGCGACGCCCGGCGCCGAGCCCGTGGCCGAGGGCGGTTACGGCGCGGTGCTGTTGCTCGACGGGTGGGCGTTGCTGGGCAGGGCCGACCTCAGGGCGTCCGAGGAGGCGTTGCGACGCTGGATGACGGCCGCGGGGCTGGTGCGGCCGGGCAACGGGCGGGTGGTCGTCATCGCGGACTCGTCGCTCACGCCGGTGCAGGCCCTCGTGCGCTGGGATCCGGTGTGGCACGCCGCCACCGAACTCGCCGCGCGCACGGAACTCGGGTTCCCGCCGGCGGTGCGGATGGCGACCGTCGACGGCACCCCGGACGCGGTGAACGCGCTGCTCGACGAGCTGCGGTTGCCGTCGACCGGTGAGGTCCTCGGGCCGGTGCCGCTCGGCGACGACGAGACCAGGGAACGGGCGCTGGTGCGGGTCGCGCGGGGTGAGGGGCGGCAGCTGGCCGCAGTGCTCGCCGAGGCGCAGGCCGTGCGGACGGCGCGGAAGGAGCAGGAGCTGGTGCGGATCAAGCTCGACCCGCTCGAGGTGCTCTAGACGTAGTGGGAGCGCAGTTCCGCGATGTGCTCGCGAATCTGCTCGTCGGTGAGCTTCTCGTACTCGAGGTACTCGCTCATGTACGTCATCAGGTCGCCGCGCTCGGGGTGGTCCTCGCTCGCGATCACGTGCGCCGTGGTGCCCGAGATGCCCGCCGGGAACAGCAGGAAGCCGTCGAGGCCCGCCATCGTGTCGAACGAGGCGTTCTTGGCCTCCCACAACGTCCAGACGTCCTCCTCGCGGCCGCACTCGGCGAGCAGCAGCGCGGCGAGGACCATCGTCTCGCTCAGGCCCCAGCCCTCGCGGTGGGCGGCCGTCTCGGCGGCCAGCAGGTGGCGCAGCAGGTCCGCGTCACCCTCGCGGCGTTCGCGCAGGAGGACATGCAGCACCTCCTCGCGGTCAGCCTCGTCGAGCGGGGTGTTCGCGAAATCCGTTCGCAACCGGTCAAGATCGATCGACACACCCGCACCTTAGGCCTTCCTCAAGGAGTGTTGCCATCTGGTCGCGACGGAGTAGAAGTTTTCCGCATGTTGCGAACGGTTGCCGCCCTGACGCTCTCCGTCGTACTGGTCGCTCCCGCTCAGGCGGTTGCGGCGGAACCACCGCCTCGCGTGCCCGAGCAGGTCGGCTGGGGCGGCGCCGTCTCCAGCGTCGACCCCGACGCGTCCCAGATCGGCATCGACGTGCTCCGCCGCGGTGGCAACGCCGTCGACGCCGCGGTCGCCACCGCCGCCGCGCTCGGCGTCACCGACCCGTTCAGCGCCGGCATCGGTGGCGGAGGGTTCTTCGTCCACTACGACGCCCGCACCGGTCGTGTGTCCACTCTGGACGGGCGCGAGACCGCGCCGCGCACCGCGACCGACCAGCTGTTCGTGGAGAACGGCAAGCCGCTCCCGTTCGCCGAGGCGATGACCAGCGGCCTGTCCGTCGGCGTCCCCGGCACGCCCAGGACGTGGCAGCAGGCGCTGCGCAAGTGGGGCACGCTGAACCTGCGCGAGGCCATGGCGCCCGCGGAAGCGTTGGCACGGCGTGGTTTCGTCGTCGACCAGACGTTCAACACGCAGATCGCGAACAACGCCGCCCGCTTCGCGGACTTCACCTCGACCCGCGACCTCTACCTGCCCGGCGGCCAGCCGCCCGCGGTGGGCAGCACGTTCCGCAACCCGCAGCTCGCCGACACCTACCGCGAACTGGCCCGCACCGAGCTGGCCTCGCTGTACGGCGGCGCGGTCGGCCGCGACCTGGTGAAGGCCGTCGGGCAGCCGCCGGTCGTGCCGGGCTCGACCCGCAACGTCCGCCCCGGCGCCATGGAGATCTCCGACCTGGCCCGCTACCAGGTCGAACGCCGCGAGCCCACGCACACGCGCTACCGCGGCCTCGACGTCTACGGCATGGCGGCGCCGTCGTCCGGCGGCACGACCGTCGGCGAGGCCCTGAACATCCTCGAGTCGACCGACCTCTCGAAGGCCTCCGACGTCCAGTACCTGCACCGCTTCATCGAGTCGACGAAGCTCGCGTTCGCCGACCGGCTGCGCTGGGTGGGCGACCCGGCTTTCTCCAAGGTGCCGACCGAGGGCCTGCTCTCGCAGAAGTTCGCCGACAGCCGCGCGTGCCTGATCAAGCCCGACGCCGTGCTGCCCGCCCCGCAGCCCGCCGCCGACCCGAACAACCCCCAGGCGTGTGAAGCCACCGCCGGCATGTCGGCACTGCGTGAGGACGCCGAGCGCACCACCCACCTCACCGTCGCCGACCGCTGGGGCAACGTGGTCTCCTACACGCTCACCATCGAGGCGGAGGGCGGCAGCGGCATCGTCGTCCCTGGCCGGGGTTTCCTGCTCAACAACGAACTCACCGACTTCGAGTTCGTCGCCCCGACCGCCGGCGTCCCGCACCCGAACCTCCCGGGTCCCGGCAAGCGCCCGCGTTCGTCGATGGCCCCGACCATCGTCCTGGACCACGGCAAGGTGCTCCTCGCCGTCGGTTCACCCGGTGGCTCGACCATCATCACCACGGTCACCCAGATCCTGACCGGACGCCTGGACCGAAACATGTCCCTGCGTGACGCCGTGGCGGCCCCGCGCGCCTCCCAGCGCAACGCGGCCATCACCCCGGCGGAGAAGGAGTTCATCGCCGCGGGGACCACCCAGGGCCTGAAGACCATCGGCCACACGTTCAGCCAGAACGCCGAGATCGGCGCCGCCACGGGCGTCGAACGCACCAAGGACGGCCGCTGGCGCGCCGTGGCCGAACCGACGCGACGCGGCGGAGGCGCCGCCCGCGTCGTGTGGGTGGGCTGAGCTTTCCCGGCTAGTCGTTGGTGCGTCCGTCGATGCGTTCGCGGATGAGGTCGGCGTGCCCGTTGTGCTGCGCGTACTCCTCGATCAGGTGGATGTAGAGCCAGCGCACGGAAATCTCGCCCACTCGCTCGTGGACGAAGGTGTCGTCGAGGTCCCGCGTGGCGATCGCCATGCGGGACTCGGCCATTTCGGCGAGGAGAGCGGCGTACTCGGCCTCGGCACGGGCCGGGTCGAGATCGGAGAAGGAACCGCCCGAGGTGCCGGGTTTGCTGTAGCGGCCGCTGACGTCCTCGCCGGCCAGACGCCTGCGGAACCAGACGCGTTCCACATCGGTCAGGTGGCGGATCAGGCCCAGCAGGGTCAGGTTCGACGGAGGAGTCGAGGCGATCGCGAGCTGTTCGCCGGTGAGTCCCGCGCAGTTGGCCAGGAAGGTGGCTCGATGGCGGTCGAGCCACGCTTCCAGCATCGGGCGTTCCGCGCCGAGCAGTGGTTCGTCGGTCACTTCTACTTCGGGTGCTGTCCAGGTCATGGGTTCATAGTTAGCTGATGCCGCCCTCGTAGACGATCTCTCCCTCGGCGTTGCGCGCCACCAGGCGCATGTCGGCGGGAGAAAGCATCCGGTCGTTCCCGATGGGCAACGAGAACGTTGCGATGAAGTGGCCGTCGGCGACGTTCGTCGTCATCGGGAAAACGCCTGTGCCGGACACCTCGACGGTTTTCGCGGCGCTGGTGGTGCGTCCGGCCATGATGAACTCGGATCCGGACTGGTGGCCGCCGACGACCAGCGCGGAGTCCGGCTTGCCGGACGTCGTGCGGATCAGCGACAGGCTGTCCGAGCGGGTCTCGGTGAACGCACAGGTCGCCCACTCCCGGTGGCCGCGGTGGGCGAGCAGCATGCCGCGGTGCTGCTCGAGGCCGGACTCCAGCAACGGCTCCCAGCCTCGGAGCTCGTCGACGGTCTTGTTGTTGTTGAAGGCGTTGTCGATGCACCTGGCGAGGACGTTGACGGACGCCCACGGGTCGCTGTCGTCGCTCTCAAAGCTGTCCGTGACCCCGTTCGCCGACCACGACGTGAACCGCTGGACGGGGAAGACCTGCTCGTCGAAGACGATCTCATTGGTCCGCATCGCGGCCGAGACGTGGACGATGAAGAAATCGGGTGTGACGACGCCGCTGGAGGAGTGGAGGGGCTTGCCGGAGACGGTTTCGCGTGCCTTCACCGCCCGCGTACCCAATGGAGGCACACCAGCGATGACGTTGCTGGACCTGTAGGTGATCGTGCCGGCATCCAGGCGGGTCGGCTCAAAGCCCTGCGGTGCGACGCTGGCGCGCGAAGCGGTGAGCTCGCAGAAGCGGCCGTCCGTGCCGGCCAGGACCTTGCGCAGCCCGAAGACGACCATTTCGGCGGAGGACCAGTTCTGGTCGTTCAGAGCGGTGCGGCAGCGAGCGAGATCTCGGCTGGACGGAGCGACGACGCGGTCGCGGGCCGGGGCGAGGTCGTGGGTCGCCGACTGGGTGATGGTGATGCCGCCCGCGACGAGGAGCGTGACGCCCGCGGCTACGGCGAGCGGGGTGTGGTTGCGGCGGGTCCGCGTCTTGGTGAAGTCCGGACGCATGCGTTCCTTGACGTCCGGGGGCAGGGCCCGGCGGGGCGGCAGGTCGATGGTCATCACTCCACCTCCAGGGTGTCGTCGGCGAGCATCTTGCGCAGGCGGCTGCGGGCGCGGGAGATACGGGAGCGGACGCTCACCTCGGCCACGCCCAGGGCCGCGGCTGCTTCCGCCGCGGTCAGTTCGCCGAGCAGGACGAGTTCCACGGCCTCGCGTTCGGCGCGGGGGAGACGTTCGACGGCCTCCAGCACCTGGCTGAGACGGGCCTCGTGGTCGAGCGATGACACGACCTCGTCGGCGTGGTCGCGCTGAACGTCATCGTGGGGGACGCGGAGCAGCAGGCGGGTGAACCTGGCTTTGCGACGGAACTCCGAGCGCGCCAGGTTGCCCGCGACGGTGAACAGCCACGGCAGCGCGCTGTCCCGCACGAGGGTCATCCCGGCCCGGCGCCGCCAGGCTGTGAGGAACGTCGCCGACGTCAGGTCCTCCGCCGTCGACCACGACGCGGTCAGCCGGTAGGCGTGGTTCCACACCGCCTCGGCGTAGCGGTCGTAGAGCTCGCCGAACGCGTGCTCGTCGCCCTGTGCCCACAGTTCGGCGTCCGACGGGGCGTCGTCGGGCACGGCGGCCGCCCCCTCCCAGCTCGGTCGCATCAGCCTCATGACCTGGAGGTGTCCACCTTCCGGCCGAGTGTTGCACCCGATCTTCCTACCTCGGGCCGATGCAGCCTCGATACCGCGAGCCGATGTGGGCTGACCTGCGCGAACGGCACAGTTGATGGCATGACGACGCACACTGTTTCCAACGCTCCGGCGGTCCACTTCAACTTCCACGCGCTGTTCCGCCCCGTGCTGACGGCGCTGCGGTTCACCGGCCACTTCCTCGTGGCGCTGGTGGGCGTGATCTTCCTCGGCAGCGCGTCCGAGCACTGACCGCGCTCCTCGTAGACTGGCCACCAGTCCACCACGAGGAGTACTGCGTGACCGTCCAACCCATCCGCCTGTTCGGAGACCCGGTCCTGCGCACCGCCGCTGTCGAGGTCACCGACTTCGACAAGGAACTGCGCACCCTGGTCAAGGACCTGTGGGACTCGATGCAGGACGCGGGCGGGGCGGGACTCGCCGCGCCTCAGCTCGGCGTTGGACTGCGCGTGTTCACCTACCACTGCGACGGCTTCGCGGGACACCTCGTCAACCCCACGTGGGAGGTGGTCGGCGAGGAGATGCAGGACGGTCCCGAGGGCTGCCTGTCCATCCCCGGCATGTCGTGGGACTGCAAGCGCCACCTGCACGTCGTGGCCAAGGGCTGGAACATGCACGGTGAGCCCGTCGAGGTCGAAGGCACCGAGACGCTGGCCCGCTGCATCCAGCACGAGACGGACCACCTCGACGGAGTGCTGTTCCTCGACCGCCTCGACGCCGAGACGCGCAAGGTGGCCATGAGGGAGATCCGGCAGGCCGAGTGGTTCGACGGTACGGTCCCCACCTTGAAGCAGAGCCCGCACCCACTCTTCGGCAGGTCCAGCTGACCATGCGACTCGTGTTCGCCGGTACGCCCGAGGTCGCACTGCCCTCGCTGCGCGCCTTCATCGACTCTCCTCGCCACGACGTCGTCGCCGTGGTCACCCGCCCCGACGCCCCCTCCGGCCGAGGCCGTCGTCTCGAACGTTCCCCGGTTGCCGCCCTGGCCGACGAACACGGAATCGAGGTGCTGACGCCCGCGAAGGCCGGGGACCCCGAGTTCCTGGACCGCCTGCGCGCCCTCGAACCCGACCTCTGCCCGGTCGTCGCCTACGGCAACCTGCTGCCGCAGCGGACGCTCGACGTCCCGAAGTTCGGCTGGGTCAACCTCCACTTCTCCGTGCTGCCCGCATGGCGCGGCGCCGCGCCGGTGCAGGCCGCCGTGCGCAACGGCGACGACATCACGGGCGCCTCGACGTTCCGGATCGTGCGCGAGCTCGACGCGGGCCCGGTGTTCGGCGTGGTGACCGAGAAGGTGCGCGACCGCGACACCTCCGGCGACCTGCTGACCCGGCTGTCCGAGTCAGGCGCCCGGCTGCTGCTGTCCACTGTGGACGGAATCGAGGACGGCACCCTGCGCGCCGTCGACCAGCCCTCCGACGGCATCACCTACGCCGCCAAGATCTCAGTCGAGGACGCGCGCCTCGACTTCACCGCGCCCGCCGTGGCCGTCGACCGCCTGGCGCGCGCCGTGACGCCGGAACCCGGCGCGTGGGCCGAGTTCCGGGATGAGCGGCTCAAGCTCGGCCCCGTCACGCCCGTGGACGACGTGACGCTGCCGGCCGGGGAGATCCAGGTCGAACGCAAGCGCGTGCTCGTGGGCACGGCGACCACCGCCGTGGCCCTCGGTGAGGTCCAGGCGCAGGGCAAGAAGCGCATGGCCGCCACCGACTGGGCGCGTGGCGTGCGCATCGAGGCGGGGGAGCGGATCGCATGAGGTGCTCCGTGATTCGGGTGCGTGGAGTTGCCGCGCCGGCGCGCGAAGGCTGGGCTGTGCTGGTTGGTGCTGGTGGGGCACGGGGGCGCTTGCCGGCAGACATGAACTTGGCGCGTGTTGGCGCCGCCGCAGCAGGGGAGCGGATCGCATGAGGTGCTCCGTGACTCAGGCGCGTGGAGTTGCCGCGCTGGCGTGGGAACGCCGGGCCGTGCTGGTTGGTGCCGGTGGGGCGCGGGGGCGTTTGGCGGCAGACACGAATTTGGCGCGTGTTGGCCGCGCCGCAGCGGGAGAGTGCGTCGCATGAGGTGCTCCGTGATTCGGATGCGTGGAGTCGCCGCGCCAGTGCGAGAAGGCCGGGCCGAGCTGGTTGGTGCCGGTGGGGCGTCGGGCCGTGGTGGGGCGCGGGGGCGCTTGTTGGCAGACACGAACTTGGCGCGCGTTGGTCGCGCCGCAGCAGGAGAGTGCATCGCATGACCGGCTACTCGCGAGGAGCCTCCAAGCCGTCCCGTCCACAGAGGCCGCATCCGCCGCGGCGGCGCACCGGGCCGTCCCGGCCGCCGGTGGAGGATCCGGCGCGCCTGGCCGCGTTGGAGACGTTGCGGGCGGTGCGGCAGCGGGACGCGTACGCGAACCTCGTGTTGCCGCAGCTGCTGCGCGACCGTCGCATCACTGGCCGTGATGCGGCGCTCGCCACCGAGCTCACCTACGGTGCGGCGCGCGCGCAGGGGTTGCTCGACGCCGTCATCGAGGCGTGCTCGGACCGGCCCCTGTCCGAAGTGGACGGCTCGGCGCTCGACGCGTTGCGGCTCGGTGCGTATCAACTGCTGCGCACGCGCATTCCGTCGCACGCGGCGGTCGCCTCCACCGTCGACCTCGTCCGGGCCGAGCTCGGGTCCGGGATCGCGGGCTTCGTCAACGCCGTCCTGCGCCGGGTCGCGGAGCAGGACGAGGCGGCCTGGGTCGACGAGCTCGCGCCCGACCCGGACACCGACCCGGTCGGCAACCTCGCCTTCACCCATGCCCACCCGCGCTGGATCGCGCAGGCGTTCGCTGAGGCCCTCGGCAGCCGGGACGAGCCGCTCAAGCGCGCCCTGGAGGCCGACGACGCCAGGCCGGCCGTGCACCTGGTGGCACGTCCGGGCGAGGTGAGCGCCGACGAGCTCGCCGCCATCACCGGCGGCGACGTGGCGCCCTACTCGCCCTACGGCGTGCACCTGGAGGCGGGGGCGGGCGACCCGGGCGATCTCGAGCCCGTCCGGGAACGCCTCGCCCACGTCCAGGACGAGGGCAGCCAGCTCTGCGCACTCGCCCTGACCCGCGCGCCGATCGAGGGCGGTGACAACGGAGGTACGGACGACCGCTGGCTGGACCTCTGCGCTGGCCCCGGTGGCAAGGCCGCCCT
>NZ_MUYM01000090.1 GCF_002150765.1 Lentzea kentuckyensis
CTGGCCAGCACGTCGACGTGCGGCTGACCGCCGAGGACGGCTACTCGGTGCAGCGCAGCTACTCGATCTCGTCGGCATCGGACGGGAACCGGGTCGAGCTGGCCGTGCAGCGGGTCGACGACGGCGAGGTGTCGCCGTACCTGTGCGACGTGCTCACCGTCGGCTCGCAGATCGAACTGCGCGGACCGGTCGGCGGCTGGTTCGTGTGGCGCGCCTCGGATTCCGCACCGGTGACGCTCGTGGCCGGCGGGTCCGGCATCGCACCGCTGATGGCGATGATCCGGGCGCGCGCCGCCGAGGGCAGCCGCGTGCCGTTTCGCCTGGTCTACTCGGTGCGCACGCCGTCGGACGTGATGTTCGCCGACGAGCTTCGCCGGCGGGCCCGCGAAGACCCCGGCCTGGACGTCCGGCTGGTGTACACCCGGCAAGCTCCGGAAGGTTCTCCGGAGCCGCCGGGCCGGCTGGGTGTGGCCACCTTGAACACGTACGCCTGGCCGGCCGAGTTCACCCCGAACTGCTTCGTCTGCGGACCCACCGGGTTCGTGGAGACGGTGTCCGACATCCTCGTGGCGCTGGGCCACGACCCGCGCCGCGTCCGCACCGAACGCTTCGGCTGACAGGAGACCACCCATGAGCGATCACGTGGACGGCAACGCGCTCGCGGGCGACCTGCGGGAGATCTTCGCGGTGGACCTGACGGTGGCGACCGGGCAGTGCGCGGGGTGCGGGTACAAGGGCTCGGTGGCGACCTTGCGGGTGTACCGGAACGCGCCGGGGCTGGTGGCGCGGTGCCCGCACTGCGAGGAGGTCGTGTTGCGGCTGGTGCGCGGGCGCGACAAGGCGTGGCTGGACCTGCGCGGCACGGTGAGCCTGGAGATCCCGTTGCGGTCCTGATCGTGGGCGCGCTCTCACACAGCGCCGATTCTTGTCCTGTTTGACATGCCGGATACGTCCGATCGGCCGTATCCGGCGTCCGAAGCCTGTGCCTGGATAGATGGGAGCGCTCTTACAACGTTGTAAAACGAAGGGGATCTCGCCGATGAGAAAAGCCGCCCCCGTACTCGTCGCGCTGCTGCTGGCCCTGGGCGTCGCGCCCGGCACGCCGCCGGCGGGTGCCGCCGAGCCCGTGCACGGCCTGAAGGGCGAGTACTTCAGCATGTCGGCGCCCGGCGCGCGGGACTTCGCGAACCTCGCGGGCACCGTCCTGGACGCCGAGGTGAACCACCAGGACCTCACCGGCGTCTTCGGCTTCCTGGCCGGGCGCACCGAGCACACGACGGCGCGGTGGACCGGGAGCGTCGCGGTGCCGCAGACCGGCGACTACACGTTCCACGCCATCGGGGACAACGGGTTCCGGTTGTTCATCGACGGGCAGCCGGTGATCGACCACTGGGTCGGGGACTGGGACCGCGAGCAGACCAGCGCGCCCGTCACGCTGACCGCGGGCAGGCAGTACGACTTCCGGCTGGAGCTGTTCCAGGACACCGGTGGCGCCAACATGTTCCTGCGCTGGTCGAGCGCGAACACGCCGAAGCAGATCGTGCCGGAGTCGGCTTTCACGCCGCCGGCGGACTTTCAGGTCGTGCCGCGCGCGGCGGACGTCTCGAAGGACGGCCGGGTGTTGACGGCGGACTTCGGCGACCGGGTGTCGGGCACGAGCGACCTGAAGGAACACCTGCGGGTCGAGGTCGACGCGACGCCGATGCCGGTCTCGGTGATCACGGCGAACCGCGGCCGGGTCACGGTCCGGCTCGCCGAGGAAGTGCTGAAGAACCAGCGGGTCAGGATCTACTACGACGGCGCGGGCGCATTGGCCGTCGACGGCAAGAAGGTCGGGAAGACCGCGCGGACGGTCAAGAATGCTTCGGTGGAACGGCTCAGGACGCCGTGGGGCGAGAAGGTCGACACGCGCAACCCGTTGCCGGAGTACCCGCGCCCGCAGCTCGAACGCGACAAGTGGGTCAACCTCAACGGCCCGTGGGAGTTCTCGGCGGCGAAGGCCGGGCAGCAGCCCGTGTTCGGGAAACGGCTGCCGGAGAAGGTGATCGTGCCGTTCCCGATCGAGTCGCAGCTGTCCGGGCTGGAACGGCACGAGGACCACATGTTCTACCGCCGCACGGTGACCGTGCCGCGGGACTGGTCCGGGCAACGGGTGAAGCTCAACTTCGGCGCTGTCGACCACGAGGCGAAGGTGTGGGTCAACGGCAAGCTGGTCGCCGAGCACTCCGGCGGATACACGGCGTTCAGCGCGGACATCACCAATGCGCTCAATCGCGGTGAGCAGGAGATCGTCGTGGCGGTCACCGACACGACCGGTCCGTACCAGCCGAAGGGCAAGCAGTCGCGCGACCCCAGCGGCATCTTCTACACGCCGTCGTCGGGCATCTGGCAGACGGTGTGGATGGAACCGGTGCCGGACAAGGGGATCGAGGAGATCAGGACGACGCCGGACCTCGCCACGAGCTCGCTCGCGGTCACCGTCAAGTCCGCCGGGAACGCCACCGTCACGGCGGTCGCGAAGGACGCGCGCGGCCGGCAGGTCGGCACGGTCACCGGGCCGGCGAACGCGAACCTCACGCTGCCGGTGCCGAACCCGCACCTGTGGACGCCGGACGACCCGTACCTGTACCAGCTGGAGATCAGGCTCGGCGGCGACCGGGTCCGCAGCTACTTCGGCATGCGGTCCACCGGGATCACCAACGTCGGCGGCACGCCCAAGCTGACGCTCAACGGCCAGCCGATCTTCTCGCTGATGCAGCTGGACCAGGGCTTCTACCCGGACGGCCTGAACACGGCGCCGAGCGACGAGGCACTGGTGTTCGACCTGAAGGCGCAGAAGGACCTCGGCTTCAACTCGGTGCGCAAGCACATCAAGGCCGAGCCCGCCCGCTGGTACTACCACGCGGACCGGCTGGGACTGCTGGTGTGGCAGGACTTCGTGTCCGTCGAGGACGGCAGCAACCCCACGGCGCAGCAGGCGTTCCTCAGCGAGAGCCGGGAACTGATGCAGCAGCTGCACAACTACCCGTCGATCTACGCCTGGATCGTGTTCAACGAGGGCTGGGGCGAGTGGGACCGCACCGTCACGGGGCAGATCGCCGACGAGGTCAAGGCCGCTGACCCGAGCCGGATCGTCAACGCGCACAGCGGCGTCAACTGCTGTGCGTCCAAGGGCGACTCGGGCAGGGGCGACGTCATCGACCACCACGACTACAACAACACCGACCCGGCGCGTCCGGACGGCAAGCGGGTCGTGATGGACGGCGAGCACGGCGGCTTCACGTTGCGCACGCCGGGCCACCAGTGGCCGGGCGCGCCGACCGCCATCTACAGCGGTGTGGCGGACAAGGCGGCGCTGACCGCGAAGTACGTCGACAACACCCGCACGTTCTACCTCGGCCAGGCGCGCCAGGAGCTGTCGGCGTCGGTCTACACGCAGGTCACCGACCTGGAGACCGAACTGAACGGGCTGTGGACCTACGACCGCAAGCGCATCAAGGTCGATCCGGGTCCCGTCCGCGAGATCAACCGGCGGGTGATCGAGGCGGGCGCGAACGCGGGCAAGCCGTACCCGTACGCCGAACGCGGCGAGTGGAAGCTCAACGACGGCAAGGGAGTGATGGCGAAGGATTCGAGCGGTGGCGGCAACCCGCTGACGCTGAGCCCGACCGGTGCGACGTGGAAGGACGGCGCGCTGGAGTTCCGCAACGGCTCGGCGGAGACCTACGGCCCGGTCATCGACACGACCGGTGACTACACGGTGTCCGCGCGGGTGCGGCTGGACGAACTGCCCGGCAACTACACGACCGCGGTCAGCCAGGACGGCCGGGAGCGCGAAAACCCGTTCTACCTGCAGTACGGGCAGGGTGCGTTCGCGTTCAGCACGCCGGGCGGCAACCGGGCCCGGTTCGAGATCACGCCGGAACTCGGCCGCTGGTACGAGCTCAAGGGCGAGCGGGCCGGCAACGAGATCCGGCTCTCCGTGGACGGGGTGCTCGTCGCCACGGCCGCGGCAGGGCCCGCGATCGCGAGCACCGGCGCGCTCGCGGTGGGACGTGCGAAGTACAACGGACAGAACGTCGACTTCTGGCGCGGTGCCGTCAAGGACGTCCGCGTCGGGTCTTGACGTGGGGAGTGGGCAGGGCTCCAGGCAAAGTTGATCACCCGCCCGACACAACCGGTGGGAGCGTGCTCGAGGGTCGGGTGTTGTGGATGAAGGGAACCTTCATCCACTTGGGGTCGATGAAGGTTCCCTTCATCGACCGCCACCGGGCGAGCAGCCGGGCCACGCGCTCAACCGCGTGGCCCGGCCTGCACCAGCCCGTTGATGTGCGCGTAGGCGACGGCGTGCACCCGATCCCGCAGTCCCAGCTTGGCCAGCACCCGCGAGACGTGCGTCTTCACGGTCTCGTCGCCGACGTGCAGCTGGGCGGCGATCTCGGCGTTGCTGTGCGCCGCCGCGATCAGCAGCAGCACCTCCCGCTCCCGCGCCGTGAGCAACGCCAGCTCCGGTGGCGTGGGCGGCGGGGCGAGGCTGACGGCGAACCGCGCGATGAGCCGTTGCGTCACGGACGGGTCGATGAGGGCGTCACCCCGGGCCGCCACCCGGACCGCGGAGATGAGCTCCTCTGGCGGGAGGGACTTCAACAGGAACCCGCTGGCCCCGGCGTTCAGCGCCCGGTACACGTACTCGTCGCTGTCGTACGTGGTCAGCAGCAGGACCTTCGTGCGGTTCGCGGGATCGGCCAGGATCATCTCGGTCGCGCCCAGGCCGTCCAGCTTGGGCATCCGGATGTCCAGCACGGCCACGTCCGGGCGCAGGCGGGCGACCTCGCTGACGGCGGCCCGGCCGTCCGCCACCTCGGCCACGCACCGGAGGTCGGGCTGGGTGTCGAAGATGGCGCGCATGCCCGAGCGCAGCATCGCGTGGTCATCGGCCAGCAGCACTGTCAGTGTCATGACGCCTCCAGCGGGAAGGTGACGACGGTGCGCCAGGTCCGTCCGTCGGCGGCCAGCCCGGACTCGGTGGTCCCGGCGAACATGCCCGCGCGGTTGCGCATGCCGGCGAGGCCCCGGCGCACCGAGCCGGAGTTGTCGTTGCCGGCACCCACGACGTTCGAGGCCGAGACGGTGAGCGAGTCCGGTGCGTAGACCAGGGTCACCGTCACGCCGGACGCGTCGCCGTGCCGCAGGGCGTTCGTCAGCATCTCCTGGATGATCCGGTAGACCGTGATGTCCAACGACTCCGGCACGTCGCGAGGCGATCCGCGGACTTCCAGACGGGCCGGGGTGCCGGCCGCGCGCACGCCGTCGAGGAGCTCGTCCACGTTGTCCAGGCCCGGCTGCCGGGCGCCTTCCGACTTGTCGCCGTGCAGCAGGTCGAGGAGGTGTCTGAGGTCGACCATGGCGGCACGGCTGGAGGTCTCGACCGACCGCAGCGACTTCTCCAGGCCGCCGTTGCCGTTGGGCAGACCCAGGCGGGCGGCGCCGGCGTGCAGGCCGATCGCGCTCACGTGGTGCACGATCACGTCGTGCAGGTCGCGGGCGATCGCGCTGCGTTCCTCGGTGATGGCCTTGGTGACGGCCGCCTGCGCGTCGGCACGCTCCATCGCGGAGCGCTTCTCCAGTTCGGCCAGGTAGGAGCGGCGGGCCGTGGTGTAGCGGCCGACGAGCCACGGCAGCACCGCGATCTTCGCGACCACCAGCAGCGACACCACGACGTCGATGCGCATCACCAACGGACAGACGAACGCGCTCACGGCCAGCACGCCGAGAGAGGCGTAGGCCGGTATGCCGCGCAACCAGGCGCCGGCGCGGTAGCCGGCGATCAGCAGGCCGGCCTCGTTGGCGCCGATCCGGTCGCCGACGGCGAACAGGATGATCAGCGGGACGGCCGCCTGGGCCGCGGCGACCCAGCCGGAGTACCTGGTGGGGCCCGCGAGCATGAGGTCGACCGCCAGCGTCATGATCAGCACCCCGGCGGTCTGCCACGGCGTGCTTTCGGCGAACAGCACGAATCCGCCGTCGGCGAGCATGCAGGTGGCCGCCACCAGCCACGACTGGTGCTTGAGGGAGAGCTTGATCGGGTGCATCGCTGAGGAATCCTGCCGCATCCCGACTCCGGGTTCGTCATCCCCTGCGGGGGCCGGGAATCCCCCGCGCGGGGGACCCGGTTTCCGCCGTGACAGTGACGCTTCCGGCCGGTGGTGATCGATACGTTCGGCCACGATGAAACGAAGCGTCTCGATCCTGCTGCTCACGCTGGGTGCGATCCTCGGGATCGCGGGCCCGGCGCTCGCCGACGGTGCCCAGTCCGGAGCGGACCTCCACGTCGCGCAGACGCTCGGCGACCGCGACCTCACGGTGATCATCCGGCGGGTCGCGGAGGTGCCCGGACCGGTGCACGTGGACGTGGTCACGCACGCCGGTTCGCCGCCGGGCGAGATCACGCTGACCGCGCGTGCGGCCGGTGCGGCGACCAGCACCACGAAGGTCGTTCTGGGTGAGCGGCCCGGTTTCCACTCGGGTGTCCTGCGGATCGACCGGCCAGGGCCGTGGGAGTTGGCGGTCGACGAGGCGACGATTCCGTTCGTCGTTCCGGCGCTGGTGCCGTCGCCGTGGGAGAACGCGACCTACGGCGGGTTCATCGCGGCGGGCGTGCTGTTGTTCGTGGCACTGTTGTTCGCGGTGTTCGGCAGGCCCGGTCTCGCGCTCGCGCCGACGGCGGGCGTGATCGCGGCGGTCGCCGTCGCGGCTACGGCGGCGTTGCTGGCACCGGGCATTCCGCCGGTCGCGGCGCCCGGCACCCAGCTGGATCCGACGTACGACAACGTCAACGACCCCTACCAACGTACGTCCATAGTGGACTTCTCGCGGCCGCCGGTGAACCTCGTGTCACGAATGAAGGACGACGACCTCGTGCTCAGCCTGACGGACGGGTCGTCGGGGCGGCCGGTGGACGACTTACTGGTGCACGACAGCGCGTTCATTCACCTCGTGGTCGTGTCGCCGTCCGGGAACCTCCGTCACCTGCACCCGGTCCGCACCGCACCGGGCGAGTACCGGGCCCGCCTGCGAGCTCCGGAACAAGGCACCTACGCGGTCGCCGCCGAGATCGCCCGGCGCGGCGGGGGAGTGCAGCTGCTGCGGTCCAGCGTCGAGGCCGTCGGAACTCCGGCTGCCCGGTCGCACGATGGAAAGGCAGCGCTGGCAACGGAAATCCGGGAGGCCGGCCGGCCGAGCACGCTCACCGCGGGCTTCGGTGAGCGGGATCTGCAGCCGTGGCTGGGCATGCTCGGGCACATGATCGTCGTCGGGCCGGTGACCGACGGCCCCGCGAAGGCGCCGATCTGGGCGCACGTGCACTCGATGATCCCGCCGACGCCGGGCATGCCCGACAAGCCGGACGAGAGCGTCGCCGCCTACGGGCCGGACGTGCCGTTCACCTACTCGTTCCCGTTGCCGGGCAGGTACTTCGTGTGGATCCAGGTCGAACGGAACTACGAGATCGTCACCGTGCCGACGATCGTCGACGTTCCCGCGGCGAAGGGGGTTTCGGAGAAGTGAAGCGTCATGTGGCAGGCGTGCTGGCCGGTGTGATCGCGATGGTCGCCGCCCTCGTCGTGTTGTGGCCGCGCAGCGTGGAGGCACAGCCGCAGCTCGCCGAAAGCGCGCAACTCCGGTTCGTGCTCACGCCCGCGAGCACGAAGACCGGCAGGAACTCGTTCGACCTGCGGGTGGACCGACCGGGCGGGCCACCCGCAGGTCGAACGAGTTCCTGCCGGTCTTCGTGCTCGCGGGCGTGAGCACGAACCGGAGTTGCGCGCTTTCGGCGAGCTGCGGCTGTGCCTCCACGCTGCGCGGCC
>NZ_MUYM01000091.1 GCF_002150765.1 Lentzea kentuckyensis
CCAGACGGAATATGTCTGGCAATCTGGTATTACTCTCAAAGGAACTACCTCGACGAGGAGGTAATTCATATATTACTGGCTGTGTTTCGGCACGCTGTTGAGTTCTCAAAGAACACGCGCACACCGCAGCTCATCTCCGAGGAGAGTCACTTCCGGGGCTGTGTCAGGCTTAGAAGTCTTTCGCCGCGCTCCGTTCCGGTGTTTCCCGGCCCGTTCCGCGCTGGCAGAGAGAAATTTACACGGCGGCCTTCCAACATCCAAATCGGGGGTCACGTACGGCGTAACCGCAGGTCAACCACCACGCGGACGGCCCAAACCAGCCAAGATCGACGCACAGTGTGACCGGGGCCACGCCGGCAATCTTGAATTCCACTTCAACGGGGTGCGGCCGGCAGGTGCACGGTGACCGACAGACCACCGGCCGGCACGGCCACTGCCTGCGCAAACCCGCCATGAGCGGCCACCGCGGCGCGCACGATCGAGAGCCCCAGCCCCGTGCCGGACTGGCTCGTGCGGTCCTTGCCCCCGCGCCGGAACGGCTCGAACAGCTCTTCGACGCGGTCCGGCGCGATGACCTGACCCGACGACGACACCCTCACGACGGACCACTGCGGCCCGGTCTCCACGACGGTCTCGATCCACCCGCCGACGTGGTTGTGCCGGACAGCGTTCTCCAGCAGGTTGCCCGCGATGCGCTCCAACAGCGCGGGATCCCCTACCGCGAGCGCGGGCGCACACCGGAAGACGGCGCGCACGTTGCGTGCCTCGGCCTCCGCGCGCACGGCCCTCCACGCGGACTCGACGACAGCAGAGAGATCGACCGGTTCACGCACCGCGAGCCCAAGACCGTCCGTGCGCGCGAGCAGCAGCAGTGCCGACACCAACTGCTCGGCACGCTCCCCTGCCGCGCGCACTACGCCGGCCATGCGCCGCAGCTCTTCAACGTCCGCGTCCGGGTCGGACAAGGTCACGTCCAGTTCCGTGCGCACCACCGAGAGAGGGGTGCGCAGTTCGTGCGACGCGTTCGCCACGAACCGGCGTTGCGAATCGAAGGCCGCTTCGAGCCGGTCGAGCATTGCGTCGAAGGTGTCCGCGAGCTCAGCGACCTCGTCCCGCGGCCCTTCCAGGCGCAACCGCGATCCCAACGACTCCGCGGACAACCGGCGCGCGGCACCAGTGACGTCGTGCAGTGGCTTCAACACACGGCCGGTGAACGTCCACGCCAGCACAGCGGCCGCCACCACCATGCACGCGAACGCGATCAACCCCGCGCGCAGCAAGTCCTGCCGGGCCGCCACCGTCAGCGCGTTCGTCAACACCGTGACGTCGACGTTCACGCCGTCAACGGTGACGTGGCTGCCGGAGGGGAACGACGGCGAGGAGTCGAAGACCCGCCCGACCAGCGTCCACCCCAGGAAGAGCAGCACGGCACTCACCACCGCGACGAGCGCGGTGGTGAGGAGCGTGATCCGGAGACGAAGCCCCGGCCCGCGCCTTCGCACGATTTCAGTCCTCAGCAGATCCGTTCGAAGCACTCGGCACCCGGTACCCGGAGCCCACGACGGTGTCGATGATGCCCGGCTCGCCGAGCTTCTTGCGCAACGTCATGACGGTGACGCGAACGGTCGTGGTGAACGGGTCGGCGTTCTCGTCCCACACCCGCTCGAGCAGTTCCTCGCTGCTGACGACTGATCCCTTGGCCGCGAGCAGCACTTCGAGGACGCCGAACTCCTTGCGCGTGAGCTCGATCGGCTGCCCGCCGCGAGCCACGGTGCGACGCGCCGGATCCAGCTCCACGTCCTGAGCGGCCAGCACGGGCGGTGTCGCCGGCGTCGCACGCCGCGCCAACGCCCGTACGCGCGCGACCAGCTCGGGGAACGCGAACGGCTTCGCGAGGTAGTCGTCGGCGCCCAGTGACAACCCGGACACGCGATCCTCGATGGACCCGCTGGCGGTCAGCATCATGACCCTGGTGAGCGCGCCGGAGCTGAGGATCTCCTTGCACAGCTCGTCGCCGGACATCCCGGGCAGGTCGCGGTCGAGCACAACCACGTCGTACCGCGTGACGGTCGACTTCTCGTGCCCGGTCTCGCCGTCGTAGGCGACGTCCACGGCCATACCTTCACGCCTCAGGCCGCGTGCGATCGCGTCGGCCAGGGGCGCCTCGTCCTCGACTACCAGAATCCGCACGCCACAAAGGTGCCATACGGACCTGAGAAGGCGCTTAACGGCACCTTCACGCGACCTGTCGGCGTCAAGCGCGCTGGTGGTGCGTGAGCAGCGTTCCGAGCAAACGGGTCAACGTCTGCCGATCCTGCGCGGCAAGGGGGCCGAGCAGATCCTCCTGTGCCTGGTCGAGCGCCCGGTCCAGCCGCCGCAGCTGTTCCTCGCCGGCCCCGGTGAGGGTGATCATGTTGCGTCGCCGGTCGTGCGGGTCCTGCGTCCGTTCGACGAAGCCTCGCTCGGCCAGTTCGGTGACGGCCGCCACGACGTCGCTGCGGTCCATGTTGCCGCGACGGCCGAGTTCGGCCTGGCTGGCCACGCCGAACTCGTCCAGGGCGGCCAGGACGCGGTAGTGGTAGCCGCGTGCTCCCGCCTCGGCGAAGCCCTCGGACGCCAGCCGATGCGCGTGTACCGCGAGCTGGGTGAGCAGCCAGCTCGGCTTCCCTGCCAGGCGTTCGGGGGTCTTCTCCACGACATCATCCTAATTCGTTGGCGCGGCCAACAACACCATGTACGGTTGGTGACGCCAACGTTGGTATCACCAACCAAAGGAGTTCCCCGTGCAGACCCTGAGCGACCGCGTCGAGATCACCGACCTGTTCAGCCGCCTCTCCCGCCTGCTCGACGAGAGGCGCTGGGACGACGCGCACACCGTCTTCGACCGCGACGTCTCGGTGTCCTCGCCCCGCAACGGCGAACGCCGCGGCATCGACGAGCTCGTCGCCGTCATGCGGGCGGCGGAGCAGCCGGATGAACTGACCCAGCACCTGACGACCGACCTTCTGGTGGACCTCGCCGGCGACAAGGCCGTGACCTCGGCGAACTCGGTCGTGCACTTCTTCCGCGAGGGCCAGGCGCCCCACCGGACGGCCGGGCTGCGCATGGACGGCGTCGTGGTCAGGACGCCTGCCGGGTGGCGGCTGCGCGAGTCGAGGACCACCCTCGTCTGGCTCGACGAGAAGTGATCAGGACTTCCGGGCCGGCCGGTCCACCACGACGGTCGAGGCCGTCTGCAGCGCGCGGAGCTCCAGCAACGCCGGGTGCTCCTCCGCCAGCCGGGCCGCGTTCAGCAACGACCGCAAAGCAGCCGTCTCGCCCCGAGCCCGCTCCAGCGCCGCACGTCCCTCGGACGCCGCCACCAGCTCGGCCAGCGCGGCCCGCCGCAGCTCACCGGGCATCACGACATCACGGACGGCCACCTCGGACACGGTGATCCCCAGCTCCTCCGCGCGTGCGGCCACAGCAGTGGCCACCTCGGTGGCGATGGCCTCACGCTCCGGGTCCACGGCGGAGTGCGCGCGCGGGAGCACAGCACCGCGCAACGCGAGCTGCACGGCCGTGTAGAGCTCATCCTCGGGAGACGCCGACTCCACCACGAACTTCGTAGCCGACGACACCGCCCACCGGACGACGACGGTCACCCGCACCAGCACACCGTCGGAGGTCGGCACGTCCTGTGCCGCGGGGGTCATCGTGCGCGGACGGATGTCGACGCGGTGCAGCACGGCCCGCAACGGCACCCGATGACGCCCGGGACCGAGCTCGCCCACCAGCACGCCGTGGTCGAACCGGACTCCCCGCTCCCACGGGTACAACGTCTTCTTCATCGTCTTCACCTCCGTCCAGACAGACCACGACCCCGGCCGGCGGAACGTCAGGCGGAAGTCCACAAGGGACTTTCAAGGCCGGACGTCCCCGTATGCGACCGGGGTCGTGGCACACAGGGATCGAACCTGATGCTTCTAAGGCACCCAACACCCGCATCGATCGTGGAACCCAGGCGAGGGAGACCTGCCGGGCCACCAGAACGCGGGCGTGCTGTGGAGATTAGCCGAACTACTTCTCCGCGGGCGCGTCCATTTCGACGGGCAGGCATTCCAGCCGTGCGGCCCACTCCGTCACACGGCGAGCCACGTCCTGCGCGGTGATGCCGCACAACGCCAGCACCTCACCGCGCTCGCCGTGGTCGTGGAACCGTTGCGGCAGAGCGATGTCGCGCAACGGCACCTCGATGTCGGCGTCGCGCAACGCGGCCGCGAACGCCGATCCGAAACCACCGTGCCGGCCACCGTCCTCAACGGTCACCACGAGCTTGTGCGACGCGGCCATCTCCACGAGGTCCACCGACATCGGGTAGATCCACCGCGGGTCGACGACCGTCACGCCGATGCCCTGGTCCTCCAGCCGTTGCGCGGCGTCGAGACCGAGCTCGCCCAACGCACCGACGGTCACCAACAGCACGTCGTTGCCCGAACGGCGAAGCACGTCAACGGAACCAACGCGCTCAAGAGCCGGCAGGTCCGCGCCGACGGACGCCTTCGGGTAGCGGATCACCGACGGCGCGTTCGAGATCGCCACGGCCTCACGCAGCTCCTCGGCCAGCGTGCCCGCGTCACGAGGCGCGGCGACGTGGATGCCTGGGATGACGCCGAGGATCGACATGTCCCACATGCCGTGGTGCGACGCACCGTCCGGGCCGGTGACGCCCGCGCGGTCCAGCACGACCGTCACGCCCTGCTCGTGCAGTGCGACGTCCATCAGCAGCTGGTCGAACGCCCGGTTGAGGAACGTCGCGTACACGGCCACAACGGGGTGCAGGCCACCCATCGCCAGGCCGGTGGCGGAGGTCATCGCGTGCTGCTCGGCGATGCCGACGTCGTAGAAGCGCTCCGGGAACGCCTTGGCGAACGCGTCCAGACCGGTCGGGCCCTGCATCGCGGCGGTGATCGCCACGACGTCGGAACGCTCGCGGCCGATCTCCACCAGGGAGTCGGAGAACACGTGCGTCCAGGTCCGCTTGGACGGCTTGAGGTTCTCGCCGGTGATCGGGTCGATGACGCCGGTGGCGTGCATCTGGTCGGCCTCGTGGTTCTCGGCCGGCGCGAACCCCATGCCCTTGCGGGTGACCGCGTGCACGATCACCGGTCCGCCGAACGATTTCGCGCGCTGCAGAGCGGACTCCAGCGTCGCCATGTCGTGGCCGTCGACCGGGCCGATGTACTTGAGGCCGAGGTCCTCGAACATCGCCTGGGGCGCCAGCGCGTCCTTGATGCCGCGCTTGGCGGCGTGCAGAGCGGCGTACAGCGGCTTGCCGAAGAACGGCGTCTGCTGCAGCGCGGTCTTGCCCTTCTCCAGCAACTGCTCGTAACCGGGACGCAGCCGCAGCGACGACAGGTGGTCCGCGAGACCACCGATCGTCGGCGAGTACGAACGGCCGTTGTCGTTGACCACGATCACGACCGGACGCGTCTTGTCCGCCGCGATGTTGTTCAACGCCTCCCAGCACATACCGCCGGTCAGCGCGCCATCACCGACAACGGCGATCACGTGGCCGTTGGTGCCGTTGAGCTGCTTCGCCTTCGCCAGGCCGTCCGCGTAGGACAGCGCCGTCGACGCGTGGCTGTTGCCCTGCACGTCGTGCGCGGACTCCTCGCGCGACGGGTAGCCGGACATCCCGCCCCGCTGCCGCAGGTCGTCGAAGCCGTCGCGACGGCCCGTGACGATCTTGTGCACGTACGACTGGTGCCCGGTGTCGTACACGATCGGGTCCTGCGGCGAGTCGAACACGCGGTGCAACGCCACCGTCAGCTCGACCACGCCCAGGTTCGGGCCGAGGTGCCCGCCCGTCTTCGAGACCTTGTCGACCAGAAAACGCCGGATCTCGGCGCAGAGCTGCTGCAGCTCCGCCTCGTTCATCCGTTTCAGATCAGCCGGTCCGTGCACGGACTCCAGCAGGGTCACCACGCCCACCTCACTCCTGAAGACTTCGGCTCAGTCTACGGAGACGCGACTGAGACGCTTTGTCAGCTGGTCTCAGGTACGAGCAACGCGATGCACTCCATGTGGTGTGTCATCGGGAACGCGTCGAACGCCCGCAGTTCGGCGAGGCGATACCCCTGAACTGTGAATTCAGCCAGGTCGCGTGCCAGTGCGGCGGGGTCGCAGGCCACGTAGACGACCCGCTGGGGACGGCGTCGTGCGACTTCAGCCACAACGACCTTCCCCGCACCCTTGCGAGGAGGGTCGAGCACCACGACGTGAGGGTCCTCAACGGGCAGTTTGCGCACCACGGCACGCTCCACCTTGTCCACCACCCACTCGACCCGGGGCATGCGGCGGAGGTTGCGCCGGCCGTCCTCCACGGCACCGGCGAAAGACTCCACGACCAGCACGGATCCGGTTTCGCCGACCTGCCGTGCGAGCACCGACGCGAAGAGCCCCGCACCGCCGTAGAGGTCCCACGCGCGTTGCCCAGGCTCAGCAGCGGCCCACTCCCCCACGACCGTGGCGAACGTGTCCGCGGCAGCCGGGTGGACCTGCCAGAAACCTTCCGCCGAAATTCGCCACTTTCGTTGGGCGGCGGTCTCCACGGCCGTACCGGTTCCGGCGCGTCGCGCGGTGTGTCGGCCGCGCACCTCACCCACATGACGGTTGCCGTCACCGTCCTGGACGATCGTCAGCTCCTGTGCTCGCCACTTTCGGTCCGCCACCGCCTCGACCATGCCCGGCCGGGAGATCACACAGTGGTCGATCGGGATCACATCGTGGGAACGGGTGCCGCGGAAACCGGGCCTCCCGTCGCGGTCGACGGCCATCCGGATCCGGGTCCGCCACTCCAGCGGACCGCCCGGCAGCGCCTCCACGACCACGTCGCGTTCGATCTTGGCCAGGCGGCTCAGCTGCTCACGGACGATCTGGGCCTTCAGCTCCCGTTGCGCGTCCCACGACACGTGCTGGAAGTCGCAGCCACCGCACAGCCCCGGTCCGCTGAACGGGCACGGCGGCTCCACCCGGTCCGGTGACGCCGTCAGGATCTCCACGGCGTCCGCACGGCAGAACGACCCGCCGTTGTCCTCGTACACCGACGCCACAACGCGCTCACCGGGCAGTGCGTGGCGCACGAACAGGACGCGGCCCTCGTGCCGTGCGACGAAGTGCCCGCCGTGTGCGACAGGCCCCACTTCTACTTCGAACTGCTTGCCGGTCCAGTCTTCTTTGGCCGAGCTCATCGGTCGTCAAGTCCCCTTCGGACAGCGCCGGGCGCGATGACGTCCTTGTCCCTGACCTTCACCGACGACTCGAGCTGCCACGGCACACTGGTCACCATCACACCCGGCTGGAAAAGCAGCCTTCCCTTGAGCCGCAACGCGCTCTGGTTGTGCAGCAGCTGCTCCCACCAGTGGCCGACGACGTACTCGGGGATGAACACCGTAACAACGTCGCGCGGGTTGTCCGACTTGACGCGCTTGACGTAGTCGAGAACGGGCTTGGTGATCTCCCGGTAGGGCGACTCGATCACCTTCAACGGGATCTTGAAGTTCTCCTTCTCCCACTCCAGCACGAGCTGGCGGGTGTCGCCGTCGTCGACGTTGACCGTGACGGCCTCCAGCACGTCCGGCCGCGTGGCCTTGGCGTAGGACAACGCCCTCAACGTCGGCATGTGCAGTTTGGACACCAGCACCATCGCGTGGTTGCGCGCCGGCATCGTGCGCACGCGCTCCTGCTTGCGCAGCTCCTCGGCGACGGTGTCGTAGTGCTTGCGGATCGCCGTCATCAACGCGTAGATGGCGGCCATCGCGGCGATGGCGATCCACGCGCCCTTGGTGAACTTGGTGATCAGCACGACGATCAGCACCGTCGCGGTCATGACGAGACCGAACGTGTTGATCGCCTGCGAGCGGCGCATCCGGGAGCGCGCCTGGACGTCGGTCTCGGACTTGAGCAGCCGCTTCCAGTGCCTGATCATGCCGAGCTGGCTCAGCGTGAACGACACGAACACGCCGACGATGTAGAGCTGGATCAGCCGGGTGACCTCGGCGTCGAACGCGATCACCAGCACGACCGCGAAGCCGGCCAGGAAGAGGATGCCGTTGGAGAACGCCAGCCGGTCGCCGCGGGTGTGCAGTTGGCGCGGCAGGTAGCGGTCCTGGGCGAGGATCGAGCCGAGCACCGGGAAGCCGTTGAACGCGGTGTTCGCCGCGAGCACCAGGATCAGCGCCGTGACGGCGGTGATGAAGAAGAAGCCCGCCGGGAAGTTGCTGAAGACGGCGTGCGCGACCTGCGCCACCATCGTCTTCTGCTCGTAGCCCTCCGGGGCGTTCGCGATCTGGTCCTTCGGGAACTCGGCCATCCGCACGTCGGTCAGCTGGGCGAGCACGATCAGGCCCATCAGCATGGTGACCGAGATGGCGCCCATCATCAGCAGCGTCGTGGCGGCGTTGCGGGACTTCGGCTTGCGGAACGCGGGCACGCCGTTGCTGATCGCCTCGACACCCGTGAGCGCCGCACAGCCAGATGAGAACGCACGCAGCACGAGGAACACGAACGCGAGGCCCATCAGGTGGTCCTGCTCGGCGTGGATCTCGAAACCGGAACTCTCCGCACGCATCTCGTCACCCAGGACGAACCCGCGGAACAGGCCCCACGCGATCAGGACCATGATGCCGATCATGAACGCGTAGGTGGGGATCGCGAACGCGCTGCCGGACTCGCGGATGCCGCGCAGGTTGATCGCTGTGAGAACGACGATCGCGGCCACCGCGAACAACGCCTTGTGCTCCGCGACGAACGGGATGGCCGACCCGATGTTCGCCGCCGCCGCCGAGATCGACACGGCGACCGTGAGGATGTAGTCCACGAGCAGGGCGCTCGCCACGGTGAGCCCCGCTCTGCGGCCGAGGTTGACCGTCGCGACCTCGTAGTCGCCGCCTCCGGACGGGTAGGCGTGCACGTTCTGGCGGTAGCTGGCGACCACGGTGAGCATGACCACGACGACCGCGACACCCACCCAGGGAGCCAGCGCGTAGGCGCTCAGCCCCGCCACCGACAGCATCAGGAAGATCTCCTCCGGCGCGTACGCGACCGACGACATGGCGTCGGAGGCGAACACCGGGAGGGCGATGCGTTTGGGCAGCAGGGTGTGCGCGAGGCGATCACTGCGGAACGGCCGTCCGACCAGGAGGCGTTTGGCAGCGGTGGCGAGCTTGGACACGGCCAGAGCGTAAGGGGTCCGCTCACCGGGACGGGCTAATGCTCGGTAGGTTCTGCGCAGAGTTCGCCTGAGGAGGCATGTCGTGCACGTGGTGATCATGGGGTGTGGCCGGGTGGGAGCCTCCCTGGCCAGGGCCTTGGAGCGGCTCGACCACCAGGTCGCCGTGATCGACAAGGACCCGCAGTCGTTCCGGAGGCTCGGCAGCGACTTCCACGGGCAGCAGGTCGTGGGCAACGGTTTCGACCGCAACGTCCTGATCGAGGCCGGGGTCGAGCGCGCGGGCGCGTTCGCGGCGGTCTCCAGCGGCGACAACTCGAACATCATCTCGGCGCGGGTCGCGCGCGAGACGTTCGGCGTCGAACACGTCGTCGCCCGCATCTACGACCACAAGCGTGCCGCCGTGTACGAGCGGCTGGGCATCCCGACCGTGGCGACGGTGCCGTGGTCGACCGACCGCTTCCTGCGGATGTTGCTGCCCGAGGGCGCGGCGACCGCGTGGCGCGACCCGTCCGGCACCGTGGCGGTGCTGCCGATCGAGGTCTCCGAGGACTGGGTCGGGCGCCCCGTGTTCGAGCTGGAGGGCGCGATCGGCGCGCGCGTGGCGTTCCTGATGCGGTTCGGCACGGGCGTGCTGCCGGACGCGAAGACCATCGTGCAGGCCGACGACACCATCTACGTGGCGGCGCTGTCCGGCACGATCACCGACGTCGCGGCGGCGGCGCTGCAGGCACCGGAGGAGAGCTGATGCGGGTCGCGATCGCGGGGGCGGGCGCCGTCGGGCGGTCCATCGCGCAGGAGCTCGTGCAGGACGGGCACCAGGTCATGCTGATCGAGCGGGACCGGGCGCACTTCGACCCGAACTCCGTCGAGCAGGCCGAGTGGGTGCAGGCCGACGCGTGCGAATTGTCCTCTTTGGAGGACGCGGGCATGCAGCTGTGCGACGTGGTGATCGCCGCGACCGGTGACGACAAGGTCAACCTCGTGGTGTCGCTTCTGGCCAAGACCGAGTTCGCGGTGCGTCGCGTCGTCGCGCGCGTGAACGACCCGGCGAACGAGTGGCTCTTCACGGAGTCGTGGGGCGTTGACGTCGCCGTGTCGACGCCACGGCTGTTGGCCGCCATGGTCGAGGAGTCCGTGACGATCGGTGACGTCGTGCGGCTGCTGACGTTGCGGCAGGGGCAGGCGAACCTCGTGGAGATCACGCTCGACGAGTCGACGCCGTTCGCCGGCCGGGCGGTCTCCGAGCTGACGCTGCCGCGCGACGCCGCGCTGGTCACGATCCTGCGCGGCGGGCGGGTCATCGTGCCGCAGCCGGACGACACGCTCGAGGGCGGCGACGAACTGTTGTTCGTCACCACCGCCGCGGTCGAGCAGGACATCAAGACCGCGCTCGGGTACTGATGATCGGCAAACGGGGCCGGGTGACCGGCAGGGTCGGACCCGGCCTCGTGGGCGAGGTGATGATCGCGGTGCGATTCAGGTGCTGTTCCTGCTTCTGCGCGCGTCGTGGCGGGTCGCGGAGCCCAACGAGGCGTTGATCTTCTCCGGGTTGGGCGCGCGCGGGCTGCGCGAGACGGCCGACAGCATGACGTTCAAGATCGTCACCGGCAAGGGCGTGCTGGTGCTGCCCGGTTTCCAGACCGCGCGCCGGCCCTCGCTCGACACACGGGTCGCCGACCTGCAGGCGCAGGTCCGCAAGCCGGGCGACGCCGAACGGGACGCGCAGATCGCCTGTGCCGAGGCACAGGCCAGGGAGATCGAGCTGCGGGCGGCGGCCGACGCGACGCGGGTCAAGGCCGCGGCCGTGGCGGAAGCGGAGGCGACGCGAGCCACCGGTGAGGCCGAAGCGATCGCGGCGAAGGCACGCGGCCTCGCCGAGGCGGAGGCGATCAGCGCGCGGTCGTCGGCGCTGGCCGAGAACCCCGACGCGGTCGTCGCCCAGCAGCTCGCGGAGAAGTGGCCGGAGATCGTGGAGGCCGCGTCGAAGGCGTTCGGCAACGTCGACCACATGGTCGTCTTCAACGGTGCCGACGGGGTGTCGGACCTGCTGACCAAGGCGCTCTCGCTGGGAGGACCGGGACTCGGGCTGGCCCGTCAGCTGATGGACGCCATGCACGCGCCCACCGACCCGGCGGAGAACTCGGCGAACGGCCTTCCGGCGAAGTTCACCGCCTGACACGGCTCGTCCAGCGGACCCCGATTTCGGCACCAAAGGCATCCTTTGGGCTTCCCGCGGTGTCGTTCTGAGCATGACCGTGCTCAACTGGGGTATCTGCGCAACGGAAGCGAGCACTTACCAGCTGTGAGCGATCAGTTGCCCCTGGTCGGGCGCGAGGGTGAGCTGCGGGCCGCGCTGCGGGCGCTGGCCGGGGATGGCGCGGTGCTGCTGTCGGGTCCGCCAGGGGTCGGCAAGACCCGCCTGGCCGCGGAGGTGCTCGCAGCCGCACCGCATCCCGCCGTGCGGTGCTACGCCACGGTCGCCACGTCCCGGATTCCGCTCGGTGCGATCGCGTCGCTCGTCCCCACCGACCTGCCTGCCTTCGCGGGGACGATCCTGCCGTCGTCGTCTGTGCGTGCCGCAGCCGAACACCTCTCTCGTGGCGGTCGGCGGGTGTTGTCGATCGATGACGCACATCTGCTCGACGACGCGTCGTTGTTGGTGTTGCAGCACGTCGTGAGGCACAGGCTGACGCGTGTCGTCTGCACGGCGCGGCCTGGGTGGGGCGCGGAGGGACTGACCGTCGTCCACGTCGACGCGCTCGACCAGGAACGCGCGGACACGTTGCTGAGGTCCGCTCTTGGCGGGCCCGCGGACGCGTCGACCCGGCACCTGGTGTGGGCGAACAGCCAGGGCAATCCGTTGTACCTCAAGGAACTCGTGGCGGCCGGGGTGCACTCGGGCGCGCTCACCGAGACCGAGGGCGGCTGGAACTGGAGCGGGCCGCTGGAGCTGTCCGGGCGGCTCGCCGAGCTCGTCGACCTGACGCTGGGCCGGCTCGCGGAACCGCAACGGCGGGCGCTGGAGCTGCTCGCGTACGGGGAGCCGTTGGAACCGGAGCTGATGCCGGTACCTGCCGATCTCGTGGACATGGGGTTCGTGCGCATCGGTGACGACGGACGCGCGCGTGTCGCACATCCGCTCTACAGCGCGCGTCTGCGGGCGACGTGTCCGACGTTGAGAGCCCGCGCGCATCGTCGGGCGCTGGCGGACCGGTTGGAGGCGGAGGGCGCGGACCGGCCCGGTGACGCGGTGCGGGTCGCGACGTGGCGGCTCGACAGCGGGACGGCCGAGTCGCCGGACGTGCTCGCGCGGGCCGCCGAGCAGGCGCTGTCCGCGCAGGACTGGGAGCTGGCCGAACGGCTCTCGCGCGCGGCGGCGGCCCGTGGGGCGACCTCACGCGTGGGGCTCGTGCTCGGGCTCGTGCTGATGTACCAGCGTCAGTGCGCGCAGGCCGAGGAGGTGCTCGCCGAGACGATGGCGGCGGGCGGCGACATGCTCACCGTGATCCAGGTGGGCTGCACACGCGCGTTCAACCTGTTCTTCGGTCTCGGTGACGAGGACGCGGCGGTGGCGGTGCTGGACGAGGTCACCGCGCGGGAGCTGCCGGCCGAGCTGGAGCACGCGGTGTTGTTCTTCGCGCTGACGTTCGCGCTGGAGGCCGCGCCGTTGCGGATCGCGCGGCTCGGCGGCGAGCTGCTGATCGCCGAGGGCGGCTGGGCGGAGACGGCGGGGCGGCAGGTGCTGGCGTTCGCCGACCAGTTCGCCGGCCGCTACACCGAGGCGATCGCGCGGATCGAGGACAACCACGAGGCCGTGATGGCGACGGCAGGGCGGTTCCCGTCGCTGATCAACGCGGCGACCGGGGTGCGCAACGAGAGCATCCTGCGCTGCGGCGATCTGGCGGGCGCGGAGTCGCGGGCCGCGCAAGCGCTGGCGGAGGTGATCGAGGAGGACCGCTGGTCGGTCACCCAGGTGCCGCCGCGGGTGTTGCTGAGCCAGAGTGCGCGGTTGCGCGGTCAGGCCGCTTCGGCCGTGCGGATCACCGCCGAGGGTGTTCCCGAGTCCGGCGTGCTGCCGATGATGTGGGACGTGCTGCTGCTGGCCGAGTTCGCCGCTGGTGCCGCGTTGCAGGGTCAGTCCGAACGTGCGGAACGGGCGTTGGCGCGCGCTGAGGCCGGGTTGCGGCCCGCGTGGCGGATCGCGCGATTCGCCGTGGAAGCCGCACGGTCGTGGGTGCTTGCTGGCAGTGGGCGCGTCAACGAGGCGATGCAGGTCGCTCTGGACAACGCCGCGACGGCCCGTGCGCACGGCGCGCACTCTGAGGAGATCGTGTCTCTGCACGACGCCGCACGGTTCGGTGCGGACACCTCGCCGCGTTTGTTGGAACTGGCGAAATCGCGCCGAGACCCGCTGACGACCGCATACGCCTCGCACGCCCAGGCGCGCGCGTTGCGTGACCCGGCGGGGCTGGAGGGGGTGGCGGCGGCGTTCACGGCGTGCGGCGCGACTCTGTACGCGGCCGAGGCGCTCGCGGAGGCCAGCAGGTTGTCCCGGCTGCACGACCGGCCGCGTGACGCGGACAGGCTGGAGCGGCAGGCGTCGGCGCTCGCGGAGTCGTTCGACGGCGCGACGACGCCTGGTCTGGTGGTGACGAGCACGCTCGCCGCGCTGACGCCGCGTCAGCTGGAGATCGCACGTCTGGCCGTGACGGGGCTGACGAACGTGGAGATCGCAGAGCGGTTGGCGATCGCCAAGCGCACGGTGGACAACCATCTGCACACGACCTACGCGGCGGTGGGTGTCACCGGACGGGGTGGACTGCGGGCGCTGTTCGGCCAGGGATGAGGGCGAAACGATGTGCGCGGTGGACCGGAACTTCGGCACACTGCGAGTTGTGTGGCCGTTCGTGGGCAGGGTGCGTGAGCTGGAGGACGTGATGTCCGCGCTCACCTCGGCAGACGCGAAGGGCGCCGCGCTCGTCGGACCCGCCGGAGTCGGCAAGACACGGCTCGCGGACGAGGTCGTGGCACGGCTGGAGGAGTCCGGCTGCACCGTGCGGCGCTGCTACGCGACCGTGGCGACGTCGTCGATCCCGTTCGGGGCGCTGGCCGCGATGCTGCCGGCCGACATGCGCACCGCGAACCCGCTGGGCCGTGCCGTCGAGCAACTGGTGGCCGAGCCGCAGCCGTTGGCGATCGTGGTGGACGACGCGCACCTGCTCGACGACGCCTCCATCGGGTTGCTGCACCACGTGATCCGGCACGGGTTCGCGCGGGTGCTGGTGACCTCGCGGCCCGGTGAGCGTGCGGAGCTGTGGCAGGAGGGGCTGCTGCGGCGTTATCCGTTGGGCGACCTGTCGCGGGGCGAGGCCGATCTCCTGCTGGAACGGGCGTTGGACGGGCCGGTCGACACGCGCTCGGCGGCGTTGCTGTGGTCGGGCAGCGCGGGGAATCCGTTGTATCTCAGGGAACTCGTGGTGTCCGGGCGCGCGGTGGGGTCGTTGCGCGTGGTCGAGGGGATCTGGTCGTGGCACGGCGCGATCGAGCTCGGCGGGCGGCTCGGCGAGCTCGTGCGGGAGAACCTCGGCCGGCTGGAACCCTCGCATCGGCACGCGTTGGAACTGCTCGCCTACTCCGAGCCGGTGGAGCTGGACCTGCTGGCGTCGCTGGTGCAGGAGGAGGCGCTCGACGACCTGGAGACCCGTGCGTTGATCCAGGTCGAGTCGTCGGGGCGTCGCACGGTCGTGCGGCTCGGGCATCCGTTGTACGGCAGCCTGCTCCGCGCGACGTGCCCTGAGTTGCGCGCGCAGTCACACCAACGCGCGTTGGCCGCCGGTCTCGAAGCAACGGGCGCACGGCGCCGTGAAGACCTGATGCGCATCGCGACGTGGCGACTCGACGGCGGTTCGCCGATCTCGCTGGATCTCCTGGCCGCAGCCGCCGAACAGGCGTGGGCCGCGCGCGACGTGACGCTCGCGGAACGCCTCTGCCGCGCCGCCGTCGACGCGGGCGGCCTGGGGCGGGTCGGGCACGTGTTCGGTCAGGTGCTGATGTACGGCCGCGCACCGGATCAGGCCGAGGCAACACTCGCGGACGTGATGAGCGGACCGTTGTCGGTGGCGGACCTGAGCCGCCTGGGCGCCACCAGGTCCATGAACCTCTACTTCGGACTGGGCGACGCGGACGCCGCCACCGCGGTGCTCGATTCCGTCGACGTGCCCGGTCTCCCCGACGAGTTGCGGGATTGGCTGAAGGTCGTCCGCACGATGGAGGACGCGCAACATCGGCACGTGGCCACGGTCCTGGAGCACACGTACCAGCCGCTGGTGCCGCAGCTGTCCATCCACATGCGACGCACCAGGGCGTTGTGCCTCCTGCAAGCCGGCCGATACGGCGAAGTCGAGCTCGAAGTCGCTGCCTGTGAGGCCTTGGCGTCGGACGACGAGACGCCAACCGCTGACTACGGCGCGCTACGCATGCGCTGCTTCGCACTGGCGTATGGCGGCCACCTCTCCGAGGCGGAGAGTCTCGCGCTGAAGATGCACGACTCGTTGTTCGACGATTTGGCCTTCACCGGCACGACATCGCTCTACAGCGTGTTGTCGTTCTGCGCGCGCATGCGTGGCCACGGTTCCCAAGCCTTGCGCCTGGCCCGCGAAGGCAGCCCGAAAACGCCGGTGAGTCCGCTGATCTTCGACACCATCGCGCTCGCCAGCCTGGCCAGCGCCGCGGCGCTCGTCGGCGACGCCGACCTGGCGACGGAAGCCCTGGCCCGCGCCGAGAAGGCCCGCCGCCCGGCCTGGCGGCTGACCGGCACAACGGTGTCGGTGGCTCGGTCCTGGGTGCTCGCCGGCACGGGTGACGTCCGCGCCGCCGCAGACGCCGCGATGGCGGCAGCAGACGAATGCGCCGAACTCGGCGTGCACGGCGGCGAGGCCATGGCCCTGCACGACGCGGCCCGTTTCGGCGTCGACACGTCTCTGCGCCTGGCGGCCCTCACGTCCTCTATGGACGACCCGATGACCTCGGCCTACACGGCACACGCGACCGCCCTGGCGCACGCCGCACCGACCGTCCTGGAAGCCACGGCGACGGACTTCCTGCGCCTCGGCGCCACCCTTTACGCCGCCGAAGCCCTGGCCTCCGCCGCCCGCCTGCACCGAGCCCAGGACAACCCCCGCGCCGCCTCCCAGGCCTCGGCCCGCCAGGCGTTGCTGATGCGCGACTTCGACGGCGCCCACACCCCTGCCCTGCGCGTCGACGGCCTGACCCACCTGACCCGCCGCCAGGTGGAGGTGGCCAGGCTCGCGACGTCCGGGCTCACCAACCAGCAGATCGCCGAGAAGCTCCACACCTCGAAGCGCACGGTCGACAATCATCTGCATGCGATCTACGGCGTGCTCGGCGTGACGGGACGCGACGAACTCCGCACCGTGCTCGGCCCTTCCTGACCCACGACGGCAGGCCGATATCCGATATCCGATATATCGCTCGCTGCCCGCGCCGTATCCGATATATCAGCATCCGACATATCGGATACCGTTCAGACGCGCCAGTATCCGATGTACTGGATATCGCACGTCGGCTACCAGCCGATATCCGATATACCACCCAGCTCGCTAGGCTTGATCGACTCGCCTCAACCACCTCGCCAGGGGGAACAGTGCGGCATGTCGAGGCCAGTCCCGCCCTGGCGCGGCTGGAATGGATTCTCGACGGCCTGGATGGGAAGCCCGGCTGGGGAGCTGACGCGTCCGACGTGCTCGCGGCCGCGTTCACCACCGTCGTCACGCCCGAGAGGTACGTCGAGGTCACCCGCGGTCGCGCGGCCGACTACGCGCCGGTCGTCGTGGTCGGTCTCGATGTCAGCGAGACCACCGCGCAGGCGCGGATCCGTCGCCACGACGGCACCGTCGACGTCGTTTCCTGCGTCGTCGAGAGCGCACGGCCGCATCGAATCGCCGCCACGTGGGTTGCTGGACTGGTACCCACTGATCTGACGCCGAGGTTGCCGGCCGATTTCACGGACCACGACCTGCCTTCCGTCGCCACGAACGCCACGAACGCTCGGCTGGTCGTGTTCTCCGGGTTGCCCGGCAGCGGGAAGAGCACCCTGGCCGAGGCAGCGGGCGCCGAGCTGGGCATCCCCGTCTTCGCCACCGACTGGCTGCTCGGCGCGCTGACCCCGTTCGGCGGCCGCCATTTCGAGGCTCCACTGGAGATCGCCGAAGAGATGCTGACCACGCTCGCGCTGCGGCAACTCCTCGCCGGGCAGTCCGTCATCCTCGACCATCCCACCGAACAGGTGGCGACCAGAGATCGCTGGCGGAGCCTGGCGCGCCGGACCGGTGCGGAGTTCCGTGTGGTCGTGTGTCAGTGCTCCGACCCGGAAGTCCACCGGAGCAGGCTCGAAGGCCGCAGCCGCGGAATCCCCGGCTGGCACGACGCCGGCGACTGGTCCAACGTGCAGCAGCGACTGGCGAACTTTCCCTCCTGGCACGGGGAGGCGCTCTCAGTGGACACCGTTCAACCACGCGAGCTGGCCCTCGCCGCGGTCATCCGGCACATCACCGCCTGAGGGCATCCGGCGCTTGCACAACAGAAAGACGCGGCCGGCGCCTCCCGGAAGGGGCGCCGGCCGCGGAAACACCAGAGCGGTCAGTCGCGGGACTTGTCGCGCGACTCCTTCTCCACCACGCGCTCGAGCTCGGACATGTCCGGGGTGAGGAGGTCGTCGGCCGTGCGGGCCAGGACCTCTTCCTCGGTCGCCCGGAGTTCGGCCTCGGCCTCGCGGGCGTCCTCGGCCTCCTTCAGGCGCTTGTCGGCCCGGCGGACCGCCCAGACCGTGGCGACCAGTGCGACGGCCATCAGCGGGTAGCCCATGCCGAGGCGGGCCACGGCCAGCCAGCCGACCTGGTCCTCCTCGTAGAGCCAGCGCTGCACCACGAAGCGGGCGAAGAAGACCAGGGCCCAGACGAAGGTCGCGATGTCGTAGTCGCGGACCGTGGCCTTGTCGGAGCGCCAGGAGCGGTCGCGGCCGTTGAGGAACGTCCAGATCACGCCGGCCAGGGGCCAGCGCAGGATGATCGAGAGCAGGAAGGCGCCGCCGTAGACGACGCTCTGCCAGATGCCGAAGAGGAAGAAGCCCTTGGCCTCGCCCGTCTTGTAGGCGATGAACGCCGCGATGCCCACGCCGAACACGGCGGAGATGGCGGGTTGGATGGTGCCCTTGCGGACCGCCAGGACCACGCCGATCACGACGGCGGCGGCGAGCGCGCTGATGATCGCGGCCATCAGGTTCTTGGTGGCGAAGTTGACGATGACGAAGACGACGACGGGCAGCGACGAGTAGAGCATTCCGCTCACGCCGCCCATCTGCTCGAGGACGGTGGGCTGCTTTTCTTCGGTCTCAGCTGAGGTCATGAAGCGTTCTGCAACTCGTAATAGGGGTTGTAGAGCACCTTGCGCCCGTCGCGCACGGCGATGCGGCCACGAGCCTTGATCGTCCGACCAGGTTCGATGCCCGCGATGCGACGGCGGCCGAGCCAGACGAGGGTCACGCCCTCGGTGCCGTCGTAGAGCTCCGCTTCCAGGGTGGCGGCCGCGTCCCGGGGGCAGAGCTCCACGCTGCGCAGCCTGCCGAGGACGGTGACCTCCTCACCGGACTTGCAGTCGCAGGCCTTCACCGCGCCGACGGCCTCCGCTTTTCGCGAGAGGTCGTCCGCGTCGAGCTCGGTGACGTCACTGGTCAAGCGACGCACCAAGCGGCGCCAATAGCCGCTCATCCCCGACTCCTGCATTGCTCAAGTGGCCCCGTGGTGTGGACCGTCTGAGAGTGAGGGTACGCACGAGGGCCGACAATCTCGGGTGTGCCTGTCGAGACCGTCCTCCTCCTGCCCGGAACCGCCTCTGACGAGGTTTTTGTCCGTTCCGTGTTCGCCGCACCGTTGTCGCAGGTCGGCGCCGTTCTCACCGCTCCACGCGTTCGCACACTCAGTGAACGGTTGACAGCCCTCGAAAATGCCTCGGCAAGCCACCCGATCGTGGTGGGTGGCGTCTCACTCGGCGCGCACGTCGCGGCGAGGTGGGCGGCCCGCAATCCGGGCAGGTGCGCAGGACTGATCCTCGCGCTGCCCGCGTGGACCGGCGACCCCGGCGACGCACCCGCGGCACTGGCCGCGCGGGCCAGCGCGGAGATCGTCATGAACCACGGCCTCGACACGGCTCTCGAAGGCACCACCGGCTGGCTGCGCGACGAGCTGACCAGGGCCTGGCGTGCTTACGGGGACCAGCTCGTGCCGCACCTCGAAGAAGCCGCCACGTCGCCGGCACCCACCCTCGACGAGCTGAAGAGCCTCAACGTGCCCACGGGGATCGTCGGGTGCACCGACGACCCGGTGCACCCGATCGAAATCGCTGAACAGTGGGCGGAAGCGATCCCACGCGCCGTGCTGACGACAACGACGCTCAACGCCTACCCGCACGCGCTGGGGCGTGCGGTGCAGGCGTGGCGAGAAGCGCGCCAGGAGAGGTGATCAGCCCTGCTGCTGGATGTGCCGGGCGATCGCTTCCGGCAGTTCGACCGGCAGCGGGGTGCGGGGCGGCATCGGCTGCTCACCGCGCACGACCACGGTGCCGCGCAGCATCTCCCGCAGCGCCGCGGAGTTCTGCGCGAAGTGCTCCTCGGGACCGGCGGCGACACCGCGCAGCATCCAGCGCGGCCCGTCGACGCCGACGAAGAGGATCTGCACGCCCTGGTTGCGCGCGGTGATCTCCTCGCCCCACTCGCCGTTCTCGCGGTTGATGCGAGCGCCGTCCTCCTTGAGGCCCTCGATCAGCTCGGCGCCGACCTCCCGCCAGAGGCCGCCGGACTTCGGCGCGGCGAACGCGCTGACCGTCAGCTGCCCGACGGACGTGAGGACGTGCACCGCGCGCACGGAACCGCTCTGCTGGTCCATCTCGACCTGCAGCTGGGCCTCCGCCGGCATCGGCAGCAGCACCGAGCCCAGGTCGAGCCGGTCCACGTCGTCCCGGGGCGCCACCGTCGAGTCCCACGGACCGTCGACGTCCTCGAACTCCTCTTCGAGCTCCGGGCCGGTCTCGACCGC
Organism: Lentzea kentuckyensis; assembly: GCF_002150765.1. Taxonomy (GTDB): domain Bacteria; phylum Actinomycetota; class Actinomycetes; order Mycobacteriales; family Pseudonocardiaceae; genus Lentzea; species Lentzea kentuckyensis. The sequence continues at coordinate 20,323 of NZ_MUYM01000091.1, forward strand.
TCCGGTGGCGTGACGACCGCGCTTGCGGCGCCTTCCGAACATGCCCCTACCCCTCCGCCTTCATCCGGGCGAGCACCACGTGCCCGCCGGTCGAGCCATAGCCTCCCGCACCGCGCTCCGTTTCCGGCAACTCGGTGACCTCCCGGAACACCGCGTGCTCGACGCGTTGCACGACGAGCTGCGCGATCCGGTCACCGCGCGACAGCACGATCGGCTCACGGAGATCATGGTTCACGAGGCAAACGCGAATCTCACCGCGGTAGCCGGAGTCGATCGTGCCGGGCGTGTTGACCACGCTCAGCCCGACCCGCGCGGCCAGTCCGGAACGGGGATGCACGAACCCGGCGAACCCCGCCGGGAGCGCGATCGCGACACCGGTGCCGACCACGGCGCGCTCGCCTGGTGGAATGACCACGTCCGACGTGGTGACCAGATCGGCGCCCGCGTCGCCGGGACGGGCGTAGGCGGGCACGGGAACCCCCGGATCGAGCCGGGTCAGCAACACCTCGACGCTGGACACGGCGGCCGAGATTACCCTGACGACGTGAGTGAGACTGCCGTGACCGCCACTACGACCTTCCGCGAACGCCTGTACGTGACGTGGTGGATCTGGCCGCTGCCGCTGCTGGCGGCCGGGCTGCTGGCCGCCGAGGTGCACATGGGCTTCCCCGGTGTGCGGTCCTGGCTGCCGTACGTGATCCTGCTGCCGCTGACGATCGTGCTGATCGTGCGGATGGGGTCCACCAAGGTCGAGGTGGCCGACGGCGAGCTGCGCGCCGGCGAGGCCCACATCCCCCTCGCGCTGCTGGGCGAGGTCGAGATCATCGCCCAGCAGGACCGGCGCAAGACCATGGGCCCGCACCTCGACCCGGCGGCGTACGTCGTGCACCGGGGCTGGGTCAAGCCGCTCGTGCGGGTGCGCGTGACCGACCCCGAGGACCCGACGCCCTACTGGATCATCAGCACGCGGCACCCGGAAGAGCTCGCCGCCGCGATCAAGTCCTGAGCCGGACGGCCGGAAAACACAACTGGGCGCCACCCGTGCGGGTGAGCGCCCAGTTTTCTCGGCGGACGTGGTCAGGCCCGAAAATCAGGCCCTCTGAATCAGGCGCAGTCGCGGCAGATGTACACACCGCCGTTGTCCTCGGCAAGCCTGCTGCGGTGGTGCACCAGGAAGCACTTCGAGCACGTGAACTCGTCGGCCTGCTTGGGCAGGACCTTGAACGTGAGCTCCTCGCCGGACAGATCGGCGCCGGGCAGCTCGAAGTTCTCCGCGCTCGCGTCCTCGTCGACGTCGACGACGCCGGACTGCGTCTCGTTCCGCCGGGCCTTCAACTCCTCGAGGGAGTCCTCAGCGAGTTCGTCCGCCTCGCTGCGACGCGGCGCGTCGTAGTCGGTCGCCATCTTCTTCACCCCTGCGGTATACGGAGACTGTTCGTGTCGCTGGTTAACGCTCCAGCGACCTCTTTTGTGCCCCACGTCAAGGTGACGTAGGTCTCTCACACCCGAGTGTCAAGCCAACCCCCTTGACGTGACCGTCGGCTTGATCCACATGTGTGCGGAGCGCGCAGAGGGTAGCTCATTGCCCGAGTGACTCGACATCGGGTTACCCCTTACCGACCGGACGGGTGACACAACCTTTCTACGCTGGACCGATACCCTGAGCGGGAGCACGTGAACCCTGGCGTGCAACCTGGCGCCGGGCCGGTACCGTCCTGACTGTGAGCAATCAGGCCGGTGCTTTGGGTCACGCCCGTCGGGGCGCGCGACAGCCAGGCAAGGCCTAGGCTGATCACAGGGGACGGAACACGGGGAGGGCTTCGGACGTGGGACCCGCATCGGGAAGTTTGACGCCCTACAAGCGGCGTCGGCCCGTACCCGCGCTCGTCCTGTTCGCGGTGCTGTTGGTCAGTTCCGTGTTCGTGTGGGTGAAGGTGCTCGGCAACGCCGGCGACGTGGACGCCGCCATCAAGTGCAACCCGCCCGGTCACGTCCAGCCGTCGGAGACCGCCGCGGCCGACGCGGTGGCGAACCCGGCCGGCACGCCGACCGCGCCACCGCCCGCCCTGGGCACCGTGCTCGAACACGACGCGCTCGACCGCACGAACCCGGTGCCGGTCGGCGAGGTCAACTTCAAGGTCGTCAACGCCTCGACGCAGCGCAACCACGCCAAGACCGTGGCGACGCAGTTCGCCGACCTGGGCCTGAAGCAGGCCGCCGACCCCGGCAACGACCTGATCTACCCCGCCGGCGACATGAACTGCCGCGGTCAGATCCGCTTCGGCGCGCCCGGCTCGCAGGCGGCCAGGACGTTGTCGCTGCTGGAGCCCTGCCTGGAACTCGTGCGAGACGACCGCCAGGACGCGACCGTCGACATCGCCGTCGGCAAGAAGTTCGACGAGGTCAAGCCGAACGCCGACGCCCGCAAGGTGCTCGACCAGCTCAAGGAGTGGGCCGAGCAGCAGCCGGAGCAGCAGGGCGGCCAGGTCGCCGCGGCCGCTCCGCCCACCCTGAACGCGGACAACCTGGCCGCCGCCCGTGACGTCACCTGCAGCTGACGCCACTCGCGCGAACTCGTCAACCTGCTCTCAACGTTGACAGGACAGACGCCCGTCCACATTGACTGAATCAACGTCGATGTTGATTCAGTCAATGTGGACGTTGATTCAGACCTTGCCGAACCCCGACTCGACGAGCGCGCCGTACATGGCGTCGGCGATGCCCGGCGCCGCCGCGAACGTCGCGTCCTCCCCCAGTTCGGGCGACGACCCCGGCAACCGCACCACGGCGCCGGCCTCGGCGGCGATCAGCCCGCCGGCCGCCCAGTCCCAGCGGCCCAGCCCGTGCTCGGCGTAAGCGTCGAGCCGGCCGGCAGCCACCGAGCAGAGGTCCAGCGAAGCGGCACCCGCCCGCCGCAGGTCGCGCACGCGCGTCGCCATCAGCGCCCACGCGTCGGCCTGACGCTGACGGCGCTCCGGCCGGTACGCGAACCCGTACCCCAGCAGGGACAGCGACAGGTCCGTGGTGGCGGACACGTGCAACGGCTCGCCGTCCAGGAAGGCGCCGTGGCCACGCGCGGCGGTCCACACGCGGCCGGTCGCCGGCTCCACCACGGCGCCCGCGACGGACTCGCCGTCGAGTTGCGCCGCGATCGACACCGAGTACCAGGGAATGCCGTAGAGGTAGTTGACGGTGCCGTCGATCGGGTCGACGACCCACGTCAGTCCCTCGACGACCGCGTCACCGTCGAGCCCGCCCTCCTCCTCACCGAGGACCGGTTCACCGGGGCGCAACTCGGACAGACGCGTCCGGACGAGTTGTTCTGAGGCGCGGTCCGCGGCCGTCACCACGTCGGTTGAAGTGCTCTTGGTGTCGAACGACACGACGGCGGAAGCACGCATGCGCTGAACAAGTGCGCCCGCCTCCCGTCCGATGGCCGTCGCGATGTCGACGAGTGGCCTGGGATCGAACACGACCGGTTCCCTCCTGCGTCACTAGCACGGGACTATCGGACAACGTCAGGCTAATGTCTGCGCACCACGGTTACTGAATCGAAGCCAGCAGGATCGAGTAGGAAGGACCACGGGGAATGGGCATCACCCGCGGGTTCGGTGTGGACATCGGCGGCTCCGGCGTCAAGGGCGGCCTGGTCGACCTCGAAGCAGGAGCACTGGACGGCGAACGCCTGCGCATCCCCACGCCTCAGCCCTCGACGCCGGAAGCGGTCGCGGAGGTCGTCGCCGAGATCGTCGAGAAGTTCCAGTGGGACGGACCGGTCGGCGTCACGCTGCCGTGCGTGGTCAAGCACGGTGTGGCCCTCAGCGCCGCGAACGTGGACAAGGGCTGGATCAACTGCGACGCGCAGAAGCTGTTCGCCGAGCGCCTCAAGCGCAAGCCCGAGGACATCGTCGTGATGAACGACGCGGACGCGGCCGGCATCGCGGAGATGTCGTTCGGCGCGGGCGTCGGCAAGGACGGGACCGTGGTGCTGCTGACGTTCGGCACGGGCATCGGCAGCGCGGTGTTCCTCGACGGCAAGCTCGTCCCGAACACCGAGTTCGGCCACCTCCAGGTCGACGGGCACGACGCGGAGAAGCGCGCGGCCGCCTCGGTGAAGGAGGACAAGGGCCTGTCCTGGGAGGAATGGACGCCTCGGGTGACGCGCTACATCAACGTGCTCGAGGACCTCATCTGGCCCGACCTGATCATCGCCGGCGGCGGTGTGAGCAAGAAGGCGCAGAAGTGGTTGCCGCTGCTCGAGGTTCGTACCGAGGTCGTCGCGGCGGCGCTCAAGAACGACGCCGGCATCGTCGGCGCCGCGTGGGCGGCCGCGCACGGCATCAGGCCCTGAGCACGGACACCGCGACCATTCGACACCGAAACGTGTCCGACTCGCCTTACTCGATCTAGCTGCGAGAACGCAGGTGAGAGCGCCCCGAACCACCTCGGGGCGCAACACCGCGTCACCGACGTCGTTACAATGGAACGCACACCCGCCAAGCAAGATCGGCGGGGAGATCCCCTGAACTCTGGCGACCGAGGTTTCGCGCCCTCTGGTTTGCCTTGAACGACCGTCGCGAAAGGGCGTACGTGGCAGCCGCAGAAATCGCATCCCGACGCTCCAGCTCCGCCGCGAGCGCCGCCAAGACGAGCAAGGCGACCGCGGCCGGCGAGGCCGAGGAGAAGCCGAAGCGCAAGACGACCGCGACGGCCGCGGCCAAGAAGCCCGCCGCCGCAGCCGCCAAGGGCGCGCGCAAGCCGGCCACGAAGGCCGCTCCCGCCAAGGGCGCGACGACCAAGAAGGCCGACGGCGACGAGCCGGACGACATGGAAGGCGCTCCCGGCGCCGAGGACTTGGTCGAGGACGTCGAAATCGTCGACGAGCCCGTCGTGGACGAGCCCGAGGAGGCGGAGGACCCCAAGAACGAGGGCGACTTCGTCTGGGACGAGGAGGAGTCCGAGGCCCTGCGCCAGGCGCGCAAGGACGCGGAGCTCACCGCCTCGGCCGACTCCGTCCGCGCCTACCTCAAGCAGATCGGCAAGGTCGCCCTCCTCAACGCCGAGGAGGAGGTCGAGCTCGCCAAGCGCATCGAGGCGGGCCTGTACGCCGCCGAGCGCGTGCGCCGTTCCGAGGAGGAGCAGGAGAAGCTCACCCCGCAGCTGCGCCGCGACCTCCGCTGGATCGTCCGCGACGGCGAGCGTGCCAAGAACCACCTGCTCGAGGCGAACCTCCGCCTCGTCGTGTCGCTGGCCAAGCGCTACACCGGCCGCGGCATGGCGTTCCTGGACCTGATCCAGGAGGGCAACCTGGGTCTGATCCGCGCCGTCGAGAAGTTCGACTACACCAAGGGCTACAAGTTCTCCACGTACGCCACCTGGTGGATCCGGCAGGCGATCACCCGCGCCATGGCCGACCAGGCCCGCACCATCCGCATCCCGGTGCACATGGTCGAGGTCATCAACAAGCTGGGTCGCATCCAGCGCGAGCTGCTCCAGGACCTGGGCCGCGAGCCCACCCCGGAAGAGCTCGCCAAGGAAATGGACATCACGCCCGAGAAGGTGCTGGAGATCCAGCAGTACGCGCGTGAACCCATCTCGCTGGACCAGACGATCGGCGACGAGGGCGACAGCCAGCTCGGCGACTTCATCGAGGACTCCGAGGCAGTCGTCGCCGTCGACGCGGTCTCGTTCACGCTGCTTCAGGACCAGCTCCAGTCCGTGCTCGCGACGCTGTCCGAGCGCGAGGCGGGCGTCGTTCGGCTGCGGTTCGGCCTCACCGACGGCCAGCCGCGCACGCTGGACGAGATCGGCCAGGTCTACGGCGTCACGCGTGAGCGCATCCGCCAGATCGAGTCCAAGACGATGTCGAAGCTGCGTCACCCGTCGCGCTCGCAGGTGCTGCGCGACTACCTCGACTAGGTCTCACTCAGGCATACGCACACAGCCCCGCACCGGTTCGGTGCGGGGCTGTTGTGTTTTAGCGCGTGTGTTTTCCCACGTGTGTTTTCATGCGCCGTGATCGACGACCTGCGCGCCTGCCTCTCCCGCAACGAGGTTCTGGTCGAAGTCCTGCGGTCTCGACTGGGACGCCGAGACGAGATGATCCAGGGCGGTGAACGGGCCTTCGCCAGACTGCCCTCGGTCGTCGGTCGTCGAGATTCGCAACGAGGCACGTGTGCACCTCTGGTACTAGGACTCCATCGGTGTCCCCTGCGTGGGCATCCAGCTCGAGGACAACGACCGGTGGCACGTGTACGCACCGCACGGCCTCGCCGACGTGTTCGACCTCGTCGTGCGTCCCAACCCCCCTCCCCTGGCCGTGACCAGGCGTGATCGAACGCATGCAAAAGATGAGTACCCATGTACTCATGTGCCACCTATGCATCCGCGACAGCATCAGTGTGTGGCTGTGCCGGAGGGGTGCACAGGGACAGTTCCGGACATCGGAACGAGGGGGCAGGAAACATGGGCAGGTCAGTACTCGAAGGGGCTTTCTCGCTGCTCGACAAGCTGATGGACGAGGGTGAGCTGGGGCTCACGCAACTCGCCGACCGCTGCGAGATGCCGAAGACGACGGTGCACCGCCTTCTGGACCAGATGGAGGTGCTCGGCGCGGTGGAGAACGTGCGCGGCCGCTACCGCATCGGCGCGCAGATGTTCCGGCTCGGGCAGGCGTGGGAGCCGGCTCCCGGCATTCTGCGGGTCGCCCGGCAGCCGCTCAGGGCGTTGTCCGCGACGATCAGGACGTCGACGATTCTCGCGGTGCCACGGCGTGACCGGGTGCTCGTCGCCGCGGCGAGCATCGTGCGGGCCGAGGACGTGGCCCGGTTGCGTCCCGGGGCGACGGTGCCGGCGGGCATGGAGTTCGTCAGCGCTCCGGTGCGCACGCCGTCCAGCAGTGTCATCGGCACCGTCTCCGCGGTGCTCGACAACGGCCGCAGCGCCACCGCTCTGAGGGAGGCGGTGGGGCACGCCGCACGGGCGATCAGCGCGGCCCTCGCGAGCTGATCGAAAAGCGTTCGGCCGGGAGGTTGATCACGGTGCCGCGTCCGAATCGTGGGACGTTCGTGACCTGTTCGCTGCGGGCGGACAAGGGCAACCGATATCACACTCCCGGTCGCACGCAACCGACCGAACGGCCTTAACTTGTTGCTCCACCAGCGGGTTTCCGGTTGCGCAGAGTGCCTGTCAAGACGGTGAACCGGTGGCGAACACATGTGTAATCCTGCTGCAGCCGGGTAAATCGCATAGTGACGCGAGTCGCCACGCACACGGGAACACTGACTATCGCGAGAACGTCTGTCAGAGTGGAGCCAGCGAGCACCGCGCACCAAGCCAGGGGCGCCGTGGTCGCAGCTTGGTAAGAGGGCACCGGAACACTTCGTTCCGATGCTGGGACGGAGGGAGATTCATCATGACCGCAGCACTCACCCGCCCCGAGTTGACCGCTGCCGACCGCTGCGACCGCTGCGGGGCTGCTGCCCAGGTTCGCGCCTTGCTCCCGTCCGGGGGCGAGCTGCTGTTCTGCGGGCACCACGCTCGCGCGCACAGTGAGAAGTTGCGCGAACTCGCTGCTGAGATTCAGCAGGGCTGACTTCCACCCCACCTAGCCGCTCGGGGCGGAGATCCGGATGGATCTCCGCCCCCTTCGCTTTTCCGGAGCGTTTCTAGATGGTGTCGAGGACCGGCTCGAACGCCAGCTCGGCCGCGCCGATCAGCTTCGCGTCCCGGCCCAGCGGTGACGTCACGACCTGGGTCCCGCCGACCGCGCGCGACACCAGGCTGCGCCGCTGCACCGCGGAGCTCACCGCTTCGACGATGGAGTCCGGCAGCGCCGTGTAGAGATCGCCCAGCACGACCAGTTCCGGGCCGAGCACGTTGACGATGTTCGCGAGCCCCAGTCCCAGCCAGCCGGCGAACTCCGTGAGCGCCGCCGGGTCGTCCAGCGCCCGCAGCGTCGCGACGACGGCGCCGCGCGGGGCGTCGTCCGGCAGGCCCAGCGCCCGGCACAGCGCCGGTTCGCCGACCTCGGTCTCCCAGCAACCGTCACAACCGCAGTAGCAGCGCCGGCCAGCCGGGTTGACCACCATGTGCCCCAGCTCGCCGACGTAGCCACCGGTGCCGCGCAACGGTTGCCCGGACAGGATCACTCCCCCGCCGACACCGACGTCCGCGGAGATGTAGACCATGTCCGACGACGACTGGGCCGCGCCGCGCACGTGTTCGGCCAGCGCGCCGAGCTCCGCGTCGTTGCCGACCTGGACCGGCAGCTTCAGCACCGCCTCCAGGCGTTTGCCGAGTGCCACGTCCGTCCAGTGCAGGTTCGGCGCCTCGTGCACGTGGCCGTCGGCCCGCCGCACGACGCCGGGCACGGACACGCCGACCCCGACCGCGGTGACGTCGAGGTCTTCTGCCATGAGGCGCGCCGACTCGACGATGTGCGTGATCACCTCGCCCGGATCACGCGTCCGGTGCAGGTTCCAGCTGTCCCGGCCGAGGATCTCCCCGCCGAGGCCGACGAACCCCATCGCCACGTGCTCCACCCGCACGTCGATCGCCACGACGACAGCGGCGTGCGGCTGGGGCAGGACCAGAAGCGACGGGCGGCCCGCTCCGCTGCGCAGAGCGGGCACGCGTTCGGCGACCACACCGGCTTCGGCGAGGCCGTCCACCAGGGCCTTGATCGTGCTGCGGTTGAGCCCGAGCTCAGCCGCGAGCGACGCCCTGGTGGACGGTCCGTCGACGTGCAGGCGACGCAGCAGCGCCGTCCTGTTGTGCCTGCGGATCTCGTCGGGACGGGTGCCGGAGGTAGGTCCAGTCACCTCGTCAGCGAGCCACGTTGGCCGCCCGGCGGCGGGACAACGCGTCGACGCTCGCGGCGAGCAGCAGGACCAGGCCGGTCACCATGAACACGACGGCAGCGGGCTGCTTGAGCAGGCCCATGCCGTTCTGGATGATCGCGAGCACCGCGCCACCGATGACCGCGTCGCGCAGCCGGCCCTTGCCACCGAACAGCGACGTACCACCGATGACGGCTGCGCCGACCGACAGCAGCAGGGTGTTGCCGCCACCGGCGTTGGGGTCGACCGAGCCGACCTTCGACGAGTACACGATCGCGCCGATCGCGGCCGCGGAGGACGCGATCACGAACACGCTCATCCGGATGCGCTCGACGTTGATACCGGCGCGGCGCGCCGCTTCCTTGTTGCCGCCGACGGCGTAGATGTGCCGGCCGTAGCTGGTGCGGTCGAGCACGAACGTGCCGATCACGAGCAGGACGAGCACCAGCGGCACCACGTACGGCACGCCCTGGATCACCACGAGGTTGCTCGGCGCCCGGTTGATCGAGAGCGCGTAGGTGATGACCGCGGCCAGCAACGCGAGCGCGCCGATCTTGGCCAGCACGAGCGACGTCGGCTGGGCCACGAGTCCCTTGCGCAGCCGGGAGAAGTGCCGCGTGAGCACGACCGCCGCGTAACCGCCGACGGAGATGGCGAACAGCGCCCAGGAGCCCACGAAGTTCAGGTTTCCGTTGGCGACGTTGAAGATCGTGTCGTCACGCAGGCCGAGCGTGCCGCCCTGACCGATGAACTGCAGCACCACACCGTTCCAGACGAGGAACAGCGCGAGGGTCACGACGAACGACGGGATGCCGACCCTGGCGACCAGGAAGCCGGTGATGCAGCCGATGGCCGCGCCGACGCAGACCGCGAGCAGCATCTCCAGCCAGGCGTTCGCCGGGATGCCGACCGCGGCGATGACCAGCGCGACGGCCGAGAGCGCCGTGCCCGCCCAGACCTTCATCAGCGCCGAGAGCACGATCGCGAGCACCAGCAGGCCGCAGAACACGTAGAACACCGTGTCGCCCATGCCGCCGAGCAGGTTGCCGTTGTGGATCAGGTGCAACGCCATCACCGACGCCGTCACGCCGGACGCGGTACCGGCGGACAGGTCGATCTCGCCCAGCAACAGCACGAACACCAGGCCCATCGCGATGATGGTGATGCTGGCGCCCTGCTGGAGCAGGTTGGCGAGGTTGCCGAGCGTGAAGAACGTGTCGGCCAAGGAGCTGAACACGATGAGCAGCACGACGAGCCCGAGCAACGCGGGCAACGAGCCGAGCTCGCCGCCGCGCACCCTGGCCCAGTAGTCGCGGACGGCCTCGCCCGTCGACTGGGACGTCGTGTCGATGCCGAAGTCGGAGATGGCGCCCTGCGGAGCTTCCTGCTCGGGCGTCTCGGTGGTCTTGGTCATGCTCGCCTCTTCGGAACTCATCAGATCGTCGCCGCCTCGGGGCGGGCGATGCCCAGGTCACCGGAACGACCGGCGGTGATCAACTCGACCACCTGGCCGTGCGTGACGTCCTTGGATCCCACGACGGCGGCCATGCGGCCGAGGTAGAGGCACGCGATCTTGTCGGCGACCTCGAACACGTCGTTCATGTTGTGGCTGATCAGGACGACCCCCAGGCCCTGCTCCGCGAGCCGGCGGACCAGGTCGAGCACCTGCCGCGTCTGGGCGACGCCGAGTGCGGCGGTGGGCTCGTCGAGCAGCACGACCTTGCTGTTCCACAGCACGGCCTTGGCGATCGCCACGGTCTGGCGTTGACCACCGGACAGCGACGCGACCTGCGTGCGGACCGACTTGACCGTGCGCACCGAAAGCGAGGCCAGCGTCTTGCGCGCCGCCTGTTCCATGTCGGTCTCGTCGAGCAGGCCACCCTTGGTGCGCTCGCGGCCGAGGAACATGTTCTGGACGATGTCGAGGTTGTCGGCCAGCGCGAGGTCCTGGTAGACGACCTCGATCCCGAGCTCCGCGGCGTCGCGCGGGCCCTTGATGTGGGTTGGCTGGCCCTCGAACAGGACCTCGCCCGAATCGGTCGGGTGGATGCCCGCGATGCACTTGACCAGCGTCGACTTGCCCGCGCCGTTGTCGCCGACGAGTGCGGTCACCTCGCCGGGGTTGACGGTGAGGTCGATGTCGTGCAGGACGTGCACGGGACCGAAGCTCTTGTTGATGCCGCGCAGCTCGAGAATCGGCTCGCTCACTGGGGTTCCTCCGTGATTACCACGCGCCGAGGCGGGGTGCGCAGGTCCGCACCCCGCCTTGACGCAAGCGGTCCTACTTGATGCCGAGCTGGTCGCAGGCAGCCTTGGTGTCGGCCACACAGATGTCCGCGGCCTTGACGAAGGCGGCGTCCACAACGGACTTGACCTTGTCCTTGGTGATCAGCTGAGCCGTCAGCAGGACGGACTTGACGTCGCGGTTGCCCTTGTCGTCCTTCGTCTTGCCGGTCGCGAGAGCGTCGGCGGCAGCGGTGTCACCCTTGGCGAGAGCGGCGGCCAGCTTGGCGGCGGCCTCGGCCTCGTCCTTGATGGGCTTGAAGACGGTCATGTACTGGTCACCGCGGAGCACGGCCTGCAGACCGTCCGGGGTGGCGTCCTGACCGGTGACCGGCACCTTGCCGTTCAGGCCGACCTTCTTCAGCACCGTGATCACGGCACCGGCGAGGCCGTCGTTCGCGGCGACGACGCCGTCGACCTTGCCGGCGTTGCTGGTCAGGATCTGCTCGAAGACCTGACCACCCTTCTGGTTGTCCCAGTTGTCGATCGGCTGGGACTGGACCAGCTTGAGCTTGCCGGAGTCGTAGAGCGGCTGCAGGACCTTCTTCTGGCCCTGGGCGAAGAGCGTCGCGTTGTTGTCCGTCGGCGCGCCCTCGATCTCGATGACGTTGGCGCCCTGCGGCTTCTCCTTCATCGCGTCCGCGAAGCCCTGGCCCTGCAGCTCGCCGACCTTCACGTTGTCGAACGACACGTAGTAGGACGAGGAGCCGCCGGTGTTCAGGCGGTCGTAGTCGATGACCTGGATGCCCTGGGCCTGTGCCTTCTTGGCGACGGAGGCGCCGACCTCGCTGTTGGGCGTGGCGATGATCAGGACCTTGACGCCGGCGTTGATCATGCCGTCGGCCAGGGTGCTGAACTTCTGGACGTCGCCCTGAGCGTTCTGGATGTCGGGGACGAGCCCCTCCTTCTCCAGCGCGGCCTTGAGGAGCGGCTTGTCGAAGCCCTCCCAGCGAGCGGAGGAGGCGGTCTCAGGAAGGATCACGCCGACCTTCGCGCCATTGCCGCTGCCAGAGTTCGATTCAGTGCTTCCTCCGGTGTTGGAGGACGTGTTGGCGCCGCACGCCGAGACCGCCAGGGCGAGGCCCGCGGTAACAGCGATGGAAGCGAGAGTCTTGCTGCGCATCCGCCATCCCTTTCACTGCGCTGTGTCACAGAGAATGTTGTGGCGCACAACGTATGCCCGACATATGCGTGACCGGAACCACACTGGATCGATTAAGTCGCAACGATGCGGTAACCCTGGCGTCATTTGGTCACTCAGAGTTGTGAGAGCGTAACCACGGCGCTACCACGCTTGCGACCATTCGGCGCACCGCGTCCGCAGACGGCCTGGACTCGCGATCGGCGAAGAGCAGATGCCCGGTGCCGATGAGCATCGGTGCGACGCCCTCGACGTCGAGAGCACCGACGCGCCCCAGGTCGCGCTCCTTCTCCAGGTAGTTCTGGATCATGATCGCGGCCTCGGTCAGCACCGGCACGCCGGCGGGCCAGGTCTCGCGCAACCGTCTGCGCAGGTCGTCCCGGAACGTCACGAGGGCGACGATCGCGACGGCGACCGACTCGAAGACGGCGGTGATCGCTTCGGCGAGGTTGCCGACGACGGTGCCGGTGCCCGCCGCTTCGAGAAGCGCCTTCGCCCGCGCGTCCATCTTGTCGACGCGGTCCAGCACGAACTCCGCGAGGAACGCGTCGAAGTCGTCGAAATGCCGGTGCAGGACACCCTTGGCAACGCCCGCCTCGGTCGTCACCGCACGACTGGTGAGGGCACTCGCCCCGCCTTCGAGCAGGAGGCGATCCGCAGCGCCGAACAGCTGTTCGCGCACGTCGCGCAAGTGCACACCAGTAGGCACGCCGAAATTCTCCTTGCCACGAGTGGGCGCTTGCCCACTATGGTGGGCGCATGCCCACTTTAGATGATGAGACCGCCAAGCGCCTCGGCGAGAAGCTCGCGGGTTCCTTCGGCGCGGAGGCCGCCCGCTACGACCGCACTCGTCCGCCTTACCCCGACGCGCTGGTCCAGCGCATCGTCGAGGCGAGCCCGGGCCCGCGCGTCGTCGACGTCGGCTGCGGCACCGGCACGCTGTCCCGCCAGCTGAAGGCCGCCGGACTCGACGTTCTCGGCGTCGAGCACGACGAGCTCATGGCCGACTTCGCCCGCGCGACGGGCGTGCCGGTGGAAGTGTCGAAGTTCGAGGCCTGGGAGGCGGCCGGACGGGAGTACGACGCCGTCGTCGCCGGGCAGTCGTGGCACTGGGTCGACCCCGAGGCCGGACCGCGCAAGGTGGCCCAGGTGCTGCGGCCGGGCGGCGTGTTCGTCGCGCTGTGGCACGTGTTCTCGACGCCGGACCCGATCTCGGCCGCCCTCGCCGACGTCTTCGGGAGGGTGGCGCCGGACGCGCCGATCCGAGTCGGCCACACCCGTGCGGAGTCGATCGAGTTCTATCGGGCGGGATGCGCCCGGACCGCCGAGGTGTTCGTCGGCACCGGCGAGTTCTCCGCCCCCGCCCAGTGGAACGCGACCTGGGACCACGACTACACAGCCGCCGAGTACTGCGACCTGATCCTCACCATGAGCCCGATGGCCCTGCTCACCAGCGAGCAGGTCACCGAGGTGCTGAACTGCGCCACCGACGCCGTCGACGCGGCCGGCGGCAGCTTCACGTCGAACTACGAGACGCTCGCGGTCGCGGTCACCCGTAACTGATATATCGGATATCGGCTCACCAGGACCGCAGGGTCGCGATCCGTTCTTCGAGCTGCTCGATGGTGGCCATCGCCGTGGGCGGGCCACCGCAGTACTCACGCAGCTGGTTGTGAATCTTGCCGTGCGGCTTCTTCGTGCGGTGGTGGTGCATCGCGACGAGGGTGTTGAGCTCCTTGCGCAGTGACGTGAGGCGCTCCTGCACACCGACCGGCCTGGCCTCCCGCACGGCGACCTCGGGCTTGGGGCGCTTGGCCGCGGAGGCCATCTGCTCTTCCTGGCGCTGCAGCAACAGGGTGCGCACCTGGTCGGGTTCGAGGAGGCCGGGCAGGCCGAGGTACTCCTGCTCCTCCTCGGAGCCCGCGTGGGTCGGGGCACCGAACGACGAGCCGTCGAAGATCACCTGGTCGAGCTCGGCCGTGGTGCCCAGGGCGGTGAAGGCGCGTTCGTCCTCGCCGGGTTCGTCCTTGGCCTGGTTGGCCGCGGCCATGAGCTCGTCGTCCCAGCCGTCCTTCTCGCGGTGCGGCTTGCCCAGGACGTGGTCGCGCTCGGCCTCCAGTTCGGACGCGAGCTGCAGCAGCACCGGCACCGACGGCAGGAACACGGTGGCGGTCTCGCCGGGCTTCCGGTTGCGCACGAACCGCCCGACGGCCTGGGCGAAGAACAACGGGGTCGACGACGACGTGGCGTACACGCCGACCGCGAGCCGCGGCACGTCGACGCCCTCGGACACCATGCGGACCGCGATCATCCAGCGCTCGTTCGTCGCGGAGAACTCCGCGATCTTGCCGGACGCCTTCGGGTCGTCGGAGAGGACGAGCGTGGGGATCTGGCCCGTGACGCGCTGCAGCACCTGCGCGTAGGCCTTCGCCACGGTCTGGTCGGTGGCGATCACCAGGCCACCCGCGTCCGGCAGGCCGTTCTCCCGCTTCTGGGTGAGCCTCTGGTCGGCGGCGCGCAGCACGGACGCCATCCAGTCGCCGGCCGGGTCCAGCGCCGTGCGCCACGCCCGCGCGGTCTGTTCCTGGGTCAGCGGTTCGCCCAGGCGTGCGGTGTACTCCTCGCCCGCGCTGGTCCGCCACGACGCCTCACCCGAGTACGCCAGGAACAGCACGGGCCGGACGACGCCGTCGCGCAACGCGTCGGAGTACCCGTAGGTGTGATCCGCCTTCGAGGTTTTGAAGCCGCCGTTGCTCTCCTCGTACTGCACGAACGGGATCGGCGAGTCGTCCGAGCGGAACGGCGTGCCGGTGAGGCAGAGGCGGCGGGTGGCGGGCGTGAACGCCTCACGGATCGCGTCACCCCACGACTTGGCGTCGCCGCCGTGGTGCACCTCGTCGAGCAGCACCAGCGTCTTGCGGTTCTCCGTGCGCACCCTGTGCAGCGTCGGATGGGCGGCGACCTGCGCGTACGTCACGGCCACGCCGTGGTAGTCGCGGGAGGTCATCGCGTTGGTGTTGCGGAAGTTCGAGTCGATGTGGATGCCCTGCTCGGCGGCGGCCTTCGCCCACTGGTGCTTGAGGTGCTCGGTGGGCGTGACGATCGTGACGGCCTCGATCGTCCGGTCGGCCAGCAGTTCGGCGGCCACCCGCAGCCCGAAGGTCGTCTTGCCCGCGCCCGGCGTCGCGACGGCGAGGAAGTCCTGCGGCTTGGCGGCGAGGTACTTGGTCAGCGCGCGGCGCTGCCAGGCCCGCAGCGGTCGCATTGCTGCTGTCGCTGTCACAGACGTGTTTCTCCTCATTTGTGCAGGTCAGACATAGTTGTGCCCTCAGGCAGACCGTGGCCGAGGGCAACGAGAGCCTACCTGTTCCGGGCGTCAATGCCGCGAAACGTGGCCCCATGCACCATGCTTGTCAGTGCGATGGGTGCGCCTACCGACAACGACGCACGCAGGTCCGGCCGCAAGGGGCCGCTGCGTCTACTCGCGCGCACGCTGTCGAAGGCGTGGGAAGGCAACATCTTCTCAGAAGCCGCCGAGGCGGCGTTCTGGCAGACGCTGTCGTTCCCCCCGCTGCTGCTCGGAGTGCTGGGCGCCATGGGTTATCTCGGCGACTGGTTCGGCTCCGAAGTGGTGTCCGCGGTCCAGGAGAAGATCATCGGGTTCACCCGGACGATCTTCAGCGCGGACGTCGTCAACGGCGTGATCCAGCCCACGGTCGCGGAGATCCTCACGACCGGCAAGGGCGAGATCGTCTCCATCGGCTTCCTGATCTCGCTGTGGGCGGGTTCGTCCGCCATGTCGTCGTTCGTCGACGCGATCACGGTCGCCCACGGCCAGTACGGCGTGCGCAACGAGTTGTGGCAACGCATCTTCGCCCTGCTGCTGTACATGGTGTCGCTGGTGGCGCTGGTGATCGGTCTGCCGGTGCTGGCGCTGGGCCCGGACATCCTGCCGCAGTTCTTCCCGACGTCCTGGCAGCCCTACATCGAGACGTGGGTCGGCCGGTTCTACTACCCCGGCGTCGCGTTGTTGCTGGTGTTGTCGCTGTCGCTGCTCTACAAGGTCGCGCTGCCGCGAAGGCTGCCGTACCACCGCGTGCTGCCCGGAGCGGTCCTCGCGATGGCCGTGTTCATCCTGTCGTCCATCGGCCTGCGGCTGTACATCCAGTGGATCACCACGACCGGCTACACCTACGGCGCGCTGGCCACCCCGATCGCGTTCCTGCTGTTCGTGTTCTTCATCGGCCTGGCGATCACGATCGGCGCGTACTTCAACAGCGCCATCCAGGACGAGTGGCCAGCCAGGATGACCCGCCGCCAGCGCCGGCGCTGGCGGCGACTGGAGATGGAGCGCGCGGCGTCGCGCATCCGTTCCGAGAGCGCCGAGTCCCAGCCGGAGACCAGCGACGACAGCTACTCGGCGCCGTCACCCGCCGACACCCAGCTGACGGCCCCGCTGAAGATCCAGGAGCCGCGGACCTCACCCGAGCAAGAAAAACAGCGGGGGTAGCCGAAGCCACCCCCGCTGCTCGTCGAAGCTCGCGGAGTTCTGGAAGAACCGGCTTTACTCGCCGCCGCCCTTGGGCAGGCCCTCGTAGATCTTCTTGCAGTCCGGGCACACCGGCGAACCGGGCTTCGGCGACCGCGTGACCGGGAAGACCTCGCCGCACAGCGCGACCACGTGCGTTCCCATGACGGCGCTCTCGGCGATCTTCGCCTTGCGCACGTAGTGGAACATCTTCGGGGTGTCGTCCCCGGTGTGGTCGGTGCCTTCCGGCCGTACGTCGACCTCGGGGAGAGTCTGGGTGCTCACCCGCCCAGAGTACCTGGGATGATGTCCCCTCGTGACCACGCTGCACATCGCCGACGAAGTAGCCACCGCATTGGCCGAGAACCGGCCCGTCGTCGCTCTTGAGAGCACCATCCTGTCCCACGGGTTGCCCGCACCGCGCAATCTCGCCGTGGCCGCGCGCCTGGAGAAGGTCGTCCGGGAGGCCGGTGCCGTCCCCGCGACGATCGCCGTGCTCGACGGCGTACCGCACATCGGCCTTTCCTCTTCCCAGCTCGACCGCGTGTGCAACGCGGGCGACCTCGCGAAGCTCTCGCTGCGCGACCTCGGCGCGGCCTACGCGCTCGGTCGCAGCGGCGCGACGACCGTGGCCTCGACCACGGCGCTGGCGCACCAGGCCGGCATCCGCGTCTTCGCGACCGGCGGTCTCGGCGGCGTCCACCGCGGCGCGCGCGAGACGTGGGACGTGTCGGCCGACCTCGACGTGGTGGCCACGACCCCGGTGCTGATCGTCTGCTCGGGCGTGAAGTCGATCCTGGACATGGGCGCGACCCTGGAGGTGCTGGAGACCCGCTCGGTCCCGGTCGTCGGCTACCGCACCTCGCGCTTCCCCGCCTTCTACCGCCGCGAGTCCGAGTTCGAGGTGCCGTGGCGCGTCGAGAACGCCGCCGAGGCCGCCGCCGTGTTCGCCGAGGGCGGGCGCGGCATGCTGCTGGCGAACCCGATCCCCGCCGACTTCGAGATGGACGCCGCCCTGCACGACCGCCTGCTGGCCGAGGGCCTGCAGAAGCTGGTCGACGAGAACGTGCGCGGCAAGGACGTCTCGCCCGTCCTGCTGGAGCACTTCCACACCGCGAGCGCCGGCGTGAGCCTCGACGCGAACGAGGAACTCGTCGTCAGCAACGCCTCCGTCGCCGCGGCCGTCGCCGTCGAGCTGTTCCAGTGAGGCCTGTAGTGGTCGTGGGCGACGCCGGCCTGGACGTCGTCGCCCGCCACTCCGGCCCCATCGCCCACGGCGGTGATGTGCGCGCGAAGGTGACCATCGAGCCAGGCGGCGCGGGCGCGAACACGGCCGTGTGGCTGGCCGCGTGCGGTGCGTCGCCTGTCCTGGTGGCCCGCGTCGGCGCCGACTCGGCCGGCCGCCAGGTCCACGCCGAACTGACCTCCGCGGGCGTCCAGTGCGCCTTCGCCGTCGACCCGGACCTGGCCACCTGCTGCGTGGTCGTGCTCGTCGACGAGAGCGGCCAACGTTCGATGCTGCCCGACCGCGGCGCGAACGCCCGCTTCTCCCCCGCCGACCTCGACTCAGGCTTGCTCGCCGCCCCGCACGGCCACCTGCACCTGTCGGGCTACGTCCTGCTCGACGCCACGTCCCGCCCCGCCGGCCTGGCCGCTCTGCGGGCAGCGCGGTCCGCCGGCTGGACGACGTCGGTGGACCCGCAGGCGGCAGTGCTGATCCACTCCTCAGAGGCCTTCCTGGAAGACGTGCGCGGCGTCGACATCCTCATGCCGAACGCCGACGAGCTCCTCGCCCTGACCGGGTCCGCCGACCCCGTTGCCGCCAAGAACCTGCTGACCCACGTCGGCGCCGTCGTGGTGACAACGGGCCCGGACGGTGCGTCGTGGGTGGACGCCGACGAGCTGATCTCGGTCCCCGCTGAAGCCACTGAGTGCGTCGACTCGACCGGAGCGGGCGACGCCTTCGACGCCGGTTTCCTCGCCGCCTGGCTTGCCGGCGCCTCCAAGCACGACGCCCTGCTCGGCGGCGTCCGGGCAGGCTCCCGCGCGGTCAGCGTCGTCGGTGCCCAGCCACCCCGCTAGGCCCGGCTCACCGATATATCAGTTCCCATATATCAGTTCCCCGCCAACCCCTGATGCAAAAAACGTTTGCGGACGAAGTCAAAAGACTCATTGCAAAGGCTGACCGACCAGGCCCTTAGCAATGACTCTTTGGACTTCGTCCGCAAAAGACTCGTTGCTAAGGGTCGGGCAGCGTTCGGCCACGGCCGGGCTTCAGGACTTCGCTGATGGGTTTCAGCGGCGGGATTCGGCGGCGAGTCAGCCGTCGATGATGGTGGTGCTCTTGGGCGCGATCGCGCGGCGCTCGACCTCGTGCCGGTTGACCTTCTCGGTCTTGCGCGGCGGCCTGTCGTTCGCGATCAGCACAGCCATCCACGGCAGCGGCACCGACAGCACGATGAAGAAGAGCGCGAGCCACCAGGTGTGAGCGAACAGGGCCGCCAGGATGAGGCACGGGAAGCGCAGACTCATCATGATCGCGTATTTCTTGCGCCGGGCGGCGTGCTGTTCCTCGTAGGACGGCGCCGCCTCGGTGATCAACACCGGGGTGTCGTTCCGGTCAGGACTGCTCACGACACCACCCTCTTAACTCTTTCTGGCTACATGCTCCATAGTCCCACGTCCGAGTGACGACCGGGACACCCGGTCGGCGGTTAACATCCGCGAGTGGTCGCCCTTGATCGCCTCGTGGACGTGCTCGGCAGTCTGGGCACTCATCTGGCGTGCGCGCCGAAGGGCCGTGACGTCGAACTCCGTGGGGTTGCCCTGCACGATCCGGCGGAAAACGTGCCGGCGACCGCGGGTGATGTGCTCCTGGGGCTCGGCACACCTTCGGTCGCCGCGGCCGTGCGTCTCGTGTCCTCGACTGTGGCTTCAGCGGTTGTGCTGCACGGCAAACCGCCGCTCGACGAACGTGTGGTCGCCGCCGCGAAGAAGTCTGGCGCGGCCGTGTTGCTCGTGGATCCGTCTGTGCCGTGGAGCCAGCTTGCGAACGTCACGCAGACCCTGGTCAACGGCGGCACGCGCACCGGAGACCTGTTCGGCCTCGCCGACGTCATCGCGGGTGTGGTGGGCGGCCCTGTCACGATCGAGGACCAGCAGTCCCGTGTGCTCGCGTACTCCTACCGGCAGGAGGACGTCGACCCGGTGCGCGTGCAGACCATCCTCGGCCGGCGCGTTCCGGAGGAGGCTCGGCGGGCACTCGACGAGTTCGGGGTGTTCACGCACCTCGCGTCGTCCGACGAGCCGATCTTCGTCCCCAAGCTGACCCCGCAGCTGGGCAACCGCCTCGTCGCCGCCGTGCGCGCCGGGCGTGAGCTGCTCGGGTCGGTCTGGGTCGAGGTGACCGGGCCGGTCGACGCCGCGCGTTCGGCCGCGTTGGTCGACGGCGCGCGCACGGCGGCGTTGCACCTGTTGCGGTCGCGGGCGTCGACGGATCTGGAACGCCAGGTTGAAGCGGATCTGGTGATCAGGCTGCTCGAACACCCGGAGTCCGCCGACGTGGCGCGCCTCGGTCTGCCATCGGCCGACCTGCGGGTGATCGCCGTGCAGGCCCACGCCGGTGAGGGTGAGCACGGCGCGGCGGTGCTCGCGTTCCAACGGGCCACCGCGGGCTTCGGCTGGTCGCGGCCTGGGCGTAGCGCGCTGTTCGGCAACGTCCTCTACACCGTCATCCCCGCCGCCGACGACGCCGTCGCCTGGGTGCGTTCGCTGGTCCGCGAACTGCCTGCCGAGGCCACCGTGCTGGCCGGCATCGGAGGTCCGGCCGAGGCGACGCAGCTGCCCACCTCGCGGCAAGAAGCCGATGAATGCCTCGCACTCTCAACCGGTGCACCGGTTGTATACGACGATGCCTGGGCACGGGTCCTGCTGCACCGGCTCGCGGCCGTCGCCGAGGCTGGACGTCTCCCCACGCGTGGACCGATATCCAATATATTGCGGTACGACGCTGAATACGGCACGCAGTACGCGACGACGTTGAGGGCGTGGCTCGCCGCTCAGGGCGACGTGCGGACGGCGGCACGGGAGCTCAGCGTGCACCCGAACACGTTGCGGTACCGCATGCAGAAGATGGCCGAGGTGACACCGCTCCCCCTCGACGATCCCGACCAACGGCTCGCGATGGCCATCGCCCTCCAGATCACGCGGTGAACCACGGGGCGTGAAAGCATCTCCACCCGTGCACCCCGATCTTTCTGCTGATCTCTGCGCCCGGCTGCGCGAGGCCTTCCTGAACGCCGGCTACACCGCGGACGGCGTCGTCGACGTGCTCGGCCTGCAGGCCCACGCCGCGCTCGGCCGCGGCGAGCCGGAGCCCGCCCGCCGCGCGAGCAAGGACGCCGGGACGCTCGGCACGCTGACCCGCCTGTTCCTGCTGGGCGACCAGGAGCCGGAGCAGGACGTCCGCAAGGCGCTCGACGGCGTCGACATCGACGACGCCGTGGCCAACGAGGTCCTCACGGCCGACAAAACCACGGGAGACCTGAGGGCCGGGCTGGACGTCAGGCCGTACGAGGACAACTGGTGGGTCATCGCCGACCTCGACTCCGACCTGCGCGGCGGAGCGGTCCCCGAGGACCACGTGCTCGGCGTCGGCCACGCCTCCATCAGCCTCGCCCGCGCGACCAAGCGCACGCCGGTCAGCACACTCCTCGACCTCGGCACCGGCTGCGGCGTCCAGGCCCTGCACGCCAGCACGCACGCCGAGCGCATCACGGCGACCGACCTGTCCGAGCGCGCGCTGCGGCTCGCGCAGGGCACGTTCCGCATCAACGAGCTCGACGTCGAGACGCTGCAGGGCGAGTGGTTCGGCCCGGTCCGCAACCGGCGGTTCGACCAGGTGGTGTGCAACCCGCCGTTCGTCGTCGGCCCGCCGCGCGTGGACTACGTGTACCGGGACTCGGGGCTCGGCGGCGACGACGCGTCGGCGCTGGTCATCCGGCAGCTGCCCGCGTTCCTCAACGAGGGCGGCGTGGGCCAGCTGCTCGCGTCGTGGGTGCACCGCAGGGGCGAGGACTGGGAGGAGCGCGTCTCCGGCTGGCTGCCGCGCGGCGGGATCGACGCGTGGTTCGTGCAGCGAGACATCGCCGAGCCCGCCCTGTACGTCGGCACGTGGCTCAAGGACGCGGGCGTCGACCCGCGTAGCCCCGAGGGCCGGACGAAGGCTGCCGCGTGGCTGGACTGGTTCGAGGAGAACCAGGTCGAGGGCGTCGGCTTCGGCTACGTGACGCTGCGGCGCACCGACGAGATGCACTCCCAGGTCGTGTGTGAGGACCTGCGCCACGCCTACGACGACCCGCTGGGTCCGGAGGCGGCGCGCTGGCTCGACAACGTCGCGTGGCTGCGCGCGAACCCCGACCTGCTGGGTCACCGTTTCCGGGTCGCGGACACCGTGCTGCTCGAAGAAGTGTCCGAGCCGAGCGAGGACGGCTGGCGCAAGGTCGTCGCCCGGCTGCACCGCACCGACGGGCCCGGCTGGCAGCACGAGGTCGACGAGGCGACGGCCAAGCTCATCGCCGGTTGCAACGGCGCGCTGCCGCTGGAGGACCTGCTCTCACTGCTTGAGTTCGCTTACGGAGAAATCGATGCAGAAGCGGCCTTGCCGATCGTTCGTGATCTCATCCGGCACGGAATGTTGATTCCCGCGTGAAAGCGGTTGTGGCGCGCGTCACAGAGGCGAGCGTTGAAGTCGGAGGGGAGATCGTCGGCGCGATCGACGAACCCGGATTGCTGGTGCTGCTCGGCGTCCACCACGACGACACAGCCGAGCACGCCCGCAGAATGGCGCAGAAGCTGCACGGCCTGCGCGTCCTCAACGACGAGCAGTCATGTGAGTCGATCGGTGCTCCGTTGCTGGTCGTCAGCCAGTTCACGCTCTACGGAGACACGCGCAAGGGTCGCCGTCCGTCCTGGACGGCGGCCGCGCGGCCCGAGCACGCGGAACCCTTGGTGAACGCCGTCGTGCAGGAGCTGCGCCAAAAGGGCGCACGGGTCGAAACGGGACGATTCAGAGCCGAGATGAAGGTACGGAGCGTGAACGACGGTCCGTTCACCGTGCTCGTCGAGGTCTGACTAAACGGTTCTCAGCCAATCCTCAGATTAGTCGCGCAACCGCTGTGACTGCGGTGACGTCTTCAGGTCATGGAAGTCGGGAACGAATTCGGAATCGTCTTCGTTACCCAGGTATCAGCCAGCTAGCGATGGGATCCCGAGCGGGCCCGCCGCAACCGGCAACCAGGGCGCAGCGCCGCGCCGCCTTGACCGCCTAGCGCGACTGTCCTGACCGACAGCAGCGTCGCCCGCAGCAGGGGGAGGGAGATCCATGACCGTCACGAGGATCTCCGACCGTGAAGTCGGAGAGAACACGCCCGCCGTCGAGCACGAACTCGACGCCCAGGGTCCAGCAGCCGACCTCGTTCGAGTCTACCTGAACGGAATCGGCAAGACCGCGCTCCTCACCGCCGAGGAGGAGGTGGAGCTCGCCAAGCGCATCGAGGCCGGTGTGTTCGCGCAGCACGTCCTGGAGACGGCCAAGCGCCTCACGCCCACCCGCCGCGACGAGATGGGGGAACTCGTCCGCGACGGTCGCCGCGCCAAGGACCACCTGCTCAAGGCGAACCTGCGTCTCGTCGTGTCACTGGCCAAGCGCTACACCGGCCGTGGCATGCCGCTGCTGGACCTGATCCAGGAAGGCAACCTGGGCCTGATCCGGGCCGTCGAGAAGTTCGACTACACCAAGGGCTTCAAGTTCTCGACCTACGCGACGTGGTGGATCCGCCAGGCCATCACCCGCGGCATGGCCGACCAGGGCCGCACCATCCGGCTCCCCGTCCACCTCGTCGAGCAGGTGAACAAGCTCGCGCGGATCAAGCGCGACCTGCACCAGACGCTCGGCCGCGAGGCGACGACCGAGGAACTCGCGAAGGAAGCGGGACTCAACGTCGACAAGGTCGCCGACCTGCTCGACCACGCGCGTGACCCGGTATCGCTGGACATGCCGGTCGGCACGGAGGAGGACGCTCCCCTCGGTGACTTCATCGAGGACTCGGACGCGACCGACGCCGAGAGCGCCGTCATCTCCGGCCTGCTGCAGGACGACCTGCGCCGCGTGCTCGCCACGCTGGAGCCGCGCGAGCAGGCCGTGATCCGGCTGCGCTACGGGCTCGAGGACGGTCAGCCGCGCACGCTGGACCAGATCGGCAAGCGGTTCGGGTTGTCACGGGAGCGGGTGCGGCAGATCGAGCGCGAGGTCATGTCGAAGCTCCGCCAGGGCGAACGCGCCGCGAAGCTGCGCGCGTACGCCTCGTAGTCCCAAGGGAGTTACGGTCGGGTGTCACTCGTCCGGCAGTATTGACTTGTGACTCAACTCACGGCACGGTCGGGCGTTACCAGAGCCACGCGACGCCCGTCGTGAGTCGGGTTTCGCACGCGAAGGAAGGTCGGGGCAGCCGGGGGCTGCCCCGGCCTTCCGCGTTTGTGGGCCACGGAACAGCGTGGTGGTCGGGGATCACATCAATACGTCCCTTTGGTGGCGGTACGGTTTTCTGATCCGAACTGCACACCGTTGGAGTTGTGTACGACGTGCCCACCACTTTCGAGTACACCGACGTCCTTCCGCTCGCGAAGGACACCGAGACCGAGTACCGCCTCGTCACGTCGGACGGGGTGAAGCTGATCGAGGCCGGTGACCGCAAGTTCCTCGAGATCGCCCCCGAGACGCTGACGCTGCTCGCGAAGGAAGCCGTCCGCGACATCCAGCACCTGCTGCGCCCGTCGCACCTCGCCCAGCTGCGCAAGATCATCGACGACCCCGAGGCGTCGGGGAACGACCGGTTCGTCGCGATGGACCTGCTGCGCAACGCGGCCATCTCGTCGGGCGGCGTGC
This sequence comes from Lentzea kentuckyensis, assembly GCF_002150765.1. Taxonomy (GTDB): domain Bacteria; phylum Actinomycetota; class Actinomycetes; order Mycobacteriales; family Pseudonocardiaceae; genus Lentzea; species Lentzea kentuckyensis. The sequence goes on from NZ_MUYM01000091.1 coordinate 45,060, forward strand.
TGCCGATGTGCCAGGACACCGGCACGGCGATCATCATGGGCAAGCGCTCCGAGACCGTCCTGACCGGCGGCGACGACGAGCAGGCTCTCGCCAGGGGCGTCTTCGAGGCCTACCAGGAACTGAACCTGCGCTACTCGCAGATGGCGCCGCTGACGTTCTGGGACGAGAAGAACACCGGCACGAACCTGCCCGCGCAGATCGAGGTGTTCCACAAGCCGGGCCAGGAGCCGGTCTACGAGTTCCTGTTCATGGCCAAGGGTGGCGGTAGCGCGAACAAGACGTTCCTCTACCAGGAGACCAAGGCGGTTCTGAACCCGAAGCGCCTCGCGACGTTCCTCGACGAGAAGCTCCGCTCGCTCGGCACCGCCGCGTGCCCGCCGTACCACCTCGCGGTGGTGGTGGGCGGTCTGTCCGCCGAACAGAACCTGAAGGTCGCGAAGCTCGCCTCGGCCCGCTACCTCGACAACCTGCCGACCGAGGGCTCACCGTCGGGCCACGCGTTCCGCGACAAGGACCTCGAACAGCAGGTGCTGGAGCTGACCCGCAACTTCGGCATCGGCGCCCAGTTCGGCGGCAAGTACTTCTGCCACGACGTGCGCGTCATCCGCCTGCCCCGTCACGGCGCGTCCCTGCCGGTCGGTGTCGCGGTGTCGTGCTCGGCGGACCGCCAGGCCAAGGCCCGCATCACGCCCGAGGGCGTGTTCCTGGAGCAGCTGGAACGCGACCCGGCCCAGTTCCTGCCCGAGATCGAGGGCGAGGACCTGTCCGACGAGGTCGTTCGCATCGACCTCACCCGCCCGATGGCCGAGATCCGCGAGGTGCTCACCAGGCTTCCGGTGAAGACCCGTGTCTCGCTGACCGGTCCGCTGGTCGTGGCCCGCGACATCGCGCACGCCAAGATCAAGGAACGCCTCGACGCCGGCGAGGAGATGCCGCAGTACCTCAAGGACCACCCGGTCTACTACGCCGGACCGGCCAAGACGCCCGAGGGCTACGCCTCCGGTTCGTTCGGCCCCACGACCGCCGGCCGGATGGACTCCTACGTCGAGCAGTTCCAGGCCGCGGGCGGCTCGCTGGTGATGCTCGCCAAGGGCAACCGCTCCAAGCAGGTCACCTCGGCGTGCAACACGCACGGCGGCTTCTACCTCGGCTCCATCGGCGGCCCGGCGGCGCGCCTGGCCCAGGACTGCATCCGCAAGGTCGAGGTGCTCGAGTACCCCGAGCTCGGCATGGAGGCGGTCTGGAAGATCGAGGTCGAGGACTTCCCGGCGTTCGTCGTCGTCGACGACAAGGGCAACGACTTCTTCGCCGAGACGTCCGCTCCGACCCTGCAGATCAGCTTCCGCCGCTAGTCGCAAGCCATCCCCGACAGCCGGGGTCGACTGATATATCGGATATCAGTCGACCCCGGCTGTCGCGCTTCCACGCCTGCCCGCGACCTTTGCAATGAGTCTTTTGACTTCGTCCGCAAACGTTTTTTGCATCCGGGCCAGAGGGGGCCGGCCAGGCAGGCGAGAGGCGCGGGCAGGGCGCGCAGTCAAGCAGTACGCTTGTCCTGTATTCGACGGAATCGGGGTGATGTGGTGATTCACCATGTGCAGGTGACCTGTCCGGCAGGTGCCGAGGACGAGCAGCGCGGGTTCTACACAGGGGTGCTCGGGTGGACCGAACTGCCGAAGCCGCCGCTGCTCGCCGCGCGGGGCGGGTGCTGGTTCGAGGTGCCGGGCGGTGGCGAGGTGCACGTGAGCGTCGAGGACGACTTCCGGCCCGCGCGCAAGGCTCACCCGGCGTTCGTCGTCGACGTCGAGCAGGTCGCCAAGGCGGTCGCGGCAGCGGGCCATCCCGTGGTGTGGGCCGATCCGGCCGAGATCCCCGGCCGGCTCCGCTTCCACACGTTCGACGCGGTCGGCAACCGCGTCGAGTTCCTAGCGGGCTAGCAGCCAGTCGAGGGCGGCGTCGGCGTGATCCAGAACTGACAGGTGGCCGTCCCCTGGGGTCAGGCGGAGCTCGGCGCCGGGGATGCGGGAGGCGAGCCATCGACTGTGCGAGGGCGGGTCGACGCCATCACGGTCGCCGTGCAGCAGGAGGGTCGGCGCGGTGATGGACGCGGGGTCGAAGCCCCACGGCGTCACGTAGGCGAGATCGTCGTCGATCAGCGGGCCGGGGCCGTTCGCCAGCGCGGGCCCGACAACCTTGCCGAACCACGACCATCGGCCTTTCAGCGTGGCGAGGTCGGCCTCCGAGAACTCCATGTCGTATTCGACGCCGGACGACTCGTACCGCTCCTTCTCCGCACGACCGGCGGCGGCCGCCCGAAGCGACGCCTCGACCGAGGCCACCATGCCGTCGAACCAGGAAAGGCCTTCGGCGGCGAAGGGGGCCAGCGATGCGCCGGCGGTCACACGGTCGGGCAACAGGGCGGCGCACGCGAGGGCATGTGGTGCCCTGTATTTAGGAACTACAGGCTGAGTGCCCGAACACAGCGAACCGCTCCAGGCCGAAAGCGTCGGCGATATGCGATATATCAGTTGCCGCAGATCCCACTGTCCGGCCTGGTACGGGCGTTGAGGTGCCGTAGCCGGGGCGGTCGTAGGAGATCCAGCGGACGCCCGGACGGAACAGTGGTTCCGGGGGCAGGCCGAGGTTGGGTGTGCCGTGGTGCCAGAACACCGGCACGCCGTCGCCGACGTCGTAGACGTGGAGCTGCCGCTCCCCCAGTTGAAGATCCACGAACTCAGGATCTCACCAGTCAGCCGGTCTCCTCGCGGGATTCGAGAACCAACCGGCGGTCACCGAGCGGCGCGGCCAGCCGGACGGTCAGCGGCACCTGGCGAAGCTCCTGGGTGCAGACGGTGCCCGGCGGCTGCTTGGTGATCGTGACCAGCGTGATCTGGACGATCTCGGCGGACTGCCCGGTCACCTCGGCGCGGGCCTCCTTGCAGCCACCGCCGACGCCGAAGACCTCGATGTCACGGCCGTCGCCGAACACGTAGGCCTCGTCGCGGTAGGTGTCTGACAACGTTGTCGTGTCGACCTTCTCCTTGGCGATCGGCGTCACGTTGGGCGGCACGACCGGCTTCTCCTCCGAGATCGAGACCGGAGGCTGGACCGGGGCTGTGGGGGTCGCGCCGGTGGAACCGGGCGCGGACGTGCCCGTGGTGGACGCGCCAGTGGACGAGCCGGAGGATCCGGGCGCGCCGGACTGCGTGCCCGACGAGCAGCCGGCGAGGCCCACAGCGGTCACGGCGGTGAGAGCAACGACAGCGACGGCGTTTCTCATACGCACCATCCTCGCAAACCAGAACAAGTGGCCGGTGGGAAAGAGCGGGGAGGTGCCCGGCCGACGGGGCAGATGCCGACCGGGCACCGTGGGAGTGAGGTCTACTTCTGTTCCTGCCGCGACGTCAGCGCGACCGTGCGCTCACCGAGAGGTTCGGACAGCTGCACCGTCAACGGCGGGAAGCGGATGTCCATCGTGCATGCCTGCTTGTCCAGCGGCAGCGTCTCGACGAGCTCGATCTTCACCATCGAGGCCGACTGCTCCAGCACGGACGCGCTGGCCTTCCCGCACCCGCCCTCCTGGGCGATGACACCGACGGTCTTCCCGTCTCCCTGTGTCCACACGGTGCGCGGATACTCCGACGACAAAGCGTTGGTGTCCAGCTTTGTCACGGGTTTGCCGTCCGGCGGGATCTCTCCGGGCGCGACGCCCGGCGGCACCTCGGAAGGCGAGGTGGCGGTCGGCAACGTCGAACCGCCACCTGCCCCAGTGCCCGCGTTCTGCGCACCGCCACAGGCCGAGACCACCAGCAGCAGGACGCCAGTGCCAATTACGGTTCCTATGTGCCTCATGTTCAGAGGACGGAACCGCGCTCACAACGGGTTGCAGTGACTTCGCTTCACAGTTACCGGGATACGGCGGCCACGGCCTCGCGCAGCGCCTCCAGACGAGCGGCCGATGCCAGACCACCGTGGTAGAGGTGGAATTCCTCGACCCCCGCGTCCAGGTAAGCCAGCCACTCCTTCGACAGCGCCGCACCGTCCGCGGGCTTCGGCGGCAATCCCAGCACGTACGCGGCGATCCGCGTGTCCGGAGCGGCCGCGCGAAGAGCCTCGATGCCGGGAACCGCGACCTCAGGGCCGGGCCAGCACATCGTCGTCAGCACGTCGACGTCCGCGTCCAGACCACCCGCAACGGTCGCGAACGGCCCGGTGCCCCACGGGTCCGCCGTCACATGCATGCCAACGCGGATGGAAGGCGCGGCGGCCCGAATCTCGCCGACCAGCCTCTGCCGCAACGACCGCACCACTCCCGTGCGCATGGCCTGGACGTCCTCCGCGAGCGCACCCAGCGCTTCCTCAACGTTGGGTGCACCGCGATCGACCCCGGCCCGGACCGCAGCACGCAGGGCATCCGGGTCGGCGTACAAAGCGGTGCACGCAGAACAGAAGCACAGCGACAACAGCTTCTGCTGCACCGGATTCCAGTCCGTGCCGTCGGTCTTCTCGTGGTGACCGCCGTGGAAGAACCCCAGCGGGCCACAGGCCTCGAGGATGATCCCGTCCGGCGCGCCGAGTTCGAGCACCTCGGACACCAGCACCGACGTGTACTCGACGACATCGGGCTGAGCAGTGCACAACGCGTACGGGTAGCGATCCCCGAAGGCGTTCACCACGGTCACGTCCGGATGCAGGTCGCCCAGACGTGAGTTGTGCGTCAGAACAGTCCACGCGTACACGGGCAGCCCGGCCGCGCGAACCAAAGCCGCTGCCTCACCGAAGGAGTTCGAACCGTCCATCCAGGACGGTTCCGCCGGCACCAACCGGCCGAAGTTCGACTCCCGGACCGGCAGGTAGAACGCCGCATGCCGCGCGTCGACCAACCGGTGCCGCGGGTGCAACGGCGTCGCGGCCCGCACGGTGTGGTACGACGCGGCAAGGGCGATCGCGTCGACGCCGAGACCCTGATACCGCGCAACGGCATCCGGGTCCCCGATCAGGTCCCACGGATAGGCGTGGACAACCGACTTCACCACCGGGGACGCTTCCTCTCGTAGCTCGGGTCGAACTTCTGCATGTAACCCGTGTCGTCACGTGAAGTGATACCGCAGCGAACGTAGTTCTCGGCCAGGCGCGCCAACGCGTCGCGATCCAGCGACACACCGAGACCCGGCGTGGTCGGTACCGGCACCGCACCATCCACAAAGGACAGCACGCCCGGCTCCACGACCTCGTCGGCCGCGTTCCACGGATAATGGGTGTCGCACGCGTAGTTCAGGTTCGGTGTGGCGGCCGCCAGGTGCGTCATCGCGGCCAGCGAGATGCCCAGGTGCGAGTTCGAGTGCATCGACAGGCCGATGCCGAACGTCTGGCAGATCATGCCCAGCTGCCGCGACCGCTGCAGCCCGCCCCAGTAGTGGTGGTCGGACAGCAGCACCTGCACCGCGTCCTGCTCCACCGACGGCTTGAGGTGCTCGAACGCGACCACGCACATGTTGGTGGCCAACGGCATCGGCGCCTTCGCGGCCACCTCGGCCATCCCGGAGATCTCCGGCGCCGGGTCCTCCAGGTACTCCAGCACGCCGTCGAGCTCGGCCGCGACCTTCAGCGACGTCGCGGGTGACCAGGCCGCGTTCGGGTCCAGCCGCAGCGGGTGGTCCGGGAACGCCTCGCGCAGCGCCCTGATCGCCTCGATCTCCTGCTCCGGCGCGAACACACCGCCCTTGAGCTTGATCGACCCGAACCCGTACTCACCGATCATCTTCCTGGCCTGCGCCACGATGCCGGCGGGGTCGATCGCCTCGCCCCACTCGTCCGGCTCGGCGCCGGGGTGCCCGTCCCACTTGTAGAACAGGTAAGCGGAGTACGGCACGGACGACCGGATCGCGCCGCCCAGCAGGTCGTGCACCGGACGTCCCAATGCCTTGCCCTGGATGTCCAGGCACGCGACCTCGAACGGCGAGTACACGCGATCGACGGTGCTCTCCGCTGTGATCTTCCCGGTCAGCCCGTGCTTGTCCGGGCCGGCCTCACCACCCAGAACAGCGGCGACCCGCGCGTGCATCTCGTTCAGGGCGAACACGTCGAGCCCGATCAGAGAGTCCACAACGGACCGTGAGCGCTCCAGGTGCGCGAGATCGCCGTAGGTCTCCCCCAACCCGGAGATGCCCTCGTCGGTGTGCACCTCGACGATCGTGCGCAGCGCCCACGGCTCGTGCACGCCCGCCGCGTTCAGCAGCGGCGGGTCGCGGAAGGCGATCGGCGTCAGGACTACTTCGGTGATCTTCATGCCAGCAGAGCCTTACCGGCGGCGATGATCTTGTCCAGGGCGGCGACGTGCTCGTCCAGCGGGTCGATCAACGGCGGGCGGACGCCACCGACGTCCAGCCCGTTCGCGCGCACCGCGGCCTTCACCAGGGCGACCGCGTATCCGGGAACCTTGTCGCGCAGCTCGACCAGGGGCTTGTAGAACTCGAGGAGAAAGCGGTTCACCAGCTCGGTGTCACCCGCCTGCACGGCGTTGTAGAAGCCCAGCGAGATCTCCGGCGCGAAGCAGAACACCGCGGACGAGTACAGCTCGACGCCGATCCCCCGGTACGCGAGCTGCGTCATCTCCGCGGTCGGCAGGCCGTTGAAGAACTGGAACGGCTTGTCGACGCCCGCGCGAACCGACAGCACGATCCGCTGCATCTGGTCGAGGTCGCCGATGCCGTCCTTGAAGCCCACGACGTTCGGGATCCGCGCGACCTCGACGGCGGTCTCCGGCGTGAACCGCGCGTTGTTGCGCTGGTACACGATGATCGGCAGCTCGGTGACACCCGCGACCTCGGCGACATACCGCACGAGCCCGGCGGCCGGATTGGTCACGAGGTACGGCGGCAACAGCAGGATGCCCTGCGCACCAGCGCGTTCCGCTGCCTGCACGAACTGCTTGGTCGCCACGACCGAGCCGCCCGCGCCCGCGAACACCGGCACCTTGCCCGCGGTCGCCTCGACCGCGACGGCCACCGCGCGCTCGAACTCCTCCAGCCCCAACGCGTGGAACTCGCCGGTGCCGCAGGCGACGAACACCGCGCCTGGCCCGGCGGAGACACCGTGCTTGACGTGCTCAGCCAGCACGTCGAACGCGATGTTCCCCTCGGTGTCGAACGGGGTCACCGGAAAGAACAGCACACCATCGAGTTGCATACCAGACACTCATCCCTTGATCGCTCCGGTGGTGATCCCACGCAGGAAGGACTTCTGCAGCGACAGGTACACGACCAGGCTCGGTACCAGCGCCAGCAACGCTCCGGCCAGCACGATGCCCGTCCCGACCTGATCGTCGGACCTGAGCGCGAGAAGTGCGACCGTGAGCGTGTAATCGGAGGGGTCAGCGGCGACGATCAGGGGGAGCAGGTACTGCTCCCAAATCATGTTGAAGCCGAACACGGCGATCACGCCGAGCGCCGGGCGGCACAGCGGGAGGATGATCTGCGCGAACAGGCGCAGCTCCCCGGCACCGTCCACTTTGGCCGCCTCCTCCAGTTCCGCGGGGATCTCCTTCATGAACTCCGTCATGACGAAGATGGAGAAACCCCACGCCCCCAGCGGGAGGATAACGCCGAGCAGCGTGCCCTTCAGACTCACGTGCACCAGCGGCAGGTCTCCGATCACCAGCGACAGCGGGATCGCGATGACCTCCTCCGGCAACATCATCGTGGCGAGGATGACCAACAGCGCGATGGCCTGACCGCGGAACTTCTTACGCGCCAACGCGTAGGCGGCGAACACGCTCACCGCCAGCTGCAACAGCAGCGCACCACCCGCGATGATCAACGAGTTCGTCAGGTAGTGCCAGATCTTGTTCTCCGCCGCGACCTGGAAGTTGATCAGCGACGGGTGGTCCGGGATCACCGACAGCTGGGTCGGGTCCGGGTTGTGGTCGAACGCGCCGGAGAAGATGACCAGCAGCGGACCGCAGAAAAGGATTACAGCGAGAGCGCTCAAAAGCACCCGGACGCCCTTGCTGACCCACGCGTCCGGACGGGTGGACCAGCCGATGGCGCTGTCGAAGCGACTCGAGTTGACGCTCATCGCGCCTCCTTCCTCCGGCGGTACCACTGCACGCTGACCGTGAGAACCAAGGTAACCAGGAACAACAGCACGGAACCAGCCGAGGCGAGCCCGGCCTCGGACTGCTCGAACGCCGTCGTGTAGACGCGCGTCATCCAGACGTCCGTCGATCCGGCGGGGCCGCCGCCGGTCAGGACGTACACCTCGGTGAAGACGCGCAGGCCGCGGATCGCCGCCAGCGTCAGCAGAATCGTGATCACGGGGCGCAACGCCGGCAGCGTGACGTTCCAGATTCGTTGCGGCGTCGAGGCTCCGTCGATCGCGGCGGCCTCGTACTGCTGGCGGTCGATGCCCGCGAGACCAGCGAGGATCAGCACCATGTCGTACGGCGCGTGCTTCCAGATGCCGACGAACATGACCGACACCAGTGAGGTGTCGGTGCTGTGGATGTACTCCCACGGACCGAGGCCGATCCACGAGATGACCTCGTTGAGGAAGCCTTCCGGCGCCGGGTAGAAGAACAGCCGCCAGATCTCACCGATCACGGCGGTCGCGGCGACCACGGGCAGGAACACCGCGGAGCGCACGAACCACAACGACTTGGCGTGGCCTTCCAGCAGCAGGGCCAGGAAAAAGCCGATGAGCATCGCTCCGAGCGTCTGCCCACCGGCCAGGACCAGGGTGTGCCACGACGCCGTCAGGAACTTCTCGTCCTGCAGGATCGTGGCGTAGTTCTTGAAGCCGACGAAGATGTCGCCGAGGAAAGGCCGGACCTCGAACAGCGAGAGCCGGATTCCCTCGGCCATCGGGATGAACTTGAAGACCAGGAAGATCAGCGCGGCGGGAAACAGGAACAACCACGGGACGAAGGTGGCTCCCGTGAGGCGGCGCCGGCGGCGCCGCCTCACGGGGTGGGTTTCGACGGCACCGCCGCCACTAGCCGTCGAGCCCACGTCTTGGGTGTCGCTGTGATGTTGAACTGCCGTCACTGCGACGCCTTCTGGTTCTCGAGTTCCTTCTTCAGCGCCTCCGCCAGAGCCTTCAGCTCAGCCGACGAGTCGGCGGGGCACTTGGCGAAGATCGAGTTCAGGGTCTCCGAGGTCTTCTGCCGGAAGGGCGTGAAGTTCGGAACGCTGGGGAACGGCCGCGCCTCGCTCTTGTACACGCCCGCCACGGTCGCCCAGCGCGGGTCGTTGTACGTCGCGTTGACGTCGACGTTCTTGTTGACGGGCAGGCGGACCACCGGTTGCGGGTCGCCCTTCATACCGGCCTTCTGCGCGTCGGGCGTGATCAGGTACTCGGCGAGCTTCTTCTGGTCCGCGGTCTTCGCGGAGCCGGCCATCAGGTAGACGTCCTCGCCCTCACCCAGGACCGTGGCACCGGCCGGGCCACGCGGGGACGCGATGACCTCGTACTTGTCCTTGCCGACCGACTTGTCGAAGCGGCCGATCATGTACGGGCCGGTCAGGTAGATGCCGCTCTTGCCCGACTCGAACAGCGGGTGCGCGTCGTTCGTGCTCAGCGTCAGCGAGCCCGGCTGCATGACCTTGTCCTCGCAGAAGAGCTTGCGCAGCCGTTCGATCGCCTTGGTCGACTCCGGCGAGTCGATGCCGACGGAGAACTTGCCGTCGCCCTCCTCGTCGAGGATGTCGCCGCCGCCCTGCCAGATGTAGCTGGCGGCCCACCACGCGAGGTAGCCGCGGTCGACCGTGCCCGGCACGAGCATGCCGTAGGTGTCGTTCTGCCCGTTGCCATCAGGGTCGTTACGAGTGAACGCACGCGCTAGATCGTCTAACTCTTCCCACGTCGTCGGGATCGGCTTGCCGAGCTTCTCGCGCCAGTCCTTGCGGATCAGCGTGACCATCGCCTGGGTGGAGTACGGGATGGCGTAGTACTTGCCGTCCGCGCCCTTGCCGTTGTTCCAGGCCCGGTCGACGATGTCGCCGCCGCCCGCGAGGTCGTCGCGCTTGATCTCGGTCGTCCAGCCCTGCTTGACGAAGTTGCCCAGCGAGCCCGTGTCGGTGATGACCACGTCCGGGAGGTCCTTCGAGGCGGCGCGCTGCTGCACCTGCTTGTCGAAGTCGTTGAAGATCGGCTTGTAGTCGACCTGCACACCGGTCTTCTCGGTGAACGACTTGAAGATCTTCTCGTAGACCTTCGCCGTTGCCTCCGTCGAGCGGGTCCACACCTCGAGGGGCTTGTTCGGGTCCTTGGTCGACGCCGCCGTGTTGCCACTGCTGCCACAGCCTGCGAGCAGCAAGGCCACGCTGAGCGTGGCGATTGTTGTGGCGGTTCTACGGCGCATCGTCGGAGCCCTTCGTGTTCAGATATGTGAACCGGGGTCGTACTTGTGAACCTGATGCAGGACTGTAAGAATCAGGACAGCAACGTGTCAAGGGTGAGTTGGGCAAGTTGCTTACCGGTTTCCCAGAAGACGGCCGAGGAGGCCAGGTGGCGTCGCCGATCGACAAGGGCACGGCTCGTCCGGGCGCAGTGAAGTCCGCCGACCGAACGGTTGAGTTGCTCGAAGTGCTCTCCGCGTCGGACCGCAGGCTGACGCTCACGGAGCTGCACCGCGAGCTCAGCTACCCCAAGTCGAGCCTCTACATGCTGCTGCAGACGCTGGTCGCGCGCGGCTGGGTGGAGGTCGACTCGGACCGGGGCACGTACGGCATCGGCGTGCGCGCGCTGCTCGTCGGTACGTCCTATCTGGACCACGACCCGGTGGTGCGCGCGGCGATCCGCGTGATGGAGCAGGTGCGGCAGGACATCAACGAGACCGTGCACCTTGCCCGTTTGGACGGCGCGGACGTCGTCTACCTGGCGAGCCGCGAGTCCGAGCACCACCTGCGCGTCGTCTCACGCGTCGGCCGCCGGCTCCCCGCGCACTCGACGTCGCTGGGCAAGGCAGTGCTCTCGACTCGCACGCCGGAGGAGGTCGACCTGATCCTCCCGGACGAACTGAAGCCGCTGACCCCCAACACCGTGACCGATCGGGCGGCGCTGCACGAGCAGCTCGCCGGTTTCCGGAATGTCGGATATGCCCACGAACGTGAGGAGAACACGCCGGGGCTCGGCTGCTTCGCGGTCGCGTTGCCGTACCGAAACCCCGTTCTGGACGCTATGAGTTGCTCGGTCCCACTGGGCAGACTGGACCCCGAGCACGAGCGGCAGGTCATCGCCGCTCTGCTGGACGCCGCCCGGACGATCACCGAGCTTCTCCGCCAGTTCGGTCGCTGATCCGAGTACCGCCGAAACATCTGCACAAGACGGAGGGGTCCAACCCGTGACCGCACGCATCCTGATCACCGGCGCCGGTGGCGGGGTGGGAACGCTCATGCGCACCCGCCTCGCGACGGAGGGCCGCGTCCTGCGACTGCTGGACATCGCGGAGCTACCCGCGGCCGCCGACGGCGAGAACGTCGAGCTCGTCCAGGCCTCGGTGACCGACATCGGCGCGATGGAAGCCGCGATGAAGGACGTCGACGCCGTGATCCACCTCGGCGGCCACAGCCTCGAGGAGGCGTGGGACAAGATCCTCAGCGTCAACATCGACGGCACGCACACGGTGCTGGAGGCCGCGCGCCGCTGCGGTGTGCGCCGAGTGGTCCTGGCCAGCTCCAACCACGCCGTGGGCTATCTGGAACGCGCCGACGGCGAGGCCGGTGACTACGTGTTCCCGCGCCCCGACACCTACTACGGCGTGTCCAAGGTGGCGCTGGAGGCGTTGGGATCGCTGTACGCCGACCGCTACGGCATGGACGTGATCGCGATCCGCATCGGCTCGTGCTTCGAGAAGCCGCGCGATGTGCGGATGCTGTCGACGTGGATGTCGCCGGACGACGGCGCGCGCCTGTTCGAGGCGTGTCTTTCCGTTGCGTCGCCGGGATTCCGGATCGTGTGGGGCGTTTCGGACAACAAGCGCGGCTGGTTCTCGCTGGACGAGGCCCGCGCGCTGGGTTACGAGCCGCAGGACGACTCCGAGGTGTACGCCGCCGAGGTGCTGGAGAAGCACGGTGGTGAGCTCGATCCCTCGTCGTACGCGGCGAAGTACGTGGGCGGGGCCTGGTGCGGCCCCGATTTCGACACGGCAGTCAAGGAGGCAGGGCGTTGAGCCACGTCGTTCAGGGATACAACCCGCGCACCGGTGAGCCGTTCGGCGAGCCGGTTGCGAAGACCCCCGACAGCGAGGTGGACCGGATCGCCTCGGCCGCGGCGGTCGCGTTCCCGGCCTGGTCGGTCGTTCCGGCCGCGGACCGCGCCGTGGTGCTGGAGAAGGTCGCGGACGCGTTGGACGCCGAGTCGTCGTTGCTGGTCGCCACGGCGGACGGTGAGACGGCGCTGGGTGTGCCGCGGCTGACCACCGAGTTGAAGCGCACCACGAACCAGCTGCGGTTGTTCGCGGAGGTGCTGCGCGAGGGCAGCTACGTCGAGGCCACTTTGGACACGGCGAACCCGGACATCATCCCGCCGCGCCCGGTGCTGCGGCGCATTCTCCGTCCTCTTGGGACGGTGGCGGTGTTCTCCGCGTCGAACTTCCCGTTCGCGTTCTCGGTGGCCGGTGGTGACACGGCTTCCGCGCTGGCGTCCGGCTGTTCTGTTGTGGTGAAGGCACATTCCGCGCACCCGTCGACGTCGCGGGAGACCTCGCGGGTGGTCGTGGACGCGCTGCGCGAGGCCGGTGCGCCCGAGGGCGTGTTCGGCATCGTGTACGGCACCGAGTCCGGTGTCGCGCTGGTGAAGCACCCGGCGGTGCGCGCGGTCGGTTTCACCGGGTCGACCGGTGGCGGGCGGGCGTTGTTCGACCTGGCACAGGGCCGGCCGGACCCGATCCCGTTCTACGGTGAGCTGGGCAGCGTGAACCCGACGGTGATCCTGCCGGGTGCTGCTGCGCGTGACGACATCGCCGCGGGGTTCGCGGCGTCGCTGACGATGGGTGTCGGGCAGTTCTGCACGAACCCCGGTCTGGTGTTCACGCCGGAGTCGCTGGTGCCCGCGCTGGGTGAGGCCGTCGCGGCGACCTCCGGTGGCGCGATGCTGAACGAGCGGATGTGCGACTCCTACAAGGCTTCGACGGACGCGCTGGCCGCGTCGGACCTGGTGTCCGTCGTGTCCGCGGGTACGCGCCCGGACGAGGCGTGGGCGGTGGCGCCGCGGCTGTTCAGCGTGCCGGTGTCGGTGTTCGAGGAGAACCTCGAGAAGCTGACCGAGGAGCACTTCGGTCCGGCGGCGCTGGCCGTGACGTACTCGTCGCCCGCGGAACTGCATTCGGTGCTGGCGAAGCTGCCGGGCACGCTGACCGGCACGGTGCACGCCGAACCGTCGGACCACGCGGAGGCCGGCGAGATCGCGGAGGTGCTGCGGCACGTCGCCGGCCGGATCATCTTCAACGCGTGGCCGACCGGTGTCGCGGTGGCGTGGGGCCAGCACCACGGTGGCCCGTGGCCGTCGACGACGAACCCGCTGCACACGTCGGTGGGCGCCACGTCGATCCGCCGGTGGATCGCCCCGGTGACGTACCAGTCGTGGCCGGACGCGTTGCTGCCGCCGGAGTTGCAGGACGCGAACCCGCTGGGCATCCCGCGCCGCATCGACGGTGTGCTGGGCGTGCACTGACGGTTTGTTCGTCTGGCGGGGCCACTCACGTTGGTGGCCCCGCTTTTCGTTGGGCCGCGCTTGACTTTGGAGTGCACTCACAGGTTTAGCGTTGACGGTATGAGAGTCGCCGAGCTCGCACGTCAGGCCGGGGTCCGGCCTGACACGGTCCGGTACTACGAGCGCGCGGGGCTGCTCGCGCCGCCGCCGCGCACGTCGTCGGGGTATCGGCAGTACCCGTCGTCGGCGGCGGACCGGATCCGGTTCATCCGCGACTGCCAGCGTCTCGGGCTGACGTTGCGGGAGATCTCGTCGTTGCTCGCCGTCCGCGACACCGGCGAATGCCCGTGCGAGCCGGCCGAGGAGCTGCTGCGGCGGCACATCGACGAGATCGACGCCGAGATGGCCCGGCTCGCGCGACTCCGCTCGGATCTGGTGGACATGGTCGGTACCGACTGTTCACCGTGGTGCCCGCCGGAGGGGAGGTGAACGGGATGGACGACTGCTGCACGTGCTGCGACTGCTGCTGACCCCCGATTGATTGGTCAGTCGATACCGATCCGGCGTGGCGCCCGCCGGATTCATGTTTGGAACATGTCGTCTGCCCAACATCAGGCAGATGTGCCTCGCGACCTCCTACTACACCGACTCGCAGGCAATATATTGGATACGGATCTTGCGAAGCTCCTGTCGGCCGCGGCGCCGACCGCCGCTCGCTGCTACAGCCTCGCTGCGATGACCTTCGCGCACTCGATCGCCTCGCACCGCGCGGTGTCGACCTCGACGTCGTAGGTCATCCCCCGATGCACCAGATCGGCCTGCACCTCGGCCATCCCGGCGACCCGATCACCGCGTGCGAGCTCCCGGCCTGCGGCAACCGCGGCATCACACCGCACACCGACCCACAGCACGGCGAACCCGTCCAGCGCCTTCTCCCACCGCTGCCGGGACTCGGTCCCGCCCAGGAACACGTCGTCCACGATCACCCGCGCCCCCGCGCGCACCATCGCGGCGACCCCCTCCATCCACGCGTCCTCGAGCAACCGGAACTCGCCCCCGACGATGACCTCACCGTCCTGCGCGAACCCGATCCCCTCGGACCCGAGCCGCAACCGCGCGGGCATCACGTCGATCAACGTGTCGACCCCGATCGCCAGCCACGCGTCGGGCAACAGCGCCTGCAGACACCGCGCGATCCCCGACTTGCCGGAGCTGGACCCACCGTTGAGCACGATCACCTGAGCACGCGCCGCCGCCTCGCCATCCACCGGCCGACCGTACCCACGCCTCCCACCCACCACGATCCATTTCACCGCCCCGCCAGCCCTAGCAATGAGTCTTTTGACGA
>NZ_MUYM01000092.1:0-1773 GCF_002150765.1 Lentzea kentuckyensis
CGCCGACCAGCTTTCCGCCGTCCCGCACCAGGAAGCACCCGGAGTAGTCCGCGGTGGTCAGCGGCGCCTGCTCGTAGGCGCTGACGTACGCGTGCTCGTAGAACACCGGCGCGCCGCTCGCATGGACCACCGAATCCCAATCGGCAGCATCGATTTTCCTTATAGAGCTCGAAAATTCGACGCGCACGCGCCTACTGTACGGCCTGCCAGACCGCGTAGGGGACGTCGATCTCGTCGCGGCTCAGGCCGCCGTGCTCGAACTTCACGGACGGGTCCGGGACGGGGAACGCGGGCGACGCCGCGACCGCGACGACCGGTCCGGCCTCCGGCTGCGGCAGACCGAGGTCGGTCGCGTGGTGCACGGTGGCCGTCGAACCCAGAGTCGTTGCCACGCGGTCGAAAACGGCTTCCAGACGGTCCGCCTTCGGGTAGAGCCAGCGCGTCCGGCCCGCACCGCCCGACGGGATCACGCACTCCTCGCGCACGATCGCGTCCCAGGCCTCGACGAGGTCCGGATCGGGATCGACGGCGACCTGGCCGTGGTCCGAATGCGCGACGACGGNNGTCGTCGA
Organism: Lentzea kentuckyensis; assembly: GCF_002150765.1. Classification (GTDB taxonomy): domain Bacteria; phylum Actinomycetota; class Actinomycetes; order Mycobacteriales; family Pseudonocardiaceae; genus Lentzea; species Lentzea kentuckyensis. The sequence goes on from NZ_MUYM01000092.1 coordinate 573, forward strand.
TGTTGACGTAGGTCCAGAGGAACCCGGCCTGGTCCATCGCCTTGTCGAGATCGGCCACGACGTTGGCGACGAGCAGCGGCGGATCCTCCGCCTGAGCGGTGAGTTTGTGCCGCGGGGGCGCGGGTATCCGGTTGCAGCCTCGCAGCAGGGCGTGGGCCCACGTTCCTTCCAGGAGGTCGAGCTCCCTGGCGAGCACGGTGGCGCTGTGCCGTTCCAGGACGGTCGGCAGCTCCGGGATCGCCGGCGTGCCGTTGATCGCGTGCACGAGGCCGGACCCGTTGCGGTAGACCGTTCCCGGCACGCGGTGGACGTCGGCGGGAACGCCGGTCAGCGCGGTCAGCCAGGCCGTCGCGGAGGTGGACGGCACCGTCGAGGAAAGGGTGGAGATGGAGGCGGACAACCACGACTGTTTGGCCACGTCCGCGGAGAGGCCGTCCACTGCCAGGACGATCACGCCGCGCTTCGCCGTGCTCAGGGCGTGTTCGAGCCGGGAAGGGATCTCCGCCAATGACATCGGCCGACTGTAACGCATCTCATCGGGCCAGGATTGCCTGATCGGGTGCTGAGTTCCGCAGAATAGGTGCCGATGGGGTAAAGAAGACTTGGTAGAGGGAAGGTGGCGCATGTCGGTCGGGGTTCTGGACGTCGGGTGCTTCAGCGCACACCTGGTGGTCGTGGAACGTGACCTCATGCACCCGCTGGTGTCCCACAAGGTCCGGCTGAGACTCGACCGCGAGCTCGATGCCGAAGGCGCCATCAGCCGCAACGGCATCGAGTCGCTGTGCGCCGCCGTGCTGACCGCCCGCAAGAAGGCAGGCGACGTCGCGTTCCTGCCCTTCGCCACTTCGTCCGTGCGCGACTGCGCGAACGTCGACGAGGTCATGCGCAAGGTCGTCAGACGCACCGGCGTCGAGCTGAAGGTGTTGTCGGGCAAGGAAGAAGCGCGTCTCTCGTACGCGGCGGCACGGCACTGGTTCGGCTGGGGCGCCGGGCGGATGGTCGTGCTGGACGTCGGCGGCGGCACCGTGGAACTGGCGGCCGGATCCGGGGCCGAGCCGGAGCTCGCGGTGTCGTTGCCTTTGGGGGCAAGGACTTTGACGCGCGCCGGACTGACCGTGCAGGACATGCGGGCCGAGGTGAGGGAGCGGCTCGCCAAGGTCTTCCCGGCCGATGAGAGCGCTCGCGCCGTCGGCTGCTCGAA
>NZ_MUYM01000092.1:1811-2716 GCF_002150765.1 Lentzea kentuckyensis
TGGCGGGCGCGGTGGTCGCGGAAGGGTTGATGAAGGTGGCGGGTCACGACGTCGTGGACATCTCGCCCTGGTCCACCAAGGAAGGCCTGTTGCTGGATCTCGTGGAGCGCTCGCGCGTCCGGAGCTCAGCGGCCCTGTCGGCGTAGTGGGCCGGCCTAGCAGCCGCTCAGCGCCGTCACGGCGTCGTCCACGTCGCTGAACAGCAGCAGCAGCTGGTCGACGGCGGTCATCTCCAACGGACGCAACACGACTCTGCTGTCGCTGACGACACCGAACTTGACGCCGAGCACATCGGCCTGGGCCTGGGTCTCGACGAGCGTGCGGATCCCCTCGGACCCGAAGAAACGCACTTCCCGCAGGTCGATGACCAGAGCGGGCGGCTTGCGGTCGAGCAGCTCGGCGAGCCTGCTGCTGACCGGTGCGGACGACATCATGTCGATCTCGCCGGTGAGGGCGACGATCGGGATGGACTGGACATAGGTAGTTCGCTGGCGAAGTTGGTTCATGTGGACTCCCGTCCGCACCGACCGTACGCGCCCGAAGGTAACGACCACAAGCCGAGACGGTTTTCTCCAGGCCACCACGGGTACACGCCGAGTGACCGCAAAATCCCTGATAGACGAGGAGGAACCGTGTCGACCACGGAGACCGGTCACGTCACAGGTACGAGGGACAAGGACTACAACATCCTCTGGTTCACCGAGGCGTGCCTCGACAACGCGCTGCGTCTGGAGACCTACATCTCCGACGCCGAGCGTGCGGGCGACCAGGAGCTGGCGGAGTTCTTCCGCAAGGCGCAGGGCGAGAGCCAGAAGGGTGCCGAGCAGGGCAAGCGGCTGCTCGCGTCACGCCTGAGCAAGTCCTGATCGCGTCCTGAACGAGTACTGAGCGAGTCGGGCGGGGTG
>NZ_MUYM01000093.1 GCF_002150765.1 Lentzea kentuckyensis
CCGCTCCGTCCGCGCCCCCGGCCTTCGGAATCGATCCCGACTGGAGGGCCCCCTGGGGGGATCGGGTCCCCACTCCAATCATCTCAGGCAGGTCTGACAATTCCTGGCCAGCCGAAACCGGGCCCGCCTCCAAGATCACGTGCGCGTTCGTACCGCTCATCCCGAACGACGACACCGCCGCACGGCGCGGCGCATTCCCGGCTGGCCACGGCCGGGCCTCCGTCAGCAACTCGACCGCACCCGCAGACCAGTCCACGTGCGGCGTCGGCGAGTCCACGTGCAACGACGTCGGCAACAGACCATGCCGCATCGCCTGCACCATCTTGATCACGCCGCCCACGCCCGCCGCGGCCTGCGAGTGACCGATGTTCGACTTCAGCGACCCCAGCCACACCGGATCCGGCCGCTGCCCGTAAGTCGCCATCAGCGCCTGCGCCTCGATCGGGTCGCCCAACGCGGTGCCGGTGCCGTGCGCCTCAACTACGTCAACATCGGCAACGGACAACCCCGCCGCAGCCAATGCCGCACGGATCACCCGCTGCTGCGACGGGCCGTTGGGCGCTGTCAGGCCGTTCGACGCGCCGTCCTGATTCACCGCCGACCCACGCACGAGAGCGAGCACTTCGTGTCCGTTGCGTTGGGCATCGGAGAGCCGCTCCACCAACAACACACCCACGCCTTCTGCCCATGCGGTGCCATCGGCAGAAGCCGCGAACGGCTTGCACCGTCCATCAGGAGCGAGCGCGCGCTGCTTGCTGAACTCGACGAACGCCATCGGAGTCGGCATCACCGTCGCACCGCCGACGAGGGCGAGCGAGCACTCGCCGTTGCGCAACGCCTGCGCCGCCCAGTGCAGTGCCACCAAAGAAGAGGAACAGGCCGTGTCGACCGTGATAGCCGGTCCCTCGAACCCGAACGTGTAAGCCACACGCCCAGAAGCAACGCTGGCCGCGCCGCCCGTCCCGAGATAGCCCATGACATCGTCGGGTGCGCGGTCATACAGCCGTGACGCGTAGTCGTGGTAGACGACACCGGTGAACACGCCTGTTTGGCTGCCACGCAACGACAACGGGTCGATGCCGGCACGTTCGACGGCCTCCCACGACACCTCCAGCAACAGGCGCTGCTGCGGGTCCATCGCGAGCGCCTCGCGAGGGTTGATGCCGAAGAACTCGGCGTCGAACTCCGCCGCATCGTGCAGGAAACCACCCTCGCGAACGTACGACTTCGCAAAGTCCCAGCCACGATCCACCGGCGGGCCACTGATCGCGTCGACCTCCGAAGCCACCAGGCGCCACAGGTCGTCAGGCGACGCGACCCCGCCCGGATACCGGCATGCCATCCCGACGATCGCGATCGGCTCGTCAGCACGCGCCACCGCGACAGAATCCCTGTGTCCGCCGCGCAAATGCTCCGCCAGCGCCCGCGGCGTCGGGTAGTCGAACAGCAACGTGGCAGGCAAGGTCATGCCGGTGGCCGCCGACAGCCGGTTGCGCAGCTGCACCGCCATCAGCGAGTCGAATCCGCACTCGCTGAACGCCCGTGCGGGGTCAACGGCATCAGGGCCCTCATGACCCAGCACCACCGCCGCGTGCGCGCGCACGACGTCGAGCAGGTCACGTTCTGGTGCGCTCACCACGGGCGTTGGTGCTGAACCGTCCAGCCAGTACCGCTTGCGCTGGAAGGCATAGGTCGGCAGATCGACGCGCCGCGCGTCCGTTCCGTCGAAGAGCCGTTCCCATTCCACCGGAACGCCCCGCACGTACAACTCAGCCAGTGCCGTCAGGAACCCGGCCGGTTCCTGCTCATCGCGCAGGGAGGCGCTGAACACACATCCTTCCGCAGAGGACAGGTTGTCCGCGGCCAGTGCCGTGAGCACGCCGCGCGGACCTAGTTCCAAAAACGCTGTGACGCCTTCGTCCGCCAGAGTCCGCATGGCGTCTCCGAAGCGCACGGTGCGGCGCACGTGCTTCACCCAGTACTCAGGCGAGCTGATCTGCCCGGCCACCAGAGGGATCGACGGCTCTCGATAGGTCAGGCCTTCCGCGACGCGCCGGAACTCGTCGAGAACCGGTTCGACGAGCGGCGAGTGGAAGGCGTGACTGACGTCGATGCGTTTCGACTTCCCGAACCGCGCGGCGATCGCGAGCACCTCGTCCTCGTCACCGGAGATCACGACCGCCTCCGGCCCGTTCACGGCCGCGATGTCGACCCGGCCGGACAGCAACGGCACGATCTCCCGCTCGCTCGCCTGGATCGCCACCATCGCGCCGCCCGCGGGCAACGCCTGCATCAACTTGCCGCGCGCCGCGACGAGCTTTGCCGCGTCTTCGAGTGAGAGCACCCCAGCGACGTGCGCCGCCGCCAGCTCACCGATCGAGTGCCCCGCGAGGAAGTCCGGCCGCACCCCGAACGCCTCCACCAGCCGGAACAACGCGACCTCGACGGCGAACAGCGCGGACTGCGCATCCGCGGTCCGGTGGAGCGACCCTCCGCCGAATACCACCTCGCGCAGCCCGTCTCCCAGATGCGCGCAGACGTCGTCGAACGCCTTGGCGAACACCGGAAACGCCTCGTACAACTCGCGCCCCATGCCCGGCCGCTGGCTGCCCTGCCCGCTGAACAGGAACGCCACCCGGCGCCCTGCCACCGCGATGCCCTCCACGACGTGCGGGCTCACCCTGCCGTCAGCGAGCGCCTCCAGCCCGTCCCCGATGACCACGGCCCGGTGTTCCAGCGCCGCCCGCGTGGTGACGAGCGAGTACCCGAGGTCCAGCCGCCCGTCCGAACACTCCAGCAGCCGGACCGCCTGCGCCCGCAACGCGTCCGCGCTCCTCGCCGACACGACCAACGGCACCATGCTGGCCGAGCTGCCATCCGCGTCGCCCGTGCCCACGGTCGGGAACGCCGACCGACCCCTCGGAATCGATTCGGATTGGCAGGCCCCCTGGGGGGATCGGGTCCCCACTCCAATCATCTCAGGCAGGTCTGACAATTCCTGGCCAGCCGAAACCGGGCCAACCTCCAAGATCACGTGCGCGTTCGTGCCCGACACCCCGAAAGACGACACCGCAGCCCGACGCGGACGATCCACCTCCGGCCAAGGCCGTGCCGACGTCAACAACTCCACCGACCCCGAAGACCAATCCACGTGCGGCGAAGGCGTGTCGACGTGCAAGGTTCGCGGCAACACCCCGTGTCGCATCGCCATGACCGCCTTGATCACACCGCCAACGCCCGCGGCAGCTTGAGCGTGACCGATGTTCGACTTCAAAGATCCCAGCCACACCGGATCCACCCGCTGCCCGTACACCGCGATCAACGCCTGCGCCTCGATCGGATCCCCCAGAACCGTCCCCGTGCCGTGCCCCTCGACGAGATCGACATCAGCAGCGGACAGACCGGCCACCGCAAGAGCCCGCTGGATCACGCGCTGCTGCGACGGACCGTTGGGCGCGGTGAGGCCGTTCGACGCGCCGTCGGAGTTCACCGCGGAACCCCGCACCACGGCGAGTACGCGGTGACCGTTGCGCTGCGCATCAGAGAGGCGCTCGACCAGGAGCACGCCAACGCCCTCCGACCACCCGGTGCCGTCGGCCGACGCCGCGAAAGCCTTGCACCGCCCGTCCGGCGACAACCCGCGCTGGCGGCTGAACTCGACGAACGTGGCGGGCGTCGCCATCACCGCGACACCGCCGGCCAGCGCGAGCGAGCACTCGCCGTTTCGCAGCGCCTGCGCGGCCCAGTGCAGTGCCACCAAAGACGAAGAACAGGCCGTGTCGACCGTGACGGCCGGGCCTTCGAGGCCCAGCGAGTAGGCGACGCGGCCGGAGGCGACGCTGCCCGCCGTGCCGAGGCCCAGGTAGGGCTCGACGTCCTCGGGGATCGAGTCGAGCCGGGAGGCGTAGTCGTGGTACATGACGCCGGTGAACACGCCGGTTTGGCTGCCGCGCAACGACAACGGGTCGATGCCGGCGCGTTCGAGCACCTCCCAGGAGACCTCGAGCAGCAGGCGTTGCTGCGGGTCCATCGCGAGTGCCTCGCGGGGCGCCAGCCCGAAGAACTCGGCGTCGAACTCCCCCGCGTCGTACAGGAAGCCGCCGTGCCGGGTCGACGACTTGCCGGGACGATCCGGGTCCGGGTCGTACACGGCGTCCCAGCCGCGGTCGGCCGGGAACTCGCCGATGGCGTCGACCTCGTTCAGCACCAGGTCCCACAGGTCCTCTGGCGAACTGACACCGCCCGGATAGCGGCAGGCCATGCCCACGATCGCGATCGGCTCGTCCGAACGAACCGAGGCAGTGGTGGCCGGAGGGCGTGAGCCGCGCAGTTCCTCGGAAAGGTGGTCGGCGAGGGCCTGCGGAGTCGGGTGGTCGAAGACGAGCGTCGCGGGCAGGCGGAGGTTGGTGGCGGCGGACAGGCGATTGCGGAGTTCGACGGCGGTCAGGGAGTCGAACCCGAGCTCGGCGAAGCGGCGGGTCGGCTCCACGGCGGTCGGGGCGTGGCCGAGGACCGCGGCGGTGCTGGCGCGCACCAGGTCCAGCAGGTCCCGCGCGGGAAGAACCGGAAATCGCTTGCGGCGCAACGGGTTCGTGGAGAGTTGTGCCGCGACCAGCGCGGGTTCGGAAGCGCGCAGGGCCGCGTCGAATAGGGCGAGTCCGGTCTCGTCGGACATCGCGACGGTCTTGTCGTGAGCGCCGGCGTCGGCGAGATGGGCGGTCAGCTTGCTCGTTCGCTCCCACAGGCCCCACGCGATGGACACGCCGGGGAGTCCGCGTGCATGGCGGTGCCGCGCGAGGGCGTCCAGGAAGGCGTTGGCCGCCGCGTAGTTGCCCTGGCCTGGACTGCCGAACACGCCCGCCACCGACGAGAACAACACCAACGGCACGGACGGCACGAGCTCGTGCAGGTTCATCGCCGCGGTGATTTTGGGGCGCAGCACGGTGTCGAGGCGTTCGGGCGCCAGCGAGGTGATCACGCCGTCGTCCAGCACGCCCGCGGCGTGGATCACGGCCGAAAGATCGGGAATGCCTTCGAGCAGGGTCGCCAGTTCGGCACGGTTGGCGACATCGCAAGCGGCGATCGTGACGTGCCCGCGGAGTTCGGCTTCCAGCTCAGGGGCAACTCCCCTCCTACTCACCAACACCAGCCGTTGAACACCGTGCGCGGCAACGAGATGCCGAGCAATCAAGCTGCCCAAAGCACCGGTGCCGCCGGTGATCAGGACCGTGCCTCGCCCGAGCAAACTGTCTGCAGTGGACGGTTGAACATGCGTCAACCGCGGGACGTGAGCCTGACCGTCGCGCACCATCAGTTGCGGTTCACCGGACGCGATCGCCGCGGGCAACGCCGCGTCGCCGTCGACGAGGACGATCCGGCCCGGATGTTCCGACTGCGCCGAACGCACCAGTCCCCACACCGCGGCGCCGTCGAGGTCGGAGCCGAAAGCGCCGCGGGTGTGCACGACGAGCCGGGTGTCCTCGCCGATCCAGTGCCGCAGCTGTTCCAGGGCCTCGTGTACGTTCCGCGGCGACACCACGACGACGTCGTCCGGCATCTCGGTGACGTGCGGCAACGCGATGGGCGCCCATTCGACCCGGTACAGGGAGTCGTTGAGCAGCATCGGCCGCAGGGTCAGGGACTTCACGGCCGCGACCGGCAGTCCCGCGCTGTCGGCCAGCTGGATCGCGATGCTGTCACCGTTGCGGGTCAGCCGGACGCGCAGGGCGGTCGCGCCAGTCGCGAACAGCTCGATGCCGTTCCACGAGAACGGCAGAAGTGCTTGCCCTGGCCGCGTTTCTCCCCAAGCCAGCGCGATGGGGTGCAGCGCGGCGTCGAACAGGGCGGGGTGCAGAACGAACTCGGCGGGATCGCCCGGCAGGTGCGCCTCGGCGAACAGCTCGTCGCCCCGCCGCCACAACGCGGTCAGGCCCTGGAACTCCGGGCCGTACTCGTACCCCTCCGCGGCCAACGTGTCGTAGACGCCGTCGAGGTCGATCGCGGTGGCGTTCACCGGGGGCCATTCGTGCAGGTCGAACGGCGTGGAGCCGGCGGCGGTCAGAGTGCCGCCCGCGTGCCGGCGCCACTGCTCGCCTCGGCTGTGCACGGTGAACGTGCGGTCCTGCGCCACCGATACCTGCACTTCGACGCTGCCGCGTTCCGGCAGGACCAGCGGCGCCCCGATGATCAGCTCATCGATCGCCGACATGCCCACGTGGCTGCCCGCGGCCAGCACCATCTCGACGAAAGCCGTGCCGGGCAACAGAACCGTGCCCGACACCGCGTGGTCGACGAGCCACGTTCGCCGCGACAGGTGCGTGGTGAAGATCGTGGTGGCGGTATCGGCGAGTTCGACCGGCGCACCCAGCAACGAAAGGCCGTCCGGCTCCTTCCAGTACCGCTGGTGCTGGAACGCGTAGGTCGGGAGGTCGACGTGATGACCGTGGAACGGCCAGTCGACTTCCACACCCCGCACCCACAGCTGTGCGGCCGAAGTGAGGAAGCGGTCCTGGCCACCGTCGTCGCGGCGGAGCGTGCCGAAACCGGTCAACAGCACCGGATGCGGGCTGACTTCGAGAAGGATCCTGTCGTCCAGCTCGCGGACGACCTGGTCGTACTGGACCGTTTCGCGCAGGTTGCGGTACCAGTACTCAGCGTCCGGCGCGCCGCCGCCGCAGGTGGAGAGGAACGGGATCGCCGGTTCGCGGGGCTCGATGCCGGCGAGGGCGGCCAGCAGTTCGTCGCGGATTTCCTCGACGTGGGCGGAGTGCGAGGCGAAGTCGACCGGAATCCGCTTGCCCTGCACGGTGTCGAGCGCTTCGAGGTCGCCGGACAGGACGAACGACTCGGGCCCGTTGATCGCCGCCACGGACAGTCGCGGGTCGAGGTGTTCGGGCAGCCTGTCGACGACCATCATCCCGCCTCGGCCGGCGAGCCTGGCGATCAGCTTGGCGCGCAACGCCACCACCCGCGCTCCGTCCTCGATGGACAGGGCTCCAGCCACGACCGCGGCCGCGATCTCTCCTTGTGAGTGGCCGACGACGGCCGTCGGTGTCACGCCGCAGGTCTGCCACAGATGGGCCAGCGACACCATCACCGCCCAGAGTGCGGGCTGGACGACTTCGACGCGTTCCAGGGCGGCAGGGTCCCGGAGCGTTTCGAACAGGTCCCAGTCCACGTGCGACCGCAGTGCCCGCGCGCATTCGGCCATGCGGGAGGCGAACGCCGGGGACTCGTCGAGGAGTTGCGCGCCCATGCCCGTCCACTGCGAGCCCTGGCCGGGGAAGACGAAGACGACCTCCGGGTGGTCCGCTGTGCCGGACGCGATCTCGGTGTGGCCGTGGAACGCCGCGCGGTGCGGGAACGCCGAACGGGTCGCGAGCGTGGCGGCGACATCCGCGGGATCGAGTTCGTGGCTGTCCACGAACGCGAGCAGCTTCTGCGTCTGGTCCCGCAGCGCCGCCTCGGTCTTGGCCGACACCAGCCACGGCACCAGCCGCGACACCTGGCTCGCCGCGCCGTCCGCGCCCCCCTCCACGGCCTCCAAGATCACGTGCGCGTTCGTCCCGGAAATACCGAACGACGACACGGCAGCCCGGCGCGGACGGTCCAGCGAGGGCCACAGCCGTGCGGACGTCAGCAGTTCGACCGAGCCAGAAGACCAGTCGACGTGCGGATTCGGCGCGTCGACGTGCAGCGTGCGCGGCAGCAGGCCGTGTCGCATCGCCTGGACCATTTTGATCACGCCGCCCACGCCCGCCGCCGCCTGCGTGTGGCCGATGTTGGACTTCAAAGACCCCAGCCACACCGGATCCACCCGCTGGCCGTACACGGCGAGCAGCGCGTGCGCCTCGATCGGGTCGCCCAGGACCGTGCCGGTGCCGTGCGCCTCGACGGCGTCGACATCACCAGGAGCCAGGCCGGCCGAAGCCAGGGCCGCGCGGATCACGCGTTGTTGCGCCGGTGAGCGAGGGGCGGTCAGGCCGTTCGAGGCGCCGTCGGAGTTGATCGCGGAGCCGCGCAGCACGGCGAGCACCTGGTGGCCGCTGAGGCGGGCGTCAGACAAGCGCTCCAGCAGCACCACGCCGACGCCCTCGGACCAGCCGGTGCCGTCGGCGGACGCGGCGAAGGCCTTGCAGCGGCCGTCCGGGGACAGGGCGCCCTGTCGCGCGAACTCGATGAACGTGGCGGGGGTGGACATCACGGTCACTCCGCCCGCCAGGGCGAGCGTGCATTCACCGCCGCGCAGCGACTGGGCGGCCAGGTGCAGGGCGACCAGAGACGAGGAACAGGCCGTGTCGACGGTGATGGCGGGGCCCTCGAAGCCGAACGTGTAGGCGACGCGGCCCGAGATGACGCTGGCCGCGGTGCCGACGCCGGAGCCGTAGTCGTGGTACATCGCGCCCGCGAAGACGCCAGTTTGACTGCCGCGCAACGACAACGCGTCGATGCCCGCGTGTTCGAAGGCCTCCCACGAGACCTCCAGCAGCAGGCGTTGTTGCGGGTCCAGCGAGAGGGCCTCGCGCGGGGAGATGCCGAAGAAGTCGGCGTCGAACTCCCCCGCGTCGTGCAGGAAACCCCCGTGACCGGCGTCGACGTCCCAGCCGCGATCGTCAGGGAAGGAACCGATCGCGTCGACCTCGGCAGCCACCAGACGCCACAGGTCTTCGGGTGAACGCACGCCGCCCGGATAGCGGCACGCCATGCCCACGATCGCGATCGGCTCGTCCGAGGCCACCTGGGCGACGACAGCCGGAGCCGAACCGAACAGCAGCTCCCGCAGATGAGCGGCCAGAGCGACGCAGGTCGGGTGGTCGAACGCGCAGGTCGGAGCGAGCGGCAAGCCTGTCGACGCGACCAGGTCGTTGCGCAGCTCCACAGCGCCGGCAGAGCTCAGGCCGAGCTCGCCGAACGGAACGGAGGTCGAAACCGTGGAGCCGCAGACGCGAGCAGCGGCGGACTGAACGAGGTCGAGCAGCACACCGTCCCGCTCGGCGGCCGGCAACGGGGCCAGGCGATCACGCAACGGCACACCGGCAGGCTCGAAGACGGGCGCGGAGACGCGTTGGCAGGCGTGCGACGAGTCGAGCGCATCGAGCACGGAGAGGGCGCCATCGCCCCACTCCAGCGACACCGCGGGCAAGCCCTGTGCACGGCGGTGTCGGGCCGCCGCGTCGCAGAAGGCACCCAGCCCGGGATCGGAGGCAGGCCAGCACAGCACCAGTGGAGCGGAAACGGTGAGGTCAGCGGCAAGTGGCGAGGTGTGCACGATCAGGGCGGCGGATTCCGGGGAGCAGACGTCAACGTGCGAACGAAGCTCGTCCGCGATCGGGCCGGACCCGAGGACGGCGACAGGTCCCAGCGGCTCGTGCACCGCGGGCAACCTGGTGAGGCGAGGTGTGAGCACGACGCCGTCCCGCACGGCGAGTTGCGACTCCCCGCACGCGACAACGGACTGCAGGTCAACGGAATCCGTGTCGACGTCGACCAGCACGACGCGATCACGTGACGCCAGTCCCCACAGGTGAGCGTGCTCCAGAGCCAGAACACCCTCGGTGTCGTTCACCGCGACCGCCCGATGCGTCACGATCACGAACCGAGCGGAAGACGCGGGATCCGAAGCCAGCCAGGAATCCAGGCCCGAGGCTCCACTGTGGACGGCTGTGAGATCGAAACTCTGTCCCGCGGCGGCGACAGGAACCCACTCGACGCCGTAGAGCGGCCGGAGCGAGGCGCGCAGCTGGGAAGGTTGCGCGGCAAGACGATGGCGGAAGATCTTGCCGGACGGCGTTCGCGGAACAACGGACGTCGAACGCAGCTCGGACGGAACCCTGGCGGCCGAGAGCTGCGAGCGGCACCCGGCGAGCACGGCAGCCGGGTCGAAATCGGGACCAGGCACCACATACGCGATGGGCACCTCGCCGAGCACCTCGTCAGGCCTGCCCGCCACGGCTGCGTCGAGAACGCCGGGGAGCCGCAGCAGCACGCGTTCGATCTCGCCGGGATGGATGTTCTCGCCGCCGCGGATGATGAGTTCCTTGGTACGCCCGGTGATCGTCAGGTATCCCTGCGCATCGCGGCGGGCCAGGTCGCCGGTGTGGTACCAGCCGTCGGCCAGCACGGAAGGCAGGCCGTGGTAGCCGGCCATCAGGTTCGGGCCGCTGACCCACACCTCGCCCTCGGCACCGCACGGGACGTCGGCACCAGCGGAATCCACGAGACGCACGCTCACGCCCGGCACCGGCAGGCCGCAGGAACCCGGAACGCGCAGACCGGCCGGCCAGTTCGCGGCGATCATGCCGCACGTCTCGGTGCTGCCGTAGGCGTCGAGCAGCGGAACACCGAAGGCCGCCTCGAAGTCCGCACACAGCGAGGCGGGGCAGACCGAGCCGGCGGTGAGGCAGACCCGCAACGCCGAAGCGGTGCCGCCGGTGCGCACGAGCTGGTGGTACATCGCCGGAACGCCGGCCAGGAACGTGACGTCCGGACGCAACTCGGCGAGCACGCCCTCGGCGGAGAACCCGCTCTGAATCCGTGCGGTAGCACCGACAGCGGTCACTCCCAGCACGCACAACCCGTGCGCGAAGCTGTGGAACAACGGCGCCGGCCACAACAGGACGTCCGACGACGAAAGCCCGTAGATCGGCGCATAACAGGCCGCCACCGACCACAGACAGCTGCGCTGGGTCGACAGCACGCCCTTGGGTTTCCCGGTGGTGCCGGACGTGTAGAGCATCCACGCGTGCTCGTCCAAGCCGAGATCGTCGCGAGCCGGCGCCGAACCGCCGGCGGCCAGCGCGGAGAACGACAGCGCGTCAGCAGGAACCGACTCGCCGACCACGACGAGCGAGCGGACGTCCAGGCCGCGCAACCGATCCACGTGCGCCGCGTCGGTGATCACGACCGAAGCACCGCTGTCCGTCAGGAAATGCGCCAGCTCGGCAACGGAGGAATCCGGGTTCAGCGGCACACCGACCGCGCTCGCCCGCGTGATCGCCAGGTAGCTCTCGATCACCTCGACCCGGTTGCCGAGCAGGATCACCACCCGGCCCCCGCGCGGCACCAGACGGCCGAGGTGACCAGCGAGCCGCCGCGTGCGCAGCTCCAGTTCCGCGTAGGTGACCGCGCGCCACGGGTCGGAGAACGCGACCTTGTCACCGAAGTGCGCGGCGTGCGCCCTGAGCAGTTCGGGCAACGGCCGGATCAGCTCGGCACGCAACATGGACGCACACCTCCGTCGAGTCTCGGTGCGTCCAAGCCTGTCCTGCGATCCCGGCCGTCGATCCCCCTAAGCAACCCCTAGGGCGACGGGGTCCAGCTCACTCCGCCGCGCCACACCGATCGGCGTTCGCGCAGGCCGGGCCAAAACAAATGCGCCACTGGGAAATATCCCAGTGGCGCACGTGAAAAGCTGGCGAACGGCTACTGCAGGTAGCCCTCGACCTCACCGACGGAACGGGCAGGGACGTCGTCCGCGTCCTCGTCCTGCGACCTGGCCGCGCGTCGCCGCCGCAGCAGGTCCCAGCACTGGTCGAGAGCTTCTTCCAGGGCCCGCAGCCGATCCTTCTCCTCTGCGGAGGAGATCTCGCCGGCCACGACGCGTTCGCGCAGCTTGTGCTCCTCGTCGACCAGCTCGTTAATGCGGCCCAGCACGGATTCGTCGGTCATCTACGCCTGTCCCGTCTCGAAGCGGCTCACCTTTCCCGGACTCTACGTCGGAACGCGGGCTGGTGCGTCTTGGCCGATCGTTAGCATGCAGGCCATGCGCGTTGTCTTCCCTGGCTCCTTCGACCCGGTCACGCAGGGACACCTCGCCGTGGCCCGCCGAGCCGCGGAAATGTTCGACGAGGTCGTCATGTGCGTCCTGACCAACCCGCGGAAGTCCGGCCGGCTCCCTCTCGCCGATCGACTGGCCCTGCTGGCCGACATGACCAGCGACCTGGCGAACGTCACCGTGGACTCCAGCGCCGGCCGGCTACTGGTCGACTACTGCCGAGAGGCAGGCATCGGCGTGATCGTGCGGGGCGTGCGCACCCCGGGCGACCTGGAGCACGAATTGCCGATGGCGCAGACGAACCGTCAGTTGAGCGGCATCGAAACGCTCTTCATCCCGACCGATCCCGCGCACTCCTACCTCTCCTCGACGCTCATCGCGGCGACAGCCCAGAAGTAGCGGCAGACAGCGAAACCTGGGCTGCGATCACACGGTCACACCGGAGCTCGGTACCAGCGGCGATGGACGACCGCCTCGACGGCCAGCACGCTGACCGCGGCCCCGATCGCGACCGCCCACACAAGCCAGTCGACCGACCCCGCCACCGACCACACCGTGGCGCCGAGCACGACCGCGGGCCGGATCAGGGTGAACGGGCCGAGACCGACCAGGATCACGAACGTGCTCTCACGCATCGGCAACAGCCAGTACGCCAGCAGCGATGCCACCACGAGCGCCGCGAACGGCGCCAGCACCTGGAGCATGCGCGTGCCCGCACGGACCAGTTCGTCGTAGCGAGCGCCTGGATCTGCCGAGTAGCCCAGTGTCGCCACGATCAACAGTGCCACCAGGCCGAGACCGATCGCCCCGCCCACAAAACCTCTGCGGGCCGCCAGCAGATGGTAGGAGCGTTTGCGGATCCGGGCGTTGCGGCCGGCCGCGGCCCGAAAGCCCGCGAAACCGGCGTCGACGAGCGCGAGCAGGCCCAGCACGACCGGGACCATCGTGACCATCAGCCCGCGACCAACCCTCGTGCCCGGCGTCCCAGGGCACGACGGAAATCGGCGGCCAACGCCGGACGGATGCCGACGACGGCTCTCATCGCCGCGCAGAACGGATTGGTGTGCCTGAACGGTTCGAACAGGAACGTGTCCATGCCCGCGGCCGCCGCGGCGGCGGACAGCACCTCCGTGTCCCCGTGCGCGCGCAGTGCGGACGCGACACCGTCGTGGCGGCCGAGCGGTTCTCGCATCCTGGCGCGGTGGAACAGCCAGGCGCCCAGCGGGGCCAGCCGGGTCGCGGCGATGTCGTAGTGGATGAACGCCAGTGTGCCGGCGCGGTCCTGCGCGCGGAAGAAGTCGGGCAGCTTGGCGGCCGCGAAGTGGTGCAGCACGCCACTGGACAGGTAGACGGTGGCGTCCTCGTCCAGCGCGAACGCGTCCGCGCAGACGAACGTGCACGGGAGGTTCTCCTCGTCGGCCAGCCTGGTCGCCTCGGTCACCAGCGCGCGGTTGAAGTCCACGCCCACCAACTCGACGTGCGGCCCCAGCACACCGGAGGCGGCGAGGCTCCGCACCATGAACCCCAGCCCGCAGCCGATGTCCACCACGCGCAGGCGGCTTCCGCTCGCCCTGATGGCGGCGAGCATCGGCACCAGCAACTCGGCGAACCGTTGTGCCATGTGCAGTTCTTCGTTGAGCCGCTGCAGTTCGGTGTGCACCCGGATCAGAAGTTGGTCCACCGCAAGGGGATCCAGGAACTCACCGGTCACGGGCATGCGCTGCACGATTCGGGCGGCCCGCCGGTCACCGGCCGCGCGCAGCTGGGCGACCACTTCCGATCTGCGGACCGGAACGCGCTCGCCGGTGCGCACATCCCACTCCGCCACCAGATCGGAGATCTCCAGCACGGCCACTGATCAACTCTAGCAATGCTTTGTCGGGTTGCCTGGACCTGC
>NZ_MUYM01000094.1 GCF_002150765.1 Lentzea kentuckyensis
CGTCAAAACGGGGCAACCCCAACCATGCCGGGGTGATCGACCAGCCACTTCTGCCAGTCACCGTCGTAGTTGGCGTACACATCCGCAGCGATCGCGGTACCTGTTGCGAGTCCGGCGGCGACAACACCGCCTGGCACTGAAGCGACAGCCAAACCTGCCATCCAGCGGGATGCGTCGAGGCCCTGGGCGGCGAGCTCGTCCGCGGCCTCATAGGCCAGTTTCGTGGCACGAAGCGCGTCTCCACGCAGACCGATGGCCGCGGATGTAGCTGTGAGACCGGTTGGCCCGTCGAGCGCCAAGGCCATGGCCGCCTCGAACTTCACCACACCGGATGGATTCAGCAGAGCCGAAGCCAGAACGTCCGGCTCAGCGAGGAATTTGTGCCCGGCCAACGCGGTCTTGAGCGTGTCACCGGCAACCTCATCGGTGAGGGCACTCATCGCCACGAGGTCCTCGCTCTTGGCGCGGAACCCGCTGGCGCCACCGCTGACCTGGATGTCTGCGACCGGCGCGACTGGCACGTCCCGTGACACAAGGCCGGCGGGCACTGCGACGTCGTCAGGCATCACAGAGCTCCTGCCACTGCCGGGGCGACCCACGTGCCCAGATCCTCACGAGCAGCCGGCTCCAGCCGCACCATCCGACGGCCTGAACCATCCGGCTCCGGTTCGAGACCGCTCCATCCGCCGTCGGTGTGCACCCAGCTGACTTGAGACGTCATCCCGTTGCGACCGATGACAAGACACCGCAACGCCCCGTCCGTCTCGGTCGCCACCTGCTGAGCGAGGGCGGCCTCGCCACCGGACAGCCTCAGCGTGGCGACCACCGCAGCCGGACCGCCGGGGTCGGCATCACGGAACAGCCGGGCGGTGCCCATCTCCTGCAGCGCCGCGATCGGTAGCCGACCGCGCAACGGGACTTGTTCGGGTCCTCCCCCGCCCAGACGTGACTCAACACTGGATTCGACGTCCGCGTTCTCCGGTGGAACGGCCCGGATCAGTTCCTTGCCCAGGTCCGCCGACGCGAACATCGACATCTCCACAGCGCCGTCGCCCAACTCGAACAACGACGCGCCCAGCGGGCCGGAGATCGTATGCATGCTGTGCAGTCCCTTGTCGCCGATCGCCGCGACCGTGTCCAGCATGACCATCGGCAACGCCAAGATCTCCAGGTTCTTCACCACCGACCGATGCACTTCGCCACCCACACCGTCGACCACACGCTTCTTGATCAACCCTGCCTCGGCAGGACCGATGTCCGCCGACGGCATCCAGGCCGGCGGCAGTTCGAGACCCATGCGTTCGACCAGGTACGCGAACTCGCCCGCGGTCAACACCAGGCGGTGCGGCGCCGCGGTCACGCTGGCACTCCCTGCCCACGCAGGTACTCGCCAGCCTCGAGCCACGCCTTGTCACCGGCGGGCGGCAGGTTGTCCGGCCCCCACTTCCACCCGGTCCACGGCGGCTGAGGAGGCGACGGCGGCTGGCCACCGCCGAAACCCAGCACGTCGGCGACACCGTTCGCGAAGTCCCTGGCCGCTTGGTTGAAGGCATCGAGAGCGCGCTCGAACCTGTCGATCGCGCTCGTGAACCAGCCGACCACGGCCTCGGAGATCTTCTTGATCATCGCGATCAGCTCGCGGACTTCCTGCGCGTGTCGCCGCAGCAGCGCGGCGGCCTCGGTCAAGCCGTCCGCGGCCTTCTCGAGCTGTCGCTTGTCCCCGCCGACCGTTTCCCGGCACCGCTCGGCCGCGACCGACTGCCACTCCATCTTCCGGGCGTCGTCGTCGAGTTTCTTGGCGCGATCCCGCACGCCATCAGCGCGTTTCTCGATCTCGCCCGCGATCCGGTCCAGCTCGTCCGGGTTCCCGTACATGCACCCACCCCTCACTTACAGCGAGCGAATCATGACAGGTGGTGGGCACGCACGCCCTTCGCCCAGAATTGCGTGCTTATACCTATCCCCCGATGCCGACGTCAGTCGACATCTACTCACGGACCGTAGTGATCAACCCCTCAAACAGGGCAACCAATCCTGTAACACTCCGTAGACCACAGGTCGACTGGCAGTATGGCTGCCGGTTACGCACCATGGGAGCGGTGTTCGGGGAGGGAAGATCCACGTGTCAGGGGAGATCGTCTGCTCGTTCGTCGAACTCGACGTACTGGGAGTGGCACTGAGGCTCGACGTGAGGCAGTTTCCGTTCTCGATTCCGCACTTCGCCGTCGAAGCGGAGGAACGGCTGCGGTTGGGGCAGGCCGCGCAGGATGACCTCATCGCGCGCGGCCTGATCCGAGGGGACAACTTCGCTCCAGAGCTTGTGCAGGCGCTGAACGTGTACGCGCGTGGGCGGGTCGCCATCGCCATGCGCGGTGTCGCCGGTGAGGAGCAGCATCTCGCTCTCGCGGTGATCGACGACCGTGTCAGCGTGCTGGCAGTGCAGCAGGGCGAGGCGTTGCGGTTCGAACTGACAGAGCCCGACTCGGTCATCCGCAGGCTCGTCGGGCTGTTGCCACCTCAGTACGCGGGACCTGGCACTTCGGTCACCGTGACCGCCAAAACCGCACCGACCACACGGCGACGGGTCGAGGAGGACTTCTCCGAGTTCACCTTCACCTCGACCGTGAGGGCGGCCGGACACACGCCGGCAGCACAACGAGCGGTGGCGGAAGACATCCTGCGCCATCCACGACTAGGTGGCGGCGACTTCCTCGTCACTGTCCGCGGCCGCAACAGCAGACAGAGCACTCCGGTCACGATGAACTGGCTGGACACCCAAGCGGGCCGCTACGCCGTCCTGAACAGCACTGATCCCGACGGACGGCTCCAGGCGACCTACACACCCGCTGATCTCACCGCACTCGATCGGCACCTGACCCAGATTGTGAGGTCAGTGTCTTGAAGGAACCGACGACGCTGGTTACACGTCGGAATCACCGGACACGGTGAGCGACGGATTGCTAACGTTGGGACACCTGTCAGGGAGGGGCAGCTGTGGCTGACATCTGGTCGAGCATTGGTGGCTTCGGCGACGCACTGAACAGCTTGAAGGCTGTCGGCGCGGCCGGCGGCTGGGCCATTAACGAAACCGGTGGCCAAGCATTGATCACCGCAGCTCAGGACCTGCACGACGAGCTCACGGAACTCCTCAACCAGACGGATCAGCTCGCTGAGGAGCTACCGCTCGGCACAACGCCCGCTGCCCAGGTCTTCAAGCCATATCAAGCGACAGTCGCGAGTGATCCCCATCAGGGCATGATCATCGTTCTGAAGAAGCTCCAGGAGCAGGCGCTCGAGTTCCGGACAGAGGTCGAAAAGGCAATGGCTGCCTACGAGTCTGCAGACCAGAGCGGCCAACAGGGCATCAAGAAAGCCGGCGGGCCTGCCGCATGAACACCAAAGGAAAGCTTGTGACATCACGCATCGCCGTGCTTCTTGCCGCAGGCGCGCTGGCCCTCACCGCGTGCACCAACACTTCCGGCAGCGCGCACCCGACGCCCGAGACAACGAGCGCATCGACGACCGCGAGCAGCCCCACCAGCTCAAGCGCAAGCAACGGTGCGCTGCCCGACACGGATCCCTGCACTCTGCTCACGACTGGCGAGGCAACTGAGATCGGGACCGAAGGAACGCCAAAACGGCAGCAGGTTGGTTCAGCGGACAGCTGTACGTGGAAGAAGTCAGGCTCCGTGGTGTCGGTCGGTATCCGAACCAACCTCGGGCTGGCGCAGACCCAGGCAAGCGGAGGCCAGATCACGGACATCACTGTTGGTGGCCGTGACGCCAAGCAAGTCAGTGGACGGTCCTCGGGCAGCTGCCTGGTTGTCCTCGGCGTGTCATCTTCCTCACGCGTGGATGTGACCGTCACCCCTCCGGCCGGTGGCAGCGATGGGTGTCCGCTGGCGTTGACGTTCGCGGAAAAGATCGAGCCGAAGTTGCCGTGAGGCGCTTGTCCTGACTGTGGATGGGAGGGTGCAGGGGATGAACGAGGGACCACGTGGTCAGTCCGGAGACGTCTACTCGCGGTACGGCCTGCAGCGACATGGTGAGGTGCAGACCGCTCAGCAGATCCACGAGCAGGTCGCCGCGCTGAACGTTGCGACGCACGGGCCGCTCCTCGGCCCCCTGATGGCCGTGGTGCAGGGCAATGGCCAGGTCGATGACCTGTTGGACGGCCAGGCCGTAAACCTGCGCAACCAGGGCGTGTCGACCCGTCAAGCCCCGGCCGCGCCCGGCGTGCACTACCTCGGGATCCCGCACCAGCAGCTACACGAGATGGTCAACAACGGCGTCGATCCCGGCACGGTGGGCGCGGCCGGCGACGCCTACACGCAGATCGGCAACAAGCTCACCGCGTTCCAGGACCGGATCGCCAGCGCGATCGGCAACAGCGAGGCCGACTGGAGCGGCAACGCGGCCGACCAAGCCCGCAACGCGGTCGCTGGCCTGGGCAACAAGGCCGCCGAGGCCGGGACGGCGGCGCAGCTCGCAGGCACGTTGATCACGCAGCAGTCGCGCGCGGTCAGCACCGCGAAGTCCACCGTGCCACCGCCACCCGCTGTGCCGTATGACCCCGCGGCCGCGAACGCCAAGCGAATGGCAATCACCGACCCGATCCTGTACGTCCAGCAGGCAGCGGCCGACATGGCCGCGTATCAGGAGCAGAAGAAACAGCACGAGGACGCAGCACGTGCCGTGGAGACATACGACCGCACGGTGACGCAGACCGCGGCGGCCCAGCCCGCGTTCGCGCCCGCTCCCCCAGCGCCCCAGCCTCAACCCCAACCTGAGCCCCAGCCGCGACCGCCGATCGGCATCGGCGACTCGAACGGCAACGGACGCACGCCACCACCGCGGGTCGGTGACACGACCAACCCGGCGTGGACGGCGCCGCCCGTCACCAACACCGGCGGCAACACCACCAACACCAGCGGTCTGGGCGGTGGCCAGAACAACCTCGGCCTAGGCGGCAACCAGCCCGGTGACGGCAACAACAACCGCGGCGGCGGCGGACTCAACCCTGGTTTCCTGCCCAGCCCAGGCACCGGCGACAAGAGCACCGGCCGGACCGGGGGCCCCGGTGGTACTGGCTCCGGCCGAGGTGGCACCGGCACAGGTGTGGGTGGCGGACGCGTGCCCGGCGGCACCAGTCTCGGCAATCCCAACGCCGCCAAGGGATTCAACCCTGGCGGATCCGCTGGGGTGCTCTCTGGTGACGGAGCGACCGGACGTGGTGGCGGCGCAGGTACCGGTGGCGCGGCGAGTGGTCGTGGTGGTACAGGCGTCGGCGCAATGGGCGGCGCCATGGGAGCCGGTGGTGCGAAAGGCAAGGGCGAGGAAGACCTCGAGCGGACCACGCCGTCGTACCTGCTGGAACCGGACCCGGACGAAACCTTCGGCAGCGACGCGATGGTCGCGCCACCGGTGATTGGTGAATAGACCCAGCAATAACTCACAGTTCGGTTGGCGGTAGCGGGTGTCAACGCTTCTCGAACCCTGACCCCGCTTGGGTCTTTGAAAGTTGACCCCTCAGGTTTTGTTGTCAGTTGTGGTCGGGGTTCTGTTGCTGGTCGCGTAGCAGGTTGCGGCGTTGGCGGGTGCGGTAGGAGTCGCCGGTGAGGGTGAGGACTTCGGCGTGGTGGACCAGGCGGTCGATCATGGCCGCGGTTATCTAACCGCTTGAGTTGAGTGTCCACGATGTACACGATGGGGGCGGCGCGCCTCTCTGGCGTCCGTTGTGGACGGATTACCTTGCCCCGTCTATGACGGGATCAAAGGTGAGGGTGCAGCGGGTCGTGATGCCCTCGGGCACGGAGTCGGCGACCGTTCTGGCCGACGGTCTGGTGCTGGATTCGGCGGATCGGTTCCTGGCGCATCTGACCGCGATCGACCGCTCCCCGAACACCGTCCGCGCCTATGCCCACGATCTGCGGGACTACTTCGACTTCCTGCAATCCCGTGGCCTGCAGTGGGATCGAGTGGTGCTGGAGGATCTGGGCCGGTTCGTGACGTGGTTGCGGTTGCCGGTCGAGGCCCGCGATGGACGGGTGGCGATGCTGCCCTGGGTGGAGGCGAGTCTCGCCGCGGCGACAGTGAATCGGAAGCTGTCGGCGTTGGCGTCGTTCTACGAGTTCCATCAGCGGCACGGTGTCGCGCTCGGAGAGCTGTTGACGCGGTGGCGGCCGGGCCGCCGCGGCGGGTCGTGGCAGCCGTTCCTGGCGCACCTGGGCGCACGGCCGGAGCGGCACCGCGCGATCTCGCTGCGGGCGGAGCGGCGGCCGCCGCGGGAGCTGAGTCAGGCGGAGATGTCGACGCTGATCGACTCCTGCGGCCGGTTGCGGGACAAGTTCCTGCTGAGTCTGTTGAAGGGCACGGGATTGCGGATCGGTGAGGCGCTCGGGTTGCGGCACGAAGATCTCGACGTCCGCCGCCGGTTGGTCGCGGTCCGTCCCCGGACGAACGTGAACCGGGCGCGGGCGAAGACGTGGTCGCGGGAGGTTCCCGCTGACGCCGATCTGTTCCGCCTCTACAGCGATTACCTGCACGAGGAATACGGCCTGTTGGACTGCGACTACGTGTTCGTCAACCTCTGGGGTGCTCCGGTCGGCGAGCCGATGAGCTACGCCACCGTCGACCGGCTGGTGCGCCGGTTGCGGGGCCGCACCGCAATCGCGTTCTCGCCGCATCTGTTCCGGCACAGCTACGCCACCGGGTTGCTGCGCCGCGGAGTCGCGGCCGAGATTGTGCAGCATTTGCTCGGTCACGCCAGCATCAGCACCACCGTCGACACGTACTCCCATCTGGGCGTCGAGGATGCTCGTCGCGCCCTGGCCGCGGCCGGGTTCCTCGACGAGCCAGCGACGACGGGGCCGACAGAGTGAGGCAGCTGCACCCGATTCCGAACGGCGACAACGACTCCGGCACCGACCTGGCGGCCCGGTTGCGGTCGCGGTTCGCGCAGCCGGTGATCGTGGTCGACCCCGATGACCCGGTGATCGGCGGACCCCGGTGCCTGGTGCCGGTCTGCGAGCGGCTCGCGGTGATCTTTGGCAAGTGCTCGGCGCACCATCAGCGCTGGATCGACGACGGTCGCCCCGACGACCTTGAGGCCTGGGCAACAGTGGCGCCGGCGAACCGGCGCTGGCTTCAGCAACCACCGAAATGCGCGATCACGACCTGTCGTCGCAGCCGCCGCGAGCACGGACTCTGCCACTCCCACGCGCATCGCTGGCACCAGCACGGTCGCGTCGATCTGACGCGGTGGATCACCGATGGCGGCGGCCCGCCGCTGCCGGCCGGGGCCGACTGCCGATTCCCCGGCTGCGGTCTGGATGCCGAGGGCGACGCGGGGTTGTGTGTCCATCACCGGAATCGGTGGATCCGCGCCGAGCGGCCGCCGATCGAGTCCTGGCTGCTCGGTTGCGCGACGTTCGGGCGGGACCGGTTCGACCTGCGCCGGCTGCCGATGCCGATGCGGCTGGAGGTCGCCTACGCGATCCAATGCCGTGTCGACGAGCGCCGCACGATCACCCGGCCGCACTCGATCCGTCGGCTGCTGCGGGCCCTGCCGGGCGGCGGTGTCGCCTCGCTGCTGGATCGCAGCCCCGATTCCTGGATGGCCTATCTCGGGTTCTCCAGCGAGCGCGGCCATATCGAGCGTCGGTTCCTGCTGGACGCGATCGGTTATCTGCGTGATCTGGTCGAGGGCGTCGGCTGGGACGCGGAGTTCCCACGCGATGTCTGGCTGCTGCGCAGGCTCGGTTTCCCCGGACGTGACACCCGGTTCCGGTTCACCGGGATCGAGCCGCTCTGGTTGCGGCAGTTGACCAAACGGTGGGCCCGGTGGCGGCTCTCGACCGGGATCGCGGTCGCGACCGTCGGAGCGGACATCCGCGCGATCACCCTGTTCGCGCAGTCGTTTCCTGCTCTGCAGCGCGGGCCCGAGGCGTTGACCCGGGAGTTGGTCGAGGTCCATCTGGCGCACCTGGTCGAACGGTTTCCCAACCCGAAGAGCCGCACCGGTCAGCTCAGCAGCCTCGCCGGTCTGCTGCGCGCGGTCCGTCAGCATGGCTGGGAATCTCGCTTGTCCGCTCAGGTCGACCTGTTCCCCGAGGACTACCCGCGCCTGGTCAAGGGGCCACCACGGGCGTTGTCGAAAGCGGTGATGGCCCAGCTTGAACACCTCGACAACCTCGCCCGATTCGCCGACCCCCGTGGTCGGTTGCTGGCGCGGATCCTGATGAACACCGGGCTGCGCGTCGGTGACGGTGCTCGCCTGCGGCTGGACTGCGTTGTCCGCGACGGCCAGGGCGCGCCCTATCTGCGCTACACCAACCACAAGATGCGCCGCGACGCGTTCGTCCCCATCGACACCGACCTGACCGAAGCCATCACCAACCAGCAGCAAGCCGTTCTCGACGAGTTCGACGACCCGGCGTTCCTGCTGCCGCGGCCCACTCGCAACCCCGAGGGGAAGGTGGCATTCAGCACCGGAACCTTCCGGGGAGAACTGCGGGAGTGGTTGCGCGTCTGCGATGTCCGCGACGAACTCGGCCGCGAGGCCCATGTCACGCCGCACCAGTGGCGCCACACCTTCGGCACCCGTCTGATCAACAACGAGGTCCCGCAGGAGACCGTCCGCCGGCTGCTCGACCACGACTCGCACGCGATGACCTCCCATTACGCGCGGCTGTCGGACAAGACCATCCGGGAGCAGTGGGAACACGCCCGCAAGGTCAACATCGCCGGTGAGCGGCTGGCCGCCGACACCGGTCCGCTGGCCGACGCGGTCTGGATGAAGAACAACCTCGCCAGGGCGAAGATGGCGCTACCCAACGGTTACTGCGCCTTGCCGCTGCAGCAGAAGTGCGAGTTCGCCAACGCCTGTTTGACCTGCCCGGTCTTCGTCACCACACCTGAGTTCCTGCCCCAGCATCGTCGTCAGCTCGAGCAGACCCAGGCCCTGATCGCCCAAGCCGACACCAACGGTCATCAGCGCCTGGCCGAGATGAACCGGACCGTCGAGAAGAACCTGCTGACCATCATCGACAGCCTGACCACATCGGGCGGCTGTTGCGGCGGCGGAAAGTCCTGTTCCTGCAACGGAAAGGACGGTTCCGATGCCTGCTGACCATACGCATCATCTCGCCGAACACGCCCGTCAGCGCCACGATCGAACTCTGCAACGCGCCCAGCAGACGCTCACCGAGCTGACCGACGCCGGAGAACACGTGACCGTCGCACGGCTCGCCAACCAGGCCGGCGTCTCGCGATCGTGGATCTACACCCAACCCGCACTGCTCAACCGGATCCAGCAGTTCCAGCAGCACCGCACCAGCGCCGACTTCGTCCGCAACACCGTCACCCAGGCCACCGACGACTCACTACGTCAACGTCTGGCCCTGGCACACGAGCGAATCAACCGGCTACGCACCGAGAACCAGCAACTCCGCGACGCGCTCGCCCACGCCCACGGCCAACTCCGCACAGCCCGCCTCAACACCGACGCACGGTAGTCAAAGACACCTGTCCACGACACAAAAGACCAGGTCAACGGCAAGATTCGGAAATCGAAGTCGAGATAACCACCGCGATGACGTCGTCGGAGAAGGTCTCGCCCCAGCGGCCGAAGGGCAGGTTGCTCGTGACCATGACTGAGCCTTGTTCATAGCGTGAGGCGATGAGCTGGAAGAACAGGTTCGCGGCGTCCTGGTCGAACGGGATGTAGCCGACCTCGTCGATGATGATCAGCTTGTAACGGCGGATCTTCTTGAGCTCGATCTCGAGCCGGTTCTGGTGGTGCGCGGCGGTCAGTCGGGCGATCCAGTTGCTGGCGGTGTCGAACAGCACCGAGTAGCCGGCCTGGGTCGCTTTGACCCCGAGCCCGATCGCGAGGTGGGTCTTCCCGATGCCGGGCGGGCCTAACAGGATCACGTTCTCGGCCTTGGCGACGAACGTGCTGGTCGACAGGTGCGCCAGAACGTCGCGGCGCAGCGAGGGCAGGTGGTCGAGGTTGAAGTCCTCCAAGGTTTTGACCGCCGGGAAGTGCGCGGTGCGGATCCGCATCACCGTGCCTTTCGACTCGCGGTCGGCGACCTGGCGCTGCAGCAGCGCGGCCAGGTATTCCTCGTGCGACCAGTTCTCGTCACGGGCCTGCGCGGCGAGTGGTTCCCAGAACGCCCCGATGGTCGAGGTTTTGAGCACCCTGGTCAGGTAGGCGATCTGGGATGGCAGCCCGTCCTTCGGCTTGAGCGCCGAGTTCGCAGGCTTGGTTGTGCTCACGTGTTGCTCGCTTTCCTTGGTGGTGCGGTGAAATCGACGCCGAACAAGGCGTCGTAGTCGGGCAGGGCCCGCATGGCGACGACGTGTCCGTCGGTGTGGCGGCGGGTCTGCCCGGCGGCCTCGCGGCGTGCTCGTTCCGCCGAGAAGTTCTTGCGCAGCAAGGCCGCGGCGGCCTGGTGCTCGGGATCGGTGATCACTGCCTGCTTGGCCCAGCACCGTTCGTGCCGGGCGACGAGCTGGCCGTCGCAGAACACCGCCACCTCCATCAGCGAGGCGGTGACGTCGACGAACCGGCCGATCGCCCGCGGGTCGACGGAGTAGTCGACGGTGTCGATGCGGACGTAGTAGTCCCGGCCGAGCCGGACCCGCTGGTTGAGCCCGATCGGCGGGGCGACCGGCGGCAGCGGCAGCATCGCCAGGTAGTCGGTCTCCAGCAACACGTCCGGCCGTCCCTGGATCGACCGGACCGTCCGGCTGTTCGCCCGGACTAGCCACTCCTCGAGCTGGGCGTTGAAGTCCGCCGGTGAGACGAACACCCGGCCCAGCAGGAACGAGGTCTCCAGAAACTGGTTGTTGCGTTCGACCAAGCCCTTGAACTCCGGATCCCGCGGCGGGGCCAGCACGATCTTCGTGGCCAGCGTTCCGGCGAACGCCGCGGCCGGAGTGCTCACCCGCCCGGTCCCGCCGATCGCGGACTCCCGGTCCCAGACGAGCCGCTTGGTGACCCTCCCGATCCCGTTGATCAGCTGCCACATCCCCGACAGGATGTCGCCGGCCTGCCGTGACGGGATCATCGTCGCGGTCAGGAACCGTGAGAACCCGAGCGTCATCACCAGCACCGGCAACACCCGCTCCTGGCCCGCCGCGACCGGAATCCGTGTTTCCGGGAACCACAGGTCGCACTGCGCGATCTGGCCGGGCTGGTAGACCACCCGGTCGACCGGGTCGACACCGGCGTACTCCGGCCGCAGTTGCGTCAGCCGTTTCTTCAACGGCGACATCGAATACGGCCAGCCGATCCGCTGCGCGATCACCGGTCCTGGCATACGCGGCCACTCCGCCAGCAACGCCCTGATCTGCGGCTCGAACGCATCCGCGACACAACCCCGCGAGATCCGTTTGTACTGCGGAGGCCCGTCAGACCTCAGCGCCGCCCTGACCGTGTTCCGCGCGATCCCCAGCCGCCGGGCGATCTCCTTGATCGGCACACCCTCAGCCCGATGCAACCGGCGGATCTCCGCCCAGTCCTCCACGTTCAGCACCCTCCTACCTTCAGAGGGGTCAACCTTCAGAGAGCCGCTGGGGGTCAGTTTTCACGAAGCGTCGACAGCGGGAGAACGGCGTGGTGGTTCCTCATTGCCACGCCGCTTACCTGCTACATGAGCTGCGGCTGATCTTGGGGCGGTTGCTGTCCCCGCGCTCGGTCAGCTCGGCGTCGCTCGCAGGACGGCACCGGCGACGGCGGTGAAACTCGGTATCACCGCTGGGACTGGCGAAGTAATCCAGCGCAGGTGTTGCTGTCCGATCCTGCTGGGCGGGAGGTCGATCGATCGACCGGACCGGATGTGGTCGGCACCCCTCACCGCCAACTCCGAGAGCGCCGGCCCAATGTGTGGTGTCGTAATGAAGGTCCAGCGGACCGCGTGTTCGTCTGACGACTCGAACACAGGAACCGACCGGTCCAGCAGCTTCCACGCAATTGAGCCGAGTTCCCTTGGCATGTCAAGGGCTTCGGCTTCGCGTCCGGCGACCAACCACACACCCGAGCCATACACGCCAACGGTCCAGCCGAATTCGTCCTGATAGGACTGCGCGGCAGCTTGGACTTCTGTCTGTGGCCCCTCAACGCCGCCGATCCCCAACCGCGTCATGCGGATTCACCTTGCACACGACGCAAGTCGTCGAGCGTCGCGACCTCCTCATGTCCCTCGCTTGTGCGGCCGTTGGCCGACAACGCTTCTGCAAGTCGGGATATCGCCGCTTTCGACTGTTCTGCGTCCAGACTGCACCGGTCGAGGGAACGGATCACCGCTTCGTAGCCCTTGATCGCAGCGGTGTCTTCGATGAACAGGGTGGAGTTCTCGTTCCTCAAGCACACCAGCGGCTCGTACTTGGAGAACGTCAGCTGCGTGAAGGGCCCGCGCATGCCCGCGTGGGCCCCGATCGTCGCAGGCACGATCCGGATCGTGACGCTCGAGCGCACCGCCATCTGCAAGAGATGGTGCACCTGCTCAACGTGGATGTCATGGCCGCCAACCGGCAGGTGTAGCGCCAGTTCGTGGATGAAGTAGGTGCACTGCGTACCCGGCCGACGTAGAGCTTGTTGCAGCTCCAGCTGCGCTTTGATCCGCTCATCGAGTTCGTCGGCAGGATCGTTGGCAGAGGCCGTGATCACCTCGCGCATGTAGGCCTGTGTCTGCAGGAAGTCCGGCACCATGTGCGCCTGCCAGCAGATCAGCGTCTTGGCCACCGCCAGGTGTTCGACGAGCGTGCGAAGGCGGACCGGTGCACACCTTCCGTGCTGTTGCCACCAACCCCTGAGATTCGTATCTGGGAAGAGCTCAAGCAGGTGATCACGTTCGTCCGCCGGGGTCCGGCAGATCCCCAGCAGAATAGCCAGGTCGACCTCGCTGGAGCCGCCCTTGCCGTTCACCAGGTCCGAGAGCTTGGCCTCGTCCCAGTCCGCGAGTTCGGCCGCTGCGCGCGACGTCAGACCGGCGCCGGCGATAGCCGCTCGCAGACCAGAACCGAACTCGCGGCCTCGTGTTGTGGAGATCCTTCTCGGCATTGCGGAATTCCTTGCATCAGCTGGAGATCAGTCGTGGCAGGGGCCACAGCAAACCTCTCCAGCCCCCGCACAGACCAGCTCACGCATGCCGCAGCGATGTAGCAGGGCTGCCGTATCCATATCGCTTGATCTGCACATATGCCGCCGGCAAGCTGGGATCACACGATCGAGGGACGGCGCGTTCAACGCCCGACGAGGTCCAGCCTGGCCAACTCGTCGTAGCGGTATGTCCGCTCTTCCCGCCGTAACTCGACCAGCGAGGCCGCCGCAACGGAGGTCGACACGGGACTGATTGCGCGCAGGGGGATCACCAGCGGCAGCAGATCAGGAACCTGCACGGTCTGGTTGCAGTACGCGATGCTTACGTGTGGCCGGAAGTTCGCGGTTTGCATGCCGCCCGTGTCACCGAAGATGTCCTGGGTCGTCTGCGCCAAGGTGCGGTGCAGCTCCAGCAAAGGCAGCCACGGCGCGACCGTGAACCGAAGCGCGCCGCGCGAACCCGCTAAGGGACCAACATCGAGGGCGAACGGTGCCAACTTCTTGCATTCCCGGCTGGCGATCTCCACCAGTCGGTCCACAGTGTCCAGTGTTGCCTCGTCCGTGAACGCCACACGCCCGATGGTCAGGTGGAGCGCATCACGCGGTACGAGATCGAAGTCCGACCGGACCAGTTCGCTCTGGCACCGCGCAGCCAGATCCCTCACTGCAGGATCATCGTGAAACGACAGCATCCAGTGGTACGACCGGCGTCCCTCAGACCAACCTGGTCGATCCCAGTGGTTCTGCATGAAGTCAACCTGGCGAAACGCCTGCCAGTCGTACGCCCGCAGGATCTCGGCGTCTTCAATGTCAACCGGCAGCCCTGGCGGGAACGTCACCGACTGATCTCCTTCGTCAACTTCTGCCACTCACGCACAGCATCGCGAAGGTTCAAAGCTGCGTGCCCACAGCCTTGTTGTTGAAGACTGGCTGCCAGTTCGTTGGTCCTCGTTGCGACGGAAGCAATCGGCTTCGAGGCCGAGATCTCGAGCGCTTCCACCCCAACGGCCGCCGCATGTTCAAGGTCAGCACGAGCACGCATTGTCAGCGCCGTTGCCTCGTCCAGTTTCACGAGCGAGCGACTCCAGTCGGAGTCCGACGCTGCGACAACAGGCCTCAGCTCCTCAGTCAGCTTCAGCACCTGCTCATGGTCACCGACTGCGAGATACGCCGTTGCGGCGTTGGCGGCGGTACGCGCCCAGCCGTACGGCTCCAGGTCGATGCACGAGGCCATGCCGACCGGGCCATCTTCTCGTTCTGCCATGTCGAGCGCTTCGCCCACAGCCCGTTGCACGGTTCGCCTGTCGCCGAGCTTTCCGGCGGCCCGAGCCACACCGTTCGACAACAGCCGGATGCGTTGGCGGCTCTGCCCGGCGAGTTCGACGCCGGCTTCCGCCAGGTCGAGGGCCTCTTTGTACCGTTTGCGGTAGTAGGCAGCGAAGCTCTGCGTTCCTCTGACCCACGACAGCATCGCACTGTCGTTAAGTGCTGTCGCGAGCAACGCAGCCTCGAGCGCGAAACTTTCGGCATCAGCGAACTTGCTGAGGTTGACGGCCATGTACGCCAACAACGCGGCCTGCTGAGCACTCAGCCTGGTCAATGCCAATCGATCAGCGTCAGTAGACACACGCAACCCGAGCTGCTGGCTGAGCCCACGAAGGCTCAACAACTCAGGAGCAAGGCGCTGTGGCCCCTCTTGTTCATACCGCGCGACAATGCTTTTCGTGTAACTAGCAGCAGTGTTCAAGGTTTGACTCGGACCGAGTACATCGATCAGTCCGATGGTCGGGTGGGCAGGCGCGGCAAGCCCCCAGTCACCTTGAGCCGGCTCGTTGTCGTCCGCCGCAACAACAGGTTCCTGGCACGCAAGGATCGCGGCAAGCTCCCGGCTGGTGACACCAAGCGCCCGTGCCAGACGTGGTTGTGTAAGCGGCTCCGGCACCGAGCGGCCGCTCTCCCAGCGCCACACCGCACTACGGTCGGCACCTACCTCCGCCGCCAACGACTCCTGAGTGAAGCCTGCAGCCCTACGCAGGTTCACGAGGTCATGCCGTTGTTGTGCCACCTCGCCTCCCCGATCGAACTGAATTCTCCGGTCGATCCTATCTGCGGCCACATGGAAACCAGCAGTTCCTTCGACAAACATGCATTTTCACCCAGATGGGCCATCTACCTCTTTCTGCAGGTCAACGGATCGGATGCGACATCCATGTGACATCGGCACGGAACCAACAACGTGGTTCTTTCGTCAAGCCCGGTTTTGGCTGGCTCCCAACCGACAACGGTTGCGCTGTTACGCAAGAACGTGACGGAAGGTGATTGGCCATGGGCCGCCGCTACAAATGGCAGCCGCACAACGGGGCCAGGCATGCGGTACCCCGGGAGCTCGCTGTCGGCCACGTGGGTCGCACGCTGTGCGACGTCGAAGTTACAGGCCACTCAGACACGTGGCCGGACGAAGCACGGTGCTGGCCAACGTGCCATGAATGCGATCTTGCCTGGCGAGCACACGAACGGATCCTGCCGTGGCCACGAAACGAGCGTTCGAGAACGACTCGGCCCGACACGTCAGCTCTCATGGTCAGCGCTTGCACGGCTCCATCAGGTGGACCGTGAGGATTGCCGACAGGGTTGCCAAGGACAAGCGTCTTTCCTGGGAACGCAAGGGTGGCGTGGTCCTCGCAGCGTTCCTCGAACGCATCGGCACCGAGCACACGGTGGCACGGCTCCTGGAGCTGACCAGGCTTGCCGACTCCGACGTGCTCAACCAGTTGCGCAGGTTCACCAAAGTCGGCCTGCTCAGCCGACGCACGGACATGGAGGTGTTCCCCGCCGAAGACCACTTCTGGTTGCCGACAGAGGGTGTTCCTCGGGCACGTGCGCTGCTGCAGCAGGCCGACGATGGCGATCTCAGAGAGCTGGCTGGAGAACGTGGTCTTGACGTCGACCGTGCCTTGGGTGACTTCTCGACTCAACAGCCGTACCCCGTCGCTCTCGGCAAGGCACTGCGAGACGCCCGCATCGCTTTCGGATGGAGTCAGGTCAACGTCGCCGCCGAGGTGCCATCCGTATCGGGCCCGAGCTTGTCCCAGATCGAGAACGGGCACGCGTTGCCGACGCTGATCACGCTGGCCGAACTGGCCCTCGTGTACGGGGTCGACCCGGTCGCACTGCTCGTGCACGCGGCGTGCCATTCAAAGGCTGACAAACAAGTCCAAGCTTTGAAGATCGCGGAGCCGACGTTCCGCGCGGTGCTCACCCACAAGTTTGCGGAGCGGCGCTTTCGCGAGATCGCGCGAGCAAGACCGCACCGACACCAGTGATCACGCGTGCCTGGGCAGCTCTGGACTCGCCACTCAAACTCGCGGCTGCGAGAGCGAGCACCTCTGGTCGCCAGGCGGACCGGTGAGGTTCGGCGGTGTGGTGACGTAGTAGGCATTGACGACCTTGTGCGGACCATCCTTGAAGTAGGGGCGCTGCCCCCAGGGCTCGATACAAGATGTGCCGGTGCTGCCTTGGCTCCAGTGGTGTTTGACGAGGATGAAGCCGTCGGCACAGTGGATATAGCGGCCGGTCAGCTCCCCCTGGGGCGGGTTGATCTCATAGAAGCCACAGCGCTGAGGCGTGATCGCAGCAGCGGAGTAGCCGTTGGTGTCGATCATGCCGAGAGCGGTGGCGGCGAGGAGCATGCCTGCGGCACCAAGTGAACGTGCGACGTTCGCGTTCATGGTAGGACCTCTTTCGCTGAAGTAGTTGCTGCACTTCAGTTTTGGAGAGTCCACAGCAGACTGACAAGATGTCTTCTGTATCGCGGTGAGCGCGATACAGAAGACGAGCTACTGCAACCGTTCGAGATAGAGCTGTCCGCCCGTCTGCAAGGTCTTCGTGACGAGGGCATCGTTTGCCGCCTGCATTGCGGCTACGACGTGCGGTGCGTTGACCGGTGCGTAGCGGAGTGCGGCGACGAGAAAAACAATGTCGTCGTTGGGCAGCGCGAGCAGGGGTGTGGTGATGCGATCGGTACGCAAAGGGTAGGCAAGGACGAGGCCGAAGTCGCTGTACAGGTCGGCGCCAAGTTCGTGTTCGGTGTGGCACAGCAGCTCGGCGGCGGCGTTGCTCGGCAGAAAAAGGTTGCACCACGGGTGCGGCGAGTCCCACAGGCCAGCATCTCGTAGGAGAGGTTCGCCGGTAGCGAGCCGGTTGACGAAGTCCCAGTATCCCGCGGTCTGGGAGTCGGCGTCGCTGAAGGCGAGACCGTCAAGGTGACCGTGCCCTGCGGAGACGCCGTTGAAGGTGACCGCTTCGAGTTCGGTGATGCGGTGGCCGTCGCGGATCTTGAGCTGACCCTCGACGTAGTCGAAGGCATCAGCGGTCACGAGGTGCTGCTGGTCCACGACGAGCTGGTCCACGGTGTCGTAGCAGAGTTTGTGCCACGTCACCGTCTCCGGGGCGGGTACGAGGCGCAGGGTGGCTCGAGTGATGATGCCGTTGCGGCCCCGGCCGGCGCGTACCGCGTCGAAGACCTCTCGGTTCTCGCCCGGCCCGCAGGACACGATGGCACCACTGGTAGTGACGACCTCCAAGCCCAGGACGTTGTCAGTCTGTGCGCCATGGTGATGGCTCGCACCGCCGAGACCACCGACCGACAGCGTGCCGCCGACAGTGAGTTCGAGGTAGTCGGTGAGCACGGGCGGTGTCAGTCCGCGGGGCAGCGTGGCGTGCAGTACGTCGCTCCACTTTGTACCCGCGTCGACGATCACACGGTCGGAGCGGACTTCATGAATGGCGTTGAGCTGGTTCATGTCGATGACCACGCCCTCGAGTGCCTGGGCTTGGCCGCCGGTCGAGTGGCCCTGGCCGCGAGGCACGACGCGCATGCCATGTTCGCTGGCGTGCTGGACCACGGTGCTGATGTCAGTTGCGGTGGCGGGTCGCAGGACGGCGGCAGGCCGGTGGTGGACAAGGTCGCCGTAGTCCTGCGCGGCCCAGCGGAGGGCATCTACGTCGGTTTCGAGTGTTCCGGCCAGCTCCGGCAGAGCAGCAAAGGTTGGGATCACTGGCGATCCTCCCTCAAGCTATTGATCATCTGTTGGCGCAGTCGCGTAGCGGTGGGCTCGATGTTGCCATTGAGCAGTTCCGCCGCGGCCGACCACGCCTGATGGGCGGCACGATGGTTGCCGCGGTCGGCCTGCAGGTCACCGATGCGGCTGTGGACGTGAGCTTGGCTCCACATGTCACCGACGTTCTCGAACGTGTCCAAGGCATTGTCCAGATGCCGCAGCGCAAGGTCGTGGTCGCCGGCGGACTCGGCAAGGCCTGCAAGCAGGATCGACGCGCAGCCAGAGGACATGAAGTCCTGGGCATCATCGAGGGTCTTCCTGACGAGGTCGAGCAGCTCGCCTGCTTCGGCAGTCGCGCCGAGTGCGGCTCGTGCCATCGCAAGGTGCGCGGTCGCGACCGCGTGCTCCCAGGTATCGCCTATGTCGAGGCTGACCTGGCGGGCGGTCTCGCAGTGCTCGATCGCCGTGTCGTAGTCGCCGAGCTGGCAGTACGCCCGTCCGAGACCGACATGGCCCACAGCGATTCCGCTGCGGTCGCCGAGCTCGGCTCGGATTGTCATCGCCTCCCGATAGAGCTCGAGCGACGAGACGGCGTCTCCTGCGTCGATCCCCGCGTCGGCCAGCGTCTCCAGATTCCATGCCTCGGCGTCGCGGTGTCCACCCTGACGGGCCATGGCAAGCGCGTCCCGCAGCGCGGGCACCCACCATGACCAGGCACGGCGGTGGAAGAGCATCTCGCTGATCACCACCGGCAGGTAGGCGACCGTGGTGATACTCCACTGCGCGCCGCACCGGACCAGCCGGACGAGTAGCCGCAGCTCGTCCTCGAACCAGCGGATGGCGTCCGCTGGCCGCCGGAATGTCAACGTTGTCAGCCTGCGACTGGGCAGGTCAGGTGGACGCCGAGGCCGGGAGGGCCACAGCAGTCGTGTCGCTGCCGCTCCCGTGCTCAGGTACGAGTCGATGAGCCGCTCGAGCGCGGCGACGTTGGCCTCGTGCGGGTTGTGCTCGAGGGCGAGTTCGTGGGCGTAGGAGCGGACGAGGTCGTGCATCACGAACTGATCCTTCGGGGTCAGCTCGATCAAGTGCACGCTGGCCAGGGCGGACAAGTGGCCCAGCGCGAACTCCGGCGGGAGTTCGGCGAGAGCCGCGGCGGCCTCGATGCGGATAGGCCCGCCGGGATGTAGCCCGAAGAACCGGAACGCGGCTGCCATCTTTGGAGGCAGCGCGTCGTGGGAGTAGGACAGCACGGTCCGCACGGCGAGAGTGTCATCGACCGCGAACACGTCGAGCGGCTGGCGTCGAGTGAGCTCGTCGGCCAGTGCGCTCAGTGGCGTGTTGCGCTTCAGGTTGGCTCGTTCGGCTGCGATGCGCAGTGCAAGCGGGAGTCGTCCGGCTCGGTCGGCGATGACTTGCGCCGCGGCGGGGTCGACGTCGAGCCGCGGTCCGACCACCGACCGGAGAAGCTCGTGCGCTTCGCTGGTGCTCATCGGCTGGACAGTGAGGCGGACCGCGCCCTCGTGCACGACCGCACCCGACAAACGGTTGCGGCTGGTGATCAGTGCGAGTGAGGTCGCCGAGCCTGGCAACAGCGGTCGGATCTGCTCGGCGTCGAACGCGTTGTCCAGCACCACCAAGGTGCGGGTGCCCTCCAGCAGGGTGCGGTACAGGGCCGACCGGCCGCCGAGATCACTTGGGATCTCCGATGGCGTCGCACCCAGTGAGAGCAGAAAAGCGCCGAGCACGACCGCAGGGTCTTCAGGCGGGTCTGCGGCGTAGCCGCGCAGGTCGGTGAACAGCACGCCGTCCGGGAAGTCCGCAGCGATCTCATGCGCCCAGATGACAGTGAACGCGGTCTTGCCCACTCCGGCCGGGCCGTCGATGGCGATCACGCCCTCGTGCACGGCCAGGGCGGCTGCGGCCTCCTTGAGCAACTCGCGGCGAGGCACGAACCCGCGCACGGACGCCGGCAGTTGCGCGGGACGGACGCGGTCACGCATGTTCCGGGAGCGAGGCTTCGGCGCAGCGAGCCCGGCAAGCTGCCCGTCGGCGCCGAGCGCGTCGTCAATGGCTGCGGCAACCTCGGGGCTGGGCACGCTGCGGTCGTGTTCGAGGTTGCTGAGGTAGCCCCGACTCACGCTGGACTCAACGCTGAGTTTGGTCAGCGACTTTCTCTGCGCATCACGCAGCTCACGCATTCGTCGGCCAAACGTCTGGACATTCGTTTGGACATGTTCATTCTTCGACCCCCCGGTCGTTTGGATAGCTGTCTTCTGCTGTCTCTTGTTCATCGCGATACAGCTCTCCCCTAGCGGTTCGCCCCTGAACCTGCCAACACTGAACGTTGTCGACCAACTACGTGCAGTGGAAACAGCAGGTCCGAGGAGGTGAGGGTATGCAGAAGACTCGTTGCTTCGTCACGTATTCCAAGCAGCCAGGCGTAGGAAGTCACCCAGTCGAACGACAACTTTCGTTGATCAGCGGAAGCAAATTCGGCTTTCGCACTCTCGGCGGGAGGAGCAATGTCGCTCTGGCTGCCCTATTGCCTTCTCGGTGCTGCCGCAGGCCCGTTCGTCATCGCTTTCGCCAGCACGGTGCCGCGACGCGAATCGCCGTCGTGGCGCACAGTCACGAGGAGCGAGCCGATACAGATGCTGGCGGCCAGCGCGCTGCTGAGCTTCGCCTTGGCTCAGGCGGCCGAGCGTCGACCCACCGTGGTGGGCGCGGTCTCGTGGCTGGTGATCGTCGGCCTACTGCTCACCCTGATCGACTGGAGCTGTCACCGGCTGCCGCACCGTGTCGTCGGCACGCTGCTCGGCGGCGGGACAGCCCAGTTCGGTCTCACCGCGTTTGTGGAACGCGACGGCGGACCGTTGGTGCGAGCAGGTGCCGCTGGGGCTGTCGTGTTGGCGGCCACGATGACGATCTCCTTGGCGTCGCCTTCAGGATGGGGCGCCGGCGACGTCACCCTGTCGACCACGATCGCGTTCTTCCTGGGCTGGTTCAGCTGGTGGCACGTCTTCGCCGGATTCTTCCTGGCGCTGCTGCTCGGCGTGGTCACGTTCGGTGTGCTGCGCATGAGACGCGTCTACCGCCGCGACCTGCAGATTCCGCTCGGACCTGCGTTGGTCTTCGCCGCCGTCTGCACGATCCTGATCATGTAGCGGAGGCCACCTGATGTGCCAACCGTTCAGCGAGGTGCATCCCGCGCCAGCCAACTACCTACGCCCGGACACCGTGTTCACGCCGGGCTCGCCAGTCGAGGTGGACCCCGTCCTCCCTCAGGGGTCCGCCTCGACACCACCGTTCACGTTCTCGACTTGGAGGCCACGGTGAACTTCGCGAAGACACTCATTGCAACGGGCGCGATCATCATGCTGACCTCTTGTGACAGCAAACCGGCCTCGACAAGTAATCCCGCGACCGCGCAGCCACCACCGTCCACGGTCCCCTCGGCCCCTACCGCGGCAGAGCAGGCACAGCGCGACGCTCTCGCGGCCTATCTGGGGATGTGGGACGCGTTCGTCGCAGCTGCGGCCACGTCGGACGGGCAGTCATCCAAGCTGAGCCAGTACGCGACAGGGTTTGCGCTGTCGACTCTGTCCCAGGGTCTGAAAGCGGACCGCGACAACGGGTTTGTCAGCAAGGGCTCTCCGAACCATAACGCCCAGGTGTCCTCCGTGGAGCCTCTGGCGAACCCGGTCAAGGTAACCATCGGTGATTGCAGTGACTCCACCAACGCGTTGAAGTACCGAGTCGACAACGGGGAACCAGCCGACGACGGAGCTGGTGGTCGTCGGTTCATCAAGGCCACCGTGGAGAAGCAGGCTGACGGATCGTGGAAAGTGACGAGCTTCGGCGTGCAAGGAGTAGGAACATGTTGACTTCCCAACGTGCCTGCGGCGTCGTCGCCTTCACCCTCGTAGCTACCGTCGCGAGTTCTGTTCCCGCCTTGGCCGACATCTACGGCAATGTCGACTGCAACCAGAGTCCGGCCCCGGAGTGTCAGCTCGACGCCGGTGCGTCCGGCCAGAACAGCAGTCAGGCACACGATGGGCGCAAGCCCGGACGCCCTGGCTCCGCAGACGAGTCGGCCGACAGCGAGTTCGGGTGCCGCTACGTACCGGTCGACCATCAACCACCACAGGGTCAGCCTCAGGAACCTGGCGGGTGGTTCATGGTGTTGTGCTCGCCGGATGGCAAAGACCCTGACTCGCACGGTCCGGTGTGGATTCCCGCCGGTTCCACTACGGCACCGTCTTTGACCCCGGCGCAGGTCGCTCAGATCGCACGCAAGCAATTGAGGCTGCCGACCCCGTCCATCGCCGCGAGCCCAGCCGGCACTCAGCTCGTACACCTACCGACCTGGCTGTGGTTGCCGGAGGGATGGATGGCGTCGAGCGCAACAGCATCGGTGCCCGGCGTATCGGTGACAGCGACGGCGAAGCCGATGTCAGCGACCTGGTCGATGGGTGACGGCAGAATCGTCACGTGCACAGGAGCAGGCACTCCTTTCCGGCCGGGCAACGACGCGAAAGCCTCATCGCCGGACTGCGGTCACACCTACCGCACCTCGTCTGCAGGGCAAGCGGGGCAAGCGTTCCCGGTCACCGTGACAGTGCGCTGGATCGTCACTTGGGCGGGCGCAGGTCAAAGCGGAACGTTCCCGGACTTGACCACGACCGACACCGCAGCCTTCGGCGTCGCGGAGTCCCACGCCCTCAACAACAACGGCGGCTGACCCTCACCGGACCTCCACGCCGCTCCTAACAACAAAAACGGCACCCACTCATCCGCTCGCGAATCTCCGCGACGCGGCGCACTACTCCCATGCCTAAAGGAGGTACCGACGTGCTCACCGACATCTCGTCCCAGGATCGGCCCGTCACATCGGCCGGTGGTCCGTGGGCCACGGACGGCAAGAAGACCGCGTCCCGGCTACGCGGAGCTCGGCGGCGCAGCATCCCCCATCTGGTGCTGGGGGTGCTGCTTGTTCTCTCATGCGCTGCGGCGTCCGTGGTGACGTCATCGAACTCCGAGAGCAGGCAGTCCGTTCTGGCATTGGCGCGGCCCGTTCCGGTCGGCCATATGTTGACCTCGCAGGATCTCAAGCAGGTCAACGTCGCTGTTGATCCTGAAGTGTCTGTTGTGGACGCAAACCAGGCAGGCAGCGTCCTGGGCAGGACGATGTCGGCGAGCCTGCCTTCCGGCGCACTGCTGACGCCGGAAGCGGTAAGCGGAGCTGGAGTTCCCCCAGCTGGACAGGCGATCACGGCCCTGTCGCTGAAAGCCGGGCAGTTCCCGCTGGAAGTGTCGTCCGGTGCCCACGTGTCGGTCGTGCTCGTGCCAGGCCAACCGGACGCCGCGTCGGCA
The DNA here is from genome assembly GCF_002150765.1 of Lentzea kentuckyensis. Taxonomy (GTDB): domain Bacteria; phylum Actinomycetota; class Actinomycetes; order Mycobacteriales; family Pseudonocardiaceae; genus Lentzea; species Lentzea kentuckyensis. The sequence continues at coordinate 23,542 of NZ_MUYM01000094.1, forward strand.
AGCCCGCCGGCGCTGGAGAACGCGACGCAGTGGCCGGCGGTGGTCGCCAGCGTGACTTCAGCCTCGAACCAGCAGACCACGGTGGTCTCGGTGCAGCTGAGCCCGGCCGCCGCTCGCCAGATCGCTGCCGTGCCCGCGGGTCAGTTGTCGATCGTGATGCTTGCGGGGAGTGGTCGGTGATGCTGGTTGCGGTTCTGTCGATCAAAGGATCGCCTGGGGTGACCACATTCGCCGTTGCTCTGGCCGCGCGCTGGCCGGCACCCGCACGCGCGCTGCTGGTCGAAACCGATCCGTCCGGCGGCGACATCGGGACGCGGTTCTCGCTGCAGGCGACGCCGGGGCTGGTGAGTTTGGCGGCTGCCGTACGGCACAGCGACGACCCTGCATTGCTCTGGCAGCACGCACAGGCTCTGCCTGGTGGGTTGCCGGTGGTGTCCGCGCCACCGGACGCCGAACTGGCGTGGGCCACGCTGGCGGCGCTGGCTGACGCGACCGTAGGAGCAGGCCCGCTGAAGGCAGCTGCGGGCGCACCCAACGGCGTGGTGATCATGGACTGCGGCCGGATGGACGTCGGATCTCCGGTGCTGCCGCTCGTGCGGTCGGCCGACGCGATGGTCTTGCTGACCCGCGCCCACGCCGACGACCTCGCCCACCTAGCTCGTCGGCTGGCCGCGATCGGCTCCTGGACCGCGCGTCCGGCCATGGTGCTGGTCGGCGACGGGTACACCCCGGCGGAGGTCGCCCGAGTGCTCGGTGTGCTGCCGCTGGGTCGCATTCCTGATGATCCACATGGCGCGGCGGTGCTGTGCGGGCGGCCCAGCACGGTGCGACGAAACCGCAGCGGGCCCGCGCACTCCGCGTTGGGTCAGGCGGCGAGCAAGGTCGCGACAGTGCTCTCGCACCAGCCACAGCCACTCGCAGTACCGCGGCTGGCAGCTGCGGGACCAGTCATTCCGACGCAGATCGGCGCGCCAGCCAGCCTGGTATCAGCCCACGGTCCGCGTCTGGCTCCTGTGCCTCTGCCGCCGCACCAGAACACGCCACGAGGAGGGCAAGCGTCATGACGGACACATCGAACGGCTATCCGCCCCCGATACCTCTGCGGCCTCACCAAGTACAGCGGCCAGTTGCTGGCCCGCAACCGTCCACTGTGCCTAGTCAACTGTTCCCGGCAGGAACAGCCGAGGCTCTCGCGCGGCTTCGTCAACATCTACGCGACACCCTCGGTTCCGAACTGCCCCAACGAGTAGATGCTCAACGACGCCGTACCGCAGCACCGATCACCAGAGAAGCGCATCGTGAGCTGGCGCGAGAAGTCCTGCACAACGCTGTCGCCGCTCACAGCGAAACCGAGCTGATGAACAACCGCGCCCTGGTCGGCAGGGATGCCGAACAGCAAGTGATCTCTGAGGTCCTCAACGAGCTGTTCGGCATGGCAGGACTCCAACCGCTACTGGACGATCCGACAGTCGAGACGATCAACGCCAACCGCTTCGACCAGGTGTGCGTCCAGCACACCGATGGGCGTCGTGAGCGGGTCGCGCCGATCGCTGCGTCGAACGAGCAGCTCACCGATCTGGTGCGGTTGCTCGCGGCGCGGGCGTCGAGCCAGGAGCGGCGGTTCGACCAGGGCTCGCCCGCGGTCAACCTGCAGCTCCCAGGTGGGGAGCGGTTGTTCGCGGTGATGGGCCTGACCGCTGGCGGGGTGACGTCGCTGTCGATCCGGCGCCACGGCTACCTGACCGCCACGCTGCCGCAGCTGCGTGAGCGGGGCACGATCGACGCCGGCCTGCGGGAGTTTCTGCGCGCACTCGTGCGTGCCCGCAAGAACATCCTGATCACCGGCGGTGCCGCGGCCGGGAAAACCACAATGTTGCGGGCGCTGGCCTCGGAGATGGATCCGATGGAACGCATCATCACCATCGAGGACGCCTTCGAACTCGGGCTGGAGCGCAACCCTGACATCCACGCTGATGTGACCGCGTTGCAATCCCGCGAACCCAACGTCGAGGGCGAAGGCGCGATCTCGCAGGCCGAGCTGGTGCGGTGGGGTCTACGAATGTCGCCAGACCGGGTCATCGTCGGCGAGATCCGCGGGCCCGAGGTCATCCCGATGTGCAACGCGATGTCGCAGGGCAACGACGGATCGATGGCCACGCTGCACGCTTCCAGCTCACGGATCGCTTTCACCCGCTTGGCTTCCTATGCCGCGCAAGGCGCAGAACGGTTGTCGCTCGAGGCCACCGCGCTACTGGTCGCCAGCGCGGTGCACTTCGTGGTGCATCTGGTCCGCGGCTCAGATCGGCGCACGCGAGTCGTGTCGTCCATCCGCGAGATCGTCGATGCCGACGGGCCTCTTGTCGTCTCCAACGAGGTCTACCGGCCCGGCACGGACGGCCGCGCCCGGCCGATGGCAGGCGCGCTACGCGCCCATACGCTCGACGACCTCGTCGATGCCGGGCTCGACCCCGTTGTACTCCAACAACCCGAGGGGTGGTGGTCACGATGAACATCGCGTTCAGCTCCACGACAGTCATCACCGCCCTGCTAGGCGCCGGCGTGGGACTCGGCTTGCTTCTGATCGTCATCAGCTGGCGCGGCGGTAACCCGCCCCGTCCACGCCGGTCGTTGCCATTGCTGCGGCTCGGCGATGGGCTACACCGGCGACGGCTGATGATTCGCTTCGGCGTCGCGAGCGCGACTGGCGTCTTGGCCGGGGTCGCCACGGGCTGGTGGGTCGGGGCGGTCCTGGCAGGGATGGCCTGTTGGTCGCTGCCACGTGTTCTCCGCGGCGACCCCGAACACGCGCAGCGGATTTCACGGATCGAAGCAGTCGCAACGTGGACGGAGATGCTGCGCGACACGCTCTCCGCCGCATCCGGGCTCGAGCAGGCCATCCTTGCCACCTCGCCATTGGCACCTGCTCCGATCCGGAGCAATATCACCGATCTCGCGGCCCATCTCGAAACTGGTGAACGGCTCGCGCCGTCGCTGCGCCGCCTGGCCGACGAGTTGGCCGATCCGACCGGCGACCTGGTGATCGCCGCGTTGGTGAAAGCCTCGGAGCAGCAGTCCCGCCGGCTCGGTGACTTGCTCGGCGCCCTCGCACACACCGCGCGGGAGCAGGTGTCGATGCGGCTGCGGATCGAGGCCGGTCGCGCTCGCACCCGGACCTCAGTGCGGGTGATCGTAGGCACGACGCTCGTGTTCGCGGTGGCCATGGTGCTGCTCAACCGCGGCTATCTGTCGGCCTACGACTCAGCGGCCGGGCAGGCGGTTCTGCTCGGTGTTGGGTTGCTCTTCGCACTCGGATTCGCCTGGCTGACGCGGATCTCACGTATCGCCGAGTCGGCACGTCTGTTGTCGGTCACAGACACACCGTCCTCCGAGGACACTCGCCTGGTCATCGGTGGGCGGGTGTGACATGACGACCATGATCATTACGCTGATTCTGGGCAGTGGCCTTGGTATCGGCCTGTGGGCGTTGACGGTATGGGCTGTTCCGCCTCGACCACCGCTCGGCGCGGTCCTCACACGAGCTACTTCTGTTCCCGCACCGACCTCGATCTTGGCTGAGGGCAACACCGGCTGGGCGGCCAGGCTCGGCCGGCCCGCGGTCGCGACGCTTCGGGCGATGGGATTGCCTGGTACGCGGCTCACCCGCGACCTGGCCGTCGTCGGGCGACCCGTCAGTGCACACCTTGCCGAGAAAGCAGTATTCGCAGCCGCAGGGCTGTTGCTACCCGTGCCGCTCCACCTGCTCCTGGTCATGGGTGGGCTGTCGCTGAACCTGGAGTTCTCGATCGTCGCTGGGCTGGTGTTCGCGGGAGCCGGGTTCGTACTCCCGGACCTGCGTGTGCGTTCCGAAGCGTCGAGGCTGCGTGCCGCATTCCGGCACGCCTTGTCATCCTTTGTGGACCTGGTGTGGACCACCCTGGCGGGAGGCGCAGGGGTGGACAGTGCTCTCAACGGCTCTGCCGCGGTCGGCCGTGGTTGGGCGTTCGCCCGCTTCCAGCGCGCTCTGGACACCGCACGACTGACTCGCACGACGCCCTGGGCGACGCTGCGTCAGCTCGGCGAGGAACTCGACATCCCGGAACTGGCCGAGCTGGCCGCGTCGATCAGCCTCGCAGGTACCGAGGGAGCGAAGGTCCGCGCGAGCCTGGCCGCGAAGGCGACCGCGCTACGCGCGCACCAACTCACCGACGCCGAAGCCAAGGCGCAGTCCGCGACCGAACGGATGGCGCTACCGGTCATGGCCCTGTTCCTCGGGTTCCTCGGATTCATCACCTATCCAGCACTGACGCAGGTGATCAACAGCCTGTGACGAACGCACAACGTCGTTGCACGACAAGAAGGAGATCGCGATGAGCGACCATCTGAACATCATATGGGCGGTACTGCGTGCTCGCATCGAACTGCTCCGCCGCACCCCTGACGGGGGCTACGTGAGCGAGTACGTGCTGGTGACCGCGCTGGTCATCAGCGGGACGATCATCGTCGTCGGAATTGTCGTGGCGCTGGCCGTCGCCAAGGCGAACAGCATTCCGCTGAGCGCCTGATGAACCCGCAGCGTCGATGGCGTGACGCAGGCTGGCTGCGCCAGGCTCTACGACACGACCGCGGAGCGGTGAGCGCGGAGCTGGCGATAGCGATTCCGCTGCTGCTGTTGTTCCTGCTGGCGATTGTCCAGTTCGCGGTGTGGTCGCACGCTACGCACATCGCACAAGCCGCAGCGTCGCAGGGGCTTGCTGCGGCACGGGTGCACAGCGGTACCGCGAGTGCGGGCGTCGAAAGAGCGCAGCAACTCCTCGACCAGCTGGCGCAGAGCTCGTTGAAAGGCGCGGCCGTCAGCTCCGAGCGCGGCGCCGAAACCGTGTCCGTGCGGATCACCGGTACCGCTGCTGCCGTACTTCCGTTCCTGCACCTGCCAGTACACAGCGAAGCCGCCGGACCTGTTGAACGCCTCGTTGTGGCGAACGACAGCTGACCTCGGATCCACAGTAGACGTTTGAGGGAGTCCTCATGCTCGCATCTCCTGCACAGTATGGAACCTTCCGTGCAGGTACCGAACTGGTGCTGTGGCGGCCGGACCTGGACCGCCGACAACTTCGCCGGCGTGCCATGCGGCGTTGTCTCATGCCCGACACCACTCTGTACGCGATAGCCGGTCTCCTGGCGATCCTCCTCGGTCTCATCGACGATCCGCCGCTTCTGTTGGCCATGACAGTAGGTGCGGTGCTGGTCCTGGTCGCGACTCTGATGGCGCACCACGACCTCCTCCGGTTCGGACATGACCTATCGGAGAACTCAGCGGCGTGGCGCACCGACCGCGGGCGAGGTGAATGGTTCTTCCGCCCCGCAGACTTCACCGATCGAGGCTTCGCGAGCGCTTTCACTGCCGCGCGGATCATCGACGCGGTACACCTCATCCACACCGGCCCTGCGGCATCATGGCTTGACCCTGACTAGCTCGGCCGCATGCACCGGCTCGCTTGGGAAACATTGGCGCAGCTGTACATGGCGCCATCTGCCCTTGGTGACCTGCAGGTGACGCTGGATCGCATGGACCTTGTCGCTGCGCAAGTACGGGAAGTCAACCGGCGGTTCTACGACGCCGGGGCGATGGCCAGAACCGACGACGTGCTGGCGTCCCTCGCCGGTATGCGTGATGTAGTGGCCGCCGGGGTGACGTCGTGAACGCGCTGTGGTGGCGCGCTGAGCGTGGCTCCGTGACCTCCGAGCTCGTGCTGGTCGTGCCCGTTCTGGTGATGCTGCTGGTCTTCGTCGGTGTGTTCATTCACCGTGGTGTGGATGCGCGGCTGCGGCTCAACGATGTCGCGCATCAGGCGGCACGTACGGCCACTCTCGAACGCACCGCTGCCGCAGCGGTTGTGGCGGCGCAGTCGGTCGCCACCGCTGCGCTGGCTTCCGCCGGTGTCATCTGCCAGTCACTCAGCATCGACACCAATACAGGTGGACTGCGGCCAGGCGGCGCGGTAACGGTGACGGTCTCGTGCACCGTCGATCTCGGTGATGCTCTGATCCTCAGCCTCCCGTACGCACGGTTGTCCGCCACCGCGAGCGAGCCCGTCGACGTTTGGCGGGCAGCGGCGATGACGGGGAGCACCTCGTGATCCGGGACCGCAGCACGGTGAGCGACGACGGCGCGGTCAGCGCGTTCGTGGTGGTGCTGTTCATCGGACTCCTTGTCCTGGCCGGGCTTGTCCTCGACGGAGGGCTGGCGTTGGGGGCCAAAGTCAGGGCTAGCGGGCAGGCCGAGGCAGCTGCCCGTGCCGGCGCACAGGCGATCGACCTTGCCGTCTATCGCGCCACCGGCGCATTCCGGCTATTGCCCGCTGAGGCCGCCGCGGCGGCGCAGGACCATCTCGCCACGGTCGGCGCGACCGGAACCGTGACCGTCTCCGGCGACACCGTCACGGTGACCGTCACCGCCTCACAGACCACGCAACTGCTAGGTCTGGCTGGAATCAGCAGCCTGTCCGTGAAGGGCACCGGCAGCGCGCAGCCTCAGACCATCGTGGCAACAGGCCCCTGAAGGGAGACAACCAGATGGCTACAAGCGACGAGATCCGCGAACGCATCGAGCAAGCCGATGCCGCGAGGAACATCCGCAGGCTGGCGGCCGCACAACGCGTGGGCGAACTCGCCAACCGACGAAGGAAGCTGACCACAGAAGTCGACGAGATCGACGCTGAACTGGGTGCGGTGGTCGCAGAGAACGTGGACGTGATCAGCCCTCAGGAACTCGCGGCATTTACCGACGTACCGGCCTGCGACCTCACCGACTGGCTCAACCGGCGAAAGACGGCCCGTACCAAGCGAAAGAGGACCGCCAGGACGGATCCAGACACCAAGAGTGAGACACCCCAGGCACAAGCGCTGATGCCACCTGTCACCGCTGAACCTCACGGGGCGCTGCCGAGGATTCCGGAGCCGGTGACATGACCCGGCATCGAGCTGTACGGCGGGTCTGGTGGGTCTTGGCCGGTACCTTCCGGATTCTCGGCCGGGTTGCCCGCGGCCTGATCGCCGCGACCATGCTGCTCGGGGTCGTTGTGGCGTTGCCGTGCGCGATGTGGCACTTCATCGGCTGGCCGCTGCCGGACCACATCCCGACCTGGGTCGAGATCGAACTCTTCCTGCTGAGCCCGATGACCACTACGTTCCTGCTCGACTTCATCGTCTGCTGGTGCTGGATCTTCTGGGCTGGTTTCACTCTCAGCGTGCTGCGCTGTGCCGCGGAACTGATCCGCGACGGTATCGAGGTAGCCCGCTCACAGGACTGGTCAGCGTCCGGGCCCTTGAACGCCCTTGCGGGCGTGCTCGTCGGCACGCTTCTGGTCTCCGTGCTGGGCAACCGTGTCTCCGCGGCACCCACCGCCGCATCGTTCAGCACGGAGACGTACGGCGCGCAAGTCGTGGCGACTGCCCCCGCCTGGCCCGGCCCAGAACAGGATGGAGAGGTGCCGTCCAGCGATAGCGGTTCGGCTGCGGGCACGGCCACGCACCCGACATCGGTCACTGTGAGGGCACCGCACAATGGGGTGCACGACTCGCTGTGGCGGATCGCCCAACGCACCTTGGGCGACGGCACGCGTTGGCCAGAGATCTTCGAGCTCAACAAAGGCAAACCTCAACCCGGTGGCCGCCTGTTCACCGCGCCAAGCCTGATCTACCCCGGTCAGGAACTCGCGCTACCTGCCGGTGAGCGTGCGCAGCCCGAGCCGCCTCAGCCGCTACCTCCTCCGGTGACGACAACACCGCCCACCACTTCCCAATCCTCGAGCCCAGCTCCATCCACCCCACAGGCGCCGGTCTCGACCGACACGAACGCCGCTCCAGGCTTCACATGGGGACCAGGACTGTTTGTGGGTCTCGGATTGGTTGCAGCCGTCAGCACTGCGCTGATGGCCGCACGTTTTCGCTACCGCAGCCAGTACCGACCTGGCAGCGGCGACCGGAACGATCTACCCGTCGCTCCAGTGGTTTATCAACTGCGCTTGGCGCATCTGCGTGAGCAGAGCAGCGAGGTCGACTCCGACGAGGACGACGGCATCGAACGCCCGCGACGTGCCCCTACGCTGCCCGCTGTGGTGGTCGGCGCAGACGACTCTGCCGCGCGGCCCGCTCTTGTTGCGGGACTGGGTGTCCGGGATGGCCGCGAGATCGCGCTGAACCTCGCCGCCGCCCGCGGCCTCGGATTGGTCGGCGCCGGCGCGCCCGCGGCTGCCCGCGCCTTGCTCCTCGCCACGATCACCACGCCCGCAGACCGAGATGCCAGCACGCCACATCAGCTTGGTACACGTGTGGTTGTCCCGGCCAACGACCTGGACGATGTGCTCGACCGCTACACCGCCTACGCGCATCTGCCCACCGCGATACAGGTCGCCACACGTCTGGAGGATGCGCTCGACGCGCTGGAGGCTGAGACTCTGGTGCGCGCTACGGCCAGCCATGAGCAGACCTCGGCGGCCGGAACGTGGCCGGGCATGGTGCTCGTTGCCCGACCGCCGGAACACCAACGGCAACGGCTGCAAGCGGTTCTGGACGACGGCGCGCAGTACGGCATCACCGGGTTGCTGTTGGGGCAGTGGCAACCCGGCGTGACCGCGTACGTCCGTGACGACGGCACGATCTCTGCCACCAGTCCAGGCTTGGGCGAAGCCCTGCGTGGAACCCGGATGTTCCGCCTCGGCGACGACGACACCGCTGATCTGCTGGCGCTGCTATGCCAGGCGCAGCCCGACACAACATCACCCACGTCCGGGCCGGGCGTTCAGGATGAGCTGGAAATCCTTGGTACAAAACCGGTCTCGGTTCCGACCGAAGACCCACTTCCCGCGCCGATGATCTCCCGCACGACCGAGGAACACGTGGCGTACCCAGCCCTCACGCTCACCGTGTTCGGCCCACCTACCTTGCGGCACACGGCATCCGGCGCCGAGGCACAGGACATCACCTCGGCGCTCCAGCCTCGTATGCGGGAGCTGCTGGTGTTCCTGGCCCTGCATCCGACCGGGGCCACCAGGGAGACGCTCGTGGGGACGTTGTGGGCGGACAGCCCGCCGCAACGGCCCACCAACGCGTTGAACACCACGTTGTCCCGGCTGCGTCGCACGCTGGCCACCGCCACCGGCAGCACGGTCGGCGACATCGTCACCGCGCGCGACGGCCGCTACCGACTCGACTCTCGGCTCGTACACGCCGACTACTGGGACTTCGCCGACGCCGTGAGCGCCCGACGCGGCGCGGCCGACGAACCAACGCGGGTGGCCACGTACCGGGAGATCGTGGACAACTACGGTGGCGTGCTGGCCGAGGGAATCACCGCTGAGTGGCTCGATCCCGTCCGGGAGGCGAGCCGCCGCGATGCCGTCGACGCGGCCTCAGCGCTCGCCCGCGCACTGGTCGCCACCGATCCCCAGCAGACATTGGACCTACTGGAGATCGTCAGGGCGTTCGACACCCACAACGAGGGTGTCTACCGCGACATCATGCGGTTGCAACACAAACTCGGCCTGCACGACGCCATCCCGCGCACACTCGCGTTGTTGACCACGCGTCTGGCTGAGCTCGACGCGCAGCCAGACGCCCAGACCCGTGAGCTCGCGCAGCGCCTTACTGAACCCAGCCATCATCATGACCATGCGACAGCCCAGTGAGCTGCACTCGTGGTCGCACCAGACGAAGACCCTCGTCGGAACTTCCACAAGAATGCTATTCTGAATATCGGAATCTCAGGGCGAACGCTCTCCCGTGCTGCTTTCAATGGCGCCACAAGAAGTAATCCATCTCCGATGGCACCAGATTCCAGTCGAGGCCGCGGAGCCAGCTGGCCAGGAGATCCCTGCGACCGTTGAGGGATCCCGTGACGGATCCCCTGCGGGATCCGCTTGGGGATCCGATTAGAGGGTCGTCAGCGCGGCAAGGTGAAGCCGCGGGTCACATGGCCAGAAAGGGATCCGGTGGCGTCCCAGGCTCGCTTGGCCACAAGCGGGTAGACACGTCGGCCCACGGCCAGGCACTGGCGAGGCCACGAACCTCCCCGGCCCCGAGAACACCATCACCTGAGGTGTTGAGGCGAGCACTACGCCCAGCCTCCGCGTCATACGGAGCACACGAGGTCGGCCCTTTCGCCGGTCGACGCCGACACCGCCGGCGCCCTGACCCGCGCTTCCCCCACCCCAGAAAGGACCTGAATCGACATCACTTGAAGCAATTCGCTTCCCAATTATTAAACCCCGAAAGAGTCATGAAAAAGATTCCGGGAGCCATTGAATTTACGGAAAGGTCGAGCTAGTTTTGAATTACAGTCGGAAGCGCCCGGGAATTCGACCCGAATAGAACGCCTGGCGCGAGCCATGTCCAACACAGCCACACCAAACACAACCAGGGAGGACCCGTGACCACCAAAGCCGACTTCTACGACGGGACCGGACGCCACGCCGTCTGGCTGGGTTCACTCCACGGCAGCGCTGACCCCGACACCGTGCGAACTGTCGCGTGTGGACGGTTGATGCTGGACGCGAACGACCCGTTCACCTACGCCGACGCCGTGACCGACCTGCTCGACGTGTGGGCCGACGAGGACCACGGTCACGGCTACCACCCACTCGACGGCTGGCCCTGGCTGTGGCCGGACAGCCGCGATACGGACTGGGTGTTCACCTTCACCCACGGCCGGGTGCAGATCACGACTGGCCGCGCCTGGCTAACCGCCACTGGGAGCGCGTCGTGACCGCCGCCGACTTCTACCTCGGGCGCGGCCCGTCGGCGCGCTGGATCGGGTCTCTGTGCCAGCTGGCCGATCCCGCGGAGCTGGCCACGGCGCCAGCCGGACACACCCTGCTGGCCGCGACCAGCGAGCTCGACTTCGCCCGCGCCGCTGCCGCCCTGCTCCTGCAGGGCGGCAGCGTTCACCACCTGGCCGATGGGTGGCCGTGGAGCTGGCAGGACAGTTCGCTCACTGGCTGGTGCTACGCGTTCGACGCAGGACGTGTGTGGGTCAGCTACTTCGGCCGCGTGTGGTTTCCCTGCCCATGCCCCGATCACGAAGACTTCGACACGGTGATCGACAAGTTGCGCCGATCCAGCGCCGACGGGCCACGTGCAACGTTCCCGGCCCAGCAACAACGATCCTCCGCAGTGGACTCCCAGGTGGACGTGGCGAACGGCCGTGCGATCGGTTTCTGGGAGCTACACAGCTTGATGGAGCAGGCCGCCCGCGACACCGGGAACCTCGACACCGCGCTCTTTGTCGAAGTCGACTCGCCGTGCCTGTTCGTCGATGACGAACCGGACTCGCTGCTGGCCTACGTGCTACGGCGGCTCGGTGCCACAGCCGCAAAAGTGCACGCACTGGGAATCAACGACCGCGAACCGAGCCACGTGTTCGCACGGCTCGGATTCCAGCTCACCCGCAACGCCCGCGCGCTGGCCGACGACTTCTGGTGCTGGGAGCTGCGCGCCGAGTGGTGGGCCGATCTGCTCGCCGACCACTCCCGTCCCATCTACCCGCGCGACCCCGATGCCGTTCCGCCGCTGCTCCAGGCTGGTCAGCTCGTGTCCACACACCGACCACGTGTCGACCGGTAGCGTTTGGAAGCGTTCGATGTCTCAGCTTGGCTGTCACTGGCATCAGCAGCGGCCCGCCACGGATGGAATGAGAACGCTTGATGACGGACTACGAGTTTCCGACGCCACCGGAAATCGAGACTGCATACAAGACGGCATACAAAGCGCTGGCGACCCTCGTGCCCCCAGACAGCGTCAGTTCGGTAGAGGAATCACACCTCACCGAGGTGCTCTCACAGTTCCGGTCTCTTGTCGACCATGCGGAACTCGCGATCATCGGACGGCTGGGCTCGCCCGTCACGTGGCAGGGACCGCGCCAAGACGGCGACTGGGATCTGATCGTAGCCGGGATCGATCTTGACGACGCCGGGCACGACTTCGGCGATGTTGAGCTCGGCACGGATGCGTTCGAAGGACCGACCCGATCCTGGCACGATAGCGCCCTGCAACGTGCAGGCTTTGTGTACAAGCGTGCGTGCGGATGGGATCACGCGCCAGGCGGGGCCGGCGTGTGGGTGGTGATGCTGGCTCCGACATCAGGCGCTGGCTCGGATGACTCGTGGTTCTACAGCGGCCGTGTTGTCGGTTTCGTTGTGGTGTACGACCGCGATGATGACGGTGTCTATGAGTCAGTGGGCCACATCTGGACGGCAACGGAATGGCAGCGCCGCGGGATTGCGCGGCGACTTCTGGCTGAAGCAAGGTCGCGATTCCCGATCGCCGGCGTCGAGAAGCCCTACACCAACGACGGCAAAGCGTTCCTGGATGCCTGCCCTGACACGAGGATCCCTCCTCAGGACTGACGACGCCGGACGCCGCCGCGCTGGCTGCGACCTGCAAGCCAACGCAGGGGCACCTTTCGAGCACCGGGTTTGGTGTCCCGGCGCCTTCCGGCCGGGCGCCGTCCACCTCGTTCAGCAACCCCGATCAGCTCGCGGGGTTGGCTGTGTATCGTTTGGGCGCGTCCTGGACCTTCGTGGCGTAGCCAGCTGCGACAAGCTTGTCCAAGGCGTTGGCGACCGCACCGGATGACCGGTGCAGGGCGTTGGCGATCGAGCCGGGGCCGAACTGTTCGCCCGGATGCTCGGCGAGGAAGTCCTCAACCATGCCGCGCAACGCGCCTTTACCCAGCCGCGCGGACTTGATCGGACCGCCTACCAGTGCCGTACCCGACTCCTGGACCTCCTCAACACCGCCTTCGTCGACGTCTTCGTCATCCACAAGGGACTCCGGCAGAGGCTCCATCCGGCTGAGGACCGGCTCGTTCGCGGGAGTGGGCTCGGCTTGCTCTGGCGCGCCAGTTGCCGAGTCCGAAACCGGTGCAGTGCCCTCAGGGACGTCAGTGGGCGGCTCGTCGTCTCCGATGGCGTCGTTGATGGTCCAGGTGTCGGCGGCACGCCGCCCACCGCGACCGATGCCCGAAATCCGGGTCAGGCTGCCATCAGCCGCCCACGTGGCCAGGATCTTCCCCGCTGTGGAGCGGCCAATCGCGGCATGATCGGCCAGCTCGGCGGCCGTGGATCCAGGGTTGGCGTGCACGGCATGCCAGAGTTTGTCCTCAGCTCCCGTGTGCCGCTGGCTTGTCGCGGATCCAGCGTCGGGCACTGCGTGCAGGGTGGATACAGAGCTGGCGTTGCTGTCCTTCTTCGGCATGTCATTGGTCCTTGTCTTTATGACTTGCTGGGTTGGTGAGCGATGTCCCAGGCGATGCAGTCGGCCGGTATCTGATTCGGGCCACACGACTATGGACGCTTCGTCGACCGGCCGAAGTCAAGACGTCACAGAAGAAAGATGACTGTCTTGTTAGGACTTTGAAACGGTGACAGGTTGCCGACTAACCCAATCCGGTCCCTCTCAACGCTTCGCTTGACATACGTCGGGGTATCGAGCGTGGATGGACGTGCGAAACAACGCAGGCAATCTTGCCCGCGCGAGCATTCACCCTTGCACAGCAAGGAATGTGCCGCGCATGAACCAGGAGGACATCATGACCGCCGACACCGTCATCGCGACTCGTGGCCGAATCACCGGCGACCACCACGCCGACACCGCCACGCTACCCATCGACGACATCGCGGCCCGACTGATGAAGGATCTCAACGACGTCCGGGATGACGGAATGTTTCCCTCCGACGCCGAGTTCAGCATCAGCACTGACAAGACGGGGACCGTGCCCGTGCTACGTGTCACCGCGGCCTGCGACACCGACGTCAGCGACGCCATCACCGGGATCGCAGCGCATCTCGCCGCGCAGGTCTTCGGTCTTGCCAGCCACTACAACGAAGTCAACCTCGACCAGCCCGACCAGGCCAGGTTCCTTCAGCACGTCACGGTGAGGTGCGCTGAGAGCGCATCGGCCACCCTCGTCGGCGTGATGGTGCAGACCGCCTGAAGACGGTCACCGACGGCCTTGGCAGGACGTCCCGCCGCAACCGCCCGATGCTGCTGCGGCGGGACGTGATCCCCCGAACAGCAAGCCGCCCGACACCCGGCTCCACAACAGGGCACGACACCAAAGGACTCCGCGATCATGTCAACTTCCTGCGACACCGTCGTGAAACCGCAACCGAGCATCGATACCTTTGACGTGGCCGCTGTCCGCGCTCGTGAGTCATTGCCCGCCAACGCGGTGGTGATCATCGTTGACGGGCATCCCGTTGCGCAGCAGCCACCTTCCGATGTGTGGGGCCTGCGGGTGATTGCCGCTGACACTGCTGTCGAGAGCGGGCGACTCGCGTTGTTCGCCGTCGTTCCGCTTTCCGCACAACCGGATCCGCGCGTCTGTGACGGCGACGTAGTGGTACGGCTGCACACCGATGCGGTCACCTCCACCGACGTCAGCACGTCCATGAACGTCGGCGTGTGGCTCGCTCAAGGCGGCAGCTGGGCGTTGGTGGGGACGTGGACAGGGTTGGGTGCCGGATGGCCGGATCTCGTCGCTCCCACGGTCATCCGGCTCATGCAGTGCGACACGAGCCCTGTTGACGAGCTCCCGACGCGGACCTCGCTCAACGGTCGATTCGGCGCATTGCGCGACATGGTGTCCGCAGGGCTGCTTCACGACGGCGAGAAGCTGCTGTGCGCGCGTCCTGGCTCAGGAGTCCGGTATGACGCGCACGTGATCGATGGCGGTATCCAGTTGCCTGACGGTCGCTGGTACGCCCGTCCGTCCGGGGCACTGACCGCGCTCGGGTACCGACACCAGAACGGCTGGACCTCCTGGTACCGCGCACGCGACGGCGTGCCGCTATCCGAGATCCGGCTGACCCCACCCCGCGCTCGCCATCGACAGCAGGGCAAACCGCAACTGCACCACATGCTGGCCGACGGCACCCTCCACGCCGGCGACGAGCTGCGTTTCGTCCAGCCCCGCAAGGGCATCGTGCACACGGCGCTCGTGCTCGCGGATGGTCAGATTCAACTCCAGGATGGACGCCTCTTTCCCACGCCCGCTGCGGCCATCGTCGCCTGTCACCCGAGTGTGACCGATGGCTGGCGAACATGGCGGCGTGTCAGCGACAACCGCACCCTCGCCGAACTCCGGGATGAACACCGCAACCGCGCCGCCCTGCCACAAGCACAACCAACATCAACACCACATCGCTCCGACGACGCCGAGCAAGGGCTCTCATCGACGCCGGCGACACCCTGATGCGCCTGGCACGTGGCTGGGCTTTGTGGGTGTGGGGCCACTTACCAGGCATCCACCGTTCGAGTCGATCACCGTGAGCACCCCAGAGACCAATAGGGCGGAAATGGAAACGCTGACGACGTTTCTGCGATTACCTACCTAGCGTGGTGATCGAGACGAAGGGACCTCACAGTGGCCTCAGCGTGGTTAGAGCAGGTGTTCGATGCCCAACAGGCCCAAGTCGGAGGCGTGGTCCGCCGTGCCCTCCGGGACGTCGAGAGGTTCTCGTCGATGGCCGAGCTTGTCGACGAGGCCCGACGACGGCGATTCCATGTGATCGAGACTGGAGACCAGGTCGTCATCCTTTGCCACGAAGGAGAACTCGCCATCCACTGCTGAGCGCGGGAAGACGAGTCAGAATCACTGTGAGGCAACGGTTTCGAATGACCAAGAGGCACCAGCCGAGACTGAAGGGCTGACCGCTCCGGCGTGATGAACCCAGCCACTCCGGAGCGGCACCGGGAACATGATCAAGTCTCACTCACGCCGGTCGCGACTGGACGCAACCACGACACGGCCCCGCGCTCTGGTTTCCGGCGGCGTTGCATCGATCATCTTCTGCGCCGACGCCTTGAGTTCGTCGAGCGTCGGCCACCTGCCTACCGATTCGCTGACAAGTTTGACCTGCCACATCAGCAGCCAGGAGATCGGCTCGAACGTATGCGCGTCCGTTGGGCACTCGCCATCGAAGTGCAGCCCAACCTTGTCCGGGTCCTTGCCCTCGGCACGCATGACCTTCCGCCGCTGTTCGACCTCGGCGAGCATCGCCCTGTGTTCTTCAGTGCCCGCGCGCATACCCTCGTTCCTGCTGATGGCAACGGCGCCGCACCCGGTACACCTGATCGGTTCGTATTGCATGACAAGGTATCGGCTCAGAGGAGCTCTCAGGACACCCCAGGAACGAGAATCTGGCAGGCTTACACGACGACCTCAGCCGCCGGACCGCAGAACAGAGGGCCACCTTGACAGACGCTCCTTCAGATCTGGACATGGTGCGCTCAGGTCTTCGCCAGGCAATCCACGACGTCTATCACCACGAGTGGCAGTTGTTCAGAGAGCGCACGAACGAGCGCTCTCTGCTGTTCCACATCGGCCGCTACCTGGCGACACAGGTCGACTCCTGGAGCACGCGACTGTCAGTCGACTTGGAGTACAACCGCCACCACGTCAACAGCTCGTCGATCAACGCGCGGAAGGAGCTGCCGCAGGCCTTTGAACTCTGCGAGTACTGTCGTAGGCGGGGCCGTAGGGGACTTGTCGTGTATCCGGATCTGATCGTGCATGACCGTTCTGGGTCATCGAGGAACCACAACCTCCTTGTGCTGGAGGCCAAACACGGCTCCACTCGGTGCTCTTGTGATGAGGCGAAACTCCTTGCACTCCAGGCGCACTTTGACTACAGCTACGCGGTTTACGTCGAGTTTCCACAGAAGGGCAGACGGCCGCTCTGGCGATGGTTCACTCGCGACGATGTCGACGTGACAGAAGACCTAAGCCCAGTGTTCCAATGTGGATCGTCCAGTCGCTGCCCTATCGCGCCTGAAGACGCTCAAGCGTCGAAGTAGCCAGCACAGGCTCAGGATGCGTGGGATGCGGTAGGCCGCGTGGCAGCGAGATAGCGGCCAACCTGGTCGACCCGAACCGTCGTGCCCGGCTCAGGTGCGTTGACCATGCGGGTTGGTGAGATGGCGATCCCGACGTGCGTGATGCTCGCAGTCCCAGCGCCGTAGAACACGAGATCGCCCGCCCGTAGCGGTGTTCCGGCGGGCAGGACAGGACCTGCGTTGTACTGGTCCTGTGCGACTCGTGGAAGCTTGATGCCCGCAGCGCCGTAGGCGGCCTGCGTCAGTCCTGAGCAATCCCAACCGCCTTCCGCGCCGCCGTCACCACCCCACACGTACGGTTCGCCGAGCTGATCGCAGGCGAACCGCACGGCCAGCGCAATGGGTGCGGTCACGTGGCCGACGTGGTGAGTGGCGCAGGCTGTCGAGCCGTTCGATGCCGCCTGCGCGTAGGTGGTGGCTTGGTCGAGGACTTTGCGGACGTACCAGTCGGCGCGGTTGTAGGTGAAGATCGCGCCGTAGAGGTCTTTGCCGTCGCGTGCGCCGGAGTCACACAGGTAGAAAGCCGCGGCGTGGACGGCGTCATGCGGGTCGTAGCGCGAAGGTGGTGTCCGGCCGTCAGGCGGGATGGTGTGCCGGGAGATCACCGAAGCGAAGGTAGGTGCGAGGAACTGCATCGGCCCGCCTGCACCAGCGAAATTCTCTCCGCTGGTAACGCCCGGCGCGTTGAGTCGTCCGTGATCGCTCTCGATCTTGCCTATGGCGGCGAGGATGCTCCACTCCAGGCCGGGGCACTCGCGGGCGGCGCGGACGTAGAGGTGGCAGTAGTCCGCGGGGATGTCGGTGATCGGCCGCGCACAGTCCACTGAGCCGCCGTTGCCGAACAGCGTGCCGAACAAACCGTGCACGGTCCCAGCGACCAGCAGCATGACCATCACTGCGCCGCCCATGGTGGCCAGTCCCACTTTGGCGAGCACGACCGCATCACCTCCGACGTGTAGCCGAGCGCTGGTCCGACGTGCTGGGTACCGGCGGCATAGGTGGCGGC
This sequence comes from Lentzea kentuckyensis, assembly GCF_002150765.1. GTDB lineage: Bacteria > Actinomycetota > Actinomycetes > Mycobacteriales > Pseudonocardiaceae > Lentzea > Lentzea kentuckyensis. The sequence goes on from NZ_MUYM01000094.1 coordinate 41,441, forward strand.
GCGGGTAGCAGGGTCCGTCGGGCGGCTTGGCCGGAATCCACGCTGTCGGCCGATACATGTGTCGGCGCCGACCGAGGCAGGTTCTGCCAGACGTCGAGCAGTTCGTGCAGGGCGCTCCGCGTTGGTTGTCCGCTGGTGTGCACAGGTAGCCAAACCGGGTCGGCAGGACTCGGTTGTGGTGCATGGGGGTTGAGGAGTTTGGCGCTGGCGGTGGCGACTGGAACCTGGTCGGGGTGGTCCAGTTCGTGCCAGGTTCGGGTGAGCAGACGGCGCGCGGCGGCCTCACGTCGACTGGTGGGCAGCCACACCAGCAGTGGGGTGGCGATGCCTGAGGCGGCGGCGAGGCAGGCGTAGCCGTGCAGCTTGGCGGCGACGGTGGCGAGTTGCTCGGTGCCGAGGTCGTACTCGAGGAAGAACTCGATCTCGCGGTCGTTGTGACGCCAGCGGCCGTAGGCATCAGGCTTGACGAGGTCGCCGAACAGGCGGGCGCAACGGGTTTCCGACCACCAGGCGGTGAGAGCGGTCGTCGAGTCGTAGCGGGAGCGGGCGATCAGGGCGGTGAACCAGTCGCCGACACCGACGGTGTGCGCGAGGGTGAGGCTGTGCGCGATGCCAAATGCGCGGTGTTGCCGGTAGCCGAGGTCTTTGACCTCCAGACCGTCCTCGGCGGCCAGGACAGCGGCGCCCGCGGGCGAGAGCACGTAGTGCATGGGCGCGGTGCCGAGGGTGACGAACGGCTGGAACCGGTCTACCACCGCGTACTGGAAGAGCTCGCGGAGCCGTTGCCGCGCGAGCCGGGGTCCGGTGAAGGCGAGATCGCTGATCTGCGTCGTGGTGAGCACGCGGTGCTCGTGCAGCATCCGGATGATCCACCGGTCGCGTGGAGTGAGCCGCCAGGCGAGCTGAGCCTGGTGATCGACAGTGACGGCGAGGCGCGGGTTGGGCCGGCTGGCGCGGTGACCTCGGAGGTTGCGTTGCTTGGTGGGATTGGAGATCACGTGTACCTCCGGGCGTTAGTGGCTGCGGCGGGGATCAGTCGGCGGGGCACCGTTGTCCTGGGCCTGGGGCGCGGTTGTGGCCTGCGGCCTGGTAATGCGGGTTCGAGCTGCGCGGCGGATTTCGCGTGCTCGTCCCGGTGTGGCGGCGGGCAGTGGATCGGTCTGGAAGGTGAACGGCGGTGCTTGTTCGCCGTGCAGGACAAGGCGTGCGGCGGCGTGGAAGGCGCCGAGGTGGGCGAGATCGTGTTCGGAGAGCCGCGGTGCGGTGTGGCGGGACAGCTCGCGCGCGTCTTCGGGGCTCGCGGTGAAGTAGATCTTGGAGCGTGCGTTGGTGCTGATGCCTTCGCGTAGTTCGCGCGGTAGTTGGCCGAGATGCTGGTGCGCGAGCGCCATGGACAGCCGGAAACCTCGGGCTTCGGCGAGCATGTCCTCGATCGGGTAGGGCAGGTTGAGGAAGTTGTGGCATTCGTCGATCAGCAGCGAGGCGTCTTTGCGCTGACGTTGCGGGACGCGAGCACGGGCGGTGGCGGCCTGCCAGGTGCGGGCGACCACAAGTGAGCCGACCAGACGAGTGGTCTCCTCGCCGAGCGATCCTTTCGGGATCCGCACGAGGCAGATGCCACCGTCGAGGACCTCGCTCATATCCACTGTGGAGGGGCCTGCTGCGATGGCGTCGCGGACGAACGGACGCAGCAGGAATGCGCGCAGCTTGTTCATCAGGGGACTGACGACCTGGGAGCGTTGTGCGTCGGACAGGTCGTCGTACCAGTCCCAGAAGCCACGCAGGATCCGATCAGTGACGTTGGCGGTAACCCGCTCCCGGAACGCTGGCTCGGACAGCAGCGCTGGGAGGTCGGCCAGCGAGGCTGTGCCGGGCTGGGCACGCAGGGTGAGGCATGCGGCGCGGAAGAGGTCGTCGGTGCGCGGTCCCCAGAAGGCGCTGTAGACGCGGCGGAAGACGCTGACGAGGTTGTCAACGGTGACGTCGGTTTCCCCGCCGTCCAACGGGTTCAGGCAGGGCGGGCGACGCCGGTCGTCGGCGTCGAACAGCACCACCCGGTCTGCGGCCGTGCGGGGCAGGCGGGCGAGCACGTCGGTGACGAGGTCGCCTTTGGGATCGATCACGACTAGGCCGCGGCCTGCTTCGGCGTCGGCGAGGATCGTCGTGGCGAGCAGGGTGGACTTGCCGGAGCCGGTGGCGCCGAGCACGTGCAGGTGCTGGCGGGCATCCGGGACGCACAGGGCGACCGGGCGGCGATGCCTGGTATCGGTGACACCGAGCGGTTTGGCTTCCGGGCCAGGTACGGGGACGCCAGGCGGTGGCGCAATCGCCCTGGCTCCGGCGCGCTGCACGCCAGGAGTGGTGTCATCGATCGGCAAGTGCGCGAGCGCGGCGAGTTCTCGAACGGACAGCAGATCGCCGGTGTGCAGACGACGGTCGGCCAGCACGGATGCCGGGTGACGTAGGCGGCGGCGCGTGTAGTGGTTGTGTTCGGTGAACGTGGCGAACGCCGTGGCCAGTGCGTGTGCCCGGCCGCGCACGATCTCGAACGCCTGCCGCACCTCGTCTGGGACGGCGCTTACGGGCAGGGTGCTGGTGACGGCGTAGCGGATGGTCGTCTCGTAGTGGGAGCCGCGTTGCTTTGCCACGATGGCACGGTTCTGTGCTGAGTAGTCCAGAGAGGACTGTGGGTCCAGGTGGGTTGTCGTGTGCGCCCGTCGGTCGGTGCGCATGCCAGGTGTGATCAGATCCAGTAGCCGGCTGACGGTGCGTGTGGAACCGCCGGTGTGGATGCGTCGGGAGGCGCGGCGGGCGCGGGCGAGGCGGCGGCCGGTGACGGGGCGGGCGAGGATCTGCACGCAGGCGTGCTCGCCGTGTCCCAGTCCGATCGGCGCTGCCAGCAGTGCGCGTAGTGGGTCGGTGTCGAAGTCGGTGCGGATGGGCAGGCTCTCGGAGCGTGCGAGCCGCAACTGGCCGCCGGTGCCGATCTGCCACATTCCCGGTTCCGGTATCGGGAGGGGCGGCGTGGCGGGGCTGGTGTGGGTGTGTGCGCCTGGCCAGGCTGCCTCGATCGCGCGTTCCACCAGGCCAGGTGGCACGGTGCCGGGCACCCACAGCCGGATGGCGACGCCCGACTCGCTGAAGCAGCACTCAAAGGCCAGATGCGGCTGGCCGGTGAGCAGGCGTGCCCAGGCCGGGCGCAGCAGCCCGACAAGCTGCGCCCACAACGCTTCTCCGCCCGCTGGATCGACGGTGGGCGGAGCGAGCACGGTGATGGTGCGGGCGTCGGTGATCCACCGCTGGTGGCAGCGTCGTCGCCACCACCAGCGTCCGGTTACCACCGCCGCGAGCACTGTGGCCGTCAGCGGGACCGCTACAGGTCCGTAGAGCACAGCCCATGCGCTCAGGCGGGCGAGCACCGTGCGGAGTACGCCTGCGGGGTCACGCAGGTAGTCCTCGAGCCAGCCCGCGGTCTGCGCGACCGCTGCCGGGGCGGACAGTGAGTTCGCCGCTGTCGCGGCCGAGGTGAAGGCAGGCATGAGAGGCCTCCGTGAGCGTCGAGAAACTTGCCGGTTCAGGCGTGGAGGTCGATCGACGTGTCGTCGTCGGCGTCCAGGTGCGTGTCGGGCCCAAGATCGAGGTAGCCGGTATCAGCGTCGCCGAGGTGCTCGGCGAGCTCGGCGGGTGAGGACGTGGCCAGAAAGTCTTCGGCCGGAGATGCGACGGCGTGGAACGCAACCCGTTGTGGCCCAACCGACAGCAGTGCTTGTCCCGGTTCAGCCGAGAGCAGGAACTGTCGTTCGCCAGCGGAGATGCCGAACTCGCGGACGATGTCCTCGATGGCCTGGGGTGCCTGGCGCAGCAGGATCTGGGTCGCGGCGTTCGCGACGATCGTCCTACCGAGATCGCTGCCCAACACGTCGGCGGTGTCCTGGGTGGCGATAGTGAGACCAGCCCAATGCTTGCGGAACGTCTTGGCCATCCGAGCCAGGAACTCGGCGCCGGCCTGCTGGCGCATCAGCAGCCACGCCTCATCCACCACGACAAGATGTCGTTGTCGGATCGCCGGGTTCGCCACGCGACGCCACACCGAGTCCAACGTGAGCAGTGTGCCGATGCCTTTGAGTTCCTCCGGCAGATCTCGCAGGCTGAATACCACCAAATGCCCGTCAGGAACCACGGTCGTGGGGCCGTCAAACAAAGTGCGGAACGCGCCCTCAACGAACGGGTGCAGCCGCGCCGCGAGGGTGGTGTGCCGTCCCGCAGCAAGGGTGTCGCGCAAGTCTTTGAGCAGTGGCGCAGGCCGGGTCCAGGTGCGCGGGTCGGCGGTGATCCCGGCCTGCTGGTAGGTCGCAGAGATCGCTCGGTCCAGCACCGCGCGCTCGTCCGCGGTCAGCTCGGCGCCGAAGAGCACGGCGAGCACTGTGTGCACGTACAGGCTGCGCCGCACCAGCGCGTCTTTCGGCGCGGTGCGCCGCCCGTCGGGCCGGGTGTGCACCGGCAGATCGAGCGGGTTGAGACGAACGCCGGGAGCGCCGAGGTGCAAGTAGGTTCCGCCGACGGCATGGGCCAGGCGGGCGTACTCGTCCTCCGGATCGACCACGTGCACGGTGATGCCTCGGTACAACGAGCGGAGCAGTTCCAGTTTGAGCAGGTAGCTCTTGCCCGAGCCGGAGCGGCCGAGCACCACGGCGTTGTGGTTGGGCAGCGCGAACCGGTCGTGATGCACCAACCCTTGCGACGCAAGGTTGTAGCCGTACAACACTCCGCCCGGCGCGCCTGTGTCCGCGACGTCGGGTTGTGGGAGATCTGGTGAAGTGAAGGGGTAGGCGGCGGCCAGGGCGCTGGTGTCGAACACCCGCGTCATGCCGACCAGGTCCAGCCCGAGCGGCAGCGTGGTGACCCAGCCCTGCAGCGCGCGGTAGCTGACGTACTTGGCGTCCATCAACAGGGACGCCGCCAACGCCCGGACCGCGGCGGCCTCATCGGCCAACGCCTGCTCGGTGTCGGCGTGCACGGTCAGGTACAGGCCCAGCCGGAACAACTTGCCTTCGCCGCGGGCGACACGGGCCGACAACTCGTGGGCGTCCTGGGCGGCGGCGTCGACGTGTGGGTCAGCAAGCCGGTCGTGGTCGGCGGTGTGCCGCCGTGTCGACTCCAGCCGGGCGAGCTGTTTACGGAGCCGGTTCGCTGCAGTGACTGGGTCGACCGGCTCGACGTGCAGCGAGATGTCGAGGCGTCCGGGATAGCCCAGCAGTGGGGTGAGCCAGCCGTACTGGACTTCACGGGGGTAGCCGGTGATGGCGAAGCTGGTGACCCAGTCGCCGCCGACTTGCAGGTGTCGGGTGCCGACGCTGATCGAGTCCGGAGTGAACGCCTGCGTGCCCATGCCGGTCACTCCTCGCCCTCGTAGTCGGGCCAGTTCTGGGTGGTGGTGATGACCTCGTCGCTGGAGGCGATTAGGGCGCCTGAGGGCAGCAGAGTGTCGGGGTTGCAGGCCGAAGCGAGCACGCTGGTGGTGCGGGCAGCATCCAGTGGGGTGAGCACGATCCCAGCCGGGCTGAGCAACTCGGTCGCTTCGTGCAGTCGGCGCACGAGCCGGGATTCGGCGGCCCGCCGGGCAGCGGGCGCGCTCGACCGCTGCTGGTTGCGGGAAGGCAGCCATGTGCCGTGCGAACGACCGGAAGTGGGCAGCGGTTCGCGCAGGATCAACAGGAGCTCGCGGCGCAGCAGATCTGCCTGTGCGGCGAGCTGCGAGAGGTAGTCGGCGTGCTCGAGCGCCGCGGCCTCCAGTGCGGGGTGCGGCAGTCCTCCAGCGTGGTCGCGCAGCTCGGCGATCTGCGTGGACAGGTCGATGCGTTCGGTGCGCACGAGCACCTGCGCGGGTGCGGTGAGCGAGTGCAAGTAGCGAGCGAAGCCTGCGACCAGAGCTTCCTGCTCTGCGGGTGTACGCAACGCGAAGTTGATGGTCGAGCAGGAAGCGATCGCGACCAGGCCGTCAGTGCCGAGGTCGACTATCCCGGCCGTGTCCACACCCTCGGCGGGCAGCCGCAGCGGCCCGACTCGCTCTACCGGGTTGTCGGCGGCACGGGTGGCCAGCCACGGTGGCACGGCCCGCACACCGTCGGAGGCGGCGACCCTGTGCCGCGCGGTGAAGACATGACGGACAGCGGCGAGGAGCACCAGATCCAACGGCAATCCGTCGCGCTGACCAAACGCCAGGACCACTGCCGCCACGCCGATCGGAACCGCCAGGGCGAGAAACACCGGCCACGGCAGAAATCCTCGAGTGAGGGTCCAAGCCATGTAGAGCAACGCCCCTGTCGTAGCGAGAAGGGTGAGCTGGCGGGCGGTCAGTCCTGCCAGCACCCGGTCCGGCCGGTCGACATCAGCGGGAATGTGGACGGTCATCGGGGATCTCCCTGGCTGGGGCGGCGACGGCTCGGACGGGCACCCGGTGCCGCAGGTGTGGCCGGCAGATCCAGCGGTAACCGCAGCTGCGAGCCGGCGGGCCGTGACACGGGCGGTGGCGCGGGCTTGTCCACAGGTGGACGCGGAGTGCGCCGGACGTCGAGCGGCAGCGGGTACTGCCCACCGCGCAATGGCCGGTTGCCCTTGTACGGGTCTAACGGCAACTCCGGCTGGCGGGGCGCGCGTCGCCGGGCAACTGGTGCTGACGGGGTGGGCGGTGCCGGCGGGTGAGGTGTGCGGCGCACATCCAGCGGCAGCGGATACTGCCCACCGCGCAGCGGCCTGTTTCCCTTGAACGGGTCGAGTGGAAGCTCCAACTGTCGACCCGCACGCCGTGCCGGATTCGGCCCGCCGAACGAGGAGGGAGGGGCGGTCTTCGCAGTGCGCTGTACCGCGAAAGGCAGCCGGTACTGGCCGTCGCGCCCGAGGATCGGCTTGTTCTCTGGCCAGTCCCCGTCCAGTGGCAACGTCAGCTGAGCACCGCGGCGACTAGGTGCTGCCCCGCCCGTCGGCACAGTGGTGGTCGGCTTGCTGCGGCGCTGACGCCGCAAACCGGTCAGCGGCAACATGTACTGGCCGCTGCTGTTCATGCGGGCGCGCGCGTACGGGTTGGCCGCACTGTTCGCTCCGCCACCGGACCGGCTCGCCGCCGTGGTGGCGCCTGCGGCGCGAGCGTGTGAACCGGCTCCGCCGCGCAGCAGGCCGAACGTCTTGTACATGACGAACGCCCGCAGCAACGACCCGAGCATCGATCGGCTCCCGCCGCCGAGCTGGATGTGGTGCATGACCCAACTCGGGATCTTGACCAGGATCCACAGCAGCGCACCGGTGACGATCAGGTTCACGATGCCGTCCGGCGTCGGCCCGAAGATGGTGAACCCGCCCTCGGCGAAGAACACCCGCAGCGCGGTGATCAGCGCCAGCGACTGGCCGAGCTGGATACCGAGCACTCCGAAGAAGGCACGCCACCACCAGCGGGCGATTCCGTCCGTGTAGGACAGACCATGACCGGCCAGGAACAACGGCGCCCCGGCCAGCAGCACCACCGTCAGCGCGACCCGCACCACGTAGGTACCCACCAGCGAGACGAGCAGCACCACGATGGCCAGCGAGAGCAACACGCCGAAGACCCCGCCGCTGCTCACCGAGTTCATCACCGTGTTGGTGAGCAACGCGGACAGCGTCTGTGCAGCGCCGCTGGGATCCACACCCGGCGCGACCAACGCGTAGGAAAGGGCGTTGGCGAACTCGATCGCCTTGGTCGCGAAGAACAGCGACAGGTTCGCCGCAAGGAACCCGGTCGCAATCCGCGGCGCGACCTCGCGCAGCGTGGTCCGAGTCTGCAGGGTCTCGTAGGTCATCAGCACGATCCCGACGACCATGACCAGCAGGGCGTAACAGGCGACCGCGATGCCGCGAGAGGACTCCCACAGCTCCCCGACGCGCGGCAGCTGCTCCAGCGTCGGAGTGGTCAGGAGCGTCTGACCGACCAAACGCAGCAACGAGTTCAGCGCCCCGACCACAAGCGCCCAGAAGAAGTTCGTGATGCCATCTGCGATGCACGCATCGACATCGGTAATGCCGCAGTCGCCACTGGCCGGGTTCGGCGGCGCCGACGGCGTGGTGACCGGTGGCGCGGTGATGGTGCTGCTGGTGGGTTGCGGGATGCACTGCGGGGGCAGCGGCTGGCCCGGAGCGCTGGGCCGGCACGGGCCCGCCGTGCTGGAGGGCGGCACGGCGCCGGTCGGGTTCGGCGGGGCCGGATTCGGCTGGGCCACCGCGACAGTGGCCATGCCGCCGAGCACCGCAAGAAGCCCGGCCAGCAGCAGCCACAACACCGGCTGTCGAGCGACCACGCGGCGCCGCTCCTGCGGCGGAGAAGCCATCGGGCGAGACATCGTCGCGGAGGTGACCGCTGTATGACCTGACCTCTGCGCGGGCATCGGCTACGCACCCACAATGCCCTTGAGCACCACCACGATCAGTGGCGCGAGCGCGGCCAGCCCGAAGCCCCAGGCGCCGGCCTTGAAGCACTCCTTGGCCTTCTCCTGCTCCCCCGGATCACCCGCGCCGAAGATCCGGCGCACGCCGCCCACGGTGAAGCACACCGTCGCGATGCCGCCCAGGATTCCCATCAACCAGTTGCGAATGTTGTTCAGGACCTCGTCGAGCGTCTGTGCCAGCGCGACCACCTGAACGGCCTGCGCGCGAGCCACCGACGACGTCACGAGCAGCGCCACGACAACCAGTTCGGCCGTGACCAACGCCAACCGACCCCGGCGACGGATCTGGCGATCCCTCGGAGGTGTGCATCCAGCGATGTCTCGCTGTGAGCCATCTGGCGAGTTGTGAACGCAAGCTGCGGCCACATGTCGGCCACCTGATGTAGCCAGACTGGGAGACGGGTTGCGCGGGCGCCGGGGATGTTGCGGGCGATGCAGAGTGGGAAACATTGGGGCACCTCCGAGAGCGAGGCCGTTGGCGGTGCGGGGGCGGTGGTGTCCCGCACCTCTCAACTGCGTTCGCAACGCCCGTTTTCGGACACGCGACGGCGACTTTTCCGTGGTTGGCCCGGCCGACGGCTGGTTACGGGGTGTGATTGCGCGCGGGGGTTCCGACGGTCCGGAGCGAGTGCCAGCCGAGCGGCCACGCAGTCGACGAGGTCGGTGTCCGCGGTCGTCGAGTCGTCACCTTCGAAAGCGCCAGTCAGGTAGGCGACGAGCTTGCGTTCGGCGCGCAGCCGCGTCCGCAGGAAAGTGTCGTAGTTGATCCCGTGCGCGGCGGCGTAGTCGCGAGCGGAGATCTCCTCCAGCCTGGTGGCGCCGATCATCTCGGCCTGCGCTGCAGTGATGACGCCGTCGGCCACCGCGCGGGCCAGCACCAGATCGGGGTGTCCCCACGGCGCGGGCGGCGGCTCGGAGCGGAACCGTTCGTCGACCGGAGTGGGTCGGTCCAGTTCCTCCCGAATCACCCGGATCCCGGCAGCGCGAGCAGCGGCCTGCAGCCGCTGCATAATCCACGGCTTGCCGGTGTCGATCCGGGCCAACTCCTCGAGGAATCCCGCGAGCATCGCGGCGTAGACATCAGCTGGGTCAGCCGCATAGGGACCGACCAAGCGCGCCGCCGCGGTGATCAGTCCTGGCAGGGCCAGGCCGACGCAGCCGACCGTCCACGCGCCGCGCTCGGCACGCGCCCGCTCGATCACATGTGCCCACACCTGGTCACGCATGGCATCGGTACGGCGGGCGGCGAGCAGCCTCCGCCGGACCTCGTTCAGCGGCACCAGCCGGTCCGGGAAACCGTCGAACACCCGCCCGTCGATCGCGATCGGATTCGGGCCCGTCACCAGCAGCCAGAAAGCCTTCGAGGCGACGTCGAACACCGACCCGCCCGAGGATTCCTCCCGCTCGCCACCTGCAATGTATTCAGCCATGACGTACGCTCCCTTGCGCTTTGAAGTGAACGCAGCAAGGAAGACACAGCCGGTACTACGCAATTACTACCGAACTACTACAACGCAACTACATGACCACTACAGAGATCACAAACGCACCGGCGAGACTGCCCCGGCCGCCGCCGTACTGTGATCATCAGGAGCCAGCGGCGCGCCCATCTCCAATAGGCGTCTAGCTGCCGCTATGGCGCGGCTGTAGTAGCCCGGTAGTAGCTGCACGGTTGCCATCCACCCGACCGGCAACGCCCTAACTAAGCTCCACTCTCGAATCTCGCAAAGAAACAATTGCTTCGTCGTTCCATGCACGCCGCCCACAACTGCCTCGAAGCAACCCCCGACTACTCGCTCAGCGAGGCACCCAGATCCTCCACACCTGGTTTCACTTCCCAATAAGAAAAGTCAGGCTGGCGTGTCCGAAAACGGGTGCTGTCCGCGCAGTTGAGAGGTGCCACACGGATTCATCGACCTCACGGCAGCGGAGGACCCCATGGCACCACGAGACCACCGGCCCGACACCGACCCCGTGCCCCGCACACCCTGTCTCTTATTACACATCT
>NZ_MUYM01000095.1 GCF_002150765.1 Lentzea kentuckyensis
CCGTAACGTCGTCCGCATGTTCCCCCGCCCCCATCCGGACGACCGCCCGAGCGAACGCCTGGCCGCCCTGGCCGAGAAGGTGCGAGCCGACCCGACCCTGGTCTTCGCGCGATCAGAGGACTCGGACGAACACGGACCACCCCGCCGCCGCTTCCGCCTGCCCCGGCTTCCGCGCCGAGGCCTGCTGGCGCTCGGCATCGCCGTCGCGTGCACGGTGATCGGCCTTGGCAGCTGGTGGCAGAGTCCCGCCGCCGAACCCGCCGTGGACCTCGCTCTGGTGAGCACCTCGGCCCCGGCTCCCGAACTGGTCGTGGACGTCGTCGGCGAGGTCGCGACCCCAGGCCTGGTGACGGTGACGTCCGGCGCCCGCGTGGCCGACGCGCTGCGCCTGGCCGGTGGCGTGAAGCCCAACACCGACCTGCACAACCTGAACCTCGCCCGCAAAGTCGCCGACGGCGAACAGATAGCCGTGGGCATCCCACCTCCGGCCGCCGCCGGCGCCATTCCGTCCAAACTGGACCTGAACTCCGCTACGGCCTCCGAGTTGGACGGCCTGCCCGGCGTAGGCCCGGTGACCGCACAGCGGATCGTCGACCACCGCACCCGCAAAGGTCCGTTCGCCTCAGTCGACCAACTCCGCGAGGTGGAAGGGATCGGCGACTCCAAACTGGCCAAGCTGGCCGACCTGGTGCGCACATGACCTTCGTCACCACCGCCCTGGCCCTCTACCACCGCGCGAAAGCCCAGTACCGCGTCCTGACCCACCCGGCGGCCGTCCTCGCCGCCGACCACAACCACCACCCACGTCCCCTGCAGGTGGTCTTCCCCGTCCACCGCACCCAGGGCCCTCGGCGCCGTCCGCGTCCACGCCTGCTGACCACGGCCATCCGCCGCCTGCTGGCCGAACGCGCACCAGCGCCACCCAGCCCCGCGCCACCGGTGGCGAAGAAGCCGTCCTGCCGTCTGTGCGCGGCAGTTGTTCATCCCTCACCGCAGTCAACGTCCAGTCGTGGAGGAACCCGTGCGGTCAGTCCGCATCACCCGTGAAGCACACCGGCCTCGCGTCGACATCGCCCGGCACGACCCCGCGGCCCGGCTGCCACTCGTCCGTCCAGAGCCGACCGCCCTGCGGCACCTCGCCACGAGTTCCAGGCTGCCCCGCCCTCGCCAGGGCAGCCCCACCCGTGACCCGCGGCCTCCCACCGATCAGGGGAGGTCCCGGTGGTCCGCAAACGCCCGCTGACCCAGGACTTCCGTCTCGTCCCGGCCGCCGCCGCGGTCTGGACGACCGCTGTCGCCGGTCTCTTCCTGAGTTGGCAGGCAGCAGTCCTCACCGGTGTGGCGGCGGGAGCCGTCGGCCTCGCGGCCTGGCGAAGAGCGTGGTGGGCCAGAACCTGCGCGATAGCCCTCCTGATCTCCGGCCCGGTGGCGGCCGCCTGGGTGGGCGGCAACGTCCTGAGAGCCGAGACCCACCCTCTTCGCCTGGCCGCCGACGAAGGCAGGACCACCACCCTGACCGTCGAACTCACCGCCAGGCCCAAGGGCATCCGGGCCGCGGGCTTCGGCGGCCACCAAGCAGGCGTCGACACCGTCGTGATCACCGCCAAGGTGAACGGTGCCCAGGTGGTGCTGCTGGCGCCGGCGGACAAGTGGCGAAACCTGCTGCCAGGCCAGGAGGTCACGGTGAAAGGCGCGCTCGCTCCTCCCCGAGGCGGCGACCTGGCGTCGGCGTTGCTGAGGGTCCGCGGCCCGCCGATCGACCCTCAGCCACCCCCGGCCTGGCAGAGCTGGGCGGACGAGCTTCGCGACGGCCTGACGAAAGCCAGTGCGGTGCTCGACGACGAGGAGGCCGGGCTGTTGCCGGCACTCGTGGTGGGCGACACCGAACAAATGGTGCCGCGCATCGTCGACGAGTTCCGGACAGCGGGTCTGGCTCACCTGCTCGCGGTGAGCGGCGCGAACCTCGCCATCGTGTGCGGGGCGGTCTACCTGCTGCTGCGGCGGCTCGGGCCTCGTCAGGCGGCCATCGCGGCGATGGTGGCGCTGGTCGGGTTCGTGGTCCTGGCCGGACCGGAGCCGAGTGTCCTGAGGGCCGCGGTCATGGGGGCCGTCGCGCTGCTGGCATTGGTGCTGGGCCGTGAACGGTCCGCAGTGCCGAGCCTTGCGACCGCCGTGCTCGTACTGGTCCTGATCGACCCGGCACTGGGTGGCGATCCGGGATTCGCGTTGTCGGTGGTGGCGACGGCGGCGTTGGTGCTCGTCGCGCCGAGGTGGGCGCGGGCGCTCAAGCAACGCGGCGTGCCTAGCGGGGTGGCCGAGGCGATCGTGGTGCCGACGGCCGCGAGTCTGGCCACGGCTCCGGTGGTGGCGGGACTGTCCGGGCAGGTGAGCCTGGTGTCGGTGGTCGCCAACCTGGTGGCCGCGCCGGTGGTCGCGCCGGCGACGGTGCTGGGGGTGCTCGCGGCGGTGGTCGCGCCGTGGTGGCCCAGCGCGGCCGAGGTGCTCACCCACGTCGCGGGGCCCGCGATCACCTGGTTGATCCAGGTGGGGCGGCAGGCGGCGGCCGTGCCCGGTGCGGCGGTCGGCTGGCCTGCCGGCTGGGTCGGGGCGATCGCGTTGACCGCGGTGGTGGCACTGACGGTGTTGTTGCTGCGGCTCAAGAAGACACGGACGTTGGTCGTCGCGGTGCTCGTCGGCGGGTTCGTGGTGCTGGTGCCGCTCAAGATCGCGGCGCCGGCCTGGCCTCCGGACGGCTGGCAGGTCGTCAGTTGTGACGTGGGTCAGGGCGATGCGCTGGTCCTCGCGACAGGCGAAGCCGACAGTGCGGTCGTGGTCGACACCGGGCCTGATCCCGGTGCGGTCGACCGGTGCTTGAAGACGTTGGGAATCAAGAGGATTCCGCTGGTGGTGCTGACGCATCTGCACGCGGATCACGTCGGCGGCCTCGCGGCGGTGCTCACCGGGCGTGCGGTGGGTGCGGTGGCGACCGGCCCGCTCAAGGAACCCGCGTGGGCGTGGAGGGAGGTGAACGAGCAGGCGCGCAGGAACGGCGTGCGCGTCACGGAACCGAAGGCAGGCGAGCGGTTCGCCTTGCCAGGACTGGAGTTGGAGGTGCTGGGCCCGCGACGGCCGCCGGCTCCGGGAGCCGAGAACACGACGATCAACGACTACTCGCTCGTGCTCAGGGCGTACACGAGAGCGGGCCGGGTGCTGCTCACCGGTGACGTCGAACTGGCCGGCCAGTCGGCGTTGCTGGGGGAGCGGGACCTGGCGGCCGAGGTGCTCAAGGTGCCGCACCACGGCTCGCGGTACTCGCTGCCCGCGTTTCTCAAGGCCGTGCGGCCGAGAGTGGCGCTGGTGAGCGTGGGCAAGGGCAACAAGTACGGGCACCCGAGCGCGCACGTGATCGACATGTTGCGGGCGGGAGGTGCGCTGGTGTTGCGCACGGACCTGGACGGAGACCTGGCGGTGTTGCCGGGCAACCGAATCGTACGAAGGAGAAGAGATGGACGACGTCTGGATCAGGCTGTTCAACGCGCGCTACCCGATTCCCGGTGGTACGCCAGGACTCGCGTGGGCGCTGTGGCAGATGAACTACTCGGCCACACCGTGGCCGCACGACGAGCTCAAACCCGATTTCGGTTACTACATCTGCGAAACGCTCGAAGACGGCACCCGCGCCCTCACCTACAGGGCGACGGTGACGCACGTGCTGCCACCGACCAAGGCCACGACGCCGGAGGAGGCTTTCGCACTCGTCTCTGAGTACGTGTTCGACGACGACCTGCGGATCGCGCCGCACGTCTGGAACGACTACCACTACAACATGCTCAAGGCGGAAGCCCCGTGGCCGCAACGGATCGTGGGGTGGCGCGCGAACGTGGAGCCGGTCGGGCCGCACGTGCTGGAGGGCCTGCAACGCTTCCCGCGCACCGGCTGGCTCAAGACGGACGCGATCTCGTTGTCCACCAAGGAGATCGCGTCCGCCGGAACGAGGTGACTAGTGGCGTGTCACGCGACGTTGGCGAGGTAATTCACGCTCAGCAGGACGCCTCGCGGCACCGCCCCCACTCCCACAGCCAACCAGGATGAGGAAGCGGGGGCGGCACCACGATGCGCCCGTCTGAGCGCGAATTCCCCCGGCAACGTCGCGAGCCACACCACTAGCCCAGCGCCTTGATGACGGCCTCGGCCGACGGCGGGACCGTCGCGCGCGGGCCGATCGTGTCGCCGAGCGCGTCGAGGGTCTTGAGGCCGTCGCCGGTGATCAGCAGCACGGTCTCGCCGTCCGGGTCGAGCTGGCCCGACTCGATCAGCTTCTTCGCCGTCGCCACGGTCACGCCGCCGGCGGTCTCGGCGAAGATGCCCTCGGTGCGGGCGAGGAGCTTGATGCCCTCGACGACCTCTTCGTCGGTCACGTCCTCGATGGCGCCGTTGGTGCGGCGGACCGCGTCGAGCACGTAGGGGCCGTCGGCCGGGGCGCCGATCGCCAGCGAGCGGGCGATGGTGTCCGGGCGGACCGGGCGGATGACGTCGTGGCCCGCCTTGAACGCGGCGGAGATCGGGGAGCAGCCGGTGGCCTGCGCGCCGAACACCTTGTACGGGGTGGCCTCGACCAGGTCGAGCTGGCCGAGCTCGCGGAACGCCTTGTCGACCTTGGTGAGCTGCGAGCCGGACGCGATCGGCACCACGATCTGGTCGGGCAGGCGCCAGCCGAGCTGCTCGGCGACCTCGTAGCCGAGCGTCTTCGAGCCCTCCGCGTAGTACGGGCGGACGTTGACGTTCACGAACGCCCAGTCCTCGTTCTCCGCGGCGAGTTCCTGGGCGAGGCGGTTCACGTCGTCGTAGTTGCCGTCGACGGCGATCAGGGCGCCTTCGTAGACGGCGCTCATCAGGATCTTGGCGCGCTCGAGATTGGAGGGCACGAGAACGACGGACTGCCAGCCCGCGCGGGCTGCGGCCGCGGCGACGGCGTTCGCCAGGTTGCCGGTGGACGGGCAGGCCAGCACCTTGAAGCCGAGCTCGCGGGCCGCGGCGAGCGCGACGCCGACCACGCGGTCCTTGAAGGAGTGGGTGGGGTTGCCGGTGTCGTCCTTCACCCAGAGCTTGCGGACGCCCAGGGCCTTGGCGAGGTTGTGGGCCTCGACCAGGCGGGTGCCGCCGGGGTCGGTGTTCGGGTGCTGTTCCACAGTGGACGGAACAGGGAGAAGGCCGCGGTAGCGCCAGATCGACCTGGGGCCGGCCTCGATGTCCTCGCGCCGGATCTTCCCGAAGTCGTAGGCCACTTCCAGCGGCCCGAAACACTCCAGACAGGCGTACTCAGGAGCGAGAGGAGTTTCATTCCCACATTCCCGGCACAGCAGTGCACGGGCGGGGCCGAGGTCGAACTTGGTGCTCGTGGGCACAGTGACAGCAGTCATCGCGAGGTATCTCCTCATCTTTCCCGCGAAATCGAACGGGTCGGAATTGGCACCGTGATCGTCTGCGCATAGCTCTGCACATAGCGCTGACGCCGGTTGCCGGGGCTTCTTCGGGCCGTTCCCTCTGCCCCTCTGGATGAGCGGTGTTCAGTTGTGGCCACCAAGCTACGGCAACCGTCCGTTTCTCAGCCACCAACGTCCACGATCCGGGACGTGGGAGGATGCGGAGCGTGAGCGCACCGGAGTCACTGCACCTCGTCGTCGGCGAGGAGGAGTTGCTGGTCGAGCGTGCTGTTCGAGCGGCTCTCGACGCGGCACGAAAGGCCGATCCGACCGCCGACCTGACCCGCGTGCAGGTGACTGATCTCACCCCTCCGGAGCTGGCCGAACTGGTGAGCCCGTCGCTGTTCGCGGAGGGCCGCGTGATCGTCCTGGAGAACGCGCAGGACATCGGCAAGGAGGTCGCTGAAACGGTGCTCTCCTACGTCAGGGCGCCCGCGGACGGGGTCACGCTCGTCGTGGCGCACAAGGGCGGCGGCCGCAGCAAGGCGGCCAAGGACCTGCCCGGACAACTGAAGAAGGCCGGTGCCGCGGTCACCGAGTGCGCCAAGGTCACCAAGTCGGGTGATCGCGAGGCGTTCGTGCGCAATGAGGTGCGGCAGGCGGGCGGCAAGATCGACGCCGAGGCCGTCGCCACGCTCATCGACGCCGTGGGCACGAACCTGCGCGAGCTCGCCGCCGCGGCGTCGCAGCTCGTGTCGGACACCGACGGCAAGGTGACGGTCGACGAGATCCGCCGCTATCACCAGGGCAAGGCCGAGGTGACCGGGTTCGCGGTCGCCGAGAAGGCCGTGACCGGGGATCGCGCCGGCGCCATGGAGGCGTTGCGCTGGGCCATGCAGCTGGGCGTGCCGCACGTGCTGGTCGCGGACGCGCTGGCGGACGCGGTGCGCACGGTCGCGCGGGTGTCCGCGGTGGGCCGGGCCGACCCGTTCAGCCTGGCCGGCCCGCTGGGCATGCCGCCGTGGAAGATCAAGAAGGCGCAGGCCCAGGCCCGCGGCTGGGACCAGTCCGGTCTCGCCGACGCGATGCAGGTCGTCGCGGGGCTGAACGCGGACGTGAAGGGCGTGGCGGCCGACGGTGGCTACGCACTGGAGCGCGCGGTGCTCAAGATCGTCGCCGCGCACGGCCGTCGCTAGGCGGACTCAGCGCCGCGGGATCCCGATCAGGTACTGGGCTCCCGTGAAGCCGGGCACGACGCCGATCGTCCAGCTGAACGTCTCGGTGCCGGCCAGTCCGTCGACCATCCGACGCAGTTCCGCGCGCCCGTACATGCGCAGGAACGACACGACGCTGTCGAAAAACATCATGAACGGCAGCACCGGCACGACGTACGTCAGCGCCAGCCGCAACAGATACCGCGGCAGGGGATTGCGCTGGAATGGCGCCGACAGCAACACGGCCAGCGTGGTGAAGAACGGGAACAGCAAGACGTAGAGCCACGACCGTTTGGTGTCCACGATGACCATCGGCTGTCGGGTGTCGACGGCGTTCTGCAACATCCGTCGGGCGAGCGGCGGTGGGAAGTGGTGAAAGGCGCCGTAGATCGTCCGCGTGCCTTCGACCGTGCAGTTCGTGGCGTCGACAGACGACGTCACGTAGTCCACGGAACAGCAGTCGGAGGGCAGCGCTCGCCGATTCGCGGCCTGCACGCGCTGGAACGCGCGCACGTTCGGAACCAGGTCCGTCAGCGTCACGCGCGTGTGGATGCCGTCGCGGTGCAGCCGTCGCTGGATCAACGGCACCGGCCCGCCGGAGCCCGCACAAAGGTCGACGATCCGGTGGTCGGCACCCTCACGCAACGCCAGAGCCAGCGGTTGCGAGTACTCCCGCGCAGCGTCCGTCAGCCGGTAGATGAACGCGATGGACTCGGTGTGCAGGGTCCGCAACACGGCCGGCGTGCGGTCGAGGTCGTGCAGCTCGACGAAGTCAATGCGCGGAAGCGATTCCATGACTCCTATGCCTACTGGCCAACCGGACCGGCAGTCCATCCGCCGGAGTGGGCACGCCCTGGCGGTTCCACGGCACCTCGTAGCCGGGCTCGACCGACCACTCGCTGCGCTGCAACAGCTGTCGCATGACCTCGTTCACCACGGCGGTGGAGAAATGCATGCCGATGCAGTGGTGGACACCGCCGCCGAACGGCACCCAGGCGTACCGGTGCACCTTGTCCTCGGCGCGGTCGGGGGCGAACCGCAGCGGGTCGAACGTCGACGGCCGGGACCACAGCTCGGGCATGTAGTGGTTGAACTGCAGCATGGGCATCACGTACGTGCCGACGTCGAGCGGATGTCCCAGCACCTTGGTCGGTTTCACCACGCGGCGGGCCAGCTGCGGCAAGGGCGGCATGAGGCGCAGCGACTCCTTGCGCACCAGGTCCAGGGCGGTGCTGTCCTCACGGCACCGCTGCTGCCATTCCGGGTGCTTGGCCAGGTGGTAGACGATCGAGGTCAGTGCGCTCGCCGACGTGTCCCGGGCGGCCAGCAACAAGAGGATCATGTGGTTCACGACGTCGGTGGCGGTGAACTGCTCGCCGTCGTCGGTCACCGCCGCGCAGAGCATGCTGAGCAGGTTGTCGGCCGGCCCGTCCGACGCACGCCGTTCCGCGACCCACGCACCGAAGATCTCCACCAGGCGGCGGCGAGCGGCGATGCCACGGGACCAGGCCAGGCCGGGAACGGGCACCCGCAGCGGTGAGTACGACGCCCGCAGGCACGTCTCGAACATCCGGTGCACCTCGTCGGCCGCGTTCCCGAGACCGGAGCCGGTGAGTACCTCGGAGGTCAGGTTGAAGATCATCGACTGGATCGCGGGGGAGATCGCGAACGTCCCGCCGGTGGGCCAGGAGGCCAGGTCACGGGTGATGGCCGGGGTCATCCGGTCCAGATAGGCGCTGATCCGGGCCGGCAGGAACGCGTGCTGCATGATCCGCCGGTGGTGCCGGTGCTCGTCACCGTCGAGCAGCAACAGCCCGCGGTGGAAGAACGGCCCGACGAACCTGCCCCAGCCCTGCCCGCTCGAGAACGCTTTCTCGCGGTCGAGCAGCACTTCCTCGACGGCGTCCGGCCCGAGCACCACGGCCATCCGCCGCACGGCGAACATCGGCAGCACTGACACGGGCCCGTGCCGCTCGTAACGGTCCTGGGCCCACTCGACCGGTGCGCGCAGGTACTCCAGGGTGTCGCCGAGGAAGGGCAGCTTCATGTTCGGAAGCTGTCACGCGCGGGCCCCGCACCTCCACCAGAACAGCGAAAAGGGCCCACTCAACGGAGTGGGCCCTTCTCAGCAGCTCTGAACGAGCGAATCAGCCCTCGAGGGCGTTCGCGCGCAGGGCCATCGCCGACTTCTTGTTGGCGGCCTGGTTGGCGTGGATGACGCCCTTGGTGGCGGCCTTGTCGAGCTTGCGGGACGCGACCTGCAGCAGCTCCAGGGCCTTCACCTTGTCACCGGCCTCGGCAGCCTCGCGGAACTTGCGGATGGCCGTCTTGAGGGACGACTTGACCGACTTGTTGCGAAGGCGCGCCTTCTCGTTGGTCTTGATCCGCTTGAGCTGGGACTTGATGTTCGCCATGCGACATCACCCTTCTTGTCGAAACCGGAGTTCGTGACGCGCTTGGTCGGCACCGGTCAAGGACCGGCTCTCCTCCACGGCGGAGCGCCGCGCGTTCACGACGACGAAGGATATCAGGCCAGCTCAGCGCGCCGTGAAGGCGGCCTTCTCAGCGCCCACCACGGCCTCGTAACCGCCGCGCGCGACCTCACGCCGTCCGGAGCCGTCCACGTCGCCGAGGGTCAGCGCCAGCTGTGAGAGCTTGAACGACACCTCGACCTGTTTCGACTGTCCCGCAGCGAGTTCCACGCGTGTGAAGCCCACCAGCCGTGCGTCCGGCGTGAGCACGGGGGAGGCCGGCTGACGCACGTACACCGGCACCACCACGGTGCCAGCGCGCGCACCGGTGTTCGCCACCGTGAACTTCACCACGCCGTCACGACGATCAACGGACACGGACGTCCCCGAGGTCGTGAACGACGTGTACGACAGCCCGTGCCCGAACGGGTAGAGCGGGTCGTACTTGGCGGAAGCCGACGTGTTCGCGCCCGGCAGCTGGTCGTAGGTCAGCGTCGGGTCACCCAGGGTCCGAGGCCACGACACCGACAGCTTGCCGCTCGGGTTCACCGCGCCGAACAGCACGTCCGCGATCGCCCGGCCGCCCTCGCTGCCCGGCAACCAGCCCGCGACCAGCGCGTTCGCGTCCGCCGCCGCCCCGAGCACCTGCGGACGCGCGGTCAGCAGCACCACGACCACCGGCTTGCCGGTCGCCTGCACCGCGTCGACCCACGCCTGCTGCTCAGCGGTCAGCGCCGGGTTCTCCGTGTCGGCGGGACCCTCCGCGCCGGGCTTCTCACCCAGGACGACGACGACCGCGTCCGCATCGGCTGCGTCCGCCACCGCGGCAGCAGGAGTCGCGGCGTGCACAACGGACGCACCCGGAACCGCCTCACGAACACCGGTCAGCACGGTCGCGGTCGGCGGCAGCGGCGAGTCGTCCGGCACGCCCTGCCACTCGACGGTCCAGCCACCGAGCTGGCGGCGCGCGTCGTCCGCGGTCTCGCCGGTCACGACGATCTTCTTGGCCGAGGTCGGCAACGGCAGCACGCCGTCGTTCTTCAGCAGCACGGTGCCCTCGGCGGCAGCCTTGCGCGCCAGGTCGCGGTCCGCGTTCACCACGGCGCCGTCGGCCTTCGCCGGGTCCACGTACGGCTTCTCGAACAGCCCGAGGTCGAACTTGAGCTTCAGCACCCGCCGCACGGCCTGGTCGATCCGCCCGCGCGACACGGAACCATCGCGAACGTTCGCCAGCAGCAGCGACGTGAACTCGGCCGCGTTGGACGGCTCCATCGCCATGTCCACCCCGGCGTTGACGCTCATCGCGATCGCCGTCTTGTAGTCCGGCGCGACCTTGTGCCGGTCCACCAGGTACTTCATGTCCTGCCAGTCCGAGACCGCGACGCCCTTGAAGCCCATGCGGTCACGCAGCTGCGTCTGCAGCATGTACTTCGACGCGTGCACCGGCACACCGTTGAGTGAACCGGAGTTGATCATCACAGTGCGCACACCCGCGTCGAACTGCGCCTGGAACGACGGCAGCACGACGTCCTGCAGCTGCCGGATCGGGATCTGCGCGGCGGCGCGGTCGTGCCCGTTCGCCGGTGCCGAGTACCCCGCGAAGTGCTTGGCGGTGGCGGTCAGCTGCGCGGTGTCGTCCACCTTGGACTGCTGCCCGCGCACGTTCGCCGCCGCGAGCTGCCCGGCCAGGAACGAGTCCTCGCTGTAGGTCTCGTAGTAACGGCCCCAACGCGTGTCGCGCGCGATGTCCGAGACCGGTGCGAAGTTCCAGAACACACCGGTCGCGCGCAACGCCTTCGACGCGGACACACCGATCTGCTCCTGCAGCGCGGGATTCCACGTCGCGCCGAGACCGATCTGGTGCGGGAACATCGTCGCGGAGATGACGTTGTTGTGCCCGTGCACGCCATCGGCGCCGTAGATGATCGGGATCTTCAACCTGTTGTGCTCCAACGCATAGCGCTGGATCGCGTTGTTCATCTCGGCCCACGCCCTGGGCGTGTTGTCCACCGGAGCGTCACCGCCACCGGACAGGATCGAACCCACGTGCGCGTCCGAGAGCACCGCCTTCAGGCAGGTCTCGACCAACGGCCCGTTGGCGTTGTTGCAGTCACCGCGCAGCTTCCCGACGCGGATCTGCGCCATCTGCCCGATCTTCTCCTCGACCGTCATTCTCCGCAGCAGGTCCTCGACCCGCCGCTCGGTCGACGCACGAGCGTCCAAATAGATCTCTTTGCCGGCGGCCAGACCACCGGCCGGTGTCAGCGACGCGATCACCACAGCAACGCCCAGCACGCCGAGCCCGGCGCGCCTGCGGGAAAACAAAGACAAGACTCCTCCACGTTCCCGTGCGCCCGCCGCACACGATCGCGTGCCGGAGCCGGACGGAAACACCCCCGAACGGAGGAACTCCGTGAGAGCGGTTTCATGCTGGTGAAACGCCTGTTCAGCCGCCCGCGCCGAAACACGGGATGATGGCGCGCATGACATTGCCCGCGCTTCCCGAGGAGTCCTTCCAGCGCGTGCTCTGCGTCGTCGCGCACCCCGACGACATGGAGTACGGCACGTCCGCGGCCGTCGCTCGCTGGACCGCCAACGGCATCGAGGTCGGCTACCTGCTGCTCACCCGAGGCGAGGCGGGGATGCCCAACCCGCCCGAGGAGACGGCCCGGCTGCGCACCGCCGAACAGAAGGCTGCCTGCGCGGTCGTCGGGGTCGAGCACCTGACGATCCTCGAGCACCCCGATGGCGTCCTCGTCTACGGCCTCGACCTGCGCCGGGACATCTGCCGCGAGATCCGTCGGTTCAAACCGGACGCCATCCTCGGCACCAGCTTCGAGGTCGAGGCGCCGTGGGGGTTCGACCAGGCCGACCACCGCGCGGTGGGCCTCGCGACGCTGGACGCGCTGCGGGACGCGGGCAACCGCTGGGTCTTCCCGGAACAGATCGACGACGAAGGTCTCGAACCGCACTCGCCGCGTTGGTACCTCGTCACCGCGCTGGGCCCCCGCGCGACCCATGGCGTCGACGTGACGGGTGAACCACTACAACGCGGCGTGGCCTCTCTCGAAGCACACGCCGCGTACCTGGCCGCACTGCCGGACCACCCCGCCCCGGCGGACTTCATCCCGCAGTTCGCCGCGATGGGCGGCCAGGCCATGGGCGTCGAGCACGCCGTGCTCTTCCGCGCCCATGACCTGCAGGCACCACCGGAGTTCTAGTCGGGACGCGTCACTGGGCTTCCTCGGCCTCAGGGTTCTTCGGCGGCCGGCCGCGGCGAGGCATCTTCTTCGCCTCGCCGGGCAACCGGCCAGCCTCCGCCAGCGCACGTCGCAGCAGGAACTCGATCTGCGCGTTGGTGCTGCGCAGCTCGTCGTTCGCCCACCTGCTCAACGCGTCGTGCACGGCCGGATCGAGCCTGAGCAGAACGCTTTTACGCTCAGCCATCAGGTGTAGAGCGAACCGGCGTTCACCACGGGCTGAGTGGAACGGTCACCACACAGGACGACGAGCAGGTTCGAGACCATCGCCGCCTTGCGCTCTTCGTCCAGTTCGACGACGTCCTGCTCGGCGAGCCGCTGCAGTGCGAGCTCCACCATGCCGACGGCGCCTTCCACGATCCGCGTCCGTGCCGCCACGACCGCGCTCGCCTGCTGCCGCTGCAACATGGCCTGCGCGATCTCAGGTGCGTACGCGAGGTGCGTGAGGCGCGACTCGATCACCTTCACGCCCGCGGACTGCACACGTGCGGAGATCTCGATCGCGAGTGTCTCAGTGATCTCGTCCGCGTTCTCACGCAACGACAGACCAGCTTCCTCGTGGTTGTCGTACGGGTAGCTGTTCGCGATGTGCCGCACGGCGGTTTCGGTCTGAATGCCGACGAACCGCACGAAGTCGTCCACCTCGAACCGTGCGCGCGCGGTGTCTTCCACCTGCCACACGACCACGGCGGCGATTTCGATCGGATTGCCGTCCGCGTCGTTGACCTTGAGTGTCGCCGTCTCGTGGTTGCGGATACGAGTCGAGATCTTCTCGCGTGTGGTGAACGGGTTCGCCCACCGCAGACCGTCCGTGCGCACCGTGCCTACGTAACGGCCGAGGAACTGCACTACGCGTGCCTCGCCCGGCGCGACGGTGAACAGTCCCTTCATGATCAGCGATCCCGCCAGGAGCAGCAGCACCATGACCACCACGGCCGCGGTGGACGGGTCAGCCCCCTCGGCCGCCGTGCCGACAACGCCCTCCAGCGACACCCATGCGCCCACCGCGTACACCACCAGTCCTGCGAAGAACATCGGCAGACCGGGCAGCTCCCGTGCGTGCTTCTCGCGCACGGCAGGCGCCGGCATCTGCACTGTCGTGTCGATCGTTGCGCTCATCCGAACCCCCTATCGAAGTACTATCTAAGTGATATCACTTTTCTGTGCTGATCGCCAGCTAGGCTGGATCGCATGAGGGCGAAGAAGCAGCGCGTGGCCGCGTACGGGGTCTGCATCAACGAGAACGACGAGATCCTGCTGGCCCGCTGGCTCGGCCCGAGGGGCAAGCGCTGGATCCTGCCCGGCGGCGGCATCGACCACGGCGAACACCCGTACGACGGGGTCATCCGCGAGTTCGAGGAGGAGACCGGCTTCATCATCGAGGTGGTGCGGCTGCTCGGCATCGACTCGGAGTTCCGGGAGGAGCCCGACCGCGACTACCACGCGCTCCGGATCATGTACGAGGTGCGGATCGTGGGCGGCGAGCTGCGGTACGAGGTGGGCGGCACGACCGACCTCGCCCAGTGGTTCCCTGTCACAGACATCGGACAACTGGAGCGCGTGCCTTCGCTCGATACGGCCCTTGGTTTGTACCGAACTACGCCAGCTGCCGGGATTTTGCGGTAACTTACGCTTCGCCGCCGCCGACGACCCATCAATGGAGTTGGCGAATGATCCGATCACTGACCGCAGTCGGCGCGGTCGCCCTGCTGTCGTCCTTCGTCCACGTCCCTGCCCAAGCGGCTGTCGTCGGCGTCTCGACCGTGTCCTCCCTCCAGGCCGCGATCGACTCCGCCCGGCCAGGTCAGCGCATCGTGCTCGCTGACGGCGTGCACCTGGCCGACCAACCCGTCAAGATCACCAGGTCCGACATCACCGTCGCCGCGCGGAGCGTGGGCGGCACGGTGTTCACCAGCGGTGGCCTCCAACTCGGCAACGTCCGGAACGTGACCGTCGAGGGCTTCGTCTTCGACGGCACCAGCAAGCTGGACGTGCCGGCCGAGGCGCAGGCCACCCGCATCACCCGCAACACCTACAACGGCAACAAGAGCGGCGCCTCGCTCAGCGTGAGCGCCGACGACGTCGAGGTCGACCACAACACGTTCTCGAACCGCACCAACGAGGGCGTGTACCTGCAGATCACCGGTCCCGGCAGTGAGATCGCCAAGCGGACCTGGATCCACCACAACTACTTCTACAACCACCAGTTCTCCGGCGCGAACGGCGGCGAGTCGATCCGGCTCGGCTACAGCCACAAGCAGTCCAAGTCGGCGAACGCGATCGTCGAGCACAACCTGTTCGAGAAGGCGGACGGCGACTCCGAGGCCATCTCCGTCAAGTCCTCGGACAACACCGTTCGCTACAACACGATCCGCAACAGCAAGGGCTACATCGTCCTGCGCCACGGCAACCGCACCACCGTCGAGGGCAACCTGCTGTTCAACAGCGGCATCCGCTTCCACGGCAACGACCACAAGATCTACAACAACTACGTGGAGAGCACGAAGGACCGCGCGATCGTGTTCGGCTCCGGCAGCGAGGCCGACAGCGGGCCGACCTCCAAGGAACACGACAGGCCGGACCGCGTGACCGTCGCCTTCAACACGCTGATCGGCACCGGCGCGGTCGTGGACAGCGACGGCGGCAACTTCAAGGCCAAGGACTGCGTGCTCGCGAACAACGTCATCAAGGGCTCGTCCGGTGGCGTCGTCTCCATGCACAGCGGTTCGGTGGTGAAGTACGAAGGCAACGTCATCTGGGGCGGCACCGGCGGCAACATGCCGTCGTCCGGCTACAGGTCCGTGGACCCGAAGCTCGTGAAGGACGCCAACGGCCTGTACCGGCTGTCGTCCGGTAGCCCGGCCATCGACGCGTCGGTGGGCACCTACTCCTACGTGACACGTGACTTCGACCCGCAGGCACGCTCGGGCAAGCCGGACGTCGGTGCGGACGAGTACAGCACGTCGACGACCCGCAAGCCGCTGACCAAGGCCGACGTCGGGCCTTCGGCGCCGTAGCCCCTGAGGGCAGACATCGGACCCATCACTGCAGGACGGGGCAAGCGGCCTCGGTCGAACTGCCCCGTCCGCAGCAACTCCTCAGTACTTTCGGTCCACCGCCGCAGAGGTGCCACCACAGGAGTTGGCGAATGATCCGATCACTGGCCGCAGCAGGTGCGGCCGTCCTGCTGTCGTCCTCAGTACCGACGCCCGCGGACGCCGCGGTCGTCAGCGTGCCGAACGTCGCTGCCCTGCAAGCCGCGATCAGCTCGGCCCGGTCCGGTCAGCGCATCGTGCTCGCCGACGGCGTGCACCGCGCCGACCAGCCGATCAAGATCACCAAGTCGGGGATCACCATCGCGGCCAGGCACGCCGGTCGCGTGGTGTTCAGCGCCGGGAGCTTCGAGTTCGGCGCGGTCCGCGGCGTGACCGTCGAAGGCTTCGTCTTCTCCGGCACCAGTTCCCTGTCGGTGCCGGCCGAGGCAGCGGGAAGCCGTATCACCCGCACCACGTTCAACGGCGACAAGGACGGCGCCTCTCTCACGGTGAGCGCCGACGACGTCGAGGTCGACCACAACACGTTCTCGAACCGCACCAACGAGGGCGTGTACCTGCAGATCACCGGTCCCGACGGCAAGATCGCCCAACGGACGAAGGTCCACCACAACTACTTCTACAACCACAGCTTCAGCGGCGCGAACGGCGGCGAGTCGATCCGGCTCGGCTACAGCTTCAAGCAGCAGCTGTCCGCCTACGCCGTGATCGAGAACAACCTCTTCGAGAAGGCGAACGGCGACCCCGAGGCCATCTCGGTGAAGTCCTCGGACAACACGATCCGCTTCAACACGATCCGCGACAGCAAGGGCTACATCGTCCTTCGTCACGGCAACCGCACGACCGTGGAGGGCAACCTGCTGTTCGGCAGCGGTGTCCGGTTCCACGGCAACGACCACAAGGTGTTCAACAACTACGTGGAGAACACCGGTGACCGCGCGATCGTGTTCGGAAAGGGCTCCGAGACCGACAGCGGACCGACGTCGACGTCGCACGACCGCCCCGACCGCGTGACCGTCGCGTTCAACACCCTGATCGGCACCGGCG
The DNA here is from genome assembly GCF_002150765.1 of Lentzea kentuckyensis. GTDB lineage: Bacteria > Actinomycetota > Actinomycetes > Mycobacteriales > Pseudonocardiaceae > Lentzea > Lentzea kentuckyensis. The sequence goes on from NZ_MUYM01000095.1 coordinate 16,469, forward strand.
CCGTGGTCGACAGCGACACCGGTACCTATGCGCCGAAGGACTGCGTGCTCGCGAACAACGTCATCAAGGGCTCGTCGTCGAAGTTCATCGACATGATGAGCGGCTCGACGGTCAAGTACGAGGGCAACATCGTGTGGGGCGGCGCCGCCGGCATCTCGTCCGGCTACCGCTCGGTCGACCCGAAGCTGGTGCGTGACGCGAACGGTCTGCTGCGCCTCTCGTCCGGTAGTCCCGCGATCGAGAGTTCCGCGGGCACGTACTCGTATGTGACGCGTGACTTCGACCCGCAGTCCCGCGTCGGCAAGCCCGATGTGGGGGCCGACGAGTACAGCTCTTCCGCGACCAGGAAGCCGCTGACGGCGGCGGATGTCGGGGTCTCCGCACCCTGACACGGGCATTTGTCCTGGTGGTCGCACGTTCGGCGGCCACCGGGACCCCCCGATTTGGAGATCGAAACAGGCCCGTGTAATGTTCTCCAAGTCAGAGCGACACGGGCCGGAAATCAAAACCGGAACGGGCCTGGCAAAAGCCGAAGATAAAGAGCCTCTGAGAGGCCGATTTGACACCGGCGAGGAACACCAAATAAGCTTCAGCAACACAAGCCCCGAGAGAAAGCCTCCGGAAACGGAGACTGGAACCGGTGAGCGCGTGTTCTTTGA
>NZ_MUYM01000096.1:0-11771 GCF_002150765.1 Lentzea kentuckyensis
GTTGAGATGATCTGCAATCGATTACATCGGCTCGTAACTACAACCAACTTGCAGGTGCAGCATCGTGAGAGCGCGACCACCAAAGCACTACTAGGGGCGGTCACCCGTGTAGACGCCGAGTGTCCGGAACCGCAGACCCGGCTCCTTGTACTCCTCCATCGCGTGCGCGATCCAGCCCACGATCCTGGCGATCGCGAAGACGGCCTCGCCCGCGTCCGGCGCCATCTTGAACATCAGCCCGAACTGCGCCAGGGCCAGGTCGATGTTCGGGAACGTCTGCGGCTGCGTGGCGATCACCTTGTCCGCCACCAGATCGCCGTGGCCGCGCAGCAACGCCAGCAGGTGGTCGGCGCGCGGGTCGCGGCGCTCGTACACACCGTGGCCGAAGCCCGGGATCGGCTGGCCGGAGCGCAGATGCTCGGCGACGGCGCCCATCGGGTCCTCCTCGGCCCGCACGAGGAAACGGTGGGCGATGGTGACGGCGGCGCCGTGCTTCTGGCCCTCCATCGCGCCCAGCCCGGCGGACACCACGGCGTACGGGTGCGCGTGGGCCGAGGCGGCGACGCGGGCGGCCATCGTGGAGATGGCCAGGTCGTGGTCGGCGAGCAGGATGAGGGCGGCGTTCAGGAGGTCCGGGACCGGGGGCAGCGGCGACAGACGGGCCCACAGGCGCTCGGCGATGTCGGTGCCCTGGGGCTTGCCGAGCAGGGGCAGGGACTCGACGACGTCGGCGATCATCGCCTTCGCGGTGGAGACCGAGCGGTCGAGGTCGAAGCGCAACGGGTCGCCGGCACTGGCGAGCGCCACGGCCACGCGGATGCGGTCGGTCAGGGTGGCGCTCTCGGGCAGCGCCATCCAGATCTCCTGGCCCTCTGGGAACTGCAGGCCCGTCGAGTCGACCTCGGTCCACAGCCAGTGCGCGACGTCCTCGAAGCGCTTGGCCGCGCTGAGTTCCGGCACCGAACGGCCGCGGTAGTAGAGGCGGTCGTTCTCCAGCAGGGAGATGCGGGTGCGGATGCGATCGGTCACAGCGGCCACTGCTCCGCGCGCACCAGTGCGCTGGGCCAGGGCTTCCACCTCGGCGACGCCGAACATGCTCTGCCGGTTGACCTTTTTGCTGGTCAGGAGGCCACGGCTGACGTACGCGTAGACCGTCGCCGGTTTCACGCCCAGGCGCCGGGCAGCTTGATTCGTCGTCAACATTGATTCCATCAACGTTGACTGTACAAGACATGTTGACGGAGCCTGTTGTCCATGTTGATTGATGCACCCAAAGGGCTTAAAGACGTCGTCGTCACCACGACCCTGATCGGGGACGTGAACGGTGCCGCGGGCTACTACCACTACCGCGAGCACGACGCGATCGAACTGGCCAGGACGCGGTCGTTCGAGGACGTGTGGTTCCTCTTCACGGAGGGCCGGTTGCCTAGCCCTGACGAAGCCGCGACCTTCGCCGCGCAGACCGCCGCCCAACGCGATCTACCAGCGGCGATCAGCGAGGTGCTGCCGGCGATCGCGCGCTCCGGCTGCACGGCGCTGGCGGGACTGAGGACCGCGCTGTCGATGCTGCCGTCACAGCCGATGTGGGACGCGCCGATGAGCGCCAGGAAGGCGGACGCGCTCCGGGTCAGCGCGCTGACGCCGACGATCCTGGCGGCACTGCACCAGCTCAAGCTCGGACTTGATCCCGTCAACCCCAGGGTTGATTTGTCAACGTCGGCGAACTGGTTGTACATGTTGACCGGGCAGGAGCCGTCAACATGGACGAGCCGCGCGGTCGAGCAGTACCTGATCGCCACGATCGACCACGGGTTCAACGCGTCGACGTTCACCGCGCGCGTGGTCGCGTCAGCGGGAGCGGACGTCGTGTCGGCGGTGACGGCTGCGATCGGGACGTTCTCCGGGCCGCTGCACGGCGGCGCGCCGGACCGGGCGCTGGAGGCGCTCGACCTGATCGGGTCGCCGGACCGCATCGACGCCTGGGTCCGGGAGCGCATCGAGCAGGGCGACCGGATCATGGGGTTCGGCCACGCCGTCTACAAGACGGAGGACCCGCGGGCGCGCCTGCTCAAGGAGATCGCGCTCGAGAACCCGACCCCGTTGACCGAGTTCGCGGTCACGGTGGAACAACGGGTCACGGAGCTGCTGGCCGAGCTGAAGCCCGGCCGGCAGCTGTACGCGAACGTGGAGTTCTACGCCGGCGTGGTGATGGAGCAGTGCGGCATCCCGCGCGACATGTTCACGCCGACGTTCGCGTGCAGCCGGGTGATCGGGTGGTGTGCCAACGCGCTCGAACAGTCCGAGGACACGAAGATCATCCGCCCGATCGCCCGCTACACGGGACCCCAGCCGAAAATCACCCAGACGGAAACCGCGCAGCCCAACATCAGGTGAGGTACCGCAGTTCGTTGCGCACTCGGGTGCGGTCACGGTCGTTTACGTCGGAAGAGCCCGCCAGGCCGGCGTTGCGGTCACGGTGCCGGTCGAGCCAGACGGAGATACCTGCCAGAACCAGGACGATCACTGCAAGAGTCATGGCAATAAGTTTGCGACCTACTAGATCCTGCCAACAGTGGCAGATCTGACGTAGCGCGCTAAAATCCTGCCATGCTGCGATCGGTGGCGGTTCCCCTCATCGACGGCGTCGCGCCGTTCGAGTTCGGGCTGCTCTGCGAGGTGTTCGGCGTCGATCGGACCGAGGAGGGCGTGCCACTGGTCGACTTCCGCGTGTGCGGCGAGCTCCCGAACGAACCGGTGCCCACGAGCGTCCGCGGGGTGTCCATCACGCCGGAACACGGGTTCGACGCGCTGCAGAGCGTCGACCTCGTCGCTCTCCCCGCCGCGCGTGTGCGCGACCACTACCCGGAGAAGCTGGTCAAGGCGCTCAGGGAGACCAGCGCGACGCTGCTCAGCGTGTGCAGCGGGGCGTTCATCCTCGGCGCGGCCGGGCTGCTCGACGACCGGCGCTGCACCACGCACTGGCGTGAGGCGCGGCAGTTCCAGGAGCGCTTCCCGAAGGCCCAGCTCGACCCGGACGTGCTGTTCGTGGACGACGGCAACATCATCACCAGCGCCGGCACGGCGGCGGGCATCGACGCGTGCCTGCACCTGGTCCGCCGGGAGCTCGGCACCAAGGTCGCCAACATCATCGCGCGCAGGATGGTCGTGGCGCCGCAGCGCGACGGCGGTCAGCGGCAGTTCGTGGAGCTCCCGATCCCGGAGTGCAGCGCGGACAGCCTCGAACCGGTGCTGGAACACGTGCTCGCCACCATCGCGGACAACCACACGGTGGCGACGATGGCGAAGCTCGCGGTCACGTCCGAGCGGACGTTCGCGCGCAGGTTCGTCGCGGAGACCGGCACCACCCCGAACAAGTGGCTGTCGATGCAACGGGTGTTGCACGCGCGCAGGCTGCTCGAGGAGACCGATCTGGACGTCGACGCGGTCGCGGCCAGGTCAGGCTTCGGGACAGCCGCTCTCCTGCGGCACCACTTCCATCGGGTCGTCGGCGTCGCACCGAGCGATTACCGACGCACATTCTCCTGTCGTTAGGCGAGTGAAGATCTTCTCCGAGATCTCGTGCAGCGCCTCGACCTCGGCCTCGGAGAGCTGGTCGAACACCAGCGTGCGGACGATCTCGGCGTGCGAGGGCGCGGCGGCCTCGATCGCGGACCGGCCCACGTCGGTCAGCACGACGAACGACCCACGCCCGTCACTGCCGCAGTTCTCCCGCCGCACCAGGCCGCGCTTCTCCATCCGTGCCACGTGATGTGAGATGCGACTCTTCTCCCAGTGCAACAGCCGTGCGAGCTCCAGGACGCGCACGCGTCCGTCAGAGGAGTCAGTGAGCTGCACCAGCACGGCGAAGTCGGCCATCGAGATGTCCGAATCAACCGACATTTGCCTGCTCAGGTGCGCATTGAGCTCCCCCTGCATGCGGACGTACGCACGCCACGCCCGCTGCTGTTCAGGTTCCAGCCATCGTGTCACCAGCTCAGCATACGGGAATAGTTGACACATCATCCAGGTTGGTGCAAGGTGGATGACAGATCAACCAATCGGACGCAGCAACCTGAAGGGCATTCCCATGACCACGGCCACCAACCTCTCCGAACTGACCGGCGACTACGTCATCGACGGCTCGCACTCCCGCATCGGCTTCGTCGCTCGCCACGCGATGGTCACCAAGGTTCGTGGCGCGTTCAACGAGTTCGACGGCAAGATCTCGATCGACGGTGACAAGCCGGAGAACACCACCGCCGAGGTGACCCTGAAGGTCGCGAGCATCGACACCCGCAACGCGCAGCGCGACGGTCACCTGACCACCAACGACTTCCTCGACGTCGAGACCTACCCGGAGATCAAGTTCGTCTCGACCTCCGCGCAGCAGATCGACGACGACAACTTCGAGATCACCGGTGACCTCACCATCAAGGACGTCACCAAGAGCATCACGATCCCGTTCGCCTTCGAGGGCGTGGCCGTCGACCCGTTCGGCAACACCCGCGTGGGTTTCGAGGGCTCGCACACCATCAACCGCAAGGACTACGGCGTGACCTGGAACGCCGCGCTCGAGACCGGCGGCGTCCTGGTGAGCGAGAAGGTCGTCCTCGAGTTCGAGATCTCCGCGATCAAGGCCTGACGACGGGCACGGGGCGTGGTAGATCAGGGCCTGCGAGGTTGATCCGAGCAGCACCCCGGCGAAACCGCCACGCCCCCGCCAGTCGCAACGGCACCGAGACCGCTCATGAGCCCAAAGTAGGCCCGATCGTCGTAGTGATCCGCGTGCCGTTGGTCCCCTCGTGTCACGATCTTTGGGCTACCGTGACCTCCATGGCGACGCGTGTCTTCCTCGTCGACGATCATGAAATCGTCCGCCGCGGCATCGCGGACCTGCTCGGCGAGGAGTCCGACCTCGAGGTGGTCGGCGACGCCGCGTCGGTCGCGGAGGCCCTGGCCAAGGTGTCGGGATCCCAGGCCGACGTGGCGGTGCTCGACATCAGGCTCCCCGACGGCAACGGCATCGAGCTGTGCCGCGAGCTGCGCAGCCGGATCCCCGGCCTGCAGTGCCTGATGCTGACGAGCTTCGCGGACGACGAGGCCCTGTTCGACGCGATCATGGCGGGCGCCTCCGGGTTCGTGCTGAAGCAGATCCTGGGCGCGGACCTGGTCAACGCGGTCCGCACGGTCGCCGCGGGTCAGTCCCTGCTCGACGCCCGCACCACGTCCGCGCTGCTGAACCGCATCCGCCGCGAGCGCGAGGAGGGCGACCCGCTGCGGATGCTCAGCGAGCAGGAGCGCACGGTGCTCGACCTGATCGGCGAGGGCCTGACCAACCGGCAGATCGCCGAGCGCATGTTCCTGGCCGAGAAGACCGTCAAGAACTACGTCTCGCACCTGCTGGCCAAGCTGGGCATGCAACGCCGCACCCAGGCCGCCGTGTTCGCCTCGCAGTTCCGCAAGGACGGCGAGAAGCCCCGCTAGTTGAGGGGTACGCGCCAGACCACGCAGGCGCCGCCACCCTCCGTCGCCCGCACCGCGAGCGAGCCGCCGAACTTCGACGCGCGGTGAGCCAGGTTGCGCAGGCCGCTGCGCGTGGTGTCGGGCGGGATGCCGACGCCGTTGTCCTGCACGGTGATCACGACGTCGTCGCCGGCGTCGATGAGCACGGTCAGCTCGGTCGCCTCGGCATGTCGCACGGCGTTCGTGACGGCCTCGCGCACCACGGCCTCGACGTGTTCGGCCAGCTCGGGCGGCACCGAGTTGTCCACGGTGCCGGACATCCGCACTGAGGGCGACAGGTGGGTGGACTCGGTCAGGCCGGCCACGAGGTCCAGCAGGCGGCGCCGGAGCGAGGTGTTGTCGTTCGAGTGCAGGTCGAAGATGGACGTGCGGATCTCGCGCACGGTCTCGTCGAGCTGTTCGACGGCGGTCTGCAGGCGGGCGGCCACTTCCGGCTCGGTGATGCGGCGCATGGTGGCCTGCAGGGTCAGGCCGGTGACGAACAGGCGTTGGATCACGTGGTCGTGCAGGTCGCGGGCGATGCGGTCGCGGTCCTCCAGGACGTCCAGCAACCGTTGCGAACGCTGTTGCTCGGCGAACTCCAGCGCGACCGCCGCCTGGTCCGCGAACGAGGCCAGCACCGGCACCTGGTCGGGCAGGAACCGGGACTCGCCGCCGCGCCGCAGCACGATCAGGGCGCCGGTGACCTCGGAGCCTGACCGCACCGGCACGGCCAGGGCGGGGCCGAACGCCGCCCCCAGGTCGTCGACCAGCAGCGGGACGCCGGAGCGGATCACCTCGTCGACGGCGTAGTCGGACGGGTCGAAGTCGTCGATCTGCACGCCCGCGCTCGCCGCGACCGACACCGGCGTGTCCCGGCCGTCGCCGAGCAGCACCAGCGCGGAGTCGGCGCCCGCGAGTTCCACGGTGCGCTGGGTGATCAGCCGCAGCGCGTACTCGCCGGACGCGCCGCCGAGCAGTTCGGAGTTGACCTCGCCGATCGCCTCCAGCCACCGCTCGCGCATGCGGGAGCGTTCGAACAGGCGGGCGTTCTCGATCGCGATGCCGGCGGCCGCGGCCAGCGCCTGCAGCACGGCCTCGTCGTCGGCGGTGAACTCGGCGGCGTCGATCTTCTCGGTCATGTAGAGGTTGCCGAACACCTCGTCGCGCACGCGCACGGGCACGCCCAGGAAGCTGTGCATCGGCGGGTGGTTCGGCGGGAAGCCGACGGACATCTCGTGCTGCGTCAGGTCGCGCAGGCGCAGGGGCGTCGGGTCCTTGATCAGCAGCCCGAGCAGGCCCTTGCCCTCGGGCAGGTGACCCATCCTCGCGCGCGTCTCGGCGTCGACCCCGACGTGGAGGAACCCGGACAGGTCGTCCCGCGTGCCGAGCACGCCGATCGCGCCATAACGGGCACCGACGAGGTCCACGGCGGCCTGCACGATCCGCTGCAGCGTCGACTCGAGCTCCAGTCCGGACGCGACGGCGAGCACCGCGCCGAGCAACTCCTGCATGTGGTCACGGGTGGTCACGATCTCGTCCATGCGATCACGGACCTCGTCGAGCAGCTCGTCGAGGCCTCTGCGACCAGGCACATCACGCACGACGACTAGATTCGCACACTTTCGCCCAACTCACGGCCCTATCAAGTTGGGACCTTCGACCGTGGCCCACCGAAAGCCCCGGCCGGACCCTGTGTGCATGACGATCGCTGTGCCCGACTCGCTCGGTCTCGCGGGTGAGGACGTACGCGGCGTCTTGACGCTCGCGAGAACGTCGGCGCCCGACGTGCGGTTCGAGGTGCGTCCCGAGCAGATCGAGCTGCACACCACCTCCCCCCACAGCAGGGAAACGCGGATCGCCTGCGGGGTCGCGCTGCTCAACGTCCGGCTGGCGCTGCAGGGCCACGGGATCCGGCCACTGGTGACGCTGGTGCCCGGCCCGAGCGCGCACGACGCGGCCGCGGCCGTGCGGCTCGGCGGCTATCAGGAGCCGAGCCCGGACGTGCTGGCGTTGCTGCACGCGTTGCGCACGAACCGTCGCACGTGGACGACGTTCCCCGAACTGGAGCCGTGGCGCGGGCTGTTGGCCCGCGCGGCCGAAGTGGAGCGGGCGTGGGTGCACGTGAAGGACGGGACCGAGGTGGTCCTGTGCACGTTCACCCAAGGTGCCGCGGCGGAAATCCGTGCGGGACAAGCAATGCAACGCGTGATCCTCACGGCTGGGACGGTCGGTATCGCCGTCTCGCCCCTGCACGACCCGGTGAGCCTGTCCGCGTTGCGCGCGGACCTGCGCCCGTGCCTCGGCAACACGCTGGTGCCGCAGATCGTGCTGCGGCTGGGCGCGGGATAGACCGTGTCCGTCCCACGTCGCGCGGGGGTCAACTGACTCGCGGCGCGGGACGGACACGGTTCCCTCTACCCGGAGGCTCCTCTACGTGGTGATGAACTTCGAGGGGTCCGCGACCGGGGACTCGACGACGAGGTCCTTGTACTCGTCCTCGATGCCCTTGTTGTGGATCTGGATCGCGAGCGGCGCCTCGCGGCCGGCGGGTTCCTTCTTGTCCTCGAACTTCAGGACCTCCTGCGCCTTGCACTTGGTCGCGCCGTCGGGCAGCGGACAGCACGCCATGCGCGCGATTCCGGTGTCACCGTTGGCGAGGATCTCGCACTGCGCCCACTTCTTCACGTCCCAGCTCGGGTGCGGGTACTTGGTGAAGAGCTTGCCGCCGCCGTTGTTGTGGCCCGGCCGGTAGTCCCACGCGCCGCCGTTGGGCGGCTGGAACTGGATCGCGCCGAGACCGTTCAACGGAGGCGTCGCGATCTTGCCCCAGATCAGCACGGTCGGCTTGTGGTCGCCGGAGACCTGGCGCAGCTTGAAGATCCAGCGGAAGCTCTTGTACTGCTGCTTGTTGTAGTAGATCCAGCCGCGCGAGGCAGTCTTCTGGCTGTGGATCGCGCCGTTCTTCACGACGAACGCGTCCTTCGCGTGGGCGGTCCACCCGTCGAGCGTCTTGCCGTCGAAAATGGGCACCAGCACGGGATCCGCGGCCCGTGCCGGCGTCATTCCCGCGACGAGCGCCAGCACGAAGGCAGCGGCTATCCACAATGGACGACGAAACATTTGTTACCGTCCTCGGCTCCGAGGTTTTCGGCAGCGACGGTGCAACCCACGGTAGAACCGAGTCATCGGAGCAGTCAACGGAAACGCGTGTTTCTGAAAACGGACATCTCTAGCGGGACATCACCGCCCGCCACAGCAGACGGGCCAGTTCGGGGTGGCAGATGTCGTTGTGGGCGCCCGCGATACCGTCGATGCGGCGGATCACCGAGGTGCAGTCGACGTTGTGCACCTGGCCACGGGTCAGCTCGCCAGGAGATCCGATGTTGTGCCCGTGGACGTAGGTGCCCTGCACGCCGTGCGAGCCGATGCCGCCGTACTTCGGGTACTCGTCCAGGTCGACCTGGCGGCCCGACCGCGCGGCCAGCGGGTAGAAGCGGCCGATCGCGTGGTCGTTCGACGAGGTGGTGACGATGATCGGGCCCGGCACCCTGCCGAGCACGCCGCGGAAGTAGCCGGAGCCGGGTTCGCCGGGCAGCCGTTCCGCGAACGACCACAGCGACATCGCGCCCTGCACCAGGGTGAGCGTCGCGGCCGGCACCACGTTCGCCATCGCGGTCGCGGTGATGCAGCCGAAGCTGTGGCCCATCAGGTGGATGCGGGCGTTCGGGGCGGCCTGCGCGACCTCCCTGGCGATGCGCGCGGCACCGCTCTCGCCGAACACCCTGGCGCGCCGCTTCATCTTCCAGAACGTCAGAATCCGCAACGGTGACAGGATCCCGCCCAGCGCGGGATCCTCCAGGCAGGCCCGGTAGAGCTGCTCGGCGTCGAACGCCATCCCGTCGTCGCCCGGCAGGTCGGGGACCGAGCTCTCCAGGTAGTCGTAGGCCTGCTGGACCGCCACCGACATCCGGCACGGATGTTCGCGCGCGGCCTGCACGATCGTGCGCACCGCGGCGGTGCGCCCGGCACCTCCGCCGAGCCGCTGGGCCTGTGCCCTGATGAACTCGTCGGACCGGACGTCCTCGTCGCCCCACGCCTTCGACGGCCAGTGCAGGCCGACGAGCAACGACTTGAAGCCGCCGGGAAGCCGGTGTGCCGCCTCACGTTCGGCCCGGCAGCCGGCCATCGTCGCGACCCACTGCCCGTACTGCTGCCGGGCGGCCGGCACGTCGCCGTTCCACCCGTGGATGAAGAAGAACACATCGGTGACACCACCGCGGGCGTCGTACACGACGTCCGCGCTTTCGCGCCCCCGCTCGTTACCTGTCTCGTCGAAGCAGACGAGGTGATAGCTGATGTCGTGGCCTGGCACGGATTCTCGGGACATCGCGGATCACCACCACACAAAAAGCGCGCCCTACTGTTCTCCGGTTATCGGAACCAGGACGGCTCGGGGTTAGCCTCGCCGATCAGGAAAACCCGTTCGGACCAGGGGATTCACCCCGATTGCGCCGGTAGTGGCGAGCCGCGCGGACCCTGTTGCCACACGACGGCGAGCACCATTCGCGGCGTGGGTGGTCCTTCACGAAGTACAGCACGCAGCCCGGCGCATAACAGGCGCGCAACAGAACGCGGTCCTCGCCGGTGAACAGCTCCACGGCCTCCGCGGCGATCGAGGCGCGCTCCCGATCTGCGAGCGATCCCTCGCTTTCGTTGTGCCGCAACAGTTCCCCGTCACGAACGGTCAGCTGCGGCCAGTGCCGCGCGCTCCGCGCCGCACGGTTGACCTCAGCCACCGCGCGCTCCAGGTCACGGTTCTGCGCGACCGCACGCGTGTCCTCGGTGAGCACGCCCGCGAGGTCTCGCAGCGCCTGCCGCAACGCGCGGAACGCCCCGAGATCGTCCTGATCGGCCGGTACGCCCAGGAACTCGCGGAGGCCACCAACAGTGGTCAGGTCGTCGTGCACCTGTGACCGACTGGCCCAGATGGTGTTCATCAGCAGGACCGGACGGGGTTCGTCGGGCGTCAGCACGTCTAACGGTAACACGTGGTTGCATCCGTTAGACATCCGTTCTAACGTTTGCAACGTCGCCCAACCGTTGGAAGGACCCTGCCGTGAACCTCGTCCCCCCGTTCGACGCCGACACCGCCCAGCGCAAGGTGCAGGCCGCCCAGGACGCCTGGAACACCCGCGACCCGCAGCGCGTGGCGGCCGCCTACACGCCGGATTCCGTGTGGCGCAACAGGTCCGAGTTCGTCCGCGGCACCGATGAGATCGTCGCGTTCCTGACGAAGAAGTGGGAGCGCGAGCACGAGTACGTGCTGCGCAAGTCCCTCTGGGCGTTCGGCGACAACCGCATCGCGGTGCGTTTCCAGTACGAGTGGCACGACGACGAGGGCCAGTGGTGGCGCAGCTACGGCAACGAGAACTGGGAGTTCGCCGAGTCCGGTCTGATGTCACGGCGTGAGGCGAGCATCAACGACGTGAAGATCCTGGAGTCCGAGCGTCGCATCGACCCCGATTCGACCTACGAGATCCCGGCGGAGTGACCACGATGCACGTCGAAGCGCTGTGGCGCTATCCGGTGAAGTCCCTGGGCGGCGAACCGCTGCGGGAGGCGGAGTTCACCTCCGACGGCGTGGCGGGCGACCGGCTCGTGCACGTGCAGGGCCCTCGCGGTGTCCTGACCGGACGCACCCGCTACGGCCTGCTCACCATTCCGGCGTCCACCGGTCCCGACGGGCCGTTGGTGGACGGGCATCCGTGGGACAGCTGGGCGGCGCACGAGCTGGTGCTCCCCTACGGCGGCAGGCTGACCCGCTACAGCGGACCGGAGCGGTTCGACGTGCTCAACGTCCTCGTGGCCACGGACGGCCAGGTCGCGGCGGCCGGGGTCGACGTGCGGCGGTTGCGGCCGAACATCCTCATCGGCGGCGTCGAACCCGGCGAGGAGGCCGGCTGGCCGGGGCACGCGCTGGTGGTCGGGGACGTGGTGATCGGCATGTACCAGCAGCGGTCCCGGTGCGTGGTCACCACGATCGACCCGGACACCGGGGAGCAGGACCTGGACGTGCACCGGCGGATCCGGCACGAGTTCGGCGGCGTGCTGTGCCTGGACAGCTGGGTGATCCGGCCCGGCTCGGTCCGCGTCGGCGACCACGTCGAGGTGGTGCCGACCGATGAACTGCCCGCGCACGTCGGCGGGTGGATCGTCGGCCGGCCCTATGCCGTCTGAGCACCTGACCAGAAGTCTTGTCCGAAACC
>NZ_MUYM01000096.1:11827-42638 GCF_002150765.1 Lentzea kentuckyensis
TCTGGCAGCCTGCTTAGATGTTGCGGCGGTACTGGCCGCCCACCTCGAAGAACGCCTCGGTGATCTGGCCGAGCGTGCACACGCGTGCGGCGTCCATCAGCACGGCGAACACGTTTTCGTTCGTCTGCGCGACCTCACGCAGGCGAGCGAGCGCCTTCTGGGCCTCGTCGCGGTGCGCCGCCTGGTACGCCCGCGTGCGGTCGACCTGCGACTGCTTCTCCTCCTCGGTGGCGCGGGCGAGCTCGATCTTCACGACCTCGCGCTCGCCGCCCTCCGGCAGGAAGGTGTTGACGCCGATCAACGGCAGCGAGCCGTCGTGCTTGCGCTGTTCGTAGAGCATCGACTCGTCCTGGATGCGGCCGCGCTGGTAGCCGGTCTCCATCGCGCCGAGCACGCCGCCGCGTTCGGAGATGCGGTCGAACTCCGTCAGCACGGCCTCTTCGACGAGGTCGGTCAGCTCGTCGATGACGAACGAGCCCTGCAGCGGGTTCTCGTTCGCGGACAGGCCCCACTCCTTGTTGATGATCATCTGGATGGCCATCGCGCGGCGGACGGACGACTCCGTGGGAGTGGTGATCGCCTCGTCGTAGGCGTTGGTGTGCAAGGAGTTGCAGTTGTCGTACAGCGCGCACAACGCCTGGAGCGTGGTGCGGATGTCGTTGAAGTCCATCTCCTGCGCGTGCAGCGAACGGCCGGACGTCTGCACGTGGTACTTGAACTTCTGCGAACGTTCCGCAGCGCCGTAGCGGTCGCGCATGGCCACGGCCCAGATCCGCCGTGCCACCCGGCCGATGACGCTGTACTCGGCGTCCATGCCGTTGGAGAAGAAGAAGCTCAGGTTCGGCGCGAAGTCGTCGATGTTCATGCCGCGCGCCAGGTACGACTCGACGTAGGTGAAACCGTTGGCGAGCGTGAAGGCGAGCTGGCTGATGGGGTTCGCGCCGGCCTCGGCGATGTGGTAGCCGGAGATCGACACCGAGTAGAAGTTGCGCACCTGCTGCTGGATGAACCACTCCTGGATGTCCGCCATCATGCGCAGCGAGAACTCCGTGGAGAAGATGCAGGTGTTCTGGCCCTGGTCCTCCTTGAGGATGTCGGCCTGCACGGTGCCGCGGACGTTCGCCAGCGCGAAGGCCCTGATCCGGGTGTGCTCCTCGGCGGTGGGCTCGCGGTCGTTGTCCGCCTTGAACTTCTCGACCTGCTGGTCGATCACGGTGTTCAGGAAGTAGGCGAGGATCGTCGGCGCCGGGCCGTTGATCGTCATCGACACGGACGTGGTCGGCGCGACGAGGTCGAAGCCGTCGTAGAGCGCCTTCATGTCGTCGAGCGACGCGATCGAGACGCCGGAGGTGCCGATCTTGCCGTAGACGTCCGGCGGGGTGTCGGGGTCGCGGCCGTAGAGCGTCACCGAGTCGAACGCGGTCGACAGGCGGGTCGCCGGGTTGCCCTGCGACAGGTACTTGAAGCGGCGGTTGGTGCGGAAGGCGTCGCCCTCGCCGGCGAACATGCGCGCCGGGTCCTCGCCCTCGCGCTTGAACGGGAAAACGCCGGCGGTGTACGGGAAGAAGCCCGGCAGGTTCTCCTTGCGCAGGAACCGCAGCAGCGAGCCCTCGTCGTCGTACCGGGGCAGGCTGACCCGGCGGACCTGGTTGCCGGACAACGTCTCCCGCGTCAGCCTGGTGTGGATCTCCTTGTCCCGCACCTTGAACACGAGCTCGTCGCCGGAGTACTGCTCACGAGTCTCCGGCCACGCTCTGAGCAGGTCGGCGGTGTCGCGGTCGACCTTGCGCTCGGCCGCGTCCGCCAGTTCGGCGATGTCCGCGACCGTCTTTCCGGCTGCTTCCAGCGCCTTCTGCGCACCGGTGAGCTGCACGTGCGCGCGGACGGCTTCGACCTGCTCGTCGGTCTTGCGGTGGTAACCGCGCACGGTGTCGGCGATGTCGGACAGGTAGCGCGCGCGTGATGCGGGCACGATCGTGGAAGCGGAAGTCGACGTCTTGCCGTTGACGGTCGCGAGAGAGCCTTCCTCAACCGCGAGACCGTGGTCGACGAGGCCGTCGCGGAGGAACTGGTAGAGCGCGGTGACGCCGTCGTCGTTGAACGTCGCGGCGGACGTGCCGTAGACCGGCATGTCCTCCCACTTGACGCCGAACGCCTCGCGGTTGCGCACCATCTGACGCGCCACATCACGGCGTGCGTCCTCGGCACCGCGACGCTCGAACTTGTTGATGGCCACGGCGTCCGCGTAGTCGAGCATGTCGATCTTCTCGAGCTGCGACGCGGCGCCGAACTCCGGCGTCATCACGTACAGCGAGAAGTCCACGAACGGCACGATGGCCGCGTCGCCCTGACCGATGCCGGGCGTCTCGACGATGACGAGGTCCGCGCCAGACGCCTTGCACGCCACGATGGCCTGCTCCAGGCCGTCTGGGATCTCACTGCCCGCACGGCGCGTGGCCAGCGAACGGAAGAACACGCGGTCGCCGTCGAGGCAGTTCATCCGGATGCGGTCGCCGAGCAGCGCGCCACCGCCACGGCGACGCGTCGGGTCGACGGCGAGCACGGCGATGCGCAGCTTGTCCTGCTGGTCGAGCCGGAAGCGGCGAACCAGCTCGTCGGTGAGCGACGACTTGCCCGAACCACCGGTGCCGGTGATGCCCAGGACCGGCACCTTGCGGGTGGTCTCCAGTGGCTGCGCGGTCCCGGCCTCGATCTGCGTGATCGCGCGGGCGAGCGCCTCGTCCGCGCCGGTCAGCAACGCGTCGTGGCTGAACGGCTCGGCGAGCGCGTGGTCGCACTCCTCGATCATCAGGTTGATCATGCGAGCCAGGCCGAGCGTCTGCCCGTCCTGCGGCGAGAAGATCCGCGCGACTCCGCGCGAGTGCAGCAGCTCGATCTCCTCGGGGACGATGACGCCGCCACCGCCGCCGTAGACCCGGATGTGCCCGGCGCCGCGCTCGTTCAGCAGCTCGACCAGGTAGGAGAAGTACTCGACGTGCCCGCCCTGGTACGCGCTGATGGCGATGCCCTGCGCGTCCTCCTGGATAGCGGCGTTGACGACCTCCGCCACCGACCGGTTGTGCCCGAGGTGGATGACCTCCGCACCCTGCGCCTGCAGGATCCGCCGCATGATGTTGATCGCGGCGTCGTGGCCGTCGAACAGGCTGGACGCGGTCACAAAGCGCACCGGGTTCGCCGGCTTGTGCAAAGTGCCAGAAGACGTCGACGTCATGTGAATAGTTTGACTTCCTACTATTGGACGTGCAACTGAGGGTGGTCCAGGTCTCTGTATCGAGCAGGAAGCGACATGGTCCCGCCACCGGCCACAGGTTCGCTCGCGGAGCACTTCGCCCGAGGTCAGCGGCCGGACGCGAGTGACTAGCGGGCGGCGCCCCACTCGTGCGCGAGTGCGGCCGCCTCGCCGCGTGAGCCGACGCTGAGCTTCTCCAGGATCTTCGCCACGTGGAACTTCACCGTGGACTCGCTGATGTGCAGGTCCGCGGCGATGTCACGGTTGCGCCGCCCACGGGCGAGGTGGCGCAGCACCTCCAGTTCGCGGGCGCCCAGCACGGTCAGCGGATCCTCGCGCGGGTTCTCCGGCGGGCCGAGCGGCACCTCGATCGTGACCGTCGTGCCCCAGCCCGGAACCGCGTCCACCTGCACCTTGCCGCCGAGCGGTCCCAGGCGTTCGGGGACGCGGCGGGTGTCGAGGCTGCCGCAGGACAGGGTGCCGGGACCGTCGTCCCGCACGGTCGCCCTGATCGTCGTGGCCACGACCTTCCAGCCGATGTGGACGCGACGGACGCCGCGCTGGTCGTCCAGCATCGCGTGCACGGCGGAGCGGACGACCGCACTGGCCGTGGAGGCGACCTCGGTGGGCAGGACCCGGTCCGCGCCCTCCTCCGCGCCGGGCGTGCCCAGGTCCAGCCGCACGTCACGGCCGCGCAGCACCCGCCGCAGCGACTCGGCGAGACGGTCGAAGGCGTCACCGGCGCGTTCCTCGGTCAGCGCCCTCTCCAGATCGGCGCGCGAGCGCAGGTCGACGAGCGCGGTGACGGCGAGGTCGACGGCGCGCGTGCGGGCGGCGGTGTCGTCCACGGCGCGGTCGCGCAGCACGTCGAGCAGCGCGGTCAGCGCCGTCCCGTAGGCGTCACCGAGGTCGGAGATGGTCACGGCACGCGCCGCAGAGGCAGCCCGGGACACGGCGAGCGTCGCGGGCACCGCCTCGTTGCGCAGGCCCTCCATGTGCGCGGTGACCACGTCGAACAGCGCCTGCGCCGGCGCCAGGAGTTCCTCCGGCACCGGCGTGTCCTCGGCGCGCAGGAGCACCAGCAGCGCGTTCGGCTCGGAGACGGCGCTCGACAGCACCACCACGGGGACCTCGACGCCGGCCATGACCGCTCGCCCCTGCCAGGTTCCCCGCGCGGGCACCAGCGGCCGCAGCGCGGCGAGATCGGCGATCGTGGCCGACGGCCCTGGCGACTCGCCGCGGAACTTGAACGGCGCGAACGAGCAGTTGGACAACTCGGCGACCGCGCGGTGGGGAATGGTCGCGGCGACCGCATCGGACAACCGGGGCAGCATCTCGCCCAGCGGCGCCTGGATCACGTCGACGGCCGTCTGCAGGTCCATGGTCCGAGCGTAGCCCGTTCGGACAGGTGCCCGACTGGTCTTTCGGTCAGTTGGGACTAGCCGAAGTACTGGCTCGGACGGCACCTGCCGGTCGCTAGCGTTGATGTATCAACCAAACGGCGAACATCTGGAGTCAGAGATGAAGGCGATCACCTACAGCGAGTTCGGCGGCCCGGAGGTCCTGCACCTGGACGAGGTCGCG
The DNA here is from genome assembly GCF_002150765.1 of Lentzea kentuckyensis. Lineage (GTDB taxonomy): Bacteria > Actinomycetota > Actinomycetes > Mycobacteriales > Pseudonocardiaceae > Lentzea > Lentzea kentuckyensis. The sequence goes on from NZ_MUYM01000096.1 coordinate 16,662, forward strand.
GAACCGCACGCCGGACCGGGTCAGGTGCGGCTGAAGGTCGTGGCCGCGGCGGTCAACCCGCTGGACTACAAGATCCGCAACGGCTGGATGCCGCACATGGCGCCGTCCTTCCCCGCGATCCCGGGCCTGGAGGCGGCCGGCGTCGTCGACGAGGTCGGCGAGGGCGTCACCGGCGTCGCGGTCGGCGACGAGGTCCTGGCCTGGACCGTCACCGGCGCCTACGCCGAGCACGCGCTGGCCACCGACTTCGCCGCCAAGCCCGCGGACCTCGACTGGGACACGGCCGCCGCACTGCCCGTGGCCGTCGAGACCTCGGTCCGCGTGCTCGACACGCTGAAGGTCGGAGAGGGCGACACGCTGCTGCTGCACGGTGCGGCGGGCGTGGTCGGCGCCGTCGGCGTCCAGCTCGCGGTGGCCCGCGGCGCCACGGTCATCGGTACCGCGTCGCCCCGCAACCACGACTACCTGCGCTTTCTCGGCGCCATCCCGGTCGCCTACGGTGACGGGCTCGCCGACCGGGTGCGCGCTGCCGCGCCGCAGGGCGTCGACGCCGTGTTCGACGCGGCCGGGCAGGGCGACCTGCCGGTGTCGATCGAGCTGCGCGGCGGCACCGATCGGATCGTCACCATCGCCGACCCGTCGGCCGCCGAGCTCGGCGTGACGTTCTCCGCCGGCGGAGGCCCGTTCGGCGCCCAGCTCACCGAGTACGCCCGCCTCGCCGCCGACGGCAAGCTCGGGGTGCGTGTCGCGCAGAGCCTTCCGCTGGCCGAGGCCGGCCAGGCGCAGGAACTGAGCGCGACCGGTCACGCGGACGGCAAGATCGTGCTGCGTCCGTCGTCCTGAGGCGATACTTGAGTCATGACTCAACGTGTCGCGGTGACCGGAGGCAGTGGCAAGCTCGGGCGAGCCGTCGTGGCCGACCTGCTGGAGCACGGCTGGGAGGTCCACAACCTCGACCAGGCCGCTCCCCCGGCCCCTCAGGGGTGCGAGTTCACCCGCGTCGACCTGACCGACTACGGCCAGGTCGTGGAGGCGATCAGCGGCATCGACGACAGGTACGCCGGGCTGCACGCCGTGGTGCACCTGGCGGCGATTCCCGGTCCGGGCGTGGCGCCGAACGCCAAGACGTTCCACAACAACGTGACGAGCACGTACAACGTGTTTGCCGCCGCACGGCTGGCGGGCGTGCGCAATGTCGTGTGGGCGTCCAGCGAGACGGTGCTCGGTCTGCCGTTCGAGACTCCCCCGCCGTACATCCCCATCGACGAGGAGTACGCGGGGCGCCCGGAGACGTCGTACTCGCTGGGCAAGCTCGTCGACGAGACGCTCGCCCAGCAGTTCTGCCGGTGGGAGCCGGAGATGAAGATCATCGGGCTGCGGTTCTCGAACGTCATGGAGCCGCACGACTACGAGCGCTTCCCGTTCGACGCCGACCCTCTCTCGCGCAAGTGGAACCTCTGGTCGTACATCGACGCACGTGACGGCGCTCAGGCCGTGCGGAAGGCTTTGGCACACAACGCGACGGGCTTCGACGTGTTCATCATCGCCAACGCCGACACGTGCATGACGACGCCGAACGACGAGCTGGTCGCGAAGGTCTACCCCGGCGTGCCGCTCAAACGGGAGTTTGGTCCGCACGAGACTCTGCTGTCGATTGAGAAGGCACGGCGGGTGCTGGGGTTCGAGCCCGCGCACACCTGGCGGTCGTGACCTCCCTGGCGAGCCCGAACAGCTCGTCCGCCGCCCGCGCCCTCGGTTTCACCTGCCGCAGGTGGTTGAGGGCGCGGGCGAGCAGCAGTTCGGCCTGCTGCTCGCACCACCTGCGCCCACCGGCCCGCTCCACCAGGTCGGCCAGCTCGCGGGGTTCGGCCGCCACGGCGTAGACGTCGGTGCCGGCGTCGATCGCGGCCACGACCGGCAGGGTGCGGCGGCCGTGCGCGAGGTCGTCGTACAGCGGCCGGCCGCTGACGGTGGCGCCGCCCCAGATGGCCTCCACGTCGTCCATGTGCTTGCGCGCCAGGCCGACGTCGTCGCCGAACTCCCTGAGGTGCCCGGCCTGGCTCCTGCTCGCACCGCCGGCCAGGGCACCCAGCTCGCACGCGCAGGTGGCCAGCGCTGCGTGCTTCGCCGCCGCCACGCCGAGATGTTCCGCCATGTCCACGTCGTCCCGTTCGCCCATCTCGATTTCCTGGACATAACCGTCCACAACGGACAGCAGGGCGACGTTGAGGATCATCACCTCGGGCTTGGTGAGCCTGGCGAAGGCGAGCGACAGCAGCGCGTCGGCCGCGGAGACGGCCCGGTCGTCGCCGAACTCCACCCACGCGCTCGGCTGGTGACCACGGCTGACCGCGCGGGACATCAGGTCCGCGTGCAGCTGTTCGTGCTGGTGAGCGAGCTCCAGCGCGACGGCGACCCGGACCGCCGGGGCAGAGTCGCCGATCGTCTCGGCCGACAGCAACGCCAGCGCGGCCGTGGTGAAGTCGGACCGCTGGTACTCGACCACTTCGCGGGTTTCGTCCGGAAGGTCGGCCAGCGCGGCCTGCAACAGCGGCTCGACCACGGCACGGGTTCGCTCCAGCACGTCCTGCGGCGGCGCGACCACGTCGATGCTCGTCATGCGCTTTCCTCCCAGACCACGGGAAATCACGCTAAACCCGCAGCTCAACGCTCAAACACCAGTGCCACTGACGTGTTAAAGAGGGGCACGATCCGGCGAGCGGGACTACGTTGATGTTGCACGGGTTGTCGTCACCGTCACCCGACCGAGACCGTCGTTCTTCTTGAGGGGCTTACCTTGCGCTACACCAAGCTCGCCGGCATGGACGTGTCCGAGATCTGCCTCGGCATGATGAGCTACGGAGATCCGGCACGGGGCGGCCACCCGTGGTCGTTGCCGGAGGAGGACTCCCGGCCGTTCATCAAGGCCGCCCTCGAAGCCGGCATCAACTTCTTCGACACCGCCAACGTCTACTCCGCCGGGTCCTCTGAGGAGATCACCGGCAGTGCGCTGCGGGAGTTCGCCCGCCGCGACGAGATCGTGCTCGCCACCAAGGTGAACGGCCGCATGCACGAGGGCTCCAACGGCGCGGGCCTGTCCCGCAAGGCCATCTTCGCCGAGATCGACAACTCGCTGCGCCGGCTGGGCACGGACTACGTGGACCTGTACCAGATCCACCGCTTCGACCCGAACGTCCCGCTGGAGGAGACGCTCGAAGCGCTGCACGACGTGGTGAAGTCCGGCAAGGCGCGCTACATCGGCGCGTCGTCCATGTACGCGTGGCAGTTCGCCAAGGCGTTGTTCACGCAACGGCAGAACGGCTGGACGAAGTTCGTGTCGATGCAGAACCACTACAACCTCCTCTACCGCGAGGAGGAGCGCGAGATGCTGCCGCTGTGCGCGGACCAGGGCGTCGCCGTGATCCCGTGGAGCCCGCTCGCCCGCGGCCGGCTGACCCGTGACTGGGACGCCGTCACCGCGCGCACCGAGACCGACGAGTTCGGGTCCACTTTGTACGTCGACACGGACCGCGCGATCGTCGAACAGGTCGCCGCCGTTGCCGCCGCTCGCGGTGTCTCACGCGCCCAGGTGGCGTTGGCGTGGCTGCACCGCAACCCGGTCGTGACGGCCCCGATCGTCGGTGTCACGAAGCCGGCGCAGCTCGACGACGCGGTGGCGTCGCTGGAGTTCACGCTGACCGACGACGAGGTGCGGCTGCTGGAGGAAGCCTATGTGCCGCACCGCATCGCCGGTCACTCCTGATCACTTGATCTTCAACGGCTGATCGGACAGCACGTCGGCGTTGCGCATCCTGGCCCACACCAGGTCGACGGTGACGCCTGCCAGCAGGCCGATCGCGACCACGAACCACGTGAGCTTGTGCAGCGCCGCGATGTCGAGCGCGGTCGTGGCGATCACCTGCTGGGACACCACGTACAGCAACACCGAGGCGATACCCGTGGCCGCGCCACGCACGACTGCCAGCATGAAGTCCGAGGTCGCCACCGTCATGTCGTGCACGATCGCGCCACCGACCGCTGCCAGCAGCGGTCCGCCGAGAACGCAGGCGAGAGCCACGGTGAAGTTCGTCGTCTGAGCTCCCAGCACGATGCTGAACACCGCCAAGCCCAGCGAGAGAAGAGCCACGACCCCGTGCGCCGTGCGGGACCGACGTGCGCTCTTCTCTCGTTGCTGCTCTTGGCGCCGATGTTCGCCGCGCCGCGTCAGCTGGTCCTGCAGGCTCTTCACCAACCGTGCGGCCGAGTCGTCGCCCCAGTCCGCCCCCATCAGGTCGAGATCGTCCTGGGTGACGTCGTTCTTGGGTTCGTTGAAGGTCTGCCACACGGTCAGCGCACTCGCGCCGAAGCAGGCGACGGCGAAGACCGGCATCCTCTGCGCCATGGCCATCACACCCGCGATCCGGGTGGAACGACCGCCGCCGATCAGCAGCAGGCTGTCGGCCTCGAACAACGCCCGGTAATAGGAGACCTCCCACTCCGAGGCCGGGTTCTTCCGCACCTTCAGCACGTGTTTCAAGTGCGGCGGGACGCCGAAGTCCACGTCGCGGCTGTGTGGTGTGTGGACGACGATCTCGCCTGGATGCTGGGCGTCGAGCTCTGCCAGATAGCCCTTCACCACATCTCTCTCGATGTAGTTCTCGCTGCTGGAGAACACGACCAGGTCGAATCCGGCCTTGGCGAGCTCACGGCCGATCGCCTCGCTCGCGGCCGGGATCATCTCCCCGTCCTTGAGATTCGGTTCGTAGGTACGGCCGAGGGAACCGCTACCGGTGATCACGATCGTGGGCCGCATCGCGCACATCCTTTCGTTCCTACATCGGTTCCAGGTGGCCGAGCCCGAGGTAGCTCGACCTCCTGCCGCAGACCTGGCATCTCGCCCTGGCGGTGGAAAGTTCGGTCTCGGCCAGTTCCCGCGCGGTGTGCAGACCTTCAACGAAGAAGAAGATCCGATCCGTTGCAGCCCGGCAGTGCGGACACCCGTGGGCGATCGCCTCGCGGTCGAGGACGACGAGCATCTGGTCGTGGCTGATCTCGGTGATCTCGCCGGCCGGCAGGAAGAGCAGCTCCTCCACGTCGGTGAACTCGATGATCTTGGCAGCGTTGTCCGGCGGCAGGTTCCTCGGGTCGGGCGAACGGCCCCACAGATCCTGCAGCCGCCACGGAACCGGTTGTCGTGTGACGTTCTCGGCCCGCAGGTCCGCGAGCGCGGTGCGGATCGCCGCCGTGAGACCGGTCCCGCCAGGCTGGAAGCTGATGCCGCGGTACGCCTTGTGCAGGTGGCCGACCTGCTTGTCGGTGGCGGTGAACCGCGGGGTGAGGAGGTTCCCGGCGAAGTCCGTCGCGTCGCCCATCGCCCCCGCCAGCGCGATCAGGTCGTTCAACGTGCCCTGGTACCGCTCGCCGCACACCAGAACGGTGATCGGCAGCATGTTCGCGCGGTTGAGGTAGGCGACCTCGCGCAGCAGACCAGGGCCGGTGATCGGACGCGACATCGGTGCGTCCACCAACGCGTCCTGCAACTCCTCACCGGTCGCGATCTGATGCCGCGAGTCGGCGAACGGGAACTCCGGGAAGTCGACGTCCTTGGGCGACAGGTACAACACGATGGCGTCCGCGGCGAACATCCGCTCCAGCACGACGCGAGGCCAGTTCTCCCGCGTCGCCGGGATGATGTCGACGCGCGGGTCGATGGCGTCACGGTCCCGTTGGTCGGTGACGATCTCGATCCGCCCGGAGCCACCGTCCAGTGCCGCCGCAAGACTGTCGATGACCTCGTAGGCCGTGCCGTCACCAGTGAACGTGCGCAGGAACAACACGCGCGGATCACCCGGATCAGCCGCCGCGTCACCACCGGCTCCAACCCACGAGAGCCCTGACTCGCGAGGCTCACCGTTGTTCCAGGCGTGGAGTGCGGACACGCCGAGCGGCGAGCTCAAGCCTTCACGATCGGCCTCGCCGACGTCACTGTGCACGAGCATCATCGGGGCCTTGACGAGATGCCGCCGCTGGCTGTGCAACCTCTCCTCGACGGTGGCGCGCAGCTCGGCGTCCTCGCCGGTCAACGGAAGCGCGCGTGCCAGCAGCCGGCAGGACTCCTCGAGGTCCGCCCGATGACTGCGCCGCCGATATCTGCGGAACAGCAGGTAGGCCGCGTCCTTCAGGTTGTCCGCGGCCCAGGCGGGTGCCGTCCGCTCGGTCGCGGAGGCGGCGTCGGTCAGCAGGCCGATCGCCCGGTCGAGATCGCCGCGCACACCGTTGAGCTGCCACTGCCGGAAGAGGATCTGGCCACGCAGCCCCAGGTAGATCGCCCGATCCGGTGCCCCGCCGATCGACTCGGCCGAATCGAGCGTCGCCATCGCCAGGTCGAGCACGGCCGGATTGCGCGTCTCGGCACCGACACTCGCCATCTCGACGCACATCTGCAGAATCCCCTGGTTCAGCAACGACAACAGCGCCTGGCCCGCGCCCGGATCGATGCCTGCCTCCGCACTGCGGCGGTCGACCACGTCACCGAAGTGCGCAACACCGCCGAGCCAGGCCGGATCCAGGTCCAGGCCCGCCTGAATCACCGACCTGGCCTCGTCGAACGCCGCCGCATCGGAGAACCGGTCGAGCCGATCCGCGAGGAGGTGGAGCAGCAGTGCCCGGCACCGGGACCGCCCCGCTTCGCCGAGGGGTCCGGACAACGCGGCACGGGTGTGCTGAAGCGCTTGGCCGAGATCGTCCTGGTCACCGGACACGAGATAGCGCCCGCGCAGTCCGGCCGCGAGGTTCACGAGGAACTCCGCGTGCTTCGGTTCCGCTTCCCCGAAGAGCGCCACCGTCGCACGGGCGGTGGCGATCGCGGCGTCGAAGTCCTCGATCCGGCCCGTCTCCTCGGCCAGCCTCGACTCGGCGGCGAAGAGGTTGGACAGCCGGCGTCCCTGCTCCGACACCGGGCCGGGCGGATTCACGGACCGGCGCCCGAGGTCGACCGACAACCGGAGATCGTCCAGGTCGCCGGTCAACGACGACTGTTCGAACAGCATGAACCCGAGCGACGACAGCAGTCCGGGATCGGTGGCCTGACCCGCCAGCTCACGTGCGAGCGCGGCCGCCCTGCCGAGATCGTCCGCGAACCCCGTCCTCGTCCACCGCTCACGCAGCCGCCGAGCCTGGATCCACGCCAGTTCGGTCCGGTGCTCCTGCTGGACGCGAACGTCGCGCAGCAGGTCCTCGTTGAGGTCGATGAGGTCGTCGAGATCGGTCGCCACCTCACCGATCTCGCGCCGGGCGTGCAGGAGGTCGCACAGCATCGCGCTCGCGTGGAACCAGCCCTCCTCGTTCTCCGGGAACAGGATCCGCTGCCGGCGCCGCGCGGCGATCGCGTCGTCGAGATCCTCGTCGGTGCCGGTCAGGCGATAGCGCGTTTGCAGTGCGTCGGCCTGTGAGGCGATCAGGAACGGCTTGTCGTCGCGCGGCACGAACGACATGGCCACCGTTCCCAGGCGCACGACCTCGTTCAAGTGCACGATGTCGCGCGTTCGTGCGAAGGCGGCGGCACGAGCGCCGCGCAGTCTCATGGCGATGCCGAGACGAACCCGACGCCAGACGTCGCGGTCACCGTCGCCGCGTTCCGCGAGGGCTGCGCGGACCAGATCGTCGTCCTCGGCTCCGGTGGCGATCACCTCGTCGAGGTCCTCGGCCCGGCCGGAGTCCTGCCACCGCAACCACAACGCCGTCATCAGCGCGTCGACGCAGGTCGGCCGGATCGCGAGCCGGTGCCCGCCGTCCCGGAACTCGCCGAGGACCGCGATCGCCTCGTCCAGGCTCGCGTCCGCACAGTCGGTGACGAACGCGTCGATCTGACCGAGCGCGTCGACGGCGCACTCGTGCAGGTCGACGTCGTCGAGCACGACGTCGATCAACGGCCGGAACTCGTCGACGACGGTGTCCAGTTCCACGGCACGCGTCAACATCAGCCCGACCAGTTCCGACGATCCGGTCTGGTCGGTGTACCAGGAGGATGCGGTGACGATGCACGCCATGGTGCCGAGTTCGCGGTCGTCGGCCGTCTGCACGGCCAGTTCCTGCGGAGTCGGCGGTGGCGAGTTGCCGTTCAGGAACGCGGCGAGCCGCTCGATCGCGCCGCCGACACCGCTCAAGTCACGCCTCCCGGTAGGGGCTGGGTGACTACCTGTCGCAGGTGAGGATCGGATCGTTACGGCGCTTTCGGTCAACGCTGAAGCTATGGAGCACACCACAAAAATGTCGCCGGGCAGCGGTTGCTGCCCGGCGACACCTGTCCGCACCAACGGTCACACGAAGGCGCTCTGCCCGGTGATCGCCTTGCCGACGATCAGCGTGTTCATCTCGCGGGTGCCCTCGAACGAGTAGATCGCCTCGGCGTCGGCGAAGAAGCGAGCGACGTCGTAGCCGAGCACGATGCCGTTGCCACCGAAGATCTCCCGCGCCCAGGCGACGACCTCGCGCATCCGGGAGGTGACGAACGCCTTGGCCAGCGACGAGTGCTCGTCCTGGAAGATGCCGGCGTCCTGCAACCTGGCGAGCTGCACGAGCATGCCCCAGGAGGCGGTGATGTTGCCGAGCGACTTCACCAGCATGTCCTGCACCATCTGGAACCGGGCGATGGGGCGACCGAACTGCTTGCGCTCCTGGGAGTAGGCCAGCGCGAGCTCGTAGGCGCCGATCATCACGCCGAGCGCCTGCCAGGCGACGCCGCCACGGGTCGCGCGCAGGATCTCGGCCACGTCGCGGAACGAGTTGATGCGCTGCAACCGGTTCGCTTCCGGCACGCGGACGTCGGTGAGCGTGATCTCGGCGTTCTCCACGATCCGGAACGCGATCTTGCCCTCGATCTTCTCCGCGACGAAGCCGGGCGTGCCCTTCTCGACCACGAACCCCTTGACGTTGTTGTCCTCCAGGTCGCGGGCCCACACGATCACGTAGTCGGCGAACGTGGCGTTGCCGATCCACTTCTTGGCGCCGTTCAACACCCACGTGTCACCGTCGCGCTGCGCCGTGGTGCGCATGCCGCCGGCCACGTCGGAGCCGCCGAGCGGTTCGGTCATCGCGAACGCGCCGATCTTGTCCATCGCGGCCATGGCCGGCAGCCAGCGGTCGCGCTGCTCCTGGTCGCCGCCCGCGTAGATCGAGTACATCGCGAGTCCGTTGTGGACGCCGAAGAACGTGGCGACGGAGGCGTCGGTGCGGGTGAGCTCCATGGCCAGCATGCCGGTGAGCAGGTTGCTGACGGCTCCGGGGTGCTCGCCGTAGCCCTCGTAGGACAGCGCGGTGAGTCCGGCGCCGCGGAACTTGTCGATCAGCTCACGAGGGAACTCGCCCTTGGCCCAGTACTCGTTGACCATCGGCTTGATCTCGGTGGTCATGAAGTCGCGGGCGCTCAGCAGGATCTTGCGCTCTTCGTCGCTGAGCAGCGCCTCGTAGTCGTAGAAGTCGGCGACCAGCTGGTCTTCGAGACGTTCCATGATCAGTTCTCCTCCAATGCCGTCAGCACGGCGAGCTGCTTGCGGTCGCGCGCCTCGGACAGTTCCGAGTACGTGGAGGAGCCGTAAGCGTCTTCAACAGCTTCGATCAGTCGTTCGGGATCTTGCGAGGGGGTGCCGAGCTCCAAGCCCTGCATGGACTTGCCGATGTGCTCGGCGAGGTGCCGGTAGCCGCCGGGGCCACCACCGAGGTGGGCGCCGAGGAACGGGCCGACGGTCGCCCAGCGCAGGCCGAGCGAGTTCGTCACGACCGCGTCGAGGTCGGCCGGGGTCACCACACCCTGTTCGACGAGGTAGGCGGCTTCGCGGGACAGCGCGGCCTGCAGCCGGTTGCCGACGAAACCGGGGATCTCCTTGCGTTCGACGACCGGCGTGCGGCCGACCGAGCGGTAGAACTCCACCGCGCGCTGGACGGACTCCTCGGAAGTCTGTTCGCCCGGCACGACCTCGACCAGCGGGATGACGTGCGGCGGGTTGAACGGGTGTCCGATCAGGATCCGCGACCCGTCGATGCCCTCGGCGAACGCCGTGGACGGGATCGCGGACGACGAGCTGAGCAGCAGGGCGTGGGCAGGTGCTTCCTTCACGAGTTCCGCGAACAACGCCTTCTTGAACTCCAGGTTCTCCGGGCCGTTCTCCTGCACGAAGTCCGCGTCCCGCACGGCTTCCGCGACACTCGCGGCAACCTGCACGCCGTCCGGAACGACCTCCGCGAGGTCCGGACGAGGGTCGGTGACCCGCACGGTCATGCCGTGCTCCGAGAACAACCGGGCCCACGAAAGACCGATGACACCTGCACCGATCACTGCGACCGTGGTCATGACGCCTCCAAGTAGTTGTGAACCGGCTTGGCGGGAGCGAGCGTCAGGTCGGTGATGATGTGACTGGCGGACACGACCTCCAGCACGGGGAGGTCGGCGAGCGGTGCGAGAACGTGCTGGAACAGCTGCAACCGCGCGGGCCCGGTGTAGGCGGCCTTTACCACGACGTCGGTGATCTCCGTGCGCACGAGCTCCTGGACCCGCAGCGTTCCGTCGTAGTCGGGGATGGTCTTCAGCATGAACGTCGGAACCGTGATCTCCGCCTCGGCCTGACGGCGGTCCAGCTCGAAGTGCTTGTACCCCATGGTCGCGGTGGCCACCCGGAGCGTGCCGTAGTCCAGCGTCCCGACCAGCGCGCCGTTGTCGGCGTACAACGTCGGTGACGCCATCACCTTCGGGTAGGCGCTCACCTCGCGGCCGGACGCGGTGGCGGCGAAGCTGTCCAGGTACATCGCGTGCAGGTACTCGCCGCGTTCGCCGTCGAAGACCACCTGGATCGCCTGGCCGGCCTCGGTGTAGGGCCCGTAGCCGGTGACGTCGTTCATCTTCATGACCTCGAACCGCACGAGCGGCTCGTCGATCTCCAACGGCGCCGGGACGACCGCCCGCAGCGCGTCGGGATCCGTGCGGTACACGATGTTCAGGTACTCGCGGTCGTAGAATCGGGGCTGCACCGCGGGAAACGCGGGAGCGGTCAGGGGCGTGATGCCGAGTGCCATGTCAGCGTCCCGTCCACTGTGGAGCGCGGCGCTCGGCGAACGCGGTCATGCCCTCGCGCACGTCGGCCGACGTCATCAGCTTGGCGATCTCGGTGCGCTGTGCCGCCCAACGGTCAGCCGCACGCACCACGTTCTTCACGGCGGCCAAGGCCAACGGTGCGTTCTCGGCGATCTTTCCGGCCAGCTGCAACGCGACCGCGGCGGTCTCACCGGCGGGCACCACCCGGTTCGCCAGGCCCAGCGCCCCTGCCCGGATGCCGTCGATCGGTTCGCCGGTCAGCAGGAGCTCCATCGCGATGTGGTGCGGGATCCGTTCCGGCAGGCGGACAACTCCCCCGCCGGCGGCGATCAGGCCGCGCTTCACCTCTGGCAGCCCGAACTTCGCGTCCTCGGCGGCGACGATCAGGTCGCAGCCCAGCGCCAGCTCGAACCCGCCACCCATCGCGAACCCCTCGACCGCGGCGATCAACGGCTTGGACAGCTCGGCCTCGGTGAGCCCGCCGAACCCGCGGCCGGCGACCTCCGGCGACTCGCCCTTCAGCGCGGCCTTGAGATCCATGCCCGCGCTGAACGTGCCGCCTGCGCCGGTGAGCACGCCCACGCGCAGTTCCGGGGTGGCCTCCAACTCGTCCAGCGCGGCGGACAGCTCAGCGGCGGTGGCCGCGTTGACGGCGTTGCGGGCTTCCGGACGGTCGATCGTGATCAGCAATGCCGAGCCGACGCGCTCGGTGCGCACAACAGTCATCTCAGACTCCAATCTCGGCGAGCACTTCAGCGGTGTCCTGGCCGGGCAGCGGGGCCAGCCGGCGGACGGTGGCGGGCGTGGCGGAGAACCGGACCGGGATGCCGATCGAGCGGACAGCGCCCTCGGTGGGGTGCTGCACGACGTCGAGCAGGTGCCCGTCGCGGACGTAGGGGTCCTCGTGCGCCTTGTCGAGCTCCAGCACCGGCCCGAAGGGGATGCTGTGCTTCACGCACACCTCGGCCCACTCCTCGGTGGTGAGCGCGGACGCGCACTCGTCGAGGAGGCCCATCAGGTCGTCGGTGTCACCGGGGTCGATCCGCTCGCCCGTGACGCGCGGATCGTCGACCAGGTCGGGACGCCCGGCTGCGGCGAAGAAGTCGCGGAAGTTCTGCGGGTTGTAGGGCACGACGCAGGCGAGACCGTCCTTGGTGTGCACGGCGTGGTGGCCCTTGGCCATCGACAGGTTGAAGCCCGTCGGCCCCTCCTCCGGCACGAACGCGTGGCCCGCGAGGTGCTCGACGAGGTTGAACGCGATCATCGTGTCCGCCATCGGGATCTCGACGCGCTGGCCCTCACCGGTGGAGTTCCGGTGCACCAGCGCGGCGAGCACGCTGTAGGCGATGGTCAGCGACGACACCTTGTCGCCGATGATCGTCGGCAGGTAGACGGGCCGCCCGATCGCGCGGTTGGCGATGTCGACCAGCCCGGACGCACCCTGGATGGTCTCGTCGTAGGCGGCGATGCCCGCGCGGTCGGAGTCGCCGCGGAAGCCCTGGGCGTGGGCGTAGATCAGGCCGGGGTTGCGCTCGGCGACGTCGGCGTGGTCGAGGCCGAGCCTGCTCAGCGCGCCGGGGCGCATGTTGGTGATCAGCACGTCGGCCGTGTCGATCAGCTTGAGGGCCTTCTCGCGGTCGTCCTCGTCCTTGAGGTTGAGGGCGACGCTGCGCTTGTTCCGGTTGACGTTGAGGCTCAACGGCGTCATGCCCGGCGTGGTGCGGTAGCGGCCGTTGCGGACGGTGTCCACAGGCGACTCGATCTTGATCACGTCGGCGCCGAGGTCTCCGAGGATCTGGGCCGCGTACGGGCCCATCACCACGGTCGAGAGGTCGATCACCCGGATGCCGGCCAGCGGGCCGGCGGTGATGTCCGTCATCGTTCGTCCTTTCGCACCTGCTTCGTTCTTGTACAACCGAAGCTAGTGACCAATTCGGCGAAAGGGAACGATCATGTCGCGAACAATGGTATGACCACAGCGGTCATACCATTGTTCATTTGACGATCGGCGTCGCGAAAATCTCGCGAGCGGCCTCGATGATTTCTTCGAGGTCGCCGTTCACGCCGCGGTCGCGCCGCCACAGCAGACCGGTGTCGAGCTGTGCGCGGAAGTCCTCGAACGGCAGCACCGCCATGTTGTCCAGCTGGTAGCCGCGCATCGCGCTGCCCTCGTCGAGCATCGAGACGGAGAACCCGAGCCCGCTGGACACGATCTCCGAGGTGCCCTGATAGCCGGTGTTGCTGAGCTGGATGCGCTTTCTGATGCCCAGTTCGAACAGCTGCCTATCGAGCTGCTCGAAATACGCGGGCATCATTTCCTCCGGCCCCTTCGCGTACGCGAGATCGGTGAGATCCGCCAGTTTGACCGATTCGCGGCCGTGGAACTGGTCGGCCGGCACGACAGCGCCGAGGCGTTCCGTCATCACGTGCAACGTCTCAAGAGAGGCCTCCTGCACGGGCAGACGCGCCAACGTGAGGGCGAGCTTCCCGTCCTTCACCGCTGCGACGAGGTCCGCGGTCGTGCCCGGCCACCGCTTGACCTCGAACCGCGCCTCGACTCGCTCGGCCAGGACGTTGAGGCGCTCACGCAGCACCGGGTGGACCCCGGCGGGCATGCCGACGAACACCGTGGACCGCTCGGGTGTGGCGGCCTGATCCAGGCGCCACCTGATCGACCCGACCTGGTCCAGCACGTCCCGCGCGATCGGCAGCAACGCCGCGCCCGCCGGCGTCAGCGCCACGTGGTGGGTGCTGCGGTCGAACAGTCTGCGGCCGAGTTCGTGTTCCAGGTCCTTGATCCGCTGACTCAGCGGTGAGGCGGCCATGTGCAGTTTGCGCGCGGCCGCCGAGAAGTTGAGCTCCTCGGCGACCGCCACGAAGTACCGGAGGTGCAGCAGTTCCACCCGATCGACACTAGTCCGTTCGGCTCAGCCCTGTTTGCGGGCGACGATCGCGGCGTTCGCGCCGGCCGACAGCAGTGGAATGGTGGTGATGTCCCGGAAACCCGCGCCGGTGAGCCACTCCCGGTACTCCGCGCCGGTCCAGTTCTGCCCGCCGGCGGTCTCCACCAGCATGTTGACCCCCATCAGGGCGGCGATCTCCGGGCCGGTCTCGTCGTCGTCCAGCACCAGTTCGCAGATGATGACCGCGCCGCCGGAAGGCAGTGCGGCGTGACACTTCTCCAGGATCCGGCGCGAGGTCTGCTCGTCCCAGTCGTGCAGGATCATGCTGAGCAGGATCACGTCGTGCCCGGCCGGGAGCTCCGCGTCGATGAGGAAATCGCCGCTGTGCAAGGAGATCCGATCCGTGGCAGTGGCCTTCCGCACCACGTGCGGGAGGTCGTAGACGGTCGCGCGCAGGTCCGGGTAGCGCTCGCACAGGACGACCGGGAACGGGCCCATCCCGCCGCCGAGGTCGAGCAGGTTGCGGTGACGCCCGAAGTCGTACGCGTCGGCGAGTGCCATCGCGGTGAACGACGAGATCGCGAACAGCGCGTCCCAGAAGTTGTCCAGCACCACCGGGTCCGAGGTCGTGAACGAGGCATGCGAAGTCGTGGGAGCGTTGGTGCGCAACGCCTCCTGCAACTGGCCCCACGCCGGGTAGCCGACCATGTCGTTGTACCGCACGAACCCGCCGAAGTACTGCGCCTTGCCCGGCACCAGGTACTCCGCCGCGACCGGACTGTTCCGGTAGCGATCGCCTTCCTTGGTGAGGAACCCGAGCGCCGTGCAGCTGCTCAGCAGTATTCGCAACGGACGCGGTTGCAGGCCGAGGTCGGCGGCCAGCTCCGCGGAAGTGGCTTGGTCAAGCCGATCCACGGCGGCGAACAGTCCGATGTCGACGGCGGCGGCCATCACCTTGAACCGCCAGTAGCCGGTCGTCAGCTCGATCACCAGGCCCGGATTCATCCGTCCAAACCCGCCAATCTGCGTGAAGCCTCCGACTCGCCCCAGCGGAACCCGATGCGGCGCGACAACTCGACCGCCTCGCCGTAGGACTCCCTGGCACGTGTCGCTCGGCCCGCCAGCTCGTGCACGATGCCACGGTCGAGCAGCACACCCGCCTCGATCTGCCGGTCCCCCACCGAACGCGCCAGCCGCAGCGCCTCCTCGGCCAGTTCCAGCGCCTGGTCCAGCGACCCGAGCTGACGGTGGGCGTCGGCCATGTTCGCCAGCGCGTGCAGCTCACCGGAACGGTCGCCACACGCTCGGAATGTCGTCAGGGTGTCCTCGTAGCAGACCAGCGCGGCCGCCAGATCGCCGAGCGCCGCGTGCACAAGGCCCAGGTTCGTGCGCACGTAAGCAGCGCCCTGCGAGTCGTCCAGCTCCTCGCGCAACCTCAGCGACGCCTCCAGCGAGGTCACCGCCGCCGGCAGGTCGCGGCGGCGCCAGTGCACGATGCCGAGGTTGTTGAGCGTCACGGCTTCGAGCTGGCGGTCGTGCAGCTCACGGGCCAGGCTCAGCGCGGCCGTCCAGTGCTGCTGGGCCTCGGCGAACTTGAACCCGCGCTCGCAGGCGGCGCCGAGTTCCTTCAACGCCAGCGCTTCCGCGCGGATGTCGCCCAGCGAACGAGCGGCCTCCAAGGCCAGGGTGTTCAGGGCGGCCCAGTCCGCCACCTCCGAGCGGCGGCGGAAGTACCAGGACAGCCCGGCGGCGAACGCGACCGTGTCGGCCGGCGAGGCCTGCTGGGCGGCGGCGATCAGGTTGTCGCGTTCCTCGGCGAGCCACAGGTCGGTCGGGTTGTCCGCCAGGGCTTCCAGGTAGTGCTTGTGCAGACGTTCCAGCGCCAGCGACCGTTCCTCGGACGACTCCGTGCCGCGGCAGCGTTCCCGCGCGAACAGCCGCAGCAGGTCGTGCAGGGCGAACCGGCCGGGAACCGGTTCCTCGACGAGGTGCGCGTCGGCCAGCTCGGCGAGCAACTCCTCGACGTCCGGCACGTCGGTCAGCGCCCGTGCCGCCGCGACCGCGAAGTCCGGCCCGTCGAGCAACCCCAGCAGCCGGAAAACCCTTGCCACGGCCGGAGATCCCAGCTCGGCATAACTGACCTCGAACGCCGACCGGACCGCGACGTCACCGGCCTTCAGTTCGTCGAGCCGTCGTGTCTCGTCCGCCAGCCGCGCCGCCAGCAGCGGCGCGGTCCACTGTGGACGAGCGGCGAGCCGCGCGCCCGCGATCCTCAGTGCGAGAGGCAGTCCACCGCACCAGCGCACGAGTCCGGCCGCGTCGTCGACCTTTCCGGCGACGCCTTCCAGCAGCCGGAAGGCGTCCTCCAGCGGCAGCGCGCCGAGCTTGACGTACGAGGCGCCATCGAGCGAGGTGAGCGGACGACGTGACGTGATCAGCACGGCCGAGCCCGGCCCGGTCGGCAGCAGCCGCCTGACCTGGGCGGCGGTGGCAACGTTGTCGAGCACCACGAGCAGCCGGCGCGAGGCGGTGAGCGACCGGTAGCGCAGGGCCTCCTCGTCACCGGGCCGTTCGCCGAGCGCCCGCAGGAACTGGCTGAGGATCCGGTCCGACGCGCCGTCGGACAGGTCGGCGTAGAGCTGGCCGTCCGGGAAGTTCGCCGCGATCTCGTGCGCCGCCCGCACCGCGAGCGCCGACTTGCCGATGCCCGCCTGCCCGGTGATCACGCACACCGCGACCCGGTCCTGGCGGCGGGTCTGCGCCTTGATCAGGGCGAGTTCGCGGCTTCGTCCGGCGAAGGTGACCACGTCCGGCGGCAGCTGGCGGATCGCCGACGCGCCAACGGGTTTCGCCCGCAGGATCTCGGCCTGCAGTCTTCTGAGCGACTCCCCCGGCTCGACGCCGAGCTCGTCCTGGAGCACCCGGCGGCACTCCTGGTAGGCAGCCAGCGCCTCGGCCGGCCGCCCTGCCCGGTGCAGCGCGACCATCTGCTGCTCACGCAGGCGTTCGTTCAACGGATGCTCGCGCACCCACTCGTTGAGGTCCGCGACGATCTCGACGTGCCGCCCCAGATCCAGCTCCGCCTCGGCGCACTCGACCCGAGCGGCCAGCCGCAACTCCTCGACCTGGGCGATGACCCCGCGCAGCAGCCCGGACGCGGCAAGATCGGCCAGCGCGGGCCCGCGCCACAACGCGAGCGCCTCCCGATAACGCTGCGGCGTGCGTTCCTTGCGGGCGACGTCCAGCAACTCGGTGAACCGGGTCAGGTCCAGCTCGGCCGGATCGACCGACATCAGGTAGCCGGGCGGGCGCGACAACAGCCGTGATCCGACGATCTTGCGCAGCTGGTAGACGTAGACCTGCAGGTTCTTGAGCGCCGTCTTGGGCGGTGCGTCGTCCCACAGCACGCTGATCAGCCGGTCGACCGACAGCACCCGCCCCGGCTGCGCGAGCAACAGCGCGAGCACCGCCCGTTGCTTGGGCGGCCCAAGGCTCAGGCGCACGCCGTCATCGGCGTAACACTCCACCGGCCCGAGCACCCGGAACTCCACAACTCCTGATCGTAACTACCGGATGCATACCGGACGCATGCCACGCGCCCTGACGTTTGACCCATGACGAAAACATCACTGGCCCTGGTGGTGGCACTCGGCACTTTGGCCGCAGCCGTGTCCCCCGCCCAGGCTGCCGAGCCCTACTCCGAGAGCCCGTCCGAGTCCTACGCCGTCCGTTCGAGTTCCGGCTACGACGTGGTCGTCGGCGGCGTCAAGAGAGCCACCGTCAACGTCAGCGACCCCGCGTACACGGTCCGTTCAACGTCTTCTGCCGATGGCACACATACCGCCGTGATCTCCGACTTCGACGGCACACGCGGTAGCTCGTTGCAGACGTTTGACCGCTACGGCAAGTCTCGTTTCATAGCGCGTGGCGCGATCACGTCGGCGGTCTTCCACGGTTCGTCGCTGGCCTACGCCGACGGCGAGAACGTGGTGGTGAACGGCGTCGTCGCGGGCAGGCTCAAGGGCCGCGCACCCCAGCTGCTCGGCTTCACCTCCGACGGCACCGGCCTGCTCGCGGTCGTGCACCCGGACGCCGCCGACGACAGCACCTACGTGGGTTCGCTGGTGCGCTTCGACCTGAAGTCCGGCGCCGCCAAGCCGTTGGTCACCTCCGACTCCTCCGCGCTGTACCGCGACTTCAAGCTCGTGGACGTGCGCGGCGAACGGCACGTCAGCTTCATCAAGCACAACGAGATCTACCGCTGCGGCGGCGCCGACCCGCAATGGCTGGGCCTGGTCTCCGAGGACGGCGCAGTCCGTTCGCTGATCGGCGAGACCCGCCACCACTACCGCGGCGCGGTGTGGAGCGCGGATGGCTCGAAGGTGGCGTACGAGGTCATGGGTTGCGTGTCCGACAAGACCCGCGGGCCCGACCAGTTCGCCGGCTTCAACGGCGTCTACGTCCAGGACCGGACCTCGGGTATCGCTTCCCGCGTCGTCGAGGGGCTGTCGTTCAACTACGCGCTGACGGGGTTCGCTGATGGCTCCGCGGTCATCGGAAGCCCGGCCAAGGGCTACCTGAAGGCTGCCTCGGATTTGAAGGCGTCTTCACTGGACGGCGAGGTCACCACGATGGGCCGGCTGAACCGCGCCGAGTACATCCACCAGCTGTGGGACACCCGCAACGAGTTCAACGGCAACTCCTCCTGCGGCCCGACCAGCGCCGTGATCGACCTCGTCACCTACCAACTCCCCACCGAGTTCGGCGTCCAGGTCGCACAACCGTCGTCGCACTGGTCGAAATGGGGCCGCTACATCACCGACGAGTTCACCAACCGCGGCACCACCTTCAACCGCACCATGAACGACTGGTCCCGCACCGGCAGCTGGAAGGGCGCGCACGGCTGGATCACCGGCTACTACTGCGGCGGCAACCCGGCCCGCCCCTGCGCCTCCTGGGAATCCGAACGCGACTTCCTGTCCCGCAACGGCGCCGCGGTCCAACAGGGCAACTTCACCCCGGCCCAGGTCCGCGCGTTCCTCGACCAGGGCAAGTTCGTCATCATGAGCGGCAGCTGGGGCTCGACCGCCGGCCACCTGTCCGTCGTGATCGGGTACCACGACAACGGCTCGTTCTACGTCCACGACACCTATGGGGCGGGGACGGACGGCAGCTACGACGGCGCGAACCAGCTGTACACGTGGAACTACATCGCGCCCGTGCAGATGTGGGCGGCCTGACCCGCGATTAGGCCGTTCAGTTCAGACGTCAACGGCGAAGCAAAGATTCTAACGCGAAATTGGTTGAGCAGGGACAGCATCACTGATCCGGAGCAGACCCACCCTGCCCGTTGGTGTGAACCTGATCGTGGCCCCTCGGCGCGGAAGTATCGTGCGAATCAGCAGCGGGTGCACCCGCCGAGGGGGTCACGAGGATGTAGCCGATGACGTTCGGGGCGAGCATACGCAGAGCACGCGGAAAACAGTCGAAAATCAGGTCTTCCACAATGCTGGGGTCCACTGTGGAAGCCCTGCAGTCTTATGTGCTCAACACCGGCGTCATCGGCATCGTGGAAGGACTGCTCGGCATTCTCGCCGTCGGCGGAATCCTCAGCGCCCTGCTGGGTCAGGCCGGTGTCCGTGCCGCCGCGGTCGTCGCGGTGATCGTGGCCGTCCTGGGACTGTTCGCGTTGCTCGTCGCGAACAAGCTGGAGTGGCGCCGCCGCACCGAGCTGGATCGACGACTCCTGCGCCGGTACTGCGATCGGCTGCACGAGCGCTGCGACTTCACGTGGAGGATCACCGACTGGCGGCAGGTCGTGACGATCGAGGCCAACGGCGACACCCGTGACAAGATCACCTTCACCGCCGTGCCGGACTGCGACGCGCTCGACTTCCTGACGTTCTGGGAAGGTCCGAACTGGGAGTGGCCCGAGAGGCACCGGCGCAGGACCGGGGTGCACGTCCGCAGCGTCGAGCTCGAAGGCGACGGTGGTGGCACCCGCTTCGACGTGACGACCTGCTGGCTGAGCAGAGGGCGCCTGAAGGTGATGGTGCACTTGAGCGAACCCGCGCTGCGCGACACGGAGATCAGCCTCGTGGCCGATTTCTTCTGGCCGGCGAAGAACTTGCCTCTGATTCAGGGAGCACCCGAGGAGTTCGTCAAGAAGTTCTCACCGGGACCCGATCATCTGGAGTACACGGTCATCCTGCCGCCGGGGTGCAGCGGTTACTGGGACGGCGTGGGCCTCAAGTCCGGCGCCGAAAGTTATTCCATTCAACGGCGCACGAACACGAGCGGTCGCGAGGAGATCATTCTCGTGGCCGATGGGGTTAGCACCGGCGCACGAGTGGGCATTAAACTGGACATCAAGTAGACGGGAGGACTACTTGTCGTCAGCTCCGCCGCTGCCGCCTTCTCCACCGAACCCGCGCACTATTCCACTCCATATCGAATAGAAGCAGGGCGCACCTCACCAATTCTGCGAAAATCTGGAAATTGGCACGCCAATGAACTGAGCGCCCCGTCGGGCGCTCAGCTTGAATCGTAGATCAATCACAAAGGACTTCCCCAATCGGGTCCCACGATCCAGCTACTTGACGCCGTCCGTCAAGTACTTGCTATCCTCCGTCAAGTGGCGACCACCTCGGAGCACGTGGACCTCCGCGACGACCTGACCCGGCTCGTCCGCATCCGCCTGCTCGACCCCCTGGAAATCCTTCTGCCCCAAGCCGACCTGGACGAGCTCCGCGAACAGGTCAAGATCGACGCCGAGATGTGGGCCGCTCAGCTCCTCGGCGAGGACGACGCGCTGGCCAGGCGGGTGGTGATCCGCCTGATCTCCGTGCTCTACCCCGGCGACACCGCCTTCGACCCGCCCGACACCTGGTGGGCCACGCCGCTCGGACGCGTCACCGCGCGCCGGGCCGGCCACCCCAGCAAGGAGGGCGTGTCGTTCGCGGTGGCCGGCGCGATGCTCGCCATCACCCGCCAGGGCGTTCACGACCTGGTGAACCGCAACAAACTGCTCCGCCATCCCGACGGTGGCGTCACCGTCGCCTCCATTCGCGCACGACTCGCCTTGAGGAGAGAACAGTGAAGCTCGCGGCACACGACCACGGTGGCGACGGGCCGCCGATCCTGCTGCTGCACGGTGCCGGCGGCACCAAGGAGGCGTGGGAAACGCTTGCGCCGCAACTGAACGGCCGCGCGCTGGCGGTCGACCTGCGCGGACACGGCGAATCGCCCGACGGGCCGTGGGAGTGGGAGGCGGCGCTGGACGACCTCGAGGAGACGGCGGTCCACTTCGGACTCGAAAACCCTGTGGTCGTGGGACATTCGCTGGGCGGCATCCTCGCCGGCATGTGGGCGCGCCGGCGCCCCGAGTGCCCGGCGGCGGTGAGCCTCGACGGACACCGTTCTGCCACAACGCATCCCGCGAACTTCGCGGGGCTGACGCCCGAACTAATAGAGTCGGGGCTCGCGAAGCTCAACGCCGTCTTCGACGCCCAGCAGGAGACGGTCACGCGGCCGAGCCGCGAGATCACCGACGTACTGCGGAAGGCGCCGGAGTTCCTGGACGCGCTGCCGGTCTTCGCCGAGGTGAAGGCACCGCTGCTGCTCGTGCTGGCGACCAGGAACCTGCCGGTGCCCGCGGATCTGGTACCGCTGATGGACGCCCACCGGGCCGGACTGCGCCGCGATCTGCCGCTTCAGTGCCCGAACGTCATCGTGCGCGAGATCGACGCGTCGCACGGGATGGTCTTCGAAAAACCCGCTGAGACTGCCGCGATCGTCAACGACTTCATCGCACGGTGAAGAGCCGGTCCAGTGCCCGGCGGGCGCGCAGGGGGGCTGCGCTGTCGTGTTCGAGCTGCAGGAAGTGGTTGAGCGCCAGCATGATGCCGACCACCTCGTAGATCAGCTGGTCGACGTCGGTGTCGGGGGGCAGCTCGCCGAAGCTGATCGCGCGCCGGATGTGGATGCGGAGGTCTCTGCGCCACAACGCGTTCATGCCGGCCAGCGCGTCCCGCACCCGGCCGTTGCGGCCGTCGAACTCGGTGGTGGCGGCGGTGAAGAAGCAGCCGCCGGGAAGCACTTCCCGTTCCAGGTAGGAGACCCAGGCTTCGCAGACCGCGCGGAGGTGCGGCAGGCCGGACGGCGCCTGTTTGACGCGCTCGGGCACCTCGCGCGAGAAGACCGCCGCCGCCTCGTCGACGACCGCGAGCTGAAGCCCTTCCTTGGTCCCGAAATGTCCCAGCAACCCGGCCTTGCTCATCCCCAGCTCGTCGGCGAGCCTGCCGATCGTCAGCCCCTCCAGCCCCTCCGCCGAGGCAATGGCGAGGCTCCGCTCAAGGATGCGCTGCCGTGTCTCAAGGGTGTCGGCGACGGAACGACGTGGGCTCACACACAGATCCTAACCTCTTTAGCTACCGACCGATCGGTTGCTATATTCGGCGCGTCGTAGCCTCGCCGAAGGAGCTCACGTTGTCCGGATCCCGTGTCGTCGCGCTCGGCCATCACCAGCCCGAACGCGTGCTGACCAACGCCGACCTGGAAAAGATGGTGGACACCGACGACGAATGGATCCGTCAGCGGACAGGCATCTCGACCCGGCGCATCGCCGACGACGAGTCGGTCGCCGACATGGCGGCGGCAGCGGCGGCCAAGGCGCTCGCCGCGTCCGGACTGGCACCGGCCGACATCGGCCAGGTCATCGTCGCGACCTGCTCGGCCATCGACCGCTGTCCCTCGATCGCCGCGCAGGTCGCCGGCCGGCTGAACATCCCCGGCGCGGTCTGCTTCGACCTCAACAACGCCTGCGCCGGCTTCTGCACCGCGCTCGCCACCGCCGATCACACGCTGCGCGCGGGTGCCGCGAAACACGCGCTGGTCATCGGTGCCGAGAAGATGTCCGACCTGGTCGACTGGACCGACCGCGCGAGCTGCATCCTGCTCGGCGACGGCGCGGGGGCCGCGGTGATCAGCGCCTCCGACGACGCCCGGATCGGGCCCGTCACCTGGGGTTCGGACCCGACGCGCAACAACGCCGTGCGGCTCGTCGGCGAATGGCAGCCGCGGTTCGCCCAGGAAGGCCAGGCCGTCTTCCGCTGGGCCACCAGTGAACTTCCCGCCATCGCGACGCAGGCCTGCGAACGGGCGGGCATCGCCACCACCGACCTCGCCGGCATCGTCACGCACCAGGCCAACCTGCGGATCATCGAGGCCATGACCCGCAAGATCAAGCTGCGGGACGACGTGGTGATCGCGCGCGATGTCGTGGGCTCCGGCAACACGTCCGCCGCGTCAGTGCCGCTCGCACTGTCCAAAATGGTCGAGCGCGGCGAGCTGCCGTCCGGTCAGCCGGTGCTGCTCTTCGCCTTCGGCGGTGGACTTTCGTGGGCGGGTCAGGCCATCACCTGCCCGTAGCCACACGCGCCGCAAAAAGGCCGGTGTGACGGCTCGGGAGCCCGCCGAGCCGCCACACCGTTGGTGACGCACGAGAGAGAGGTTCAGGTTGTCGGCGCGGGATCGAGCGCATCGCCGCGTGACGTCATCGGTCCGCCACCTGGCCACGACAGCGACGTCGGAGTTCGCTCGTCACCGCTTGCCCTGTGCCGACAACCCAGAATCCTCCTGACCTGGTTAGGGCCTCGCACGTCCTCCGCCCACTCGCACCATCTCCGGCCTCGAACGTGAATGCCGCCGCCGCTGCAATGGCGGGGACATCGACGACGAGACGGACGGGGGAACTGATGATGCGTGGGCGGCGACCGGTTCGGGAACAGGAATCATGGTGGTCGGGAGAACCTCCGGGGTCTCGGCCGCGGCGGGTTCCGGCTCCGGCTGCGTCCACACCGGGACGTTCGTCTCGACCGTGTTCTGCCGGAACAGTTCCGGCGTCTCGGTGATGATCTTGCCTGGCTCTTCCAGACCCACGATGCCGACGAGCTTGCCGTTGGCGATGAAGCCGGTGAGTCCGTTCACGTCGGTGGTGTCGGTGCCCAGCACCGGCAGTCCGGCGCCCTGCACACGCATGCCGTACTGCTCGGTCCAGAAGCGCGGGACCGGCGTGTAGGTCTTGGCGTGGTTGCGGCCCACCAACAGGTTCTCGGCGGCGGCACGGCCTCCCTCGACCGCGTTGAGCCAGTGCTCGACGCGGCGCACGACGCCGTTGAAGCGCATGTTGGGCCAGCGGGCCACGTCACCGCAGGCGACGAGGTTCTCGGCGCCGACCACGTGGTTCGTGGAGTCGCACAGCACGCCGTCGGAGATGTCCAGGCCGGAGCCGCGCAGCCAGTCGACGGCCGGGGCGGCGCCGACGGCCAGCACGACACAGGAAGCGAAGAAGACCTGGCCGTCCGACAGATGAATGCCGATGCCGCCGGGCTGGCGCACCCAGTGCTTGATGCCGACGCCAGTGGCCAGCCGCACCCCGTGGTGCACGTGCGCCTCGGTGATCTTCTTGCCGATCTCGTCACCGACGACGCCGCCCAGCAACGCCGGCGAGCGCACGATCAGGGCCACGTCGCGGCCCATGTGACGAACCGAACAGGCGAGCTCGCAGCCGATGAACCCGCCACCGATGACGGCGACCAGGCCCTGCGACTGCCGGATGTTCTTGCGGATCGCGACCGCGTCGTCCAGCGTCCGCAGCACGTGCACCCGCGGGTCGTGACGAGGGGCTCCGCCCATCGCCCTGGCGTCGACGCCGGTAGCGATGATCATGCCGTCGTACTTGATCTCCTCGCCGCCGGGGACCCAGACCGACTGCTTCTTCGGGTCCAGGTGCAGGGCGGGAGAGTTCATCCGCCATTCTGCGTCCAGGTCACCGGAGAACGACAGCAGAGAGTCGTCCGGGTGCCATTCGCCGGTGATGATCTGCTTCGACAGGCATGGGCGGTGGTACGGGAGGTGCCGCTCGGCGGACAGGATCGTGATCTGACCGTCGAAACCCATCTCCCGCAGCCGTTCCGCGGAACGAACTCCTCCGAGCCCGCCGCCGACGACCACGATCCGTTCGCTCACTTCACTCGCTCCCTGATCTCGATCGCGCGCATCGGACACGCGCGCTGTGCCGCACGGGCCTGAGCGAAGTGCTCCTCCGGCGGGCGGCGGTTGTAGGTCAGGCGGTTGTCTTCGATCAACTGGAAAACATCCGGGGCCTCCGCCTGGCAGGTGCCGTAGCGGTGGCATTTCTCGTTGTTGACGCTCACGTCCATCGCGTCGCCCTCGCCGACGCCGGGTTCCTTGCCGCGCTCGGAGTCGAGCATGCCGATGCGGGTGAGCACCTCGGGCGGCAGGAACCTCGCCAGCGCCAGAGTGGCGGTCGGGACGAGGATGGTGAGGCCGCCGAGCCACAGCACGGACAGGTTGCCGTTCGCGATGGCGCCGAACCAGGAGTGGACCACAGTGGCACCCACGACGATGTACGCCGTTTGGTGGAACCTCAACCACTTGCGGTAGAAGACTTTGTGCCGCATGGACGCCAGGATGGCGATCGCGGCCATGACCTCGAGGCCGATGATGCCGAGCGCGTGCCGGAAGAGGCCGCCGTCGACGAAGGGCACGACCAGCTTGATGAAGCTGAAGGTGCCGGTCTGGATCAACGTGAAGGCGAACGCGTGGATGCTGCCGAACGCGATCGTCAGCGAGGCGAGCACCATGTGCCCGTTCTTCAGTCCTTCACGGCCGGTGAGCTTCTCGGCCCATCCGGTCGCGATGAGCACGCCCCAGGACAAGGTGGCGCACATCATGACGTAAGCCAGCCTGGCGGAGATCTGGGCCATCTTCTTGACGCCCGAGTCGAACTCGGACGACTGGGCCACCAGGAGCGGAATCTGGCTGGACAACAACTCTTCCTCCGGAAAGAACTTCTCGCGGGAACCCGCCCGGTCCTTGGTGCAGGAGTGGACACTTCAGGGCCGGGCGGGTGGACCTTGGGACACCACCTCCGTTTCCCGTGGTGCAACGGGGTCTTGCTGAATC
>NZ_MUYM01000097.1 GCF_002150765.1 Lentzea kentuckyensis
GCCGACCCGCACGGTGCCAACGCGACCAGCCCGCGCAACCAGACCCGCCCCCCAACTTGAACCCCAACACCCGCGAGCGAGAAACTCCCGCCCATGGTGATGCCTACCGCCCCGCGCACCCGCAAGTCCTGGCTGCGGATGTTCCTGATGGGCCTGGCCCTCTGGCTGGCAACAGTCGCAATCACGTACATCACCGAGAACGCCAACCTGATCCCCACCATCGTGCTCCTGGGCAGCTTCCTGGTCCCGGCGACGTTCGTGGTCTGGGCGTTCGAACGCGGCCATTCCGGCGAGGTGACCGGCGAAATCGTGTTCCGGACGTTCGCGGTAGGCGGCGTCCTCGGTGTCCTGGGCGCGTCGCTGCTGGAGACCTATCTGCTGCACCCGTCGCCGTGGCTGTTCGTGGGCGTCGGCCTGATCGAAGAGGCGGTCAAGCTGGCCGCGCTGGCGCTGCTGTCCCGGCATCTGATGCACAAGTCCACAAGGGACGGGCTGGTGCTCGGGGCCAGTGTCGGGTTCGGGTTCGCCGCGTTCGAGTCGGCCGGGTATGCGCTCACGGCCACGTTGACCGAGAACGGGCTGTCGTTGATGGACCTGGTCACTACGGAGTTGTTGCGCGGTCTGCTGGCGCCGTTCGGGCATGGGTTGTGGACGGCGATTCTTGGTGGGGTGTTGTTCTCGCGCAGTGTTCGCGAGCACTTCATGCTCACCAGGCGGTTGCTTTGGGCTTATCTCGGAGTGTCGTTGCTGCATGCGTTGTGGGATTCGATGAACAGCATCGCTGTCGTCGTCACGGTTGTGGTGACCGGTGAGCCGTGGCAGGAGCACGCGCGGTTGTTCGCCGTGTTGACGTGGCTCGGGCTTGCGCTGATCTCGGTGGTCGGCGTGGGCTGGCTGGTGGGGCTGGTGCGGGTGTCGCGCCGGGAGTTCGCGCCGGTGCGCGGGTATCCCCTGCGCACCGACGCGCCCTGGTGGCCGGCTGGTCGGCCGCCTCAGTGAGCTGCTAGCAGTTGTGGATGGCGGAGGTCGCGGACGACACGACCAGGTCCACGCCGGGCAGGGTGATGTGCGCGCCGTTGACCTTGAGGCCGCCGGGGACGTGCGCCTGTTCGTTGATCACGATCTTGCCGCCGGGCAGCGGGATGGTGGTGTTGGGGGCCGTGCTGACGGTGATCGGGAGGCCGGCGACGGTCAGTGCGCCGATGGTCACGTTGCCGGTCGCGCCGCCGCAGGTGCTGCGTGAGGTTGCCACCACGTCCCGCAGGGCGACGATGCCGATGCCTAGTTCCGCAACAGACGCGCGGGCGGTTGAGGTGCCGGGAGCCAGTGTTGTTACGACCGACGTGCACAGCGCGCGGGCGCCCACGGGCACGTTGGCAACACACGGCGGTGCGGTGGTCGTGGCGCGGGCTACGCGGACCTCACCTGTGTCGGGCGTGGGCGTCACTGTCAGGCCTAGCGCGCTGCCGGACAAGCCGAAACCACGGCCGGTCATGTGCTGCAGGCCGACTGTGGTGGACGCCTGGCTGGGTTCGTAGAACTGGTCGCCGGTGAAGGTCGCTGTCACGGGCACGGTTGCGGCGGCGTTCAGGGGTTGGTCGACAGAAGGGATGTCGCATTCCGCCACACCGGCGGGATCCGTTGTGTCCACACAGGATTGTGCGCCCAGGTTGAGTTCCACACTGCGGCCGGCGACGGGGGTGCCGTCGTCCTCGACGAGTTTGGCCGCGAGGCGGGCGGGTTCGGCGTTGGCGACGGTGGCGTCACCGATGTAAGCCAAGCTGGTTTCTTCTTTGGTGACAACGAAATCGGCGCTTGCGCCAGAAGGAAGCAGGCCCTTGCTGCCCGCGAACGACGCGGTCAACGGGTATGTGCCCGCGGGTTCGCCAGGCGTGAGGGAGCACGACGCCACGCCGTCAAGATCGGTCACGGCGGTGCAGGTTTCGGTGTTGTTCAGTTTGAACACCACGGGCTGGGCGAAGACGGGGGAGCCGGATCCGGTCACGGTGAGGCGGGCGGAAACCGTTGCGGGGTCGTGGAAGTCGCCGGTCAGGGCACCGGTGTAGGTGAGCGTGGTCGGCTTGCGGGTGACCTCGAACTGGACCTCTGTGCTCGACGGCTGGTGCACCACGTCGCCGCCGTAGCCGATCGCCAACGGGTAGGTGCCCGCGACCTCGCCCGGGGTGATCGAGCAGGAGGCGACACCGGCCGAGTTGGTCGTGCCGGCGCAGGTTTCGTTGGCGTTGAGGCGGAAGACCAGCTGAGCATTGGCCACCGGGCCGCTCGCAGCGGTCAGGCGGGCGGAGAGTGTCACCGGGTCGCCGGTGAAGCCGGAGGCCGGGCCGGTGTAGGCGATCGTCGTGGACTCGACGAGGTAGCTGATGGTCACCGACGGCTCGTCGGAAGTCTCTTCGAGCACGAAGTTCGACACTCCCGCGCCCGCGCGTCCGGAGCCGTTGCCGCCGTCACCGCCGTCGACCGCGACGATCAACGGGGTCGGCGCCTGGAAGCCCGACGCGCCGCCTCCGCCACCGAACCAGCCACCGCCGCCTCCTCCCCCGCCGCCACCGCCGGCGGTCGCGGGGTTGCCGGGTGCACCGACACCGCCGAGCCCGAAGATGCCGGGGAAGCCGGGGAAGCCGCCTGGTCCGGGGATTCCGGGTGTGCCACCGCTACCCGCACCGGCGTTGCCTCCATCGCTGCCCGAGATGCAGCCGATCGCGAAGCAACGTCCGCCGCCACCTCCGCCACCGGGCGCGACGACCACGCGGTCGCATCCCGAACAGATCCGCACGTCGCTCGCCCCGCCGCCGGCACCGCCCGCGAACGGTGTGCCGAACCCGCCGGACGCGCCGCCGCCGAAGCCGGGGTCACCGCCGGTCGCGCCGCTGCCGTCGCCGCCGTTCTGGCCGACGCCGACCACCAGCTGGGTGACACCCGCGGGAACGACGAGGTCGGCCGTCGCCCGGTAGCCCGGTCTGCCGCTCGGGGCCGAGTTGTCGCCGCCGTCGGCACCTTTGCCGCCGCGTCCGCCGATGGCCACCACGCGCAGTTTCGTGACGCCTGCGGGGATCGTGTAGGTCTGTTCGCCCCCGGTCGGGTGGAACGTCTTCGAGACGAAGTGGTCGGCGAGTGCCGGTGGAGCGATCACGACGCTCGCACCCATCAAACCGATGGTGAGCGCCGTCGCGAGCCTGGCTCGGGACATCGAGGATGCCTTCCGTGCGGAGGGTCCCCGACCCGGCGAAAGGGTCTCGCACTCCAGTTCGCGGCGACACGAACTTCACCCGAACGCGTAGCGAAGTGAGCCGAACGGCCGCCGGACCAACTAACGACATCGCGGACCGTGCACCGGCGCGGTGTGGCACTGTCCTGACCATGATTCCGGAGGTCGTGCGGTTCCGGCAGGCAGATCTTCTCGGCGCCCTGCACCGGAGGTTCGGGCCCGTGGTGCGGATGGGGCCGTACACCTACCTGCTCGGACCGGAGGCCAACCGGTTCGTGTTCGCCAACTCCGAGCTGTTCGAGATGGAGCGGGCGTTCCAGGTGCTGGTGCCGGTGGACGGGCCCACGTCGTTGATCGTCAGCGACGGCGAGGACCACAAACGGCGGCGCCGGCACGTGCAGCCCGCGTTGGCGCACCGGCAGATCGCGAACCACGTGCCGGTCATGCGGGCCAACGCGGAGGCCACGCTCGACGCGTGGCGGCCAGGCGAGACGGTGGACGTCTACCAGGAGTTCCGGCGGGCGATCCGGCGCAGCACGATCCACGCGTTGTTCGGCGAGAAGCTGGCCCAGGACGCGGAGTTCTTCGGCGCGCACCTGCAGTTGCTGATCAACCTGATCGACCGCAACCCAGCGGTGGTCACCTTGCTGCGAAAGACAAAAGCACCGGCTTGGCGCAACGCGATGAGAGCGCGCAGAGCCGTTGACGCGCGGGTCTACAAGGCGATCGAGGAAACGCGTCAGGGCAACACGGCCGGAGACGTGCTCACCTCTCTCGTGCAGAGCGACGGGTTGAGCGACCTCGAAGTGCGCGACCAGGTCGTCACGCTGATCGCAGCGGGCTACGAGACGACCAGCGGCGCAATGGCGTGGGCGGTATTCAACCTGTTGCGGCACAACGGGGTTTGGGAGCGCGCAAGAGAGGACGACGACTACCTGGCCAACGTCGTCAACGAGACGCTACGGCTGTATCCGCCCGCGGTGATTTCGGCACGGGTGGCCGCACAGCCGTTCGAGTTCGTCGGCAAGAAGATCAAGGAAGGCACGTTCCTGCTGTACAGCCCGTACGTCACGCATCGACTGGCCGAAGTGTGGCCGGATCCGCTGCGGTTCGACCCGGACCGGTGGGAACACAAGCCGGCGCCGCACGAGTTCCTGCCGTTCGGCGGCGGACCGCACCGGTGCATCGGGGCCGGGCTCGCGACGACCGAGTTGACCGTGATGCTGAAAGCGTTGCTGCAGCGGCCGAAACCTGAACTGCTCCCCCAGCGCCTCACACCCACCAGCGTCGCCGCGATGCGCCCGAAGCACGGCCTCAGAATCCGAGTAGGAGGATGACCGTCGAGCCGAGGCACGCGACGCCGCGTACGTGGTTCCAGAGCGTCCACTTGCGCAGGTACTCGGGCCAGTAGGCGTCGTCGGTGCGTTCGAGGCGGTTGTTCATCGGCACGTTGACGGCCATCGTGAGCAGGAAGCAGCCGACGATGTAGAGCAGTCCGCCCACGATCCTGCCCTCGAAGACCTCGATGCCGCACAACACGACGTTGCCGAGGAACACCAGCAGGAACAGCGGGTTCTGGATGCGGACGTTGATCCGGCGCATCGCACCGCGGGCGTGCTCGGCCGGCAGGTCGGCGAGGCCCGGCATGACGGCGGTGGAGAAGGCGAAGAACAGGCCGGCCATCAGGCCGGACGCGGCGACTGCGATCAGCGTGATTATCCCCATGACGCTCACTGTGTCCCGCGAAGGCCGGACTCTCAATGACATTTCGTCGCGCAAACTTGCTCGTTCGTCCAGAATCAACACCATGACGGACGCGCTGGGCGAGGCCCTGCACCTGATGAGGATGTCCGGCACCTTCTACTGCCGGACCGAGCTCACCGAGCCGTGGGGCCTCACGATGCCCGACATGACGGACTGCCTGTGGTTCCACGTCCTCACCAGCGGCAGCTGCGAGATCGAGGTCGGCGGCAAGATCACGTCACTCGAACCCGGCGACGTGCTGCTCGTGCCCGGCGGTGAGGGCCATCGGCTGTTCAGCGGTTCAGGTGCGGAAACGCCTCTCGTCACAACGCTGCCGCACACGTTCGAGACCGACAGCTACGCGATCCTGCAACATGGCGACGGTGGCGCCGTGACGCATCTCGTGTGTGGTGCGGTCCGCTTCGACCACCCGGCGGCGAAGCACCTCATCAAAGTGTTGCCGCACGTGTTGTACGTCCGCCAAGCCGACGACATGCGCGCCACCATCGACCTGATGGCCGCCGAGGCACGCAACCTGCGTCCTGGCGGCGAAGCGGTCATCACCAGACTCGCGGACGTCTTGGTGATCCAGACGATCCGCTCGTGGCTCGCCAACGACCCGGCGGCGCGCACCGGCTGGTTGGGTGCGTTGCAGGACCAGCAGATCGGGCAGGCACTGGCGTTGATCCACCGTGACCCCGCACAGCCGTGGACCGTCGAACGCCTCGCGCACCAAACCGCGATGTCACGGTCGGCGTTCGCGGCACGGTTCACGGACCTGGTCGGCGAACCGGCGATGCGATACGTCACGCGGTGGCGCATGCACGTCGCGATGAACCGCCTCAAAGACCGCGACACCACGGTCAGCGAGATCGCACGCGGCCTCGGTTACGAGTCGGAGGCCGCGTTCAGCCGGGCGTTCAAACGGATCGTCGGGGTCTCCCCCGGTCAGGCGCGGGTGGGCTGAAGCAGGTCCCAGCGGTTGCCGTAGAGGTCCTCGAACACGGCCACGCGACCGTAGACCTCGTCGCGAGGCGTCTCCAGGAACTTCACGCCGAACGCGGTCATGCGCGCGTGGTCGCGGTCGAAGTCGTCGGTGGTGAGGAAGAACCCGACACGGCCACCGGTCTGGTCGCCGACTCGTGCCTTCTCCTCCTCCGAGGAGGCCTGCGCCAACAACAAAGACGCCCCACCACCTGCGGAAACCACAACCCAGCGCTTGCCGTCCTGCGGCAGGTCCTCCACCAACGCGAACCCGAGACCGTCCACGTAGAAGCGGATCGCCTCGTCGTAGTCACGGACAACCAAGGTCACCAAACCCATAGATCGCACGCCGCTGAGTGTGTCAGGGTGCGTCCATGGCGGTTACATCGGAGACGCATCGACTGCCCGTACGCACGCTCGTCGCCTCAAGCGCGGGCAACGCGGTGGAGTGGTTCGACTGGGGCATCTACACCGCGTTCAGCATCTACTTCGCGACGCAGATCTTCCCTTCCGGCAACGAAACCGCGGCGCTGCTGAGCACGTTCGCCACGTTCGCGCTCGCCTTCTTCTTCCGTCCGCTCGGCGGGTATCTGCTCGGCCGGTTCGCGGACCTCAAGGGCCGCCGCACCGCGATGCTGCTGACGATCGTGCTGATGTCCGGTGGGTCGGTCGCGATCGGGCTGCTGCCGACGTTCGAGCAGGTCGGCTGGCTCTCGCCGGTGTTGCTGGTGCTCGCCCGCATCGCGCAGGGCATGGCGCTCGGCGGCGAGGTGTCGAACGCGTCGGCGTACCTCGCCGAGATCGCGCCCGCCGCCCACCGCGGCCGCTACTCGTCGTTCTTCTACATCTCGACCGGTGCGGCGGTGCTGATCGCGTCGCTGCTCGGGTTCTTCCTGTCCCGCAACCTCGACAAGGCGGCGATGGCCTCCTACGGCTGGCGCGTGCCGTTCCTGATCGGCGGTGTGCTCGGCCTGATCGGGCTGTGGCTGCGACGGGAGCTCAAGGAGACCGAGCAGTTCGAGGAGAACAAGGCGAAGGCCGAAAGCCTGCGCAGCCCGTTGCTGATGACGCTCAAGGAACACCCGAAGGCCGTCGGTCAGCTCATCGGCATCACGCTGCTGTCGACGCTGAGCTTCTACACGTTCTTCTCCGCGCTGACGCCGTTCGCGGTGAAGACCAAGGGCGCCAACGACATGGACGTGTTCCTCGCGCTGTCGGTCGGCACGGTGGTGTTCATCGCGCTGCAGTACCCGATGGGGTGGCTGGCCGACCGCTACGGCCGCAAACCGCAGATGCTCGTGTGGTCCGGCGCGATGGCCTTGCTGGTCGTACCGCTGTCCACACTGGTCAAACCCGGCCTGGCGAACCTCGTGATCGTGTTCTGCGTCGGGCTCGGCCTGTACACAGCACTCACGTCGATCGCGCCCGCGATCATGAGCGAGCTGTTCCCGACCGAACTGCGCGGGCTCGGCATCGGCGCCTGGTACAACCTCACCGTCGCGCTGTTCGGCGGGACCGCGCCGCTGGTCATCCAGGCCGTGGGCGGCACGGTCTTCTTCTGGTACGTCACGGTGGCCGCGGTGATCACGTTCCTGGTGGTCCTGACGCTGCCTGAGACGAAGGGCGCCGAACTCACCTAGTCAGCGGCACCAGGTCATCGGCGTGCACGACCTCGCGGCGCTGTTCCGCCGGCAGGTCGTGGCTCTTGCGGCCGATCAACGACGGCAACTCCGTCGAGTCGTAGCCGACCACACCGCGGGCCACGACCTCGCCCGCCAGGCTGACCAGTTCCACGACGTCGCCCGCCTCGAAGTCGCCGTCCACACCGGTGATTCCGGCAGCCAGCAACGACCTGCGCCGGCCGACCACCGCGGCGACCGCGCCGTCGTCGAGGTGCAGGCGGCCGTTCGCGTCGGTGGCGTAGCCGAGCCAGAAGCGGCGCGCGGTGAGGCGGGAGCCGGTGGCGGCGAAGGCCGTGCCGACGTCGGCGGTCGAGAGAGCGCGCTGTGCTTCGGCGGCGCCGGTCAGCAGTACCGGGATGCCCGCGGACGAGGCCAGCCGGGCGGCCGCCAGCTTCGAGGCCATGCCACCGGTGCCCAGTCCTGAGGCGCCGACGGTCCCAGCCTGCACACCATCCACATCGGACGCCGAGGTGACCTCGGAGATGCGGACCGCGCCGGGTTTGCGCGGGTCGCCGGAGTAGAGGGCGTCCACGTCGGACAGCAGGAACAACGCGTCGGCGCCGACCAGGTGCGCCACCAGGGCGGCGAGCCGGTCGTTGTCGCCGAAGCGGATCTCCTCGGTGGCGACGGTGTCGTTCTCGTTCACGACCGGGACCGCACCCAGGGCCAGCAGCCGCGAGAACGTGCGCTGCGCGTTGCGGTAGTGGGCGCGGCGCACCACGTCGTCGGCGGTCAGCAGGACCTGGCCGACGGTCAGGGAGTAGCGGCCGAACGAGTTCGCGTAGGCGTGCGCCAACGTCAACTGCCCGACACTCGCCGCGGCCTGCTGGGTGGCGAGGTCGCGCGGGCGCCGGGACAGCTTCAACGGCGCCAGGCCCGCGGCGATCGCGCCGGACGAGACCAGGACGACCTGGCTGCTGGCGGCGCACCGGGCGGCGAGGGCGTCGACCAGCGCGTCGAGACGCGCCGGATCGAGGCCGCCCTCGGCCGTCGTCAGAGAAGAAGAACCGACCTTCACCACGATGCGGTTCGCCGAGGCGATCGCGTTGCGGGCTTGTGAGACCACGGGGGCCGTCACGTTTTACTCCTCGCTGAAATCACCGTAGTCGTCGCCGTACTCACCGGGCGCGCGGCGGGCCTTCTTCAGGGCCTTGCGCTCGTGGGCGCCGATGCGGTCGTTGCGCTCGAGGCGGGCGTCCGTGCCACGTCCGGTCATCGTCATCGCGATACCGGCAGGCGTGGTCGGCTCCCAGTCGAACACCAGGTCGCCGATGGTGACCTGGCAGCCGGGGATGGCGCCCATCTTCACGAGCTTGTCCTCGACACCCAGCCTGCTCAGGCGGTCCGCGAGGTAACCGACGGCTTCGTCGTTGGAGAAGTCGGTCTGGCGGATCCAGCGCTCGGGGCGGTCGCCCTTGACGATGAAGCCACCCTCGACCGAGGGGTCCTCGGTCACGATGAACCCTTCGTCGTCCACGGCGGTCGGCCGCAGCACGATGCGGGTCGATTCCTTCTTCGGCTGAGCGGCGCGGTACTCGCGCACCACCTCGGCCAGCTTGAAGGAGAGTTCACGCAGTCCCTCGCGGGACACCGTCGACACCTCGAACACCGGCAGGCCGCGGGCCTCGATCTCCGGGCGGACGATGTCGGCCAGGTCCTTGGCGTCCGGGATGTCGATCTTGTTCAGGATCACCACGCGCGGCCGGTCGGCCAGGTTGCCGCCGAGCGACGGGGTGTACTGCGCCAGCTCGTTCTCCAGCGCGTCGATGTCCGCGATCGGGTCGCGACCGGGCTCGTACGTCGCGCAGTCGACGACGTGGGCGAGCACGGCGGTGCGCTCGATGTGGCGCAGGAAATCGAGGCCGAGGCCCTTGCCCTGCGACGCGCCGGGGATCAGGCCGGGGACGTCGGCCATCGTGAAGATGGTCTCGCCCGCGGTGATCACGCCGAGGTTCGGCACCAGCGTGGTGAACGGGTAGTCGGCGATCTTCGGCTTCGCCGCGGAGAGCACCGAGATCAGCGACGACTTGCCGGCCGACGGGAACCCGAGCAGGCCGACGTCCGCGACGGACTTGAGCTCCAGCACCAGGTCCCGCGTCTCGCCCGGCTCACCGAGCAACGCGAAACCGGGGGCCTTGCGGGCCTTGGACGCGAGCGAGGCGTTGCCGAGACCACCACGGCCACCGGCGGCGGCGATGAGCTGGGTGCCCTCGCCGACCAGGTCCGCGACGATCTCGCCGTCCTCGGTCAGCACGACGGTGCCGTCCGGGACGCGCAGGATCAGGTCCTCGCCGTTCGCGCCGTCGCGGTTCGCACCCGCGCCCGCCTTGCCGCTGGTGGCGGAGGCGTGCGGGCGGAAGTGGAAGTCCAGCAGGGTGTGCACCTGCGAGTCGACGACGAGCACGACGTTGCCGCCGCTGCCGCCGTTGCCGCCGTCCGGGCCGCCGAGCGGCTTGAACTTCTCGCGGTGCACGGAAGCGCAGCCGTTGCCCCCGTTGCCGGCGGCAGCGTGGATCACCACCCGGTCAACAAAACGAGCCACGGAACTACTTCCTCTCAAAAGTCTTGAACAAGCAACGAGGGGCGGTGCCGGAAGACCGGTCCCGCCCCTCGCTGAAGGTCTAACTACGTCGCGGAAACGGTCCTCAGACCGCGACCGGGACGATGTTGACGGTCTTGCGACCGCGCTTCATACCGAACTCCACCGCACCCGGCTGCAGGGCGAACAGCGTGTCGTCCTTGCCGATGCCGACGTTGACGCCGGGGTGGAACTTGGTGCCGCGCTGGCGGATCAGGATCTCGCCGGCCTTGACGACCTGACCGCCGAACCGCTTCACACCCAGGTACTGGGGGTTGGAGTCACGGCCGTTGCGGGAACTGGACGCACCCTTTTTGTGTGCCATGAGAAGTCAGGTCCTCACTTACCGGTGATGCCGGTGACCTCGACGCGGGTCAGCTTCTGCCTGTGACCCTGGCGCTTGTGGTAGCCGGTCTTGTTCTTGAACTTGTGGATGCGAATCTTCGGGCCCTTGGTGTGCTCGACCAGCTTGCCGGTAACCGAGAACTTCGCCAGGGCGGCCGCGTCAGCGGTGACGTCAGTGCCGTCGACCACGAGCAGCGCCTGGAGGGAGATTTCGGTGCCCGGCTCGCCCTCGAGCTTCTCGACCTCGACGATGTCGCCGACAGCGACCTTGTACTGCTTGCCGCCGGTCTTGACGATCGCGTACATCAGGACGGAAGTCTCCTGCTACTCGATGGTGACGGGCCATGCGCCCACCGATCTCCGCGACAGTGTTTCCACTGAAAAACAGCAGAGGGGGCACACGACAGGACCCGTCGGATGGCGGGCCGTCAACAAGGTTACGGGAGTGGGTACAGCACAAGCAAACTGGGGTGCCCTGATCACGTTTGCGCAGGCTGTGCCCTCTCTCACACAGCAAAACCGGGGCCGCTCGGAAGCGACCCCGGTTTCACCTCGTACTCGCGATCAGCCCTCGTTGACCGGCGGTCCCGCGGGCCGCGACACGGTGCGGCGCCTGCGGGTGGTGGTGACCACCGGTGCGGGCATCTGGACCTCGGGCTGCTTCGGCACCTCGACGGTCACCGCGGCAGGCACCTCGTGCGCGACCGGCGCACCGGCGGGGCGCTTGGCGGCACGGCGGCGCGGACGAGCCGCAGGAGCCTCTGCCACGGGCGCGGCGGGCTCCTCGGTCACCTCGGCCGCCTCCACGGCCGCGACGACCTCGGCCACCTCGGCGGCCTCCTCCGCGACCTCGGCGGACTCCTCCGCGACCTCCTCGGCCAGCGTC
Source organism: Lentzea kentuckyensis (assembly GCF_002150765.1). Taxonomy (GTDB): domain Bacteria; phylum Actinomycetota; class Actinomycetes; order Mycobacteriales; family Pseudonocardiaceae; genus Lentzea; species Lentzea kentuckyensis. The sequence continues at coordinate 11,445 of NZ_MUYM01000097.1, forward strand.
ACCGGCTCGACGAGCTCCTCAGCGGTTTCCTCGATGACCTCGGCGGCAGGCTCCTCCGCCGAGGTCTCGACAGCCGCGGGCTCGACGACCGGCTCGACCTCGACCGGTGCCGGGTCCTCGGTGACCTCGTGCGGCACGTGACCGTTGAGCGCCTGCTCCTCGACCACGACCGCGTCGACGGTCGCCTGCGGCTCCTTGTCGCGACCACGCCGACGACGGCGACGACGGCCGTGAGCCTCGTGCTCCTGGTCGGCGGCGACCACGTCCTCGGTGGTGTCCTCGGGCTCGCCCGGCTCCACCACGACCTGCTCGACGACCTCGGGCTCGGCCTCGACGACAGTCGCCTCGACCACCTCGGCCGCCTGCTCGCCGCCACCCTTGTTGCGGCGCGACTTGCGGCCACCGCCCTGCGGCTGTTGCTGCTGCTGGCCGCCACCGTTACCACCGCCGTGCGAGTGCACGGGCTCGGTGGACACGACGACGCCACGGCCGCGGCAGTGCTCACACGTCTGGCTGAACGCCTCCAGCAGGCCGGTGCCGACCCGCTTGCGGGTCATCTGCACGAGACCCAGCGAGGTGACCTCGGCGACCTGGTGACGCGTGCGGTCGCGGCCGAGGCACTCGGTCAGGCGGCGCAGCACCAGGTCGCGGTTCGACTCCAGGACCATGTCGATGAAGTCGATGACGATGATGCCGCCGATGTCGCGCAGCCGGAGCTGGCGGACGATCTCCTCGGCCGACTCCAGGTTGTTGCGAGTCACCGTCTCTTCGAGATTGCCGCCCGATCCGGTGAACTTGCCGGTGTTGACGTCGATGACCGTCATCGCCTCGGTGCGGTCGATGATCAGGTAACCACCCGACGGCAGCCAGACCTTGCGGTCGAGCGCCTTCATCAGCTGCTCGTCGATGCGGTACTCGACGAACGAGTCGTTGTTGCCGACGTGCTTCTTCAGGCGGTCCTGCAGGTCCGGCGCCACGTGGCGGACGTAGGAGTCGATCACGTCCCACGCCTCGTCGCCCTGGACGACGAGCTGGGCGAAGTCCTCGGTGAACAGGTCGCGGACGACCTTCACCAGCAGGTCCGGCTCCTCGTAGAGCAGCGTCGGCGCCTTGGTGGAGGTGCTGTCGGACTTCTCCTTGATGACCTTCCACTGCGCCTGCAGACGCGTGACGTCGCGGCCCAGTTCCTCCTCGGAGATGCCCTCCGAGGCGGTGCGGATGATCACGCCGGCGTCCTCGGGCACGACCCTCTTCAGGATGTCCTTGAGGCGCTTGCGCTCGTTGTCCGGCAGCTTGCGGCTGATGCCGGTGGCACCGCCGCCCGGCACGTAGACCAGGAAGCGGCCAGGCAGGCTGATCTGGGTGGTCAGGCGGGCACCCTTGTGGCCGACCGGGTCCTTGGTGACCTGGACGAGCACGGAGTCGCCGCTGCTCAGAGCCTGTTCGATCTTGCGGGACTTGCCCTCGAGACCGGCGGCGTCCCAGTCGACCTCACCGGCGTACAGCACGGCGTTGCGGCCGCGGCCGATGTCGATGAACGCGGCCTCCATGCTCGGCAGCACGTTCTGCACGCGGCCGAGGTAGACGTTGCCCACGATCGAGCCGCTGCCCGACGACGTGACGAAGTGCTCGACCAGCACGCCGTCCTCGAGGACGCCGATCTGGGTGCGGTCGCCGCGCTCGCGGACGACCATCGTGCGGGCCACTGCCTCGCGGCGGGCCAGGAACTCGGCCTCGGTCAGCACCGGGGCACGGCGGCGACCGGCCTCGCGACCGTCACGGCGGCGCTGGCGCTTGGCCTCCAGGCGCGTGGAGCCGCGGATGCTGCGCACCTCGCTCTGCGCGGCCTCGGAGTCGGCCTTGTCGTCGCGCGCGTCGCGGGACTCGCGGACGTGCACGACCGTGTTCGGCGGGTCGTCCTCGGACGAGACCTCGTCTTCGGTGCCGGTCTTGCGACGGCGGCGCCGGCGACGGCGGCGGGTCGAGCCCTCGTCACCCTCGTCGTCGGCTTCCTCGGCCTCGGCCTCCGCACCCTCTGCGGGCGCCTCTGCGGCCTCGGCCGGGGCCTCGTCGGTCTCCTCGGAGTCCGAGTCGGCGTCGGTGCCCTTGCCGCGGCCACGGCCACGACGGCCACGACGACGCCGACGACGGCCTTCACCCTCGTCATCACCGTCGACGTCGGCGTCGGCCTCCGCCTCGGCGGCGTCGAGCTCGTCCGCGGCGATCTCGCCGACCGACTTCTCGTCCTCGGCGACGGGCTCGTCGACGACGAACGGCGACGCCTGTGCCTTGGGCCGCTCGATCGGCTGCGGCGGCATGAACACCGCCGTCGGAGCCGCGAAGAGCGGCGCGAGCGCCGGCGCCTCGAACGCGGGGACCGCCGGGGCCTCGTAGTCCTCGGTGACCTCACCGGTGACGACGTCGTCCCAGTCCACCAGGGTCTCGGCGACCTTCAGCGCGACGTCGCGGCTGACGCTCGACTGCGCGCTGCGGGCGACCTCACCGAGGTCGGCCAGCGCCGTCATCACGTCCTTGCTGCTGACGTCCAGCAGTTTCGCCAGTGCGTGGACCCGCAGTTTGTCCGGCAGGTCCGCCAGTTCAGGGCGTGCGGCAACCACGCCCTGCCCGCCGGTGACACCGGCAGGCTTGTCCTTGTTCGACATGCAGCTCCTCCACCCCCGGGCGCGTCCCGTGAGGACGCGGCCGCGCAGGGGCCTCTCTTGTCTCTCTCCACCGCTGCTCGCGGCGGGAATCCTTGCCTCGCGCGCAGCGGCGTGGCGCCTCACTGGGCGCACGCTTGCGCAGGTCCCACGACGACGCTGCTGTCAGCGCCGCTCCTCCTGTTTGCGTTGCAGGTTGACCAGACCAAAGGCATCGCCAGCGCTCCTGCTTCAGGACTCCTTGTCCTGTTGGAGCGGGTCCACCAGCCTGCCTTCGCCGTCGAGCCGTCCCTGCGCCATCCGGGTTGCTCTCGCAGGTACCGGCGGCACGAGATCGGCCACGACGCGAAGCGCATTCAGCACGTCGTCGGGTCGGACGGTAGGCGTTACCTGCCGAACGACCGTCATGAGTATCCCACACGGTTGTGACAATGCGGTCTTATCGTGTCCGGCGTCGCTCGAACGTGGTTCGACCAGCGCCGACACGACGGCGGGCCGCACGTCGAGGGTCTTCACGCCGTTCTTGGTGAGGCGTTCGACCTCGACGACCTCGGCCGCGAGGAAGGCGCTCACCGCCTCCGCGAGCTTCTCGGGTTCGACCCCGTCGAGCTCGATCCGCCACTCGCTCGCGTCGATGCGCTCGGTGAGATTGCCACCGTGCGCCTGCACGATGTCGACCACGTCGATACCGGGCGGCAGGGCCGCGTCGAGCGCGATCTTCAGCGCTTCCGGATCGACCTGTTCGACCACGGACACCTCGACGTACTCCGCCTCGCTGGCGACGCCGGTCGGCGCGGCGCCGACCCACGACACCTTCGGGTGAGGGCTGAAGCCCTGCGAATACGCCATGGGTACGCCGGCCCTGCGCAGCGCACGCTCGAACGTGCGAGCGATGTCGCGGTGCGAAGTGAAACGCAACCTCCCCCGCTTGGTGTAGCGGAGGCGCAGTTTCTGCACGGCCGCGGCCGACGGGTTGTTGGGCAGATGGCGGCTCAGTGGTGCTCCCCATGGGTGTTCCGACGGGTGAGCGATCCCATCGGCGCAGGCTGTTCGTCCGGTAGGACGGTACCGTGAACCCGATTCAGAACGTTCAGCTTGTCTAGATCGTTGCGCGTGGCTACGGTCCGGCTGACTGGACACCTTGCCAACCTGGAGGTCCCTGGTGCCTCTGCTCCACCGTGCACGGGCAGTGGCGATGTCCGCCATGCTCGCGGCCGGGTGTCTGGCGGTGTCCCTGCCCGCAGGTGCGGAACCGAACATCTCCACCTGCATGCAGCCGGGTCCCCTGCTGCGGTACCTGGTGGTGTTCTCGCAGCTCACGACCCCTGAGGTCGCGAACGCGGAGATCACCGGCGCGTGCGGCACCACGACGGTCTACTACCCCGAGATCGGGGTCGCGGTGGCCACGTCGCCGGACCCGTCGTTCCTCAAGCTGATCGGCCCGCAGCGCGCCTACAGCGCCCAGGCCGAGAGCATCGCCAAGCGGTCGGTGAAGCGCAAGAAGGACGACACCGAGCTGTTCCGGCCGTCCGGGGTGCGTTCCAGCGAGCAGTGGGACATGGATCTCATCAAGGCCCCGGCCGCGCACGAGGTCACGACGGGCTCCAAGTCCGTGGTCGTGGGCGTGCTGGACTCCGGCGTCGACGCGCACCACCCCGACCTGGCCCAGGCACTGGCACCCGAACTGTCCGCGGGGTGTCTGACCGGTAGGCCCGACACGTCACCTTCCGCGTGGATCCCGACGACCTCCGCGCACGGCACCCACGCCGCCGGCACCATCGCCGCGGCGGACGACGGTCGTGGCACCACGGGCGTCGCACCGGGCGTGCGCATCGCGTCCGTGAAAGTCGTCGACGACGACGGCTTCATCTACCCCGAGTACGCGGTGTGCGGCTTCATGTGGGCCGCCGCGCAGGGCATGACCATCACCAACAACAGCTACTTCATCGACCCGTACCTGTTCACGTGCCAGAGCGAGCCCGGTCAGCGCGTGATCTACGAGGCCGTGCGTCGGGCCGTTGACTACGCCACCTCTCGCAACGTGCTGACCGTCGCCGCCGCCGGAAACGCCGGGGCGGACCTGTCCCGCCCAGGGCGTGACTCGATGTCGCCGACGAACGGTGACGCGCAGACCCGTCCGGTCGACTCGACCTGCGTGGTGCTGCCGGCGCAGCTCAAGAACGTGGTCGGCGTGTCGGCCGTCGACTCGACGGGGACCAAGGCCGGGTACAGCTCGTACGGGCTGGGCGCGATCGACGTGACGGCGCCGGGTGGTGACACGCGCACACCCACGGGTTGTGTGCTCTCCACCGTGCCGTCCGGCTACGACTACTCGTGCGGCACCTCGATGGCGACACCGCACGTGGCCGGGGTGGCGGCGTTGATCGCGTCGGTGCATCCGAACACGGACGCGGTGTCGCTGGGACGCATGCTGAACGCCCAGGCGGCGACCCTGCCGTGTCCCGGTGACTACGACCTCAACGGGACCGGTGTGCAGGACGCGTTCTGCACGGGCTACTCCGAGTACAACTCCTTCTACGGCCACGGTCTCGTGGACGCGCTCGCCGCCGTCACCAAGTGATCGTCAACGCCTGTCTGCGCGACGGTCGCGGTGGTAGCCCGACCACGGTCGTGCCGGACGGCGATTTCACCGACGCCGAACGCCAGGCGCTGCCCACGCGGTACGGGACCTCGCACGCCGTGTTCATCGGACCGGGCAACGCGCTGAGGTTCTTCACCTCGGAGGGTGAACTGCCGGGCTGCGGCCACGGCACGGTCGCCGCTCTCGCCGTGCTCGCCGCCGACGGGCAGACCGAGTTCATCCTCCGCGCCGGAAGCCGCCCGTTCGCCGGAACCGCGGTGCGGACCCCGCACGGTGTCGAGGCCTTCTTCGACCCCGGACCCGTACAGGTGCGCGCGGCGCGCACGGCCGAGCAGGAGGCGGTCCTTCGTGCTCTGGGCACTGAAGGCAAGGGTGTGATCGCGACGCTGGGACGTCCGCGGATGCTCGTGGAGGTGCCGTCGGCCGACGCCCTTGCGGCGTTGACCCCGGACCTGGACCTGCTGCGCGAAGTGACCGACGAGCTCGGGCTGCTGGGGTGCTACGCCTACAGCTCAGGGCCGGACCGGTACGTGGCGCGGATGTTCGCCCCGTCCATCGGCGTGCCCGAGGACGTCGCCAACGCCAACAGCACGGCGTGTCTCGCGGCCTACCTGACCGCGGACATCGCCGTCGACATGGGTGACTCGCTCGGCCAGCCCGCCACCGTCACCGCCACAGCGGCGGGACGGGTGGGCGGGCTGGCAGCCGTCACGGCGTGAGCGCGGGGTTCTGCACCGGCGAGCCGATACCGACCGGGGAGATCGGCAGCAGCTTGCGACCGGTGGGCCCGACCTCGATGTCCGTGCCCATCGCAGGGCAGACACCGCAGTCGAAGCACGGGGTCCAGCGGCAGTCGTCCTGCTCGCGCTCGTCCAGCGCGTCCTGCCAGTCGGCCCAGAGCCATTCCTTGTCGAGCCCGGAGTCGAGGTGGTCCCAGGGCAGGACCTCCAGCTCCTCGCGCTCGCGGGTGGTGAACCAGGCGAGGTCGACGCCGAGCGGTTCCAGCGCCTCCGCGGCCTTGGCGGTCCAGCGGTCGTAGGAGAAGTGCTCGCTCCAGCCGTCGAACCGGCCACCGTCGCGCCACACCGCCTCGATGACCTTGCCGATGCGCCGGTCACCCCGGCTGAGCAGGCCTTCGATCAGGCTCGGCTTGCCGTCGTGGTAGCGCATGCCGATGTTGCGGCCGAGGCTGCGGTCGCTGTTCACGGCCTCGCGGAGCTTGCGCAGCCGGTCGTCCACCGTGTCCGGGTCGCACTGCGGGGCCCACTGGAAGGGCGTGTGCGGCTTGGGCACGAACCCGCCGATCGAGATGGTGCAGCGGACGTCGTTGCGGCCGCTCGCCTGCCGGCCCGCGCGGATGACGTTCTTCGCCATCTCCGCGATCTGCAGGACGTCCTCGTCCTCCTCCGTCGGCAGGCCGCACATGAAGTACAGCTTCACCTGCCGCCAGCCGTTGGAGAACGCGGCCGACACCGTCCGGATGAGGTCCTCTTCGGACACCATCTTGTTGATGACGCGCCGCATCCGCTCGCTGCCGCCCTCGGGCGCGAAGGTGAGACCCGAGCGCCTTCCGTTGCGGGACAACTCGTTCGCGAGATCGATGTTGAACGCGTCGACGCGTGTGCTGGGCAGGCTCAGGCCCGTGTTCGTGCCCTCGTAGCGGTCCGCGAGACCCTTGGTGATCTCCGCGATCTCGCTGTGGTCCGCACTGGACAGGCTGAGCAACCCGACCTCTTCGAAGCCGGTCGCCTCCAGTCCCTTCTGGACCATCGCGCCGATGCCCTCGATCGACCGCTCGCGCACCGGCCGGGTGATCATGCCCGCCTGGCAGAACCGGCAGCCGCGGGTGCAGCCGCGGAAGATCTCGACGCTCATCCGCTCGTGCACGCTCTCGGCGAGCGGCACCAGCGGCTGCTTCGGGTACGGCCACGCGTCGAGGTCCATCGTGGTCCGCTTGAACACGCGGTACGGCACCCGGTCGCGGTTCGGCACGACGCGCTGGATGCGGCCGTCCGGCAGGTACTCCACGTCGTAGAAGCGCGGGATGTACACGCCACCGGTCTCGGCGAGCCTGGTCAGCACCTCGTCGCGGCCACCGGGGCAGCCCTCGGCCTTCCAGGCCTTCACGATCTCGGTGATCTCGAGGACGGCCTCTTCACCGTCGCCGAGCACCGCCGCGTCCACGAAGTCCGCGATGGGCTCCGGGTTGAACGCCGCGTGCCCGCCGGCCACCACGATCGGGTGGTCCTCGGTGCGGTCCGCCGCGTGCAGCGGGATGCCCGCGAGGTCCAGCGCCGTGAGCATGTTCGTGTAGCCCAGCTCCGTGGCGAAGCTGATGCCGAACAGGTCGAACGCCTTGACGGGCCGGTGCGCGTCCACCGTGAACTGCGGAACCTCGTGCTCACGCATGAGCGCCTCGAGGTCCGGCCACACGGCGTAGGTGCGCTCGGCGAGCACGTCCGGCAGCTCGTTGAGGATTTCGTAGAGGATCATGACGCCCTGGTTGGGCAGGCCGACCTCGTACGCGTCGGGATACATCAAAGCCCAGCGCACGGACGCCGCGTCCCAGTCCTTGACGGTCGCGTTGAGCTCCCCGCCGACGTACTGCACCGGCTTGGAGATCCGCGGCAGCAGAGGCTCCAACCTGGGGAAAACAGACTCGACACTCACACGACCAGAGTAACGCCGTGCGGTGGTGACGCCGAATCGCGGTCAGTCCAGCAACAACTTCCCCAGGCGCCGCGCCGCCACCACCGTTCCCACAACGGCCATGACCGCGAAATAGGCGACGTGACCGAGCATCCCCCAGCCGACCACACCCAGCGTGAGCCCGCGCATGAGCTCGATCGCGTGGTAGAGCGGCGTCCAGCTGACCACCACCTGCAACCAGCCCGGGTAGACCGACAGCGGGTAGAACGTCGTCGAGAACAGGAACAGCGGCAACACCGCGAGCTGTACCAGGTCGAAGTCCTGCCAGGACCGCATGAACGTCGTCGCCGCCATGCCCACCGCCGCGAACGCGAACGCCACGAGCAGCGCCACCGGCAACGCGAGCAACGCCCACGGCGAGACGATCAGCCCCATCCCGAGCATCACCGCGAGGAACCCGGCCGAGTACAGCCCGCCCCGCAGGAGCGCCCAGGCGATCTCGCCGATCGCGATGTCCATCGGCCCCATCGGCGTCGTGAGCATCGAGTCGTACAGCTTCACGTACTTGAACTTGAAGAACACGTTGAACGTCGCGTCGTACACGGCCCCGTTCATCGCGGACGCCGCCAGCAACGCCGGCGCCACGAACGCCGCGTAACCGATCGGCTGCCCGTCCGGCCCGGCCACCGAGCTCACCATCTGCCCGAACCCGAGCCCCAGCGACCACAGGAACAACAAGGGCTCGAACGCCCCGCCGACCAGCACGAACCACGCGCGCCGGTTCACGAGCGCCGCCCGTTCGACGAGCATGCTCGCCTTCCGGCCGTAGAGCCCGGGCGGGATCACCCGCCACAACAACCCGACGCTCGCGGGCGCGGCCTTCTCTCGATCGAGGGTCTGCGTCATACCGCCAGCCTCCGGTGGAAGAACTTCACGCCGAGCGCGATGCCGCCGGCCGTCAGCGCGACGAGATACGCGATGTGCCCCAGCGCCGGTAAGAGGTCGATGGTGCCGAACGTCGTCCCCCTGGCGAGCTCGATCCCGTGCCACGCCGGGGTCAGCCACACCAGCGGCAACAACCAGTCCGGCAGTTGGCTGACCGGGAAGAACGCGCCGGTGAACAACGTCATCGGCATCAGCACGAACCGGAAGATCGTGGTGAAGCCGTCCGGCTTCTCCAACGTGGCGCTGTAGGCCACCAACGGCGCACTGAACGCCAGCGCCGCCAACGTCGCGAACACGACGGACAACAAAATCCCTGGCCCGGCGGCCGCGCCGAGGACCGCCGCGATGATCACGAACACCGTCGACCGCACGGCCAGCTGCGACCCGACCCACATCATCTGCCCGTAGAGCACCTGCGCCGGGGTGATCGGCGTGGCCACCATCGCGATGAAGGACTTCTGCCACATGAACTGCGACAGGATCGGGTAGGTCGAATCGAACGTGGCCCCCTGGATGGCCGTGACCACGACCAACGCGGGCGCGAGGTACTCGAGGTACGACACGCCACCGATCAGCGCCGTCGACCGCACCTGGGACCCGAACCCGAACCCGAGCGCCACCAGGAACAACAGCGGCGTCAAGAAACTCGACACCACCGTGGCCCGCCAGTTGCGCCGGTACCACGTCCAGAACTTCTCGAAGGTGAACCAGGACCCCCTGAGCGTGTGCATCAGTCCACCAACGTCCGACCCGTGAGCCTCAGGAACACGTCCTCCAGCGAACTGCGCCGAACAAGGCTCTGCACCGGCCGCACGCCGTGCTCGTGCACCTTCGCCAGCGTGTGCTCGCCATCCTGCGTGTAAAGCAACAACCGATCCGGCAACACCTCGACCCGCTCGGCGAACCGCTCGAGATCCGGCTTCTCGGCCCCCGGCTGGAACCGCAACTCCAGCACCTCCCTGGTCGAGTACCGCCCGATCAACTCGCTGGGCGACCCCTCAGCCGCGATCCGCCCGCCATCCATCACCACGAGCCGATCGCAGAGTTGCTCGGCCTCGTCCATGTAATGGGTCGTGATGATGAGCGTGACCCCGTCCTGCTTCAACCGGAACAGCCTGTCCCACAACAGATGCCGAGCCTGCGGATCCAACCCGGTGGTCGGCTCGTCCAACAGCAGCAACTCCGGATCGTTGACCAACGACCGAGCAATCGTCAGCCGCCGCTTCATCCCACCGCTGAGCGGCTCGACCTCGTGATCCGCCCGGTCCGAGAGCTGCGCGAACTCCAGCAACTCCGCAGCCTTCTCCCGACACTTCTGCCGCGACATCCCGAAGTACCTGCCGTAAATCTGCAGGTTCTGCCGAACCGTCAACTCCGTGTCCAAGTTGTCCAGCTGCGGCACCACCCCCAGCCGAGCCCGAATCTTCGGCCCGTCGACGTCCGGATCCATCCCGAGGACCTTCAGTTCCCCACCAGTGCGCCCGGAGACACACGAGATCATCCGCATGGTCGACGACTTCCCCGCCCCATTGGGCCCCAGAAACCCGAACGCCTCCCCCTTGCGCACCTCGACGTCGACGCCGCGCACGGCCTCGAACGTCCCAAAATGCTTGGTCAGCGCCTTGGCCTCGACGAGGTTCTCCACACAGCCCACGTTAACGACCAGGTCCGACAATTCTCGACGCAATTACGATCGCCCCATGCCAGAGATCGAACTGCGATGGCTGTCCGAAGCCACCGACCAGCTGCGCACCGAGATCCACACCGTCGTACACGACGTGGTGGCAGCAGGCGGCGCCGTCGGCTACCACGAGCCCCCCACCTTCGACCGCATCTCCCTCTGGCTGGACGGCGTCCTCAAACAGGTCCGCGACAACGACGCCGCCTTCGCCACCGCCTCCGTAGACGGCACCGTCCAAGCAGTAGGCCTGTGGCGACGCGGCAGCACCGCCGTCTTCCAACACCGCGCCGAAATCCAGCAGGTCATGGCCCACCCCTCAGCACGCGGCCTGGGCCTGGGCAAACGGGTGGTGCAGGGCCTGGTGGACCGCGCGCGAGAGGCGGGCATCGAAATCGTCATGCTCGGCACACGCGGCAACAACCACGGCGCAATCGAGCTCTACGAGAGCATCGGCTTCCGCGAATACGGCCGCATGCCCAACGCAATCGCCGTGGGCAACGAACGCTGGGACTCCGTGGACATGTACCTGCCGCTCGGCTACCCGAAGGACACGATCCTCAACGGCTCCACCCCCGGCGGCCTGGGAAGCAGTCCACGCCGGACGGGTTGATCGCAACGGCGAAGGCGACGCCGTAGGCGAGCTGCTTTTCGCATGCGCTCCGGGTGGGGTCCCCCCTGATCAGATTGGCAGGGGGGCTGGGGGACCGAGTCCCCCAGGGGAAGCACGCAACAGGAACCCGCCAACGAAACAGGGGGACGCTACGGAAAACACGCGCATATGCACGCTCCCGCAAGCGTCCCCCCGAACTCGGAACCCCTACATCTCAACCTGCTCAGAGGCCCCGACAAGATCGAAAAGAACCGAAAACCTCAGAGGTTCGGGAACCAGATCTTGATCTCGCGCTCAGCCGACTCCGCCGAGTCCGACCCGTGCACCAGGTTGTACTGGACCTCCAGCCCGAAGTCCCCGCGAATCGTCCCCGGAGTCGCCTTCTCCACCGGGTCGGTCCCACCGGCCAGCTGACGGAACGCGGGAATCGCCCGAGTGCCCTCGACCACCAGCGCCACCAACGGCCCACCGGTGATGAAGTCGACCAGGTCGTTGTAGAACGACTTGCCATCGTGCTCCGCGTAGTGCTGCTCAGCGGTGGCGCGATCCGCCGTCCGCAGCTCCAGGGCGGCGAGCTTGAGCCCCTTGCGCTCGATCCGGGCGATCACCTCGCCAACAAGACCACGCTCAACGCCATCGGGCTTAACCAGAACCAGGGTGCGCTCGGACACGACGGTGTGACTCCTCAAACAGGTCAAAACACGGGAAGTGCCGACAAGCGTAACCGCGCACACCCCGCCCGCTTAAGCAGGGCTGTGACCCCGGATACGCCAGTGCCCGACGCAGGACCGCCAGTGCTCGACGCCGGGACCGCCAGTGCTCGGCGCGGATACGCCGGCACTCGGCACGGGAGCGCGAAAGTCCCGCACCGAGCGCCAACAACCCACTAATGCACCAGCACAGGCTGACCGTCCCGGACGACAGTGACCTGCCGCAGCACGAACACCGCCAGCCCCAGCGCCACCGCCACGAGCACCGCGGAGATCCAGAACGCCAGGTGGAAGCCGGAGGTCAGCGCCTCCAACCGCCCCACACCGGACGCCACCAGCGACGACGTGTACGTGGTCGAGGTGGTGGCCAGGACCGCGAGCCCGAGCGCACCGCCCACCTGCGCGGTCGTGTTCACCAGGCCCGAGGCCAGGCCGGCCTCGTCGGGCGAGGCGCCGGACATGGCCAGCGTCATCAGCGCCGGGAACGACAGGCCCAGGCCGATGCCGAGCGGCGCCACCGCGGGCAGGATGTCCGCGAAGTACGAGCCGTCGACCGGCACCTGCGTGAACACCACCATGCCCACCAGCATGAACAGCAGGCCCACGATCAGCATGTTCCGCTCGCCGAACCGGGTGTTCAGGCGTGCCGACAACGACACGGAGAACACCGCGATCGCGCCGGCGACCGGCATGAACGCCAGGCCGATCTGCAACGGCGTGTACTGCAGCACCAGCTGCATGTAGAGCGTGCCGAGGAAGAACAGTCCGAACATGCCGGCGACCATCGAGATCTGCACGAGGTTCGCACCCGTCACGTTGCGCGACCTGAACACCCGCAACGGCAGCAACGGCTTCGCGGCGGTGCGTTGGCGCACAACGAATCCCGCCAGCAACGCCAACGCGACGGCGCCCAACAGAAGGGTGTGCGCGGAGCCGAAGCCGTAGTGCTCCGCCTTGACGATCGTGTACACGCCGAGCATCACCGCGGCGACGATCAGCAACGCGCCCAGCACGTCCGCACCCTCGCGCAGGCCGAGGCCGACCGAGGAAGGCACCAGCCGGACGGCGGCCACCGCCGCGACGATGCCGATCGGGATGTTCACGAAGAAGATCCAGTGCCACGACATGGCGTCGGTCAGCACGCCGCCGAGCAACAGGCCGATGGACGCGCCCGCCGCCGCCACGAAGCTGAACACGCCGATGGCGCGCCGCTGCTCCTCCGGCTTCGGGAACATCGTCACGACCATGCCCAGCGTCACCGACGTGGCCAGCGCGCCACCGGCACCCTGGACGAAACGAGAAACGATCAGCATCTCGCTGCTGAACGACACGCCGCACAGCAGCGAGGCGACGGTGAAGACGCCGAGGCCGATCAGGAACACCTTCTTGTGTCCGATCAGGTCACCCAGACGCCCAGCGAGCAGCAGCAGACCGCCGTAGGCGATCAGGTACGCGTTCACGACCCAGGCCAGACCGGCCTGGCCGAACTTGAGGTCTTCTTCGATCGCGGGCAGCGCGACGTTCACGATCGTCTGGTCCAGCACGATCATCAACATCCCTGCGCACAGCACGATCAGCGCGAGCCAGCGCGAATCCGTCTTCGGTCCCCCTGAGTTCATAAGAGGAACCGTAACAGATAGTTTTGTACGGGACTATCTCTTACCCAACGGCATGACGCAGAGCACGTTTGCGCGGCGGCTTCTCGCACGGCATGGGCGTGCTCAACCGGCCTTCCATCAGCCGCGTCAGGCCGCCCACCAGGCCGTTTCGCTCGTCGTCCGGCAACGAGCCCAGCACGCTGCCGACGATCTCCTCGTACAGGTCGTCGGCCTTCGCCACGATCTCGCGGCCCGACTCGGTCACGACCACGACGCGGGCACGGCGGTCCGTCGGCGACGGCCGGCGCTCGGCGTAACCAGCGGATTCGAGCGCGTCCATGGTCACGACCATGGTCGTCTTGTCGATGCTGATCAGGTCGGCGATCTCGGTCTGCGTGAGGCCCGCGTCCAACGCGCTGGACAACACGCAGCGGGCTCGCGGAGTCAGTCCGATCTCCGCGAGCCGCGCCGTCAGCTCGGTCTCCAGCGCATGCCCCGTCCGATGCAGCAGCATCATCAGGTCAGTACACCCCGTCGCACCCATGAGTACTACGGTACCAAACTGTTCTCGAACAAAACTATTTCTGAGCGGGACTATCGCTCCAGCACGACGACCGACCGCGCGGCTCCCGCCTTCTTCTCGCTGGTCAGCGGCTTCCAGTCGCCGACGGGCAGGGCAACGGCCTGGTCGGTCGGGTACGGGTTGATCACCACGAGCAGTCCGCGTCGGGCCGGGTCCACGTCGGGACCGACCGTGTCGTCGACGTACATGACGATCACACCGGACGCCGCAGCCGGGAACGACACCTTCTGCTGCACCAGATCAGCCGACCCAAGAGAGAACAACGGCGACGACTTGCGGATCCGCAGCAGTTCCAGAGTCGCGTCCAGCGAGGCCTTCATGTCCGCCGAAGACGGTTTCGGCCCGGCCAGCAACGGCTTCGCGTACGGCCACTTCGACTCGTTGTCGGCCTTGGGCGGCAACCCGCGACCGAAACCGTTGTCGCGCAACGACGGGTCGTAGGAGTTGAACCAGTCACCCGAGTCGTAGCTGTTGCGGTCCAACGACTTCGAGCGCAGGAACTCGGTGCCCGCATGCACGAACGGCCTGCCCTGCCCGAGCAGCACCGGCGCCAGCGCGACGGTCTGCATCTTCACCCGATCCGCAGCGGACGTCGAAGGCTTCAGCTTGTAGGTCAACGCGTCGAACAACGTCTCGTTGTCGTGCGCGTCGACGTACGTGACCGCCTCCAACGGCTGACCGGTGTACCCGGCAGCAGACCCGTTGTACTTCACGTCACGACCGGAAACCACGGGCCCGGCGGTCGACTGGAAGCGGTACGAGGCCATGTTGCCGGCCATGCCGAGCTTCACCAGGTCGCTGTAGTTCTCCAGCCGTGCGGCGACATCACCGTTGGCGGGCGACGAGTTCACGTCTCCGGCCAGTCCGGAACCGAGGCCCTGCACGCGCGGGTCGTCGTCGAACGGCCCGCCGCCGCGCACGGCATCGCGCAGCCGGTCGCTGAACGTCCCGATCCCGGTACCGGCCATGTTGGCCTGGGTCGCCTGCTCGAACCGGGCGTTGCCGGCGACCTCGCCGAAGTCCCAGCCCTCGCCGTAGACGCCGATCCTGCGCCCGTCCACACCGTCCTTCTGCACGGTCAGCGCGTCCAGAGCCGCCCGCACCGCGAGGATGTTCGCCTTCGGGTGGTGGCCCATCAGGTCGAACCGGAACCCGTCGACCTTGTAGTTGCGCGCCCAGCGCACCACGGAGTCCACGACGAGCTTGCCCATCATGGCGTTCTCGGTCGCGGTGTTCGCGCAGCACGTGGAGTTCGCGACCGAGCCGTCGAGGTTGAGCCGCTGGTAGTAGCCGGGCACGACCTTGTCGAGCACCGACGTCGGTGCGTCGCCGAACGCGGCCGTGTGGTTGTAGACCACGTCCACCACCACGCGGTTGCCGTTGTCGTGCAACGACTTCACCATCTCGCGGTACTGCTTCGAGCGAGCCCAGCCGTTCTGCGCGTCGGCTGTGGCGTAAGAGCCCTCGGGCACGTCGTAGTGGAACGGGTCGTAACCCCAGTTGAAGCCATCACGACCCGCGACCGCACCGACGCAGGCCTGTTGCTGGTCCGAATCCGGCGTCAGCGAAGGCAGATCGCAGGCCGGAGTGGCCTGGTCGGAGCGCTTCTCGGGGATCGTCGCGATGTCGAACGTCGGCAGCAGGTGCACGGTGTCCATGCCCGCCGCGGCCAGCGTCTTGAGGTGCTTCATGCCCACGGAGCCGGAGTGCGTGAACGCCTTGTACGTGCCGCGTTCCTCCTCCGGGACGGACTGGTCGTTGATCGAGAAGTCCCGCACGTGCAGTTCGGTGATCGCGCCGCCCATCCCGCGAGCGACGTCCTTCGACCAACCGGCAGGCATGGACCTGGCGTCCTTGAGGTCGGCGAACTGCGAGTGCGTCGAGTTCACCGACAACGCGACCGAGTACGGGTCGGTGACCACGACCGTGCGCTGCCAGTTGGTGACCTCGAACTGGTAGTACTTGTTCTTCCAGTTGCCCGCACCGGACCACGCGCCCGACGCGTCGTCCCGCTTGAGCTGCACGGTCTTCACCGGCTCGCCGGTCGGTTGGTCGAACAGGCGCAGCTTCACGTTCCGGGCGGTCGGCGCCCACAACCGGATCGACGCGCGGTCGTGGTCGAACGTCGGCCCGAACGTCAGTTTCGTTGCCGCAGCGGCGAACCGGTCGTCCAGCACGCCCGCGATCTGCACGCTCGTGCGGTGCCGGATCGCCCCGCCCGCGTCGACGTGCACGGCGGAAAGCTTGTCCCGCAACGCTTCGTCGACGAACCCGCGCACGGCGAACACCGGCTTTCCGCGAAGGTGCGGGAACTGTGCAGGCACCTCTTCGGTCGTCGGCGACAGCCGCAGCACCCGTGAGCCGTATTCGAGCCGGTAACCGTCGGACTGCACCGAAGGCACGTCCCAGACGACTTTGTCCTTCGAGATCCAGATCGCCTTGGCCTTGGTCAGGTCGTCATCGGCGGCCGGGCCGGCGTTCGACGGCAGCAGGTAGGTCTCGTTGCCCTGCAACTGCCACACCTCGTTCCCCTTCTGCCCCAGGTCGAGGAACTGGTCGGGGCCGGGGTCCTTGGTGTCACCGCGGTGGATGAGGTAACTCAGCCCCGCGGCACCGGCGGCGAGCGGCACCGACCAGTAGACGCCATACGCGTCCCGGCCGTCCGGCACCCGCGACTGGTTCCAGCCCGGCGACGGCTCCGCCGACCCCGTCCAGTGGTACATCGTCCAGTCGGTGTAGTCGCCGTCCGCGCGGTTGTAGTGGATCACCGCCCGGTTCTCGGCGGCGGCCTTCGTAGCGTGCACCTTCCCGCCAGCGACCCACGAGTGGCCACTCGTGAACTTGCCGGACGCCTCCACGGTCGTGCCGCGCACGACGGAGAAGTCCGTGGTCGGCGGCAGTTCGGCAATCCCGTTGGTGAACGGCACGTCAGCCCGTCCGGCAACGCGGACGACCGCCCCGGTCGTGTCACCGACGTAGTGCACGACGGCCTTGCCGGTGGCTGCCTGCTCGGACGGGTGCACGGCCACATCGCCCTGCTTCAGCCACACCTCGGGCGTCACGCTCGGGTCGACGAACCGGTCGACCGACGTGTCCTTCTCATCGCCCTTGTGCGCGATGATCCCGACCGACTTCGCGCCCGGCTTCAGCTTGATCCACGCGAACCGCCCGTAGCCGTCCTCGCCCGCGAACGGCAGCGGCGCGTTCCAGTCGACCGGCGTCTCGATGTCGCCCCAGGCGTGCAGGCCCCAGCCGTCGTAGTTGTCGCGTGCGTAGTGCACGACCAGCCAGTCCGGGTTCTTCGTGCCGGGGTCCGGGACCGGCGGCGCGGCCACGAGGTTCACGAACGCGCCGTCCGCGCCGATCTCCCCCGACTTCGCGACGACCCGCAGCTCGACGCGCCTGCCGGCCGCCGCACCCGGAAGTGCCGACAGGTCAGCGAAAACCCGGTACGGAGCGGCGTCGTCGGTGCCGAGCACCGTCCAGTCACCGGTGCCTTCGACGCGGGCGGCGAACGTGGCCGCCGCGTTGGGCGCGCTGATGCCGTCCGCACGGAGTTCGACCCGCTTGTCCAGCACCGTTCCCGGGGCCGGGGCGACCAGCACCGGCGCCGGCTTCACCGCCGTGACGTTGCTGGTTCCCTTGAGCACCAACGACGACAGCGCGGGCACGGTCACCGTGACGCGACCGTTCTGAACCTGCGCGTTCTCGAAAGCCGTGGAAGACACCGGCACGGTCACGGTCGCGGGCGACGTACCGGCGTTGGCGACGACGAGGTGCTCGCGGCCGAGGATCCGGCTGAACGCGAAGACGTCACCGTCGGCGTAGCGGAGGACCTGGTTGCCGTCACGCCACACCGGATCGCGGTCCACCTGGGCGGCCAGGGCCTTGAGCTGCTGGTACAGCGGGTGCGAGGTGTTGTAGTTGTCCTGCGCGCCGGTGCGGCCGGAGCCGACCAGCTGCTCCGCCATGTACTCCGGCGTCTTGGACGCGAACATGTCCTGGCGCGCCAGCTTGTCGCCGCCGGTGCCCGCGAAACCCTGCTCGTCGCCGTAGTAGACGACCGGGTTGCCGCGCCACAGGTACATCAGCTGGTTTCCGAGCTTGAGCCGCTCCAGCAGTTCGGCGTCCGAGATGCCCGGCCGGTCGTTGCGGATCATCCACGCGATGCGGCCCATGTCGTGGTTGCCGAGGAACGTGGGCAGCGAGGACGCGTTGGAGTCGGCGTCCGTGTAGCGGTCGTCGTCCAGCAGCACCTCGCCGAGGCGCTGGGAACCCTTGCCGGACAGGAAGCTCAGCGCGCTGCTCTGGAACGGGAAGTCCAGCGTGGCCTGCATCTTGCCGGTGGTCGTGTACTTCGAGGTGTTCTCCGGCGAGGAGTCGAAGACCTCGCCGAACACGAAGAAGTCCTTCTTGCCCTTGCGGTTCGCGTACTGCTTCACGTGCGGCGCGAGCGCCTGCCAGAACTCGAGGTTGACGTGCTTGACGGTGTCGACGCGATAGCCGTCGATGTCGAGCGTGTCGATCCAGCTGGTGAAGATGTCCTTCATGCCGTTGACCACACGCGGGTGCTCGGTCATCAGGTCGTCGAGGCCGGAGAAGTCGCCCTGCTCGCTCGACTCGCCGGAGAACGTCGAGTCGCCGCGGTTGTGGTAGAGCGTGGTGTCGTTGAGCCACAACGGGAACTTCGTCGGCCCGTCCTTGACCGGCGTGTACGGGAAGGACTTCTTCGGGTCGAGCTTCGGGAAGTCCTTCTTGCCCGCGTAGTCCGCGATGTCGAACGGCTTGCCGTCGGCGTCCAGGTACGGCTGCGCGCCCGTGCTGACGTACTGCGTCTTGTTCTCGGCGTACTTGATCACGTCGGCGGTGTGGTTCGCGACGATGTCGAAGAACACCTTGATGCCTCGCCGGTGCGCGTCCCTGATCAGGTCGCGCATCTCCTGCGTGGTGCCGAAGTGCGGGTCGAGCAAGGTGTAGTCGACGGTCCAGTAGCCGTGGTAGCCGGCGCTGTCGCCCTGCACCCAGCGGTTGAGGAACATCGGCGTCATCCAGATCGCCGTGATGCCCATGCCGTCGAGGTAGTCGAGCTTCCCGCGCAGGCCCTTGAGGTCTCCGCCGTGGTAGAAGCCCTTGTCAGCGGGGTTGAACCCGTTCTCGGCGCTGTTGCTCCGCCCTCGGTCGTTGCCGGGGTCGCCGTTCGCGAACCGGTCGGGCATCACGAAGTAGAAGCGCTCGCCCCGCAGGTCGTCGCGCTTGGGCGGCAACGCGAGCTTCGCGTCCCCGTCGCGCACACCGGGCGCTATGTCCATCACCTCCCCCACGGCCAGACGTTGCGGTGGTGCGGCAACGGCCTGGACCGGTGTCAGGGGGAGCAAAACCAGTGCAGCGAGCGCGGCGACGACCCGACGCATCGCGACCTCCTTGTCGCAACTTCTTGCAGGGTTGCTGCACGAAACCACGACAATCAGCGGGAAACAATACGTCGGGCCTTGCAAATATTTGCGATCAGCCGGCCGGACGCTTGTAGGTGATCGCCAGCCGGAGCGGATGTGAGCGCCACTCGTTGACGGCCATTCCGGCGATCACGCCGATGCCCTCGACCGACTCCGGGGTGGCCGGTGCGCTGCGGCTCGGCGACCCCGCCAGCGGCCCTTCAACCGGTGGCGGCGAGAACTGGGCGATGACGACCTGCTGTCCTTCGTGCTGCTGCACGATCAGCAGAACGTGCGGGTTCGCCTGCTCGCCCTGGTTCTGGATCGGTTCGAGCGACAGGTACTCGCCGCGTTCCGCCGCCGCGCCCGTCATCCGGCCGGCCCACTTGAACGCGTCCATGACGTCGTCGTCGGAGAGCTCGGCGTCCGCTTCCGGCAGGGTGACCTGCACCAGACGCGTGCTGTGCGCGGTCATCTGGCCGTTGGTGGTGAAGCGGTCGGGAATCATCGCTTCCCCGGTCTCCAGGTCGATCATGAGCATGTCGCGGAACCTGGTGTCCGCGAGCGGTGACCGGCCCATGAGGCCCAGGCCGAGCATTTCCTTCAGCTTCGGGTCCGTCATGCGCCAGTACGTCGTCTGCTCCCCGATCTGCAGGCCGACGAAGTCCTTGACCGGCAGGCTGGGCAGGGCCGTCACCAGGGTCTGGCCGGGTGCGACCGGTGGCGGTGGTGCCTGGACCTGGAACGGCGGCAGCGACGCGAACTGAGGGTCGACTCGTGCCGTGCGCACGACGTGATGCGCCCACGCGCGCACGCGCGACAACGGGTGGTCGGGGAACCTCGCGTCGTGGCGGGGATCGTCGCCCGCGTGGAACGGCAGCACGCCTTGGAGTTCGGGCGCGTACGGGTGCGGCTTGACCCAGTTGTGGAACCCGACCTCGGCCGCCAGCACGGCCTCGCGCGTGCCCGTCACGCCTCTTTCCAGCGCCCCGAGCTGCAACACCGCGCTGCAGTTCGCCTTGGGGATCGTGAAGGAGCAGACGAAGACCTGCCCGTTCGGCTGGTTCGGCAGCGGCATCTTGACGATCCGCAGCAACGCAGGCACCCCGGCGAGCTGGACGACGTGCGCCTCGATCAGGCAGCCGGTCTCGCCGTGGATCAGCGCGAGGTCGTGCCTGAGCTTGGGCAGGTCGTCCAGCCCGGCGGGCAGGTCGGGGACCAGGCCGTAGTAGGTCAGCTCGGCCTGGTCGCCGCTGGCGTGCTGCCAGGTGTTCTGGCCGAGTTGACGGAAGCCGGTGGTGTCGAACGAGATGGGCACGCACCGACCCTACGGCGATCGTCAGGCGGCCTTGAGCGTTTTGGACCAGAGCGAAGCACCGGTAGCGTCGCGCAGCCAGACCGTGAGCTCGTGGCGGTCCGCCTTGACCTCGCCGAAGTGCTGGAAACCGTCCAGCGGCGTGGTGTTGGCGGCGGGTGGGGCGTGCACGAACTCCGCCTTCGGGCCGAACGTCGGGTCGAGCGTGTTCGGGCCGAACGCACCGGCGTGCAGCGGTCCGGACACGAACTCCCAGAACGGGTCGAAGTCGCCCACGGCCGCGCGGTCCGGTGAGTAGTGGTGCGCGGCGGTGTAGTGGACGTCGGCGGTGAGCCACACGGTGTTCTTGACGCGCCGGTTCTTGAGCTCCCGCAACACCCACGCGATCTCGTGCTCACGGCCGTTGGGCGCGCCCGGCAGGCCGTTCGCGACGCCCTCGATGTCGGTGCCGTCCGGGACGGTGAGGCCGATCGGCAGGTCCGCCGCGATGATCTTCCACGTGGCGGTGCTGCGGGCGAGTTCGGTGACGAGCCACTTCGCTTGCGCCGCACCGAGAATCACGCCCGGCTTGTCCTTCGGCGCGGTGTTCTTGTCCTTGTAGGTGCGCATGTCGAGCACGAAGATCTCGACGTTGCGGCCGTAGGAGAACTTCCGGTACACCCGACCGTCCACAGCGCGCTGCTGATCGATCGGCATCCACTCGTGGAACGCCTGGAAAGCGCGCTGTGCCAACACGTCCACGCGCTTCTCGGTGTACTGCGGGAGGTCGAGGATCTCGCCGGGGTACCAGTTGTTGGTGACCTCGTGGTCGTCCCACTGCGCGAACATCGGGACCTGGGCGGCGAAGCGCCTGAGGTTCTCGTCGAGCAGGTTGTAGGCGAACTGGCCGCGGTACTCGTCGAGCGTCTCGGCGACCTTGGTCTTCTCCGGCGTGACGAGGTTGCGCCAGATCCGGCCGTCCGGGAGCGCGACGGTCTCCTTCATCGGGCCGTCGGAGTAGACGCTGTCACCGCTGTGGATGAAGAAGTCGGGCCGGCGGTCGGCCATGGCCTTGAAGATCGGCATGCCGCCGATGTCGGGGTTGATGCCCCAGCCCTGGCCCGCGACATCACCGGACCACACGAACCGCACCTCGTCGCGGCCGATCGGGGCGGTGCCGAAGCTGCCGCTGACGGACTCGCTGCAGGTCCGGCCGTGCAGGTCCTCGGCGGTGACGCGGTAGTACGCGGTGCGGCCGGGCAGCAGGCCCGACACCCTGACCTGCCCGGTGCCACCCGTCTCCGGCGTGAGCAACGGACCGCGGATGCGGCGGGAGAAGCGGAAGTTCGGGTCGTTGGACACTTCGACGAGCATCCGGGAGGGACGGTCCGCGCGGGTCCAGACGATGCCGGCGTCCCAGGTGACGTCGCCGGACTGCACGCCGTGCGTGAGGGTCGGGCGGTCCGTCCTGGCGAGGCTGATGCCGGAGGGCACCAGCGCCGCGGCCGTGCCGAGTGCGCCTGCCTTGAACAACGTGCGACGGTCGAAGGTCATGCGCGGTTTGTAGTCCGCCGTTCTGACCAGTTCTGAAACCGGAAGTGAACTCCGACCGTCAGACGTCGTGGATCACGTGAGGCGCTTGAGCCAGTCCGTGATGATCTGGCGTGACGCGGGCGTGGCGTGCACCCACGTCTGGTGGTTCTGGTCGGTGTACTTGACCACGAGCCAGCGGCCGTCCTCGAAGTCGATCGTGGTGAGGAAGGTCTTGGCCCGCTGCCGGCCCTCGCCGTTGCGCTTGGCGGCGTAGAGCTTCGCCGTGCCCTTGCGGGGCTGGGCGAGCAGCTTGCGCAGCGAGATCGACGGCGAGACCATGCCCGGCTGGTGCACGTTGATCTCCGACGCGTGCACGTTGATCGACGCGCCGCGACCGGCCGGCACGTCCGGCAGCTGCATCGCGAGGACCTCCGGCGCGTTCTCCGGCCGGATCGGGTGCAGCTGCACGTACCCGTTGTCGTGCACGGCGAGCACACCGTGCTGCGAGTTCGCCGCGACCACCACGGGCCTGGTCTCGCTCGGCGTGACGGCGATCCACGCCGAGTAGTCCTCGTCCGCCTTGGCGATCAGGTGCAGCGTGCCCCGGACGTCCGGGTGGTCCAGCCCGACCCTGCGCAGCTCGCCGATGACGTCGCGCTCGATCATCGCGCGCTCGTCCTCGGTCTCACCGGGCGAGTCGACGTGCAGCGCCGGG
Source organism: Lentzea kentuckyensis (assembly GCF_002150765.1). Taxonomy (GTDB): domain Bacteria; phylum Actinomycetota; class Actinomycetes; order Mycobacteriales; family Pseudonocardiaceae; genus Lentzea; species Lentzea kentuckyensis. The sequence goes on from NZ_MUYM01000097.1 coordinate 34,457, forward strand.
TGGTACTCCCCCAGCTTCTCCTGCTTCCACAGCACGTCGAAGGCGAGGTCGGACAGCTGAATGGACGAGCGCAGCACGCTCACCCCCCGATCGTCGGCGGTGCGACCATCGGCATGTCACCGATGATCTCGTTCGTGTTCTCCTCGTTGATGAGGTAGTCGGCCGACTTGTGCTCCAGGTCGTCCTCCCCCTCACCCTTCTGACCGTGACCGCCCATACCGCCCGCACCGGCAGCGCCGGCCCGGCCACCCGCGCCGGCGCCACCACGACCACCGGCGTTCGGCCCGGTCTCACCCATGCCGCCGAACACCCCGGACTTGCCGCCGGGCTGCTGTCCCGCGCTGCTACCGGTGCCGGTACCGCTGCCACCGAGGCCACCGCCGCCGAACCGTCCGCTGCCGCTGCCGCTGCCGCTGCCGCCGCCGAGCTTGCCCGCGCCACCGCCGCCGGGACCACGCCCCGCGCCGCCACCGGGACCACGACCGGAACCGCCGGGGCCACCGCCCAGGCCCGGACCGCCTGGCACGCCGATCGGCGGGATGCCCGTGTTCGGCGGCCGTTCGATCACGCTGCCGGCGGGCGGCTTGCCACCACCGGTGAGGTCACCGGGCTTGGGGCCGCCGGTGGTGCCTTCGCCGGGGGTCAGGCCACTGGTAGTGGTGCTGTCGTGGCCGCCCGTCAGAGAGCCGGGCGGGTTCCAGGTGTCGCCGGTCGTGCCCTGCGGCGAACCGGTGGTGTTCGGGACACCGGTGTGGCCGGTGGGTCGTCCGGTGTTGCTGGTGTTCGTCGTGTTGTGTTCGCCGTTGCCGTTGCCGGTGTTGATGACCTCGACGTTCAACGTGTCCGCCGTGACGCCGGGGAACTCCTTGGGCAGGTCACCGCGGTTGGTGTTGCTGGCGCTCTGGAACTCGCTGTAGATCTTGCGGTTGTACGCCTCTTTGGAGTTGTAGCTGTTGACGGCGTCCTCGGCGTCGGTGTCCCAAGGTGAGATGTCGTCCCAGAAGCCGGTGTCCGGCTTCTTCTCCGGCATGTCCTTGAGCTGACTCTTGTTGTAGTTGAACTGGTAGACCTGGTTCGACAGCGAGTGGTCAGCCTGCCGGAGCGCGTCCTGCATCTGGATCATGGCCTGGTTGATCGGGTTGGCTGCGGCCTGAGCCGCGTCCGCACTCGCCCCGGTCCACGCCTCGCCGAGCGTCTCGCCGACCTTCTTCAGCCGTGCCTCGACACCGGCGTAGGTCCGCTCCAACTCCGAGGCCTTGTTCGCCGCGTTCTGCGCCGAAGCGGTGCCCGGCCCGCTGGTCATCTGCGTGTAGATCTGGTAGCCGGAGAGCCCGTCCGCGCGGGTGTTGTCCTCCGAATAGCAGCTGGGCGGGACGGACCGTGTCATCTCACACCTGCCTTGATCGTCGTGATTGCCAGGTTCGCGAACTCGGTGACCCCAGCGCACGGGTCCGCGAAGTACTTGCTCTTCTCATCGCTGAGGAAGGTGAAGGTGATCGCCCGCTCGTCTGACGCGCCGACGACGATCTCGCAGTTGCCGTCCTTGCGCAGGTCGACGGCGAGGGCGACGGCCACGGGGTGGCCCTGGATCGCGGGCCGCTCCTCGAAGACGGGGTACTTGCTCTTCTTGGCGTAGATGGAGTTGAGGCTCGTCCCCGAGGGGAGGACGACCATGCCCAAGGACATCGCCGCCGGGGTGAACGTGCCGGACCACTGGCAGGCGGGACCTGGAGCGCCGGCGTTCACCGATCCGGTGACACCGGGCAGGCCGTAGGCAGTCAACTGTGCCGCCGTGACCGCGTTGCACGGTGCGGCCTCGACGGCCGTCAGGTTGAGCGGGCTCGAGACCTTGGGCGCTCCGCCACTGTCGCCGCTACTGGCAGTGGGCTGGGTCGCAGTCGTCGGCGTGCCGGTGGTACCGCCGCCGGTGCCGCAGCCCGCCAGCAACACGAGTGCGGCGGTACCTGCGACGATGTTTCGGATGCGCAACTGCTCAGTCCTCACGGCTTGAAGTTGTCCTTGTTGCCCTGCTCGGTCTGCTCGTACTGAGCCAGCGTGGCCTTCAGGTTCTGAATCCGGGTCAGCAGCACCTTGCGCAGTTCGTCGTTCGACTTCTGGTGCGCCGCGCCCGCGGTCACAGCCCAGTTGTTGTAGACCACGCTCGGCCGATCCTCCCCCGCAGCCTCGACTTTGATCAGCGCGTCACCCGTCGTATAGGCCTTCTCGAGCTCCAGGCTGATCGACTCGTACTCCTTGATGGCAGCGCGCAGTGTATCGAGATCGACTTTGGTCCCACTCATCCCCAGCACCCTCCCCTGAATATCGTGCGCCAAGCAGCATAGCGCGAGGCCCAGGGCCTTGTCCCAGCTTCAAACCACGTTCGGGTGAACACGTCGAAGTGTCACCTGGGCATTGGGACAAGCAACAGGGTACGAAGTGCGACATGCGTCGTTCTTTGGTGCTTTTCGTCAGCACCGCAATGCTTCTCGCCGCCTGCACGTCACCCAAGCCGGTGGCAGCCCCGAAGATCACACCGCCTGCCCCGGCGGCCGGTGCTCAGGCGGACTGCGCTGAGCTCATCGCCATGGAGGACTCGCGGTGCCTGGGATGGGCGGCGCCTGAGCCGCACGGGTTCTTCGACGTCCGGCGGATCAACAACGAGACGGCCGGCACCGGCAAGGAGATTGAGTGGGGTCCCTATTACTGGTGCGCCGTACTGAATGACAACGTCGTCAAGGACGCATTGGGATCAACGGATGTCGCGCGGCTCGTCACCGACAAGTTCTACTGCCAAATAGTGGTGCGCGGACACAAGGCGAGTGGAATTTACACCAAGCTTTCCGTTTACCTCTCGCCCTATGAGCCGGGCAATCCGGCATTCGACTGGTTCGTCGAGCCGAACGAACTCGGAGAGGTCGGCGAGTACAAGGGCCGGAAGGTCACGCGCAACGACAAGCTGAGCTACCCGTCCAGCGACCGCATCCAGTACACGGTGGAGATCCCCGGCCACGGCTCGGTGTGGAACCTCGAGCTGCAGCGGAGCACGTCCAACCCGAGGCTGGAGTTCACGTCCGATCTCGCGGACGCCGAGCGACGGACCAGGGTGGCCATCGACGCGTTGATGGCCTACGACCAGACGTGATCAGCCAGCTTGCTGTTGCTGCGCGGGCAGGCGACCCTCCGCCATCCGCTTGAGCAGGTCCTTGCGCAGCCACAGCAGGTAGGCCCACACCAGGCCGAAGATCACGCCGATCACGCCGAGAGCGGGCAGCAGCAGCCACGACGCGATCAGCAGCACGTGCAGCGACACCACGGCGGCGATGGCCCACGGGCGGCGGACGAAGGCGCACATCGCGATGAACACCGCGATGAAGCCGAACGCCACCCAGCCCGCCAGGGAGGTGACGCCACCGTGCAGCTTGGCGATCACCGGCAGGGCCAGGGCGACGACGATGACCTCGAGGATCAGCGTGCCGGCCATGATGCCCCGGAACGCCTTCATCGGGTCCTTCTTCAACGGGGCCGGGGCCTCGCTCATGCCGGCTCCTTCCCGAACAGCGCGCGGGCCTCGCCCGCGGTGACCACGGAGCCGGTGACGATGACGCCGCCGCCGGAGAGTTCGTCCTCGGTCAGGTGGATGGCTTCCTCGATGGCGTCGTCGAGCCGCGGGCGGACCTCGAAGCGGTCCTCGCCGAAGATCGGGATGGCCAGGCCGGCCAGGACGTCCGGGTCCATGGCGCGCGGGGAGGAGTTGGTGGTGATCACCAGCTCCTGCACGACGGGCTCCAGGGCGGAGAGGATGCCTTCTGCGTCCTTGTCGGACATGACGGCTACCACCGCGACGAGCTTGCGGAAGCCGAACTCCGAGTCCAGGGCGCGAGCCAGGGCCGCGGCGCCGTGCGGGTTGTGGGCCGCGTCGACGAACACGTTGGGGGCGGAGCGGACGCGCTCCAGGCGACCTGGGGTGACCACGGAGGCGAAGCCCTCGCGGACGGCCTGCACGTCCAGCTGGCGGTCCGGGCCGGCGCCGAAGAACGCCTCGACCGCGGCGAGGGCCAGTGCCGCGTTGGCCGCCTGGTGTTCGCCGTGCAGCGGAAGGAAGATGTCCTCGTAGACGCCGCCGAGGCCCTGCAACGTCACCAGCTGGCCGCCGACGGCCACGGCGCGCGAGACCACGCCGAACTCGCTGCCGAACCGCGCCACCATGGCGTCCACGGCGGCCACGCGTTCGAGGATGACCTTCATGGCTTCCGGCGTCTGCTCGCCGACGATCGCGACCGAGCCGGGCTTGATGATGCCGGCCTTCTCGGTGGCGATGTCCTCGATGCGGGTTCCGAGGTACTCGGTGTGGTCGAGGCCGATCGGGGTCAGCACGGCGATGCGGGCGTCCGCGATGGACGTCGCGTCCCACGTGCCGCCCATGCCCACCTCGACCACGGCCACGTCGACCGGGGCGTCCGCGAACGCCGCGTACGCCATGCCGGTGAGCAGCTCGAACTTGCTCATCCGGATCTCGGACTGGCTGTCCACCATCCCGACGTACGGCTCGATGTCGCGGTAGACCTCGACGTAGCGCTCGGGGCTGATCGGCTGGTTGTCGAGGCTGATCCGCTCGGTCGCGAGCTGCAGGTGCGGGCTCGTGTACCGGCCGGTGCGCAGGCCGATGCGCGTGAAGAGCGCATCGGCCATGCGCGACGTCGACGTCTTGCCGTTCGTGCCCGTCAGCTGCACGACCGGGTAGTTCGTGTGGGGGTCGCCCAGCACGTGCGCCAGCGCCTTGATCCGGTCCAGCGACGGCTCGAGCTTGGTCTCGGGCCACCGCTGGTTGAGCTCGTTCTCGACGTCGAGGAACTCGTCGAGGTTGATGTCCACGGAACTACGCCTCCGGCAGCGCGGCCAGGCGCTCGTTGATGCGGGTGATGTCGGCCTCGGCGGTGGCCTTGCGCTCCTCGATCTTGGCCTTGACGTCGGCGGGCGCCTTGGCGAGGAACGCCTCGTTGCCCAGCTTCTTCGTCGTGCCGTCGAGTTCCTTCTGCGCCGCCGCGAGGTCCTTCTCGAGGCGCTTGCGCTCGGCCACGACGTCGATCGCGCCGGACAGGTCCAGCTCGACCTTCACCGCGCCCTTGGGCAGGCCGACCTCCAAGGTGGCGGAGACGGTGAACTCGTCGCCCGGCTCGGTCAGGCGCGTCAGCGAACGGACCGACGGCACCTGGTCGGTCAGGCCGACGCAGCACGCGCCGCGGACCTTGCCCGCGACCTTCTGGCCCGGCTTGAGGCCCTGCTCGGAACGGAACCGGCGGATCTCGGTGGCCAGCTTCTTCAGGCCCTCGATCTGGGCAAGAGCATCGGCATCGCGCTCGGCGCCGGAAGCGGTGGGCCACGACGCGATGACGAGCGACTCCTCGCCGGTCAGCGCGGTCCACAGCGTCTCGGTGATGAACGGGATCGCCGGGTGCAGCAGGCGCAGCAGGACGTCGAGGACGTGGCCCAGGACGGACTGCGTGGCCTCGACGCGGCCGTCCGCGATCTGGACCTTCGCGATCTCCAGGTACCAGTCGCAGAACTCGTCCCACGTGAAGCTGTACAGCGCCTCGCAGGCACGGGAGAACTGGAACGCCTCGAAGTTGGAGTCCACAGTGGACACCAACGCGTCGAGCTCGTCGAGGATCCAGCGGTCGGCCGCCGTCAGCTCGGCACGATCAGGCAGCGGACGGGCCACCGTCGCACCGTTGGCCAGTGCGAAACGGGTGGCGTTCCACAGCTTCGTGGTGAAGTTGCGCGAACCGGCCGCCCACTCCTCGGCGACGGCCATGTCCGAACCGGGGTTCGTGCCGCGCAGCAGCGTGAACCGGGTGGCGTCCGCGCCGTAGCGCTCCATCCAGTCCAGCGGGTCGATGCCGTTGCCCTTGGTCTTCGACATCTTCTTGCCGTACTGGTCCCGGATCAGGCCGTGCAGGAAGACGTGGTCGAACGGCTGGACCTCGTCCATCGCGTACAGACCGAACATCATCATCCGGACGACCCAGAAGAACAGGATGTCGTAGCCGGTCGACAGAACCGAGGTCGGATAGAACTTCTTCAGGTCCTCAGTGGACTCCGGCCAGCCCAGCGTGGAGAACGGCCACAGGCCAGAGGAGAACCACGTGTCGAGGACGTCCTCGTCCTGCCGCCAGCCCTCACCGGTGGGCGCCTCGTCGTCCGGTCCGACGCAGACGACCTCGCCGTTCGGGCCGTAGAAGACCGGGATCCGGTGGCCCCACCACAGCTGGCGCGAGATGCACCAGTCGTGCAGGTTGTCGGTCCAGTCGAAGTACCGCTTGTTCAGCTCGGCCGGGTGGATCTTGGTGCGGCCGTCGCGGACGGCGGCGGACGCGGCCGCCGCGATGCCCTCGACCTTGACCCACCACTGCAGCGACAGGCGCGGTTCGATGACCGTGTCGCACCGCGAGCAGTGCCCGACGGCGTGGACGTACGGCCGCTTCTCCGCGACGATCCGGCCCTCCGCGCGCAACGCGGCGACGATCGCCGGGCGCGCCTCGAACCGGTCGAGCCCCTCGAACGGGCCGTGCGCGGTGATGGTCGCGCGGCCGTCCATGATCGTGAGGTTCGGCAGGTTGTGCCGCTGGCCGATCTCGAAGTCGTTCGGGTCGTGGGCCGGGGTGACCTTGACCGCGCCGGTGCCGAACTTCGGGTCGACGTGCGTGTCGGCGACGATCGGGATGCGGCGGCCGGTCAGCGGCAGCTCGACCTCGGTGCCGATGAGGTGCTGGTAGCGCTCGTCGTCCGGGTGGACGGCGACCGCGGTGTCACCGAGCATCGTCTCGGCGCGCGTGGTCGCGACGACGATCGAGTTCTCGCCATCGCCGTAGCGGATCGAGACGAGCTCGCCGTCGTCCTCGCTGTGGTCGACCTCGACGTCCGACAACGCCGTCTGGCAGCGCGGGCACCAGTTGATGATCCGCTCGGCCTGGTAGATCAGACCGTCGTCGTACATCTTCTTGAAGATCGTCTGGACGGCGCGCGACAGCCCCTCGTCCATGGTGAAGCGCTCGCGCGACCAGTCGATGCCGTCGCCGAGCCGCTTCATCTGGTCGAGGATCTTGCCGCCGTACTCCTCTTTCCACTCCCAGACGCGCTCGACGAACTTCTCGCGCCCGAGGTCGTGCCGCGACATGCCCTGCTTGGCCAGGTCGCGCTCGACGGCGTTCTGGGTCGCGATGCCCGCGTGGTCCATGCCGGGCAACCACAGGACCTCGTAGCCCTGCATGCGGCGACGCCTCGACAGCGCGTCCATCACGCTGTGGTTCATCGCGTGGCCCATGTGGAGCGAGCCGGTGACGTTGGGCGGGGGCAGCACGATCGTGAACGGCGGCTTGTCGCTCTTGACGTCCGCCTCGAAGTACCGCCGGTCGACCCACCGCTGGTACAGCTCCGCCTCTACCTCCGCCGGAGTCCACGCGGCGGGGAGGTCAGGACGCTGGGTTGCGGTGTCGAGTTCAGTCACAGCTGTCAAGTCTACGGAGGCGGGGGTATCGACTTGAATCGAGATACCTGCTAGGGCCTGTATCGAGGTCTGGGTTCGATGAGAGTCGCGCCTGAGGTGGTTCCTGGCGGTGCGGACGAGCGGTCCGCATACCGGTGTTGTATGTGGGCCGTTCGGCCGTGCCGCCAGGGGCCGCCTCAGGCCCGGCTATCGCGAAGCCAGACCTCGATACAGGCCCCAGCGGCGACAGGCAACCTTCACAGGCCCGCGAACGTGCTGTTCTCGTGAACAACAAGGTGGTGTCCACCGTCGCGTTGCTCGTCATCGGCGCGGTGCTTCTCGGGCTCTACCTGCGAGCTCAAGCGCCCTCGGTGAACGTGCGGATCCCGTTCGCCGGCACGCCTGCCGAGCAGTGGCAGGACGGCGCCGACGGCATCAGCGTGCCGGGTCCCGACCCCGTCTACGAGCAGGTGCGGCAGGCCCTCGTCGCGTCGCGGACGGACCCGGTGATGATCAGCGAGCACAAACCCGACAGGTTCCTGGCGATGCTCGCACCGGACGTGCGCGACCAGGTGGCCCGCGACCTCCCCGGCTGGACCACCCGGCTCAAGCCGGGCACGAGGCTGATCGGCCTGAAGGTGTCCGGGAAGATGACGCTGGGCCAGAAGAACGGCTACCCGGCCGTGGTGACCGACTACGTGTTCGCCTACGCGTTCGAGCCGCCGGATCCGGGGAAGCTGCGCAGCCAGATGGAGATGGTCGCGGCCAGCCGCCAGCAGGTGACGTTCACGGTCACGCCGGCCGGGCTGTGGCCCTCCGACGCCGCGGGTTTCCAGTACTCGATCGCGTGCAGGGCGGCACGGGACGGGTTCCTCGCGCCGCAGTTCACGGAGCCGGCCGCACCGGACGACGGCGTCACGAAGGACGACCGCAGGTACTTCACCACGGACAGCAGCGTGCCGACCGAGAACACCTGCGATTGATCACCCTTTCAGAGGTGCCGGGCAGGAGTGACGGCGATCACAATTGCCGTCACGGACCGTTGAACCCCTTGGGGCCCGTGACGACGACGCCGCCGCGTTCTTCGGGGGCGCTGGCGGCGCCGACGTCGATCAGCGAAGAATGAAGCCATGAGCAGCAAGCCCCCGCAGCACGACGTCGACGAGTCCGCGCTCGAAGTCACCACCCCCAAGACATGGGCAGCGGGTATTCCCGGTGTGCTCGTGTCGCTCGACCGCGCGGTCGAGCAGATGGGTGTCGGGCGCACCGTCAAGACGTTGCGACTGCTCAACCAGCGTGAAGGTTTCGACTGTCCCGGTTGCGCGTGGCCGGAGCCGCAGGGCCACCGCAAGATGGCGGAGTTCTGCGAGAACGGCGCCAAGGCCGTCGCCGAGGAAGCCACCAAACGACGGATCGGGCCGGCGTTCTTCGCCGAGCACTCGGTGGAGAGCCTCGCGACCAAGACGGACTACTGGCTCGGCCAGCAGGGCAGGCTCACCGAGCCGATGGTCCTCAAGCCCGGTGCCACGCACTACACGCCGATCAGCTGGGACGCCGCGTTCACGCTGGTCGCGGAAGAGCTGAACGCCCTGTCCTCACCCGATGAGGCGATCTTCTACACGTCGGGCCGCACCAGCAACGAGGCCGCGTTCCTCTACCAGCTGCTGGTCCGCTCGTTCGGCACCAACAACCTGCCGGACTGCTCGAACATGTGCCACGAGTCCTCCGGCGCCGCGCTGAACGAGACCATCGGCATCGGCAAGGGCTCAGTGTCGATCAAGGACTTCGACCTCGCCGACCTGATCGTGGTCGTCGGCCAGAACCCCGGCACGAACCACCCGCGCATGCTCAGCGCGCTGGAGGACGCCAAGAAGAACGGCGCGAAGATCATCGCCGTGAACCCGCTGCCGGAAGCGGGCCTGATGCGGTTCAAGAACCCGCAGAACGTCGCCGGCGTCGTCGGCAGGGGCACCGCGCTGTGCGACGAGTTCGTGCAGATCAAGGTCGGCGGAGACCAGGCGCTGTTCCAGGCGATCGGTCACCTCCTGCTGGAGTGGGACAAGATCGACAGGGAGTTCATCTCCAGCGTCACGCACGGCTTCGAGGAGTACGCGGCGAGCGTGCGCGACCTCGACTGGGACCGTGTGCTCACCGCGACCGGCCTCACCCGCGAGCAGATCACCCGCGTGGCCGGCATGTTCGTCGACTCGCAACGCACGATCGCCTGCTGGGCCATGGGTCTCACGCAGCACAAGCACAGCGTGCCGACCATCCGCGAGGTCACGAACGTGATGTTCCTGCGCGGCATGATCGGCAAGCCGGGCGCGGGCCTGTGCCCCGTGCGCGGCCACTCGAACGTGCAGGGCGACCGGACGATGGGCATCTACGAGAAGATGCCGGAGAAGTTCCTGCTGGCACTGGAGACCGAGTTCGGCATCCCGGTGCCGCGCAAGCACGGTTTCGACACCGTCGACGCGATCAACGCCATGCGCCACGGCCGCGGCAAGGTGTTCATCGCGATGGGCGGCAACTTCGTCAGCGCCACCCCGGACACCCCGGTGACCGAGAAGGCGCTGGAGCAGTGCTCGTTGACCGTGCACGTCTCGACGAAGCTCAACCGCTCGCACGTGATCCACGGCCGTACCGCGCTGATCCTGCCCGCCTTGGGACGCACCGAGAGCGACGTGCAGCACTCGGGCGAGCAGTTCGTGACGGTCGAGGACTCGATGTCGGTCGTGCACCGCTCGCGTGGCCGGTTGAAGCCCGCGTCGGACCAGTTGCTGTCCGAGATCTCGATCGTCTGCCGTCTCGCACGCAAGACGCTCGGTGCCTCACACCCCGTTGCGTGGGAAACGTTCGAGAAGGACTACGACATCATCCGCGAGCACATCTCTCGCGTGGTGCCGGGTTGCACGGACTACAACACGCGCGTGCGTCAGCCCGACGGTTTCGTGCTGCCGCACCCGCCGCGTGACTCGCGAGAGTTCGCCACGGCGACCGGCAAGGCGAACTTCACCGCGAACGAGCTGACGGTGCTGGAGGCGCCGGAGGGCCGGTTGCTGATGCAGACCCTGCGCAGCCACGACCAGTACAACACCACGATCTACGGCCTGGACGACCGCTACCGGGGCGTGAAGGACGGCCGGCGCGTGGTGTTCGTGAACCCCGACGACATCAAGGAGCTCGGGTTCTCCGACGGTCAGATGGTCAACATCATCTCGGAGTGGAAGGACGACCCGACGGGCGTTGTGGAACGCCGCGCCGAGTCGTTCCGGATCGTCTCGTACCCGACCGCGCGGGGCTGCGCGGCCACGTACTTCCCCGAGGCGAACCCCTTGGTGCCGTTGGACTCCAAGGCGGACATCTCGGGGACTCCGACCTCCAAGTCGGTGATCGTGCGGCTGGAAGCTATTTGATGATCACACTGTAGTTGCTGGCACCACCGTTGGGTCCCAGTTGGACCTCTCCCGCCGGGAAGCCCTTGGCGTACAGGCGGAAGGTCTTCGGGGACCCTTCGGTGTTGACCAGCTGCAGGCCGCTGTCGAGCCACAGCGCGTCCATCCACGGACGTTTGCCCAGCCGCATGTCGACCGCGACGTAGACCACCGCGTCGCGGTTGATCGTGAAGCGCGCCAACGGGTTCTGCGTCGCGGACTTCGAGTCGTTGGCGGTGCGGACCCACTGCGCGCCCGCCACCTCCGCCGGCACCGAGCTGAACGTGAAGTCGCGGTCGCCGTACTGCGCGACGCCGGTCCGCAGGTTCGTCTGCAACGACCAGTCCGCCGCGTTCCCGGTGTCCGCCACCGAAAGCCCGCTCAGCACCAACTCGTCCGGCGCGTCACCGATCGTCAGCTTGGCGATGGCGGACTTCGTGATCGCGCCCGCCGTGCCGGTCACGGTGATGTTCGACGTGCCTTGCGGGGTGCCCGGCAGCGTCGCCACAGTCATCACCGAGGTGTCACCGGGGTTCACGGTCTGCGGGTTGAACTGGACCACCGCGCTGGCCGGGATGTTCTCGGCGTCCAGCGTGATCGGGCCCGGAGCACCCGTCGCGGTCGTGCGGATCGCGTACGACGCGGTCTCGCCGGGCTGGATCGTCCGTGCGGCCGGGTCGACGGTGAGGCTGAAGTCGTTGCTGACACCGCACTTCTCGGTCGAACCGGTGTTCTGGACCCGCGGCGAACCGCTGTTGCGGACGCAGAACCCGTTGGTGTTGCGGAACAGGAAATCCGTCGGGCTGCTGGTGCCGCGCTCCCAGCCGAACGTGTCGAACAGCAGGTCCGTCGAGTTGTCGGCGATCACCGCGGGCCGGCCGTCGTTGCTGGTGAACGAGACCGCGCTGCCTCCCACCCACTTGATGCGGTCGGCATACCGGACGTACCAGCCGTACGCGGGCCGCGTGCCGATGCTGTTCGGGTTGTAGTTGGTGCGGTCGTTGCTCGGCGGGCTGGTCGACATGGTGCCGTTGCCGCCGGGCACGTTGATCTTGACGTTGGTGAACGTCACGTCCGTGACGTGACCGTCGACGTCACCCATGATCGTGGGGCTGAACGACGGCGAGGCACCGTTGATCGTGATGTTGTCGTAGGTGATGTTCTTGATCGTGCCGACGCCGGGGCTGTTCCCGCAGCGTTTGCGGGCGCCGACCTTGAGCATGATCGGCGACCGCACGCCGCTGACGGTGATGTCCCGGTAGTGCACGTCGGAGATGACCGAGCCGTCCATCGACACGAGCCCAAGCCCGGACTTGTTGGAACCCTTGATGTCGATCCGCTGGAAGTCGTAGCCGGTGAAGTCACCGCACGTCTCCGAGCCGAACATCAACGCGTTGCAACACCCCGCGCTGAGCTTCGTGTCGTACACCTTCACGTTGCCGTTGCTCAGCTTCTGCCCGAGCGCGTAGTCGCTCTTGAACGCCAACGCGTCGTCGTTGCCCGCGAAGTTGCCGTTGGTGATCGTCACGTTCGTGGTGCTGATGACGTTCCAACCGTCGCGGTCGCTCGCGGTGTCGATCGTCAGGCGGTCGCTGACCACGTTCTTGCAGCCGTTGATCAGCATCGCGAAGTGCCCACCGCGGCGCAGTTTGATGCCGCTGACCGTGAGGTTCTCGCAGCGCGTCAACGAGATGATCTTGTCGGCCTGCCCGCTGTCCGGGTTGCCGGTGATCAGCGCGCCACCACCGTCGATCGTGCCGGAGCCGACGAAGCCGATGTTGGTCAGCCGGTCGCCCCAGATCATGGCGTTGTGGAAGTGGCTGTGCCCGTAGTCCTGGTACTTGTCGTTGGGATTCGGCTCTGGCTTGTCGTACCCGCTGCCACTCGCGCCCATGATCGTGGCGCCCGCGTCGAGCTGCAGCGTCACGTTGCTCTTCATGTGGATCGAGTTGGGCGAGCGGTACGTGCCGGACGGGAACCGCACCGTGCCGCCGCCCGCGCTGTTCGCCGCCGTGATCGCCCTGTCGATTGCCGCCGTGTCGTTGGCGCTGCCGTTGCCGACGGCGCCGTAGTCCTTGACGTTGAACTCCGCTGCTTGAGCGGGTTCCGCCAGCACTGCCACAGCCAACAGTGCCGCCATCGCCGCCGTGCCGAGTCTCCGGAACACCGATGTTCTCCCCTCGGTCGAGGTGAAACTTGGTGAAAACCTTTACAGCGGCGGCGAGTGCACACGCTACGCCGGTCGAACGCGACCGAACAGCCTCCAGCGGCGGCGCCCCGACGCGAGCAGCCCACTCCCGACCCTGCCCACTGGCTTGGCGGCAGCTTCCTCAGGTGCGCGAACGAGCCGCCGGGCGGCCGCGTCAGCCTCCAACTCGTCCTGCCTCATCTTCGCGATAGCAAACGCGTGGTCGTGCGACAACATGGCGAATCCCCTCAACTCGGACTGACTTACTCAGACGAAACGGTTGTACTCACGAAGAAGCGCACCGCCCGAGAGCCTTCAGGTCGCAGCTCCGGGTTCTCCACGCGCTCGTCGTAGCGGTCGAGCAACGCCCGCACCTCACGCTGGACCTCGCGCAACTCCTCGCGCGTCATGAACGTCGTCGTGCTGATGACGCCGTAGTGGTCGCGCCACTCGTCCGACAGATGCTCGTGCTGACGCGCGTACTCGCGGATGCGCTCGAACTCCTGGTCCAGATAGGCCATCTCGGCGGCTTCGGCGGCCATCATGCCCTCGTCGTCGAGTCCTTCGGCCGAGATCATCTGATGCCGCTTGACGATCCGCCACGGCTTCTGCCTGCCAGGACCTTCCACCTCCGCCACAAAGCCGTACTTGGCCAGCATGTTCAGGTGGTACGAGCAGCTGGCGACACTCTCACCGAGCTTCGCCGAGCACTGCGTGGCGGTGCTCGGCCCCTGCTCGGTGAGCAGGTTGATCAGCTTCCACCGGAACGGATGCGAGAGCGCCCGGAGAACTTTGGGGTCAGTGATGGGAGCGTCCGTCATGGCACCACCGTACGCGTATCAATAAACCTTTAGCAAGGTTCCTTGATATATAAATCCTGATATAAAAGCCGCATGACCAGGGGGCAGCTGTGGCTGTTGGGGGCGTTCGGGGCGTTGGTGGCGGTCACGTGGATCGACCCGCCGTGGCCCGCCGAGCAGGCGTTGCACAGTTCGTTGACGGCCGTCGCACTCGTGGCGTTGTGGCTGCTCAGGAAGCGCCTCGACACCGCGCAATGGGCGTGGGCACTGCTGTTCCTCGCGCTGCACACGATCGCGGCGCGGTGGATCTACTCGTTCGTGCCGTACGACGACTGGACCCAAGCTCTGTTCGGCGTGCGGCTGTCCGAGGTGTTCGACTGGGACCGCAACCACTTCGACCGGCTCGTGCACTTCGCGTACGGCGTGTGCCTGACCGCGGTGCTGCGGCAGAAGTGGTTGCGGTCGTTGGAGATCGTGCTCGCGACGAGCGCGGCGTACGAACTGCTGGAGTGGGCGATCGCGATGACGCTCGCGCCCGAGGTCGCCGAGGCCTACAACGGCCAGCAGGGCGACATGTGGGACGCCCACGCGGACATGGCGCTGGCCGCGTTGGGCGCCCTCGTCACCAGTCTGGTGAGTTACGTGCGACGGCGGTCACCAGCGGCAGCGACTCGATGACCGGCACCCGCAACAGCTCCGCGGGCACGTCCGGGTCGCGCACCGGCTCGATGAGCTCCCGCAGCAACGCCCCGACGACGTCGTCCGCGGCCTGGTCGACCTCGTGGATGAGGTCACGCAGCTGATCAGCGGCCTCGTTGAGCACCCGCGGCCGTTGCGGCTCCTCCAACATCAGCGCGGCCAGCCGCAGCACCCGCCGGCACGTGCGCAGGCGCAGGCTCCTGCTGGCCGACTCGCGGGCACCCGCGAGCCCCAACCGTCCGCGCGTGCGCTCGATCCACGGTTCGACCGTTTCGCGGCGCCAGATCGGACCCGACGCGAGCTCGGCGTCCGGCTCTGGAATGCCGTGCGAGCGCCTCTTTCGCCACACAGCCACCAGTTGCCGACTGAGCCCCATGGCGTCGGCGATCTCCGCGATCCCGTAAAAGTCCCCCACGCCGTGAAATGTAACCAGAGATGACGTTCAATGTCATCAAAAATGTCTCAAATACGTTCGAGAACCGCTCGCGCCGCGTTGTGGCCGCCGATGCCACTGACACCGCCGCCGCGCCGGGAGCCCGCACCGCAGACGAAGACGTTGTCCACGTCGGTCTCGACGCCCCATTTGCCAACCTCGTCGTCGGTCTCGGCGAACGGCCAGTCGAGCTCTCCGTGGAAGATGTTGCCACCCGGCAGTCCGAGCTCTTCCTCCAGGTCCAGTGGCGTGCGGGCCTCGATGCACGGCCGGCCGTTCCCATCTACGGCCAGGCAGTCCTGGATCGGCTCGACCAGGTGGACGTTGAGCTGGTCGAGGTAGCGCCGCACCAGCTCGTCGCGCAGCTCAGAGTTGCGTCCCTCGAACAACGACGCGGGCAGGTGCAGGCCGAACAACGTCAACGTCTCGTGGCCCGCCAACGACGGCCCGAGGATCGACGGGTCGGTCAGCGAGTGGCAGTACATCTCGCCCGGCAGCACCGACGGCACCTGCCCGGCGGCGCTCTCCAGGTACGCGGTCTCCAGCTGGTCGTAGGACTCGTCGAGGTGGAACGTGCCGGCGAACGCGAGCCGCGCGTCGACCCCGGACTTCAGCTCCGGCAGCTTGCGCAGCAGCATGTTGATCTTCAGTTGGCAGCCGGGCGCGTCGTGGACTTCCTTGCCCCGCAACCGTCCCAGCACGGACGGCGCCACGTTGGACAGCACGTACCGGGCCTCGAAAGTCTCCGCACCACAGCCGACGGACGCGGTCTTGCCGTCCGACTCGACGGACGTCACCTCGGCCCCCGTGACGATCTGCGCACCGGCTTCGCGCGCCGCCCGTTCCAGCTCGGCCGTGACGGCACCCATACCGCCGACCGGGACCTTCCACTCGCCGGTGCCGTTGCCGACGATGTGGTAGAGGAAACACTTGTTGGCGCGCAACGAATGCAGCGACGAATGCGTGCCGATCAACGCGTCGGTCGCCACGACCCCGCGCACCAGGTTGTTGTCGAACAACTCCTGCAACGTCGCGCCGATCGGGCGTTCGAAGACCTGGTCCCACAACCGGCCGCGCGCCACCGCGTCGACGTGCACGCGCAGATGTTCACGTGACACCAACGGTTCCAAAAGAGTCGGCGCCAACGCCTGAGCCATCGACTCCAGGTCGGCATACCAGCGCTGCCACCGCTCCCAGTCGTCCAGCGACCCGCACACGGCCTCGAACGACGCCACGGTCGCCTTGCCGGGCGAGCGTTCGACCAGCAGTCCGGTCTTGCCGTTCGGCGTGTACGACGACGCGGAACGGGACCGCAGCGCGAGGTTCAGCCCCAGATCAGCGACGATCTGGTCCGGTAAGAGCGACACCAGGTAGGAGAACCGGGACAGCCGGGCGTCGACGCCTTCCCACGGTGACGCGCTCACGGCCGCGCCGCCGACGTGCGGCAGCTTCTCCAGCACCCTGACCGACTTCCCCGCCCGTGCGAGGTACGCGGCCGCCACCAGCCCGTTGTGGCCGCCTCCCACGATCACGACGTCGTCCATGCCCCGAGATCCCTCCCACGTAGCCTGGTCGTGGGGAAACATAGCGGTCCGAAGGAGACGTGCACATGGGCCGAGTTACGGTTCGCCGAGCGGTCGAGCGGGTGTCGTCGAACGGTCGGCGGCGCCGGGTGGACGCGCTGGCGGCCGAGGAGCCGCTGGAGCTGAGGGTCAACGGCAGGGCGTTGGCCGTAACGATGCGCACTCCCGGCCAGGACGTGGAGCTCGCGCACGGCTTCCTGCTCAGCGAGGGCGTGATCGGGAACGCGCAGGACATCTCGATCGCCCGGTTCTGCGAGGGCACCGGGCCGGACGGGATGAACACCTACAACGTGCTGGACATCGCACTGGCCGACGGGGTGCCACCGCCGGACACCGGGGTGGAGCGGAACTTCTACACCACGTCGTCGTGCGGGGTCTGCGGAAAGGCCGCGCTGGACGCCGTCAAGCTCAAGACGCGCTACTCCCCCGCGCTGGACGAGGTCCGGGTCACGCCAGAGGCGCTGACGGGCTTCCCGGACGCGTTGCGGGAACGGCAGAAGGTCTTCGAGAGCACCGGAGGGCTGCACGCGGCCGGGCTGTTCCTGGACGGCGAGCTGCTGGTGGTGCGGGAGGACGTGGGCCGGCACAACGCCGTCGACAAGGTGCTCGGCTGGGCGGTGCTGCAGAACCTCGTGCCGTTGCGCGGCGCGGTGCTGATGGTGTCCGGGCGAGCGTCGTTCGAGCTGGTGCAGAAGGCCGCGATGGCCGGAATTCCGGTGCTCGCCGCGGTGTCGGCGCCGTCGTCGCTCGCCGTCGAGCTCGCCGAGGAGCAGGGCATGACGCTCGTCGGGTTCCTGCGCGGCGACTCGATGAACGTCTACACCGGTGGGGAGCGCGTGCTTGAGACCGCTTGACGGCGTCGTGGTGGTGAGCCTCGAACAGGCCGTCGCCGTGCCGTACGCGACGCGGCTGCTGGCGGATCTCGGGGCCAGGGTCATCAAGATCGAACGGCCCGGCGTCGGCGACTTCGCCCGGCACTACGACTCGTCGTGCGGCGAGGTGTCGTCGTACTTCGCGTGGACGAACGTCGGCAAGGAGTCGGTGTCCCTCGACATCAACCACCCCGACGGCCGTGAGGTGCTGGAACGGCTGGTCGCCCGCGCCGACGTGCTGCTGTGCAACCTGTCGCCGCGGGTCTGGCAGCGGCTCGGCCTGGACCTGCCGGAGAGGTTGATCGTCGGTGAGCTGTCCGGCTACGGCTGGGACGGTCCGTACGCGGACCGCAAGGCGTTCGACGCGCTGGTGCAGTCCGAGGCCGGGCTGGTGTCGCTGACCGGCGAGGGCGACGTGATGGCCCGCGCCGGCATCTCGGTGGCGGACATCGCGGCCGGGGTGCAGCTGCAGGCCGCGGTGCTGGCCGCGTTGCTGCAGAAAGCTCGCACAGGTGAGGGCGCGCGATTGCGGTTGTCGCTGTTCGAGGCGATGGCCGAGTGGATGCACCAGCCGATGCTCTACGCCGCCGGGACCGGTGCCGCCGCCCCGCGGTCGGGTGCACACCACCCGAGCATCGCGCCGTACGGGCCGGTGGCCTGTTCGGACGGTGCCGTGCATCTGGCCGTGCAGAACGACGGTCAGTGGCAGCGGTTGTGCGGGTTGATCGGGCTCGCCGCCGAGGAGAGGTTCGCCACAGTGGCCTCTCGCGTCGAGCACCGTGCCGAGCTGCAGGACCTGCTCGAACAAGCCTTTTCCGGCATGAGTTCCGCGGATCTGCTGACCGCTTTGGACGCGGCAGACGTGCCGGCCGCGCTGACCAGGCCGATCACCGACCTGCCCACGCACCCGCAGCTCGACACGTGGGTTGACGTGCAGGTTCCCGGCGGAACGGCACGAATGCTGCCGCCTCCGGTCGCCGGATTCGACTGGTCACCGGGTGCGGTCCCAGCACTCGGCGCGCACAATGATCACGTGTTGCGCTGGCTGGGTTATTCGGACGGGGAACTGTCCTCATTACGCGTGCGTTCCGTCCTCTAGAAGGAAACGAGGAACGGTTCCCACGCGATGAGGTGAGCATGGGGGATCCGAAGTACAGCCGCCGCACCCTGGTCGCGGCGCTCGGCGTGGTCATCGCGACAGCCACCGGCGTCGCGACGTACGTGTCGTCGTCGTCCTCCGAGGCCACCGAACGCCAGATCGCCACGGCGGACCGCGTCAACAGCGCGGCGGCCGCCAAGCCGACGATCCGCTTCGAGCGGGTGTACTCGACCGCCCGCCACCGCGACGTGACCCTCGCCTTCTACCTCCCGAGCGGCGCGAACCCGCGCGGCCTGCCGATGTCGATCCTGCTGCACGGCCTGCACGGCGACGCCCGGCACGCGTCCATCGGCAACCTCGCCGAGGTCCTGTCCGCCGCCGTCGCGAAGGGCTCCGTCCCCGCGTTCGGTTTCGTCGCGGTGGACGGCGGCGACAACTACTGGCACGAGAACGTCCCCGGCGACAACCCGATGGCCATGCTGCTCGACGAGCTCCCCGGCTGGCTCAAGGAACGCGGCTACGGCCAGCCGTTCGCCGTCACGGGCGTCTCCATGGGCGGCTTCGGCGCACTGCTCTACGCGCGGCGCCGGGCTGAGCGCGGCGACCCGATCGCGGCCGCCGCGGCCATCTCGCCCGGCCTGATCACCACCTGGCCGGAGATGGCCAAGCGCAAGGCGTTCAAGAACGAAGGTGAGTGGGCCTCGCTGGACCCGCTGCGGCACCTGAAGTCGACCGGCCCGACCGCGCTCGGCGTGTGGATCGGCGACCGCGACCGGTTCATCGAGGGCACCCGCCAGTTCATGCACGCGGTGCGGCCCGAGGTCGGCGTGGTCAAGGGCGGCGGGCACGACGACGGGCTCTACCGCAAGGTGACACCCGACGTCGTGCAGTTCCTCGCCAAGTACGCGAAGCGCGCGGTTTAGACGCGCATCGCCGCCCGGCCCCAGTGCACCCAGCCGACGCGGCCGTTCTCGTCGCGGCCGCCCAGCGGGAGCACGGCACTCCCGTCCGCGGCGATCAGCATGTCGTCGTTCAGATGCACGTAGTCGCATTCATCCGCCGAGAGCAGCGCCGCGCTGACCGGGTCACGGCCGACCAGCCGCACCTTCACCCGGCCGTCTTCGCCTGGCGTGACGTGGATGTCGAGCGTTGAACAGCGGTAGTGCCCCACGACCTTGTCCAGGTCCAGCGGAGCCGGATCAGCCGGCAGATCGGCGAACTTCCGTTTGCGCACGTCCGTCAGCTCGCCCAGCAGATGTTCGAGGAGCGCGGCGAAGAACTTCCCGAACGCCTCTCCTCCGTTGGACAGCACGGCCACCGCGACCCCGGCCGCCGGCACGACCCGCAGCACCGACACGTACCCCATCGTCATACCGGTGTGGCCGATCACCTCGCCGCCCTCGTAGTTGGACAGCTCCCAGCCGAGGCCCCACCACCACTCTCCGTTACCGAAGTCCGGGTGCGTGACCTGCCTCTCCCGCATCACGTCGAACTCGTCGGTTCCCAGATGCATCCGCACGAACTGGAGCAGCTCGCGGGCGGGTATCGCGAGCACAGAGCCGCCCGCCAGCCACGACTCCGGCAGGTGTTCGGTGGTCGGCTTGCCCTTCAGGTGCCCGTCCGCCATCTCACGCTCGGCGTACTCGGCCCGTGCCACCGCGACGTTCCGCAGCCCGATCTCGTCGGCCAGTTCGCGCAGGACGTCCGCGAAACGCTTGCCGCGCAACACTTCGACGATCCGGCCGAGCACCGCGTAGCCGCTGTTGCAGTACGAGTAGAGCTCGCCCGGCGAGCTGGACTGCCCGGCGTCCGCGAGCAGTTCGACGTACCGCGCAAGCATGTCGTCGCCCGAGCCGGTCTCGAACTTCAGGTCACCCTCGAAACCCGCTGTGTGGCACAGGAGATGGCGCGGTGTGACGACCTTCGCCGCCTGCTCGTCGGCGAGCTTGAACTCGGGCAGCACATCGCGCACCGGCCGGTCGAGATCGAGCAGGCCCTCGTTGACCAGTTGCATGATCAGCGTGGCCGTCCAGACCTTGGTGATCGAACCGATCTGGAACAGCGTGTCGTTCGTGACCGGCTCGTTCGTGACGTTGTTGCGCACACCCGCCGCCGCGTCGACGATCTCACCGTTGTTCAGCACAGCTACTTGCGCACCAACGATTCCGTGCTCTTCGAGCAACTCCGGCAACCTGCGCTCGATCCAGTCCTTCACCGACGCACCGCCACTCGCCCCCAGTGCAGCCACTTGACCCTCCCCTTCTCGTCACGTCCACAAAGGACGACCACTTCGTGGGAGCCGCCCTCCTTCTCCACAGCGATCAACGCGTCGTCGCGGAATCCCACGTACTCCTCGACCACGTCCGGCGCGTCGCCATCCCTGGCCGCTGCCCGCATCCTCACGCGCCCGCCCTCACCCGCGGCGACGTGGATGTCGGCCCGCTGGGCGCGGTAGACCCCCGCGACCTTGTCGACGTCGATCGGCACGGGGACGGCGGGTGGCTCCGGGGGCTGCCGCAAGGTGACGTTCGCCAGCTCTCCCAGCACCTTCGCGCGCACCGCCCGTGCGACGGGGAAGGCCGTTCCGCCGTTGGTGAGGACCGCGACCGCGAGGCCGGACTCCGGGATCACCCACAGGTAGGCCCGAAAGCCCGGTGTCTGTCCCGCGTGCCCCACCCCGGTGAGGCCGTTGTCGTAGTCCTGCAGGATCCAGCCGAGGCCCTGCCTGCCGCCGAAGCCGAAGTCGGGCTGCACGACCTGGGTTTCCCGCATGGCGTCGAACTCGGTGGTGTCCAGGTGCATCCGCACGAACGCGAGCAGATCCCGCGCACTCATGGCGAGCACCGAGCCGGCCGGTGTGTCTCCCTCGGGCGTCTTCTCTTCGACGGGCTTCATCGCGTCGTGGCCCGACGCGTGCAGCCGGCCCGCGTATTCGGCATGGCGCGTGGCAGCGTTGATGCCGAGCCGGTCGATCAGACGTTCGCGCAGAACGGTGTTGAAAGGCTTGCCGCGCAACACCTCCACGATCCGGCCGAGCACCACGTACCCGCTGTTGCAGTACACGTACAGCTCACCCGGCGGAGACGTCTGCTCCGTGTCGGCCATGCGCTCCAGGTACTTCACCAGGATGTCGTCGCCGTCGCCGGTGTCGTAGTAGAGATCGCCCTCGAACCCCGCCGTGTGGCACAGGAGTTGGCGTGGCGTGATGACGCTCGCGGCCTGCTCATCGGCCAGTTTGAACTCCGGCAGGACCTCCCGCACCGGACGATCGAGGTCCAGTAAGCCCTCGTTCACCAGTTCCTGAACCAGCGTGGCCGTCCAGATCTTGGTGATCGAGCCGATCTGGAAGATCGCGTCGGACGTCACCGGCTCGTTGGTGACGTTGTTCAGCACGCCTGCTACTGCGTCAACGATCTCTCCGTTGTGCAGCACGGCTACTTGAGCGCCGACAACGCCGTGTTCCGCGATGAGTTCGGGCAGCTTGCTACGCAGCCATTCGGCTGTGTTCACGTTCCCCCCAGAATGTGATGGTTAGCGCGGTGAGAGCGGCACCGTCTTCGACCGCACCCACTTGAGCACCGCGGGCCACTCGCCGTAGCCCGCGTCGATGTTGATGTGCGCCGCGCCCGGCAGCACGTCGACCTCGATGCGCAGCGCCTCGGCCAGTTGCTTGGCCGCCGGCATCGAGCAGTACGGGTCTCCCTCACCCACGACCAGGCGCGTCTCGGTGGCCGCGCGCCGCAGCCCGGTGGGCTCGATCGGGGCGGGGAAGAACGACTTGATGGCCGGTTCCGTGTAGTCCGGGG
>NZ_MUYM01000098.1:0-822 GCF_002150765.1 Lentzea kentuckyensis
CGACCACGTGGTCGCGCGTCTGGCTGTGCACGGGCGTGGTGGGCGTCGGCAGTGCGCCGACCTTGTCGCGGAGCTCGATGATGAGACGTTCCGCGCCCTTCTTGCCGATGCCCGGCACCTGCGTGAGCACGGTGATGTTGCCCTCGGCGAGCGCGTGCCGCAGCTTGTCCGGCTCCAGCACGGCCAGCGTGGCCAGGGCGATGCGCGGGCCGATGCCGCTGACCGTCTGCAGGAGGCTGAACAGCTCACGGGCCTCGGCGTCGGCGAACCCGAACAGCGTGAGGCTGTCCTCGCGCACGATGAGGGTGGTGGCGAGGCTGGCCTCCTCGCCGTGGCGGAGGGTGGCGAGCGTGGTGGGGGTCATCTGGACGGCGAACCCGACCCCGCCCACCTCGACGACGGCGTGGTCGAGGCCGACGTGCTGCACCTGGCCGCGCAGTGACGAGATCACCTGGTTCCTCCGGACTTCAAGCTCACGCAGGCGTCCCCTCGCGAAGGGGACCCCTTGATTTCATTCTTCCAGCCGACCCTGACAATTTCGGTGGCCGCTGAAGCTACCGCGCTCGTCACGGCGCGCTCCGCCGCCACAGCACGACCCGGCGCGGCGACGCGGTCCGGCGCCACAGCACGACCCGCCGCCACGGCACAGTCGACTGCCACGGCACGACCCGTCATCACCGCACGACCTGACAACGCGACACGACCCGGCAACGCGGCACGGCCAGGCGTCACCACACGACCCTCCGCCACGGCACGGCCCGACGTCACCGCAGGACTCGACGTCACAGCACGGCCCGACGCCACCGCACGACCCTCCGCCAC
>NZ_MUYM01000098.1:855-41577 GCF_002150765.1 Lentzea kentuckyensis
CACCGCACGACCCGACATCACCGCACGACCCGACATCACCGCACAGCCCGACATCACCGCACGACCCGACGCCACCGCACGACCCGCCGTCACGGCGCGGTCCGCCGCGCCGCCTCGGCCAGCTTGGCCTTGTGCACGCGGGCGAGTTCAGCTGCGCGGGCCTGGGCTTCCTCCAGCCGCGACCGCATCGGCGCACGCCAGTGATGGCAGATCGCCAGCGCCAGCGCGTCCGCCGCGTCCGCCGGCTTGGGCGCCACCTTCAACCCGAGCAGCTTCGTGACCATCGCCGTCACCTGCGCCTTGTCCGCGCGCCCTGACCCCGTGACCGCGGCCTTCACCTCGGACGGGGTGTGGAACTCGACCGGCAGGTTCCGTTGTGCCGCGGCCAGAGCCACGACCCCGGACGCCTGCGCGACCCCCATCGCGGTGCGGACGTTGTGTTGCGCGAAGACGCGTTCGATCGCCACGACATGAGGTTCATAACGGTCGAGCCACTCGCAGACACCGATGTACAGCTCGTGAAGTCGCACGGACAGTGGAGCGTCGACGGGCGTGCGCAGGACATCGACCGCCACGGCGCGCACCACGCGCCCAGGCCCACCGTCGACCACGCCGAAGCCGCACCTGGTCAGACCGGGGTCGACCCCGAACACCCGCACAACAGCTCCCCGGATCGCCGAACGAACAACAGTTCGAACCATATCCGGTGCACCTAAAGGTGCGGAGCACCGACACGGTTCGACAAGTCCAGGTCGGCGTTACTACGGTGGTCGGGTTTCGATCACGGGAGTAACGGTGAAGAGGTTCTGGCTCGTGGTGGGGTGCGTCGGCACCTTCATGGCGATCACCATCCTCACCGCCCTCGCCGCGCCGCGTGAGATCGGCGTCGCGATCGACAAGGTCGTGCAGCTCCTGTTCGCGATCGCCGCGCTCGTCGCGTACGCGCGCCGGCGCAACCGCTGGATGACGGCGGCGATGGCGAGCCTGACGGTCGGGCTGTCCGCGTGGATCTGGGGTCAGCAGATCCTCGGTGTGCAACTGCCGACGTCGACCATCGCGCCGCTCGGGTTCACGCTCGTGCCGGTCCTGTGCCTGGCCGCGGTGGTCGTGAAGGCACAACAACGGCGCGCCGACGACCTGTTGCCGAACTACCGCAGCCGCACGGTCGTGGTGCTCGACGGGCTGATCGTGATCGGGTCGCTCTTTGTGCTGACGTGGGTGTCCGCGCTGGAATCACTCACACGCGCGTGGGCGACCGAAGGGCCCGGTTTCGCCACTGTTGTCGCGCATCCCGCCGCGTACCTCGTGCTGCTCGTGGCGATCGTTGTGCTGTCGTGGACTCATCACTCCGTGCGTCAGTGGCCGATGTTGTTCGTGGCACTGGCCGGTATCGCGCAGTCGTCGTCGGGCTGGGTGTTCGCGTTCTACATCTCGAAGGGCATCACGGAGATCCCGGCGACCGCGGACATCGGCTTCATGCTGTGCCCGGCGCTGTTCTTCCTCGGCACGCTGGCCCCGGCCCGCAGCCTCGAACCGACGTCCGGCCGCATGCGCATGGCCGACCTGCTGCACCTGTTCGTGCCGTACGTGCCGCTCGCGATCACCGGTCTGTTCATCATGTGGAACACCGCGACCGGCGGGCGCCTCAACCCGATCGAGATCTACGTCGGTCTCGCCGTCGTGTGTCTCGTGATCGTGCGTCAGCTCTTCACGATGATGGACAACGTCCGCCTGATGGACCAGCTCCGCGTCTCTCGCGAACAGCTACGGCATGAGGCGACGCACGATCCGTTGACCAGCGTCGCGAACCGCTCGCTGTTCCGCGAACGGCTGGAGCGCGCGCTAGCGGTCAGGGATCGCGCACAGCCGTTGATCCTGCTGTTCATCGACGTGGACGGGTTCAAGGCCGTCAACGACAACTACGGGCACGCCGAGGGCGACATCGTTCTGCGCAATGTCGCCGCACGGCTGGAAAACAGCGTTCGGTCAGAGGACACCGTCGCGCGGTTGGGCGGTGACGAGTTCGGCGTGCTGATCGACGGCGGGGACGCCGACGAGATCGGCGCACGGCTGTTGGCCTCTCTCGCGCACCCGCACGAGGTGCACGGGCGTGTTCATCGCGTGCACGCCAGCATCGGTGTGGCACAACGGTTTTCGTACGACCCGACGGCTACGGCCGACGACATGCTCGGTGCCGCCGACGCCGCGATGTACACGGCGAAACGACTCGGCAAGGGCATGGTCGTCGTGCACGGTTCACCGCTACCGGAGTGCGGCTAGTGCGCCGGGCTTCAGCCCGGTGGTGAAGGCCCGCGCGGGAGGCCGGTCACGGCCGGGCGTGTCCTGGACCGGGGGTTTCGCTGTTCGATGTACTGGCGCAGCACGCTGGCCGGGCGTCATCAACCGAGTCGACGAAGTACGACCCGGACCAGAGCCGCTGCACCCGCCAGTGGTGGCGGGTCAGTTCGGGGAACTCCTGTCGCATCGTGCGTGACGAGACACCTTGAGGCTGGTGACCGGTTCCGGGACCGCAACCGTGGGTGGGAAGATCACGAGCAGGTGTATGCGGTTGGTCTTCCCATTGAACTCAGCAAGTTCGGTCTCGAAGTCGGCGCGGACCGTCCGCCGGATTCCTCCAGCCGGGTCAGATGCCGGTCGCTGAACACCGTGTGCCGGTGCTTCGTCACGGGAACCAAGTGTGCGTGCAGGGCGAGAAACACAGTGCCTGCCAGTACGAACGCCCGCGAGATCGGTTATGAAACAACTGAATACAATGGTGTTGTGCAGCTGCGGTACAACTTCCGCGTCTACCCGACGCCCGCCCAGCGGGAGGCGTTGGCGCGGGCGTTCGGGTGCGCGCGGGTGGTGTTCAACGACGCGTTGCACGCCCGCCGGGCAGCCTACGTGAACGGCGACCCATGCCTGTCGGACGGCGAGCTGTCCAAGCAGGTCATCACCCGCGCCAAGAGCACACCAGAACGGGTGTGGCTGGGCGGGGTGTCGGCGGTGGTGCTGCAGCAGGCGCTGGCGGACCTGAACACCGCCTACCGCAACTTCTTCGCCTCGGTCACTGGTGAACGCACAGGCCGCAAGGTCGCCCTGCCTCGGTTCCGGTCCCGCAAGGACAACCGGCAGGCCATCCGGTTCACCCGCAACGCCCGGTTCACGGTGCTCCGCAACGGCCGGTTGCGGCTGCCGAAGATCGGTGAGATCGACGTGCGCTGGTCGCGTGACCTGCCCGCCGAACCGTCGTCGGTGACGATCGTGAAGGACGCGGCAGGCCGGTACTTCGCCTCGTTCGTCGTCACGACTAAGCAGGACGAGACACTGCCGAAGGTAGAACCCGAGGTCGGCATCGACCTGGGCCTGACGCATTTCGCGGTGCTCTCGGACGGTACGAAGGTGGCTGCGCCGAAGTTCTTGCGCCAGGCGGCACGCAGGCTGCGGCGATTGCAGAAGTCGCTGAGCCGCAAGGTCAAGGGCTCGAACAAGCGCAAGAAAGCCGTGTTCAAGGTCGCCCGCGCGCACGCGAAGGTGGCCGACACGCGACGGGACTGGCAGCACAAGCTGTCCACGGCGATCATCCGCGACAACCAAGCGGTGTACGTCGAGGACCTGTGCGTCGCAGGTCTCGGCCGGACCCGGCTCGCGAAGTCCGTGCACGACGCCGGATGGGCCGGTTTCGTCGGCATGCTGGAATACAAGGCGGCCCGATACGGCCGGACCTTCGTCCGGATCGATCGGTGGTTCCCGTCCACCCGGACGTGCTCGGCCTGCGGACGCGTCAACGACAAGCTGCCGTTGAACATCCGGGTGTGGACCTGCCTGTGTGGCAGCGTCCACGACCGCGACGTCAATGCCGCCATCAACATCCTCGCCGCAGGACGTGCGGAGAGACTAAACGACCGTGGAGCGCAGGTAAGACCAGCATCCGTGCCGGCACCGCGCCGTGAAACGGGAATCCACCCAGACGCCACGCTATCCACGCGCAGCGTGAAGGGAATCCCCGCCCTGAGGGCGAGGAGAACGTCAACGGAGCTGACGTGACACCTGAGCAGTTGATTTCCTCGCTGGGCATGCAGGAACTCCCCGTCGAGGGCGGTTACTTCGCGCAGACCCACCGGTCCGACGACGTGTCCGCGATCGCGTACCTGTTGCGCAAGCCCGACTTCTCCGGCATGCACGTGCTGAAGCACCTGGAGATCTACAACTTCCACGCCGGTTCGCCGTTGCGGATGCTGCTGCTCTTCCCCGACGGCACCGTACGGGAACCTCTCTTGAGCGCGTCCAACCCACAGGTCGTCGTCCCTCCGGGCGTGTGGCAGGGCAGCGCGCCGGCCGGTGACTGGTCGTTGGTCGGCACGGTGGTGGTGCCGCCGTACACCGACGACATCGTGGAGTTCGGGCACGCGGACGACCTGTGCGCGCGTTATCCCTCTCACGCCGAAGCGATCAGGCCCTTGTGCCGCTTCTAGGATCATCGGAATGGCGCTTGTCCCGCTCAACGGCGTTGAGCTGAACGTCCAGGTCGAAGGCTCCGGCGACCTCGTGGTGCTGGTCATGGGCACCGGCAGCCCTGGCCGCGTGTGGCGCACCTACCAGGTGCCCGCGCTGGTCAAGGCCGGCTACCGGGTCGCCTACTTCGACAACCGCGGCATCAAGCCGTCGTCCGAGTGCGCCACCGGTTTCACCATCGACGACATGGTCGCCGACACCGCCGCGCTGATCTCGCACCTCGGTGCCCCGGCCCACGTGATCGGCACGTCGCTCGGCGCCCGGATCACCCAGGAACTGGCGCTGAAGCACCCGGACCTGGTCCGCTCCGCCGTGCTGATGGCGACCACCGGCCGTCCCGAACCGCTGCAGCAGGCCTGGTCGCTCGCCCTCTGCGATCTGCACGACAAGGGCGCCGAACTGCCGGTGGCGTTCTACGCGGCCGCCGCCGTTACCCGCAACGTCTCGCCGGCGACCCTGGCCGACCCGATGATCGCCCGCGACTGGCTGCAGATGTACGAGTTCGCCGGGTCCTCGGTGGGGGCCGGCCATCGTGCCCAGCTGGCCCTCTGCGACTTCGAACCCCGCCTGGACGCCTACCGCGCCATCCGCGTGCGCTCGCTGGTGATCGGGTTCGCGGACGACCTCGTCCTGCCACCCCGCCTGTCACGCGAGGTGGCGGACGCGATCCCCGGTGCCCGCTACGTCGAGGTCGCCGACTGCGGGCACATCGGGTATCTGGAACGGCCGGACGAGATCAACCGGCTGCTCGTCGAGTTCATCGGTCGAGGCTGAACACGTCCGTCGTCTCCCCCTTGACCAACAGGTCGATGCGCCCGCTCAACACGTACGTGCCATACGGCGTGCGAGCCGCCGTAGTAGGCGCAGCCCCCCAGTCACGCTGGGACTTCACCTGCCACGTCCGTGTGTCCAAAACGGTCACAGCGTTCTTCCCAGGCGCACTGAGGCTGTTCGTGACGACCACCAGCCCAGCAGGCGTCAACGTGAGCCCGTCCGCGCCCGGCAACTTGGGCGCCGGCAGTTCCTCGACGTGTCCACTCGTGACCTTGAACAGCGTGCCGTTCGTGTAGTGCCCGGTGACGAGGAATCCCCTGGGATCCCAGACGATTCCGTTGTTCCCGAACGACGCCCCGCCCAGCCGCGAATCCCGCGCGAACACCGTGACAGCGCCCGCCCGATCGACCTTCCAGATCGTGTCGCCCGACGTGCCGGTGACATAAGCGTTGCCGATCGGATCGACCGCCACGTCGTTGGCACCGTTGGGAATGTCGACGAACCGCAACGGACGCCCGGTTCGCAGGTCGAAGATCCCCAGCCCGGACTGACCGGGCTCTGACCGCTCCCCGAAGCCGATGTCCCCGTAGGCGACCAGCAGCCGCCCGCGGTCCACCTGGATCCCGAACGTGGACACCATCCGGGTTCCGCTGACCAGCGGCAGGACCCGGCCGGAAGTGCTGACCAGCGACACCGTGCCGTGGCGCAGCGAGCTGACCAGGAACTGGCCACGCGACGGATCCCACTGCACGCCCTCGGGGTGCAGCGACGGCGACGATGCCACGACGGACCGAGGCGCGGCCGATGCCGTGCCTGTGACCAGCAGCAACGCCGCCAAGACGGCAAGCGCGACGCGCATTGCTTCCCTCCAGTAAGAGCACTGATAGATATCAGGGTTCTGATACCTATCAATACTCTTATCACACTCCTACGATGGACGGATGCGGAGCGGTGATCGGATCGGCGGAGACATCAAGCGCGCCGAGCTGGAACTGATGACCGCGAAGGCGGCGGCGGTGCGGCCGGCCGGACTGACCGTGCCGCAATACTCGGCACTGCTCGCGCTCAGCGACCACCCCGGCGCACCTGCGGCGGAACTCGCACGGTTGTGCCTGGTCACGCCGCAGACGATGACGACGATCCTGCAGAACCTGGTCGCCATGGGGCTCGTGGAGCGCACACCGCACCAGTGGCAGCGCAACGTCCTGGAGAACCGGCTGACCGAGGCCGGCTACACGACGTTCAAGAAGGCCGACAAGGGCGCGGTCGCCGTGGAGCAGAAGCTGGCCGATGCGTTCACAGAGGAGGAGCGCACGCAACTACGCGCACTCCTGCAACGGTGCTCTGAGGTATTAGGAAGTTCTTACTGAACGAGCAGACAGGCCACAGGCGGCGCAACCTGTGTGACACCAGTCACACAAGGAGGTTCTGCCATGACCGACCTGACGAGCCTGCGCGCCGCCTTCTCCGGCACCCTGCTCACCACAGAGGACCAGTCCTATGAGGACGCGCGAGCGGTGTTCAACAGCGCCATCGAGACCAGACCGGCAGTGATCGCCCAGTGCGACAACACCGCTGACGTGCGTGAAGCACTCGCGTTCGCCCAGCGGGCCGGGATGCCGGTGGCGGTGCGCAGCGGTGGCCACAGCGTGGCGGGCGCGAGCCTCGTGCAGGACGGACTGGTGCTGGACCTGCGCCGGATGAACGGTGTCTCGATCTCGCCCGACTCGCGCAGCGCCGTGGTGGGCGGCGGGGCGAACTGGGGTGCGTTCGACCGGGCCACCGAGCCGTTCGGCGTCGCCACGACCGGCGGCAGGGTCTCCACCACGGGCATCGGCGGGCTGACCCTCGGTGGCGGGTCCGGCTGGATCGAGCGCAAGTGCGGGCTGGCGTGCGACAACCTGCTCGCCGTCGACCTGGTGCTCGCCGACGGCAGGACGGTGACCGCGAGCGAGACCGAGCACCCCGACCTGTTCTGGGCGTTGCACGGCGGTGGCGGCAACTTCGGGGTGGCCACGTCGTTCACGTTCCGGCTGCACCCGCTGCCGGAGTTCTCCTTCGCGCTGATGTTGTGGCCCGCCGAGGACGGCGAGACCGCCACTCGCGCCTACCGGGACTTCATGGACGACGCACCGGACGAGGCCGGCGGTGGGGCCATCTTCCTGACCGGGCCGCCGGAGGACTTCGTGCCCGCCGAACTCGTCGGCAAGCTCTGCTGCGGCGTTCTCGTGACCTACATGGGCAGGGCCGAGGAGCTGGAAAGCCTCATCGCCCCGCTCGCGGCACTGGAACCGCGAGCGCTGGTGCTGACCGACATCCCCTACGCCGACCTCCAGTCCATGTTGGACGATCCGCCCGGCTTCCGGAACTACTGGTCCGCCGAGTACCTGCGGTCGCTGCCGGACGAGGCGGTGCACGAGTTCTGCGTCGCCTCCGCACGGATGATCACGCCGTCGCCCTCCCAGCAGGGCATGATCCCGTGGGGTGGCGCGGTCGCCCGCAACGCGAACGACTGGCCGATGGCCAACCGCGACATCCCGTGGATCGCGCACCCGCTGGGACTGTGGGAGAACCCCGCGGACGACCAGCAGGCGCGGGACTGGGCGCACCACCTGCGTGACGTGCTCGCGCCGTGGACCACTGGCGCGGTCTACCTCAACTTCATCGGCGACGAGGGCGCGGACCGCGTCGTCGCGGGCTACGGCAGGCAGAACTACGACCGGCTCGCCGCGATCAAGGCCGAGTACGACCCCGGCAACATGTTCAACCTGTGGCACAACATCCTGCCCGCCAAGCCCGCGGTCAGCACCTGAAGCTCAGCGGTGGGCGGCCTGTCCGGTGGGCCTGATCAGGATCTCGTTGACGTCCACCGTGGACGGTTGCGAGACCGCGTAGAGCACCGCCCGCCCGACGTCCTCCGGCGCGAGCTTGGGGTCGGCGGCCCTGGACGCCGGGATGGCGTCTGTGTCGACAAGTCCGGGTTGGACGACGGTGACCCGCACGCCGGTCCCCACCGCTTCGGCCCGGATCGCCTGTGCCAGCCCGGTGACCGCCCACTTCGTGGCCGAGTACAGGTTGCCGGGCCGGACCCCGCGCCCGGCAGCCGACCCGGTCAGCACCAGATGCCCGCCGGACCGCATCAGGGCGGGCATCGCGGCACGTGCCGTGAAAGCCGGGCCGCAGACGTTCGTGACCACCATGTCCGTCCATTCGGAAGGCTTGGCACCGGCCGAAGAGACGAACGAGGTGTCGACCGAGACGCCCGCATTTGCGAAGACCACGTCGATTCGACCCCAACGGGACTCCACACGGGACATGAGGTCATGCACGGAATCCCATGAGGAAACGTCACATTTCGCGTCCCAGCCGCGGTCACCGACAGATTCTTCGGCCGAGCGCGAGGCCCTGACCACGCGATAGCCCGCGTCGGCGGCCAAAGCGGCGGTCGCCGCGCCGATTCCGCGGGAGGCACCGGTCACCACGAAGACGTTTTCCATGATCGGAACCCTAGTCAGGGATCTGTCAGTGCCGCCTGTTTTGATGTGCCGTATGACTTTGAACCGCAGGTCCGTGTTCGGGCTGGGAACCGTCGCGGCCGCGACGGCCGTGCTCGGCTCCACCGGTGCAGCACAGGCACAGGAAGACGCGGAGGCCGAAATCGAACGCTATCCGGCCTCCGCCGAGAGGTCGCGCAAGCGCGTGGCCCAGGTTTACCGCAGGCAGACCCGCAAGGCGCGCGGCAGCTGGTCGTCGCTGATCACGGTCGCCGACCTCGACGGCACGACGAAGTCCGCCGTCGACGAGAACGCGGACAAGGTCGTCGAGGCCTACAGCGTCAACAAGGTGGCCGTGGCCGTCGCCGTGCTGGACAAGGTGGACCGCGGGCTGATCAAGCTCGACCAGACGGTCACCGTGTCCGCCGCCATCGTCATCCAGGACACCGACGGCATCTTCGCCCTGGACGGCGCGTACCCGAGCGAGATCACGGTCGGCCACGCGCTGGCGAACCTGCTCACCGTCTCGGACAACACCGCGGTCCGTCTGTGCGGCCTGGTCGCGCCGGCGCTGGAGATCAACCAGATCCTCCGGGACAAGGGCTTCGTGCACACGCAGGTCGTCCCGGTCGCGAACCCGAACCGGTTCTTCCTCGGCACCACGACCGCGCGTGAGACGCACACGCTGCTGCAGAAGCTGGTCGACGGCCAGCTGCTCACGCCCGCGTCCACCGCGTACCTGCTGAACATCCTGCGCGCGACGGCCAGCTTCACCGACGGCGTGCGGCTCAACCTGACGACCAACGAGCGGCTGCGGGTCGCCACGAAGGCCGGCTGGTTCGAGGACGGCCGCAACGAGGCCGGGATCATGTTCAGCGAGGACAACCGCGCGATCCTGATCTACTCGATGTTCGCGTCGGGTCAGTTCGACGGCGACAAGGCCACGAACGACGCCGACTTCAGCACCACGCACCCGGCTGTCGCGGCGCGCGCCGAGCTCGGCCGGTCCATGTTCGACGCGGTCATCAAGATCACGACGACCAAGCCGAAACACCGTGCAAAGGTTTACAGGTTCGTCAACGGCGGCTGATTCCTGAGATTTATCTGAAAACTGGACCAAAGAGCACTGGTTTTCGGATATATACATACCAACGCCGGGGTCGGTCGTCGCCGCCGTCGACGACCGGCTTCCCCGCGTTATCTAGAGCGCCGGTTCCACAATGGAGTGGTACCTGCGTGAAACCTCCCCGATCACCTCGTCGAAGTCCGCCGCCCAGATGTCGGCGTTGAAGATCTCCACTTCGATGTCCCTCGAATATCCGGTCGCGGCAACGTGCCTGGTCAGCCGGTCGAGATCGATGTTTCCATCTCCCGGATAACCGCGTCCCAGCAGCACGTCCGCCGGCACCGGCGTGAGCCAGTCGCACACCTGGTACGACGCGATGTGCTCCCCCGCGCGCACGATCTGCGCGTCGAGGTCGGGGTCCCACCAGACGTGCAGCGCGTCTACGACGACACCGACCGACTCGTGCTTTTCCGCGAGGTCCAGCGCCTGTGCCAACGTCGACAGCACGCCGCGATCCGCGCAGAACACCGGATGCATCGGTTCGAGCGCCAGCGTCACGCCCGCTTCCCCGGCGAACACCGACAGCTCGGCGATGGCGTCCGCAACGCGCTGACGTGCGCCGATCAGGTCTTTGTCGCCCGCCACACCGCCGACGACCATGACCAATGTGTCCGTGCGCAACGCTGCTGCTTCTTCGATCGCACGGCGGTTGTCGTCCAACGCGGCACGGTTGTCCACGGCCGTGAGGAACCCTCCGCGGCACAACGACGACACGCGCAGTCCGGCGTCCGCGACGAGTTTCGCGGTGCGTTCCAAGCCGTGATCGGCGACCGGTTCGCGCCACAGACCGATCGACTCGATGCCGTGCCGGACGCATCCCTCGACGGCTTCGACGACGGTCGCGCGCTTGATCGTGGCCTGGTTCAGCGAGAGGCGAGCCACTGCTGCCACCGCCGTTCCGCGAAGTCGGGCTCGATCACGCCGGCGATCTCCGCCAGTCGCTTGGCCTCGGCCAAATGCTCGACACTGCGTGCGGTTTCCAGGCCGTCGAGCAGCAGGAATCGTTCCTGATGCCCGGCAAGCCACGCCAGGAACACCACACCGGTCTTGTAGTAGTAGGTCGGTGCGCTGAACAGATGGCGCGACAACGGAACCGTGGGCGCCATGATCCGATGGAACTCATCGGTGTCACCAAGTGCGAGCTTCTGCAACGCCTTGGAAGCCACCGGTGCGATCGGATCGAAAATTCCCAACAACGCGTCGCTGTATCCCTGGGAATCGCCCGCGATCAGGTCCGGGTAGTTGAAGTCGTCGCCGGTGTAGCAGCGCACGCCGGCCGGAAGCCGGCGTCGCAGCCCGATCTCGTGGTCGGCGTCGAGCAACGAGACCTTCACGCCGTCGACCTTGTCCGGACGCGCGGCGATGATCGCCAGGAAGTTGTCGGTGGCCTGGGCGACCTCGGCCGAGCCCCAGTACCCCGCCAGCGCCGGATCGAACGCCGTGCCGAGCCAGTGCAACACCACCGGTTCGCTGACGCGGTCGAGCAAGGTCCCGTAGACCTTTTCGTAGTCCTCGGGTCCGCGCGCGCACGCCGCGAGCTGGCGTGAACACATCAGCACGGGCTGTGCGCCCGCCTCCTGCACGATGTCGAGTTGCTCCAGGTACGCGTTCAGCACGTCGTCCAGGCCGACCTCGCCGACGAGGTGATCGGTCGCGACGCCCGCGCAGATCCGCCCGGCCTTCTCGGCGGCGCTGCGGCGGATCAGCTCGGCCGCGGTCGGCCAGTCCAGGCCCATGCCGCGCTGAGCCGTGTCCATCGCCTCCGCGACGCCCAGGCCGTGCGACCAGAGGTGGTGCCGGAACGCCAAAGTCGCGTCCCAGTCCACTGTGCGCTCATCCTTCGCCACAACGTGTGCCGCGGCGAACACGACGCGATTGTATTGATCTTGGCTAGACATCCTGGATCTCCACCCGGCGACCCTCCGAAGAGGACTGCAGACCGGCAGCCGCCAGCGCGACACCGCGTGCACCCGCGCGGAAGTCGTGCGGGAACGGTGTGCCCTGGTAGACGTGCCGCAGGAACTCCGCCCACTGCACCTTGAAGCCGTTGTCGAAGTCCTCGTTGTCCGGCACCTGCTGCCACTGCTCGCGGAACGGGTGCGTGACCGGCAGATCCGGGTTCCAGACCGGCTTCGGCGTGACGGCGCGGGGCTGCACGAAGCACTCGCGCAGTCCCGCGACCGCACTCCCCTCGGTGCCGTCCACTTGGAACTCGACGAGCTCGTCGCGGCGCACCCGCACGCACCAGGACGAGTTGATCTGGGCGATCACGCCGTTCTCGATTTCGAAAATCCCGTACGCGGCGTCGTCGGCCGTCGCGGCGTACTCGGTGCCCTGCTCGTCCCAGCGCGTCGGAATGTGCGTGACGGCGCGCGCCGTCACCGCCTCGACCCGGCCGAAGAGGTCGTGCAGCAGGTAGCTCCAGTGGCAGAACATGTCCGAGACGATGCCGCCGCCGTCCTCCGCGCGGTAGTTCCAGCTCGGACGCTGCGCGGGCTGCCAGTCGCCCTCGAAGACCCAGTAGCCGAACTCGCCGCGCACGCTCAGGATGCGGCCGAAGAAGCCACCGTCGATCAGCCGCTTCAGCTTGCGGATGCCCGGCAGGTACAGCTTGTCCGCCACCACACCGTGCTTCACGCCTTTCGCGTCGGCCAGGCGCGCGAGCTGCAGCGCTTCCTCGACCGTCTCGCTGACCGGCTTCTCGGTGTAGATGTGCTTGCCGGCGTCGATCGCCTTGGTGATCGATTCGACGTGCTTCGACGTCACCTGCGAGTCGAAGTAGATCTCCACCGACGGGTCCGCGAGCGCCGCGTCGAGGTCCGTGGTCCAGCGCGCGAGGTCGTGGCGCTCGGCGATCTCCTTGAGCTTGTCGGCGTTGCGGCCCACGAGGACCGGTTCCACCTTCAGCACGGTCCCGTCCTGCAACCGCACGCCCTCGTCGCGCAACGGGAGAAGGGACCGGACCAAGTGCTGGCGGTATCCCATCCGCCCGGTGACGCCGTTGACCGCGACCCCGATGGTCCGAACCGCCATCGC
This sequence comes from Lentzea kentuckyensis, assembly GCF_002150765.1. Classification (GTDB taxonomy): domain Bacteria; phylum Actinomycetota; class Actinomycetes; order Mycobacteriales; family Pseudonocardiaceae; genus Lentzea; species Lentzea kentuckyensis. The sequence continues at coordinate 13,801 of NZ_MUYM01000098.1, forward strand.
ACCTCCCTGGTAGCAGCGCTGGAAAGCGCTTTCCCGCCACGCTAATCGCGGCACTTGACGGCCGTCAACCTCCGCGCGAGTTAGTCTCAGCGCTCACATGCACGTTCGACGGAGGTGGTCGTGTCCGCCCGACAGGTGACGCTCGCCGAGGTGGCGAAGCAGGCGGGTGTGTCGTTGGCGACCGCTTCTCGCGTGCTCAACGGCAGCACGCGCCAGGTGAGCGAGGAGCTGAGCGACCGCGTCCTGCGCACCGCCGAGCAGCTCGGCTACGTGCCGAACGCCTCGGCGCAGGCGCTGGCCCGCAACTCGAGCTCGTTGGTCGGGCTGGTGGTGCACGACATCACCGACCCGTACTTCTCGTGCATCGCGGCGGGGGTGACGCGGGTGGCCGAGGAAGCGGGGCTCGTCGTCGTGCTCGGCACGACCAATCGCCGTCCCGAGCGTGAGGTGGAGCTGCTTTCTACTCTGCGTGCGCATCGAGCCCGTGCGGTCGTGCTGGCCGGTTCGCGGACGACCGACCGTGCGTCGCAGTCCCGGCTGGCCGCGGAGATCGACGCGTTCACCGAGCAGGGTGGGCGTGTCGCGTGCGTGTCGCAGGCGAAGCTCGGCACCGACACGGTCGTTCCGGGCAACCGCGCAGGTGGGCGCGCACTCGCCCGTGCGCTGACCGAACTCGGACACAAGAAGTTCGCCGTATTGGGTGGACCATCCGAACTCGTGGTGGCGCGCGACCGGCTCGCGGGGTTCAAAGCAGGGCTCGCGGACGCCGGCATCGCACCGCCCGCGGTCATCAACGGCGCGTTCACGCGTGACGGCGGATATGCGGCCGCGATGGAGCTGCTGGCCACGAAAACGCGCGCTACCTGCGTGTTCGCCGTGACCGACGTGATGGCGATGGGCGCGATGGCCGCCCTGCGCGAGCGTGGCGTGCGGGTGCCGGAGGACATGTCGATCGCCGGTTTCGACGACATCCCGACGCTGCGCGACACGGTTCCGGCGCTGTCGACCGTGCGGCTGCCGCTGGAGGAGATGGGCGAGATCGCCGCTGGTCTGGTGCTGGACACGGGTGGTGACGAGGCCCGCACCGTCCGGGTGGCGGGCGAGGTGGTGCTCAGGGCGTCGACTGCTCACAATTAGACTCGTCTGGCTGTTCACGTACTTAGTCATGAGGAGTTGAGCCGTCCCCATGGGGTCTGGCCCTGGCTGGCATACCAACCCGGTCCCTTGTCGCTCTGGAGCGCCTAGGTGACCGGAATCCTTCTGAGCGTGCTCGGTCTGGTCGCCGTCGTGGCGCTGACCGCGGGCACCTTCATCGCGGTGGCGGCGGAGTTCTCGCTGACCGCGCTGGAACGAAGCACTGTCGAGCGTCACCTCGCCGAGGTGGGCGATGCGAAGGCGCGCACCATCGACCGTGCGCATCGCACTCTCTCGTTCCAGCTCTCCGGCGCACAGCTCGCCATCACGCTGACCACGCTGATCACCGGTTACATCGCGGAACCCGCGATCGCGTCGTTGATCGAACCGGGCCTCACGGCGGTGGGCGTGCCTCATGCCGTGGCGGGCGGGTTGTCGCTGGCGCTGGCGCTGGCGATCGCCACGGCGTTGTCCATGGTGTTCGGCGAGCTGGTGCCCAAGAACCTGGCAATCGCGAAGCCGCTGGAGACCGCGCGGCTGGTGGTCGGGATCCAGGCGGCGTTCTCCACCGTGTTCCGGTGGCTGATCAACGGGATGAACAACTCGGCGAACTGGCTGGTCCGCCGCTTCGGCGTGGAACCGGTCGAGGAGCTGGCGTCCGCGCGGTCGCCAGAGGAGCTCGGCGCGCTGGTCCGGACCTCCGCCGAGCACGGCACGCTGGACCAGGGCACCGCGGTGCTGCTGGACCGGTCGCTGCGCTTCGGTGACCGGACCGCGGGCGAGCTGATGACGCCGCGCGTGCGGGTCGAGGCGCTGCGGGCCGACGCGACGGTCGCGGACCTCGTGCTGAAGGCCCGCGAGACCGGCTTCTCGCGGTTCCCGGTGCACGACGGTTCGTTGGACGAGGTCCGCGGCATGGTGCACGTGAAGCAGGCATTCGCCGTGCCCTCTGCACTGCGCGGTACTACTCCTCTGTCGGCGTTGACGCGTCCGGTCTATTCGGTGCCGGAGACCCTGGAGGGCGACGCCCTGCTGGACCGGCTGCGCGCCTCGGGCCTGCAGGCTTCGCTGGTCGTCGACGAGTACGGCGGCACCGCGGGTCTGGTGACGCTGGAGGACGTCGTCGAGGAGATCGTCGGCGACGTGCGCGACGAGCACGACCGGGGCGAGGCGCCGCCGGTGCGTTCGCTGGGCAAGGACAGCTGGCTCGTGTCGGGTCTGCTGCGCGACGACGAGGTGGCCGAGGCGACCGGGTTCCTCATGCCGACCGGTGACTACGAGACGTTGGCCGGCCTGGTGCTGGCCCGGCTGGGACGGATCCCCGACGTCGGCGACGAGATCCGCGTCGACAGCTGGAGGGTCACCGTCATGAGGATGGACAAGCACCGCGTGGCCGAGCTGCGGGTGGTGTCGACGTGAACTTCCTGGTGATCGTGTTGTTGCTGGCGGGCAACGCCTTCTTCGTCGGTGCCGAGTTCGCGGTCATCACCGCGCGCCGCGACCGGTTGGAAGCGTTGGCGGACAAGGGCTCCGCGCGGGCCCGTACCGCGATCAAGGCGTCGCAGCAGCTGCCGTTGCTGATCGCGGGCGCGCAGCTGGGCATCACTTTGTGCTCGTTGGGCCTGGGTGCGATCGCCGAGCCCGCGTTGGCTTCGGTGTTGGAGGGGCCCCTCGGCGCCGTTGGCCTGCCTCTGGCCGTGGTGCACGGTGTGGCGTTCGCGGTGGCCCTGGTCATCGTCGTCGCGCTGCACACGATCCTCGGCGAGATGGTGCCGAAGAACCTCGCCATCGCCGGCCCCGAACGGGCCGCCGTGTGGCTGGTGCCGGTGCACTACGCGTTCTCGCGGATGATCGCCCCGGCCCTGTCCCTGTTCACCACGGTCGGCCGGTGGGTGTTGCGCCGCTTCGGCGTGGAGCCCGTCGACGAGCTGGAGTCGGCCTACACACCGGACGAACTGGCCCTGCTGATCGGCCAGTCGCGCTCCGAGGGCCTGCTGGAGGACTCCGAACACCGCCGCCTGGCACAGACGCTGTCGTCCGCCGAACGCACGGTGGCGGACGTCCTGGTGCCACTGGACCGCCTGACGACCGTCTCCGCCTCGCCGACCGTGGGCGAGATCGAGGCCGCCGTCGCCACGACCGGCTTCTCGCGCTTCCCGGTGCTGTCGGACGCGGGCCTGATCGGGTACCTGCACGTCAAGGACGTGCTGGACCTGGAGGGCGCGGAAACCCTGATCCCGCGCACTCGGGTCCGCGGCCTGCCGGAGGTGCCGGCGGACGCCCGCCTGGACGAGGCCCTGGCCGCGCTGCGTCGAGCGCAGTCACACCTCGCGCGCGCGGTGTCCGGTGACGGCGCCGTGCTCGGTGTCGTGGCGTTGGAGGACTTGCTGGAGGAGTACGTCGGCACCGTGCGCGACGGCACGCACGTGCGCTGGGTCTAGGTCTGACGCCGGTGAGCCTGTGGACAACTTCCGCGGGCTCATCGGCGTTCCGAGTATTCTGACCAGCGGATATGGCGTTCACAGCGGCATCGGCCACACGATTCACCCGATCGAGGTGTCCTGAAACGCCGTTACGTTTCCTCGCGTAACGAGGCAGCGCGCGGACCAGCGAACAGGAGAGCCGAACGCATGTCGAAACCCGCCGGCCGTGTTCGACGTGGTGGTGAGTGAGCCACACGGAAGGCGGGGGCGGCGATGAGCAGGATCTACACGGGGGCCAGCACTTCGATCGACGGGTACGTCTCAGGCCCGGACTTCTCCGGGTTCGAGCACCTGTTCAAGTGGTTCAGCTCCGGCGACGTCGAGGTGGCGGGGATGAAAACGTCCCAGGCCAGCGCCGACTACTACGGCGCCCTGCTGGCGAACACCGGCGCCGGAGTCGTGGGGCGCACCCTCTACGACCACACCGGCGGGTGGGGTGGGACGTCGCCGGTCGGTTCGCACACGGTCGTGTTGACGCACCGGCCGCTGGAGGACAACGAGCACTTCACCTTCTGCACCGAAGGCATCGAGCGGGCAGTCGAGATCGCGCGCTCGCACGCGGGCGACCGGGACGTCGTGGTCAACAGCGGGCAGATGGCCCGGCAGGCGCTCGACGCCGGGCTGCTGGAGGAGATCTGCCTCGACCTCGTGCCCGTGCTGCTGGGCGGCGGCACGCCGTTCTTCGCGCCCGGCAAGGGATACGTGCTGGAGGGGCCGTTGTCGGTGGTGGCGGGCGTTGGGGTCACGCACCTTCGTTATCAGGTGCGGTACGAATCTCGATCATGACGCAGCCGGAGTCGGTCCGGTACGGGCCGTGCGGCATGCCGGGGCGGCGGCTCGCGAAGTGGCCCGCGTGGAAGGTCTTGCCGAGGGTCAGGTCGGTCAGATCGCCTTCCAGCAGGTAGACCTCCTCGTGGTAGTCGTGGCGGAGCACGCCGGCCGTTTCGAGGCCCGGTTCCCAGCGCGCGATCCGGGTCAGGGTCGACGTGTCCGGGTCGCGGCTGAGGACGCGCTCGGTGACGCCCGGATCGGCCGGGCGCCAGGCTCGTTCGGCGACCGGGAAGAATTCGTGTTCCTCGCGCATCACAACCTCCGGTTCGCTGGCACGGGCAGACTTCGTCCGTCTCCACGCAGCATGCGCGAACCTCCGGTGAGGCCGAGTGGGCGTTGGTCGTCACCGAAGACGACGTGCTGCTGACCGTCGCGTGCGACCACACGGACCGTGCGTTGGAGGTGCACGGTGTCGCGTGGAGCAAGAATGCAGATCCAGACGTGCTCGCTGGAACTGACCGCGTGGGCGGACGGCGTGGAGATCCAGCGCGGCACGCTGTCCGGCACCATCCCGATGCGCCACTGCGTGGACCAGTTCGCCTCGAAGTGGCGCGTTGAGCTGCGGGACCCCGCGACCGGCGACATCATCGACTGCGACCACCAGGTGACCCGTCTGCCCGAACCCATCGGCTGACCACGCGGACCGGTATGCGACTTCCGGGGTCCGTCGAATTCCTTGTCGCGTGTTCGACCTATGGGTGACGGACACACACAGGGAGGCACACGAAATGGGCAAGGTCTACACGGGCGCCAGCACCTCGATCGACGGCTACGTCTCCGGCCCGGACTTCTCCGGTTTCGACAAGCTGTTCGCCTGGTACGAGGCGGGCGACGTCGCGTTCACGGTGCCGACGGGCACCATGACCTTCCACCTGACACCGGCCAGCGCCGCCTACTTCGGCGGCCTGATCCAAACGACCGGCGCACTGGTAGTGGGACGCAAGCTCTATGACTTCACCAACGGCTGGAACGGTCAGCACCCGCTGGGCGCGCACACCGTCGTGCTCACCCATCGGCCGTTGGAGGACAACGAGCACTTCACGTTCATCAACGGCAGCATCGAGGAAGCCGTTGCGGTGGCTCAGAAGCACGCGGGCGACAAGGGTGTCGGCCTGAACTCCGGCGAAATCGCCCGGCAGGCGCTCGACGCCGGGCTGGTGGACGAGATCTTCCTCGACCTGGTGCCGGTGATCCTCGGCGGAGGCACGCCGTTCTTCGCGCCCGGCATGGGCTACGAGTTGGAGGGTCCGCTCTCGGTAATCGAGAGCGCATCGGTCACGCACCTGCGGTACAAGGTGAAGTATGAAGCTGCGGAGACTGACTGACACGGACGCCGAGGAGTTGTACCGGGCCGTCACGGAGTCGTTCGATCATCTGCGGCCGTGGAGTCCTTGGCTGGTTAACGGCTACGACGTGGAAGCCGCTGCCGCGTACATCCGCAGAGCCGCGGAGGGCTGGGACGACGGAACGCTGTTCCCCCACGCCATCACCGTCGACGGCGCGATCGTCGGAATGGCGGTGGCGGACCGCGGCCAAGACGAAGATCTCGTGGAAATCGGGTACTGGGTTCACCACGCGCACGTCCGTCAGGGCATCGCCACCGCCGCCAGCGCGGAACTCGTCGAGTTCGCCTTCGCGCTGGACGGCGTGCGCAGGGTCCAGATCTGGCACGACGAGGCCAACGTCGCGAGCAGCGGTGTGCCGCGGCGCCTCGGGTTCACCGAGATCGACCGCCGCACACCGCCGCGCGAGAGCCCGATCGGGAGCCGGGTCGGGGTGGATGTCGTGTGGGAGCTGCGGCGAGGAGGCAACGGATGAGTCGCTCTCTCTTGCGCGTCGGCTTCAACGAGGTGACGTTCCGGCGGCACGAGGTGCTCGGCGTGCTGGACCCGCGGTGGACTCGGCACCGAGTAGGTTGATCGCCATGAGTGAGGACGACGAGGACGAGTTCGCCGAGGACGACGACTTCGAGGACGAGGAAGACGTCGACGACCTCTTCGCCGTCACGCCCGAACCGCGCACGGTCTGTCACCTGTGCGGGGGTGCCAGTTACATCGCCGCGCCCACGCTCGCGATCATCGGGGGCGCGCCGCGGACGGTCGACAACGGGCGCGAGTGCCCGCACTGCAACGGCGCGCGGACGTTCAACGGGCTCGTGCCGCCGCTTTAGCGCGGCTCTCGGCGTGCCAGTCGAGGAACTCGGGCACGGACAGGCGGGCCACCTCGTCGCCGATGATGTCCAGGGCCAGGTCGGAGGCCCGCTTGAAGCGCACGCAGGCCTTGCCCATGTCGAGCTTCTTGCCGGTGGCCGCCCACCTGGCGCGGAACGACTCCTCGAACTCCTCCATCACCGTGGTCAGGTAGACGGAGTAGTAGTTCTTCTGGGCGGAGAGGGCGACGTAGAGGAGCGGCTTCTTGTTGTAGGTCGGGCCGCTCACCTCCAGCGGCACCCCGTAGGTGATCAGGCCCCAGTCCATGGCCTCGGCGTAGCCGTCGGGGAGGTTGGCGAGGATGACGTCGCGCACAGCCTCGACCTCGGCACGTCGCTGATCAGGCAGTTCGGCGAGGTACTGGGCGACCGTGGAGGCATTGCTCTTCACCATGCGCGTACGGTAATCGCCCGTGGAGGTCCTGACCCGAGCCGAATGGCACCAATTGCGCGACGAGCACGTCGCTCGGATGCGCCGGTTCACCGGGCCGCACCAGGAGCGGAAGCTTCGCAAAGAGAAGCACCCCGTCATGGACTTCCTCTTCACGTACTACAGCCATCGGCCCGTGCGGCTCGAACGGTGGCATCCGGGTCCGGGCATCGTCCTGGAGGACGCGGCCGAGTATCTGGAGTTTCCGCACTACAAGGCCACTCCTGACGGCGTGACGCTCGACGTCGACAGCTTCCTGAAGCAGCGGGAGAAGACGCTCGAGTTCGTCCAGGCGCTGCTCACGGCCACACTGAGCAGGCCACCGCGGCTGGGGTGCTTCGGGCTCCACGAATGGGCGATGGTCTACCGGCAGCAGCCCGAGGAGGTCCGGCACAACGCGTGGCCGCTGCGGCTCGGCAGCGACGGGACGGACCAGGTCGTGGAGGCCGGCCGGATCCAGTGCGGGCACTTCGACGCCTTCCGGTTCTTCACCCAGCCGGCGCGGCCGCGCAACGCCCTGCAGCCCACGCGTGAGGACCAGGTCGCGAACGAGCAGCCGGGGTGCTTGCACGCGAACATGGATCTGTTCAAATGGGCGTACAAGCTGGAGCCCGCGACGCCGTCGGACCTGGTCGCCGACTGCTTCGAGCTGGCCGCTGACGTGCGCGAGCTCGACATGCAGGCATCGCCCTACGACCTGGCGAAACTCGGTTACGAGCCGGTGCGGATCGAGTCTCCGGAGGGCCGTTCGGAGTACGCGCGCAGGCAGGCCGAGTTCGCCGAGCGGGCGCGGCCGTTGCGAGAACGGCTCGTTTTCGTATGCCAGTCGATACTTACAGTGACTTCACTTCGCTGACAGAGTTCACCTGTTAGCGTGACTGACGGTCGTCGGGGGCCGCAGAGTAGTTGTGAGGGATCGATGTCTCGACACCGCGCCCTACGGGCGAAGGTGAAGCGTGGGATCGCCAAGTGGCCCGTGCTCATCGTCGTGTTCGTGGTGCTGATCGGCCTCGGCTGGCTCGTCTTGTCGTGGGCCGGTGGGGTGCTCGACAGGCGTTCCCAAGCTCTCGCCCAGAACTGCAGCGAGGGCGACTCAGTGCTGCGCGTCGCCGCGACACCGAGCGTGGCGGAATCCGTCGCGGAGGTCGCACGCGCGTACAGCAAGACACGGCCCGTGGTGTACGACCACTGCATCGCGATCGAAGTGACCTCAGCGGACTCCTCAGCGGTGTTGGACGGCCTGACCACGAACTGGGACGAGAACAAGCTCGGCAAGCGTCCACACGCGTGGCTGCCTGACTCGACGTTGTGGGCGAACCGGCTGACGGCGTTGAACGCCAAACTCGTCGGTGCGGCACCCAAGTCCGTTGGTACCTCTCCGGTGCTGCTGGCGGCCCCCGAGGCTGCCGCGCCCGTGTTGAAGAACTTCCGCTGGACGGACATGCCCGAGGTGACCGACTGGAGCAAGTTCGGCCAGTCCTGGGGACGGTTCAGCGTCGCGATGCCCGACCCGGCCGCGAACACGGCGTCCGCGCTGGCGATCCAGTCGGCGCTGGCCGGTGGCAAGGGTCCCGTGACGCCGGAGACGCTCGGGTCGGACGCCGCGAAGGCGGCGCTGACGAAGCTCGCGGCCACGGTGCCGCCGGAGGTTCCGCCGACGACGCGCGACGCGTTGAGGCGCTTGGGTGACAGCGCGACGGTCAACGCGGCGGGCTTCTCCGTCACGCCGGTGTCCGAAGTGGACCTGTTCAAGCACAACACGGGCAAGGAAGCACCCTCGAAGCCGCTCGTCGGCGTGCTGCCCGCCGGACCGGCCCCGGTCGCGGACTTCCCGTACGTGGCGCTGGGCGGCGCCGAGGTCGGCGAGACCGAACAGCGTGCGGCACAGGCGTTCCGCGAGTTCATGACCGAACCCGCGCAGCAGGCCATCCTGGCGCGCGGCGGCCTGCGCGTCGAGTCCACTCAGGACCGTCCGTCGCCGTCGCCCGGCATTTCCTGGGCCCCTGTCACGGAGAACCTGGTGGCCGCCGACGCGACGACCACGCAGCAGATCTCCTCGGCCTGGGCGTCCGCTGACCGCGGTGGACAGGTCGTCACGGTGCTCGCGGACGTCTCCACGTCGATGAAACCCCGGCTGGACAAGGTGAAGGCCGCACTGCGCGGCCAGATCGACAGATCGGTGTCGGGGTCGTTCGGACTGTGGGAGTTCGCGCGCGACCTCGACGGCACGAAGCCCTACAAGCAGCTGGCCGGAACCGCGCCGGTGACGGAGAAGCGCGACGCGTTGCGCAAGGCCGTCGACAACCTCAAGACCGCCGAGGGCTCACAGCTCTACAGCGCCCTCGCGGCCTGCTACGAGACGGCGCACGACGGGTTCGTCGCGGGGCGGGTGAACCGGGTCGTGGTGATCACCGACGGGTCGTCGGACGGCGGGATCGACCTGGCGGCGCTGAAGTCCCAGCTGCACGGGACGGACCTGGCGATCAGTTTCATCGCGATCGGCGGGGACGTGGACAAGGCGGCGCTGACCGACATCGCGCAGACCACCGGTGGGTCGGTGTCGGTGGTGGAGAACGTGGACGGGCTCGAGGCGGCGCTGGGGCAGGCGCTGTCGACGAAGGCCTGACGGGAACCCCCGCCTGGACGCGATCGTTCGACCTGGCATGGGGGAACCGAGGATCCTGGTCTCGTGCATGCCGTTCGCCGGCCACGTCGGCGCGCTCGCCGCGGTCTCGAACGAGCTGGTCAGGCGCGGTCACGACGTCGTGGTGCACACGGGGGCGAAGTACCGGGGCAAGTTCGAGGGCACCGAATGGTTGCCGTGGAAGCACGCGCCGGACTTCGACGACGCCGACCTCGCGCAGACGTTTCCGAGCATCGGCGACGGCAAGGGCATGCGGGCGAACTTCGCCAACGTCCGGGACGTGCTGGTCGGCACCGGGGCCGCGCAGGCACGTGACGTCATCGACGCCGAGTTCGACCTGGTGGTGACCGATCATCTGGCGTTCGGGGCCGCGATGGCGGCTGAGCTCCGGCAGATGCCGTGGGTGACGGTCGCGGTGACGCCGCTGGTCGTCAGCCGCCCGATCGCACGGGTGGTGTCGCGGCTGATCGTGGACGGGATGTTCAACCGGATGCGCGCGGAAGCCGGGCTCGAGCCCAGGTCCGGCGCGCTGGAGGCCTTCTACTCACCGGAACTCGTGCTGGCGCAAGGGGTGCGGAACCTGGAGACCGTTCGGGTGCCGCGGCAGGTCGAGTTCGTCGGGCGGTTGATCAGTCCGGCCAAGCCGACCGTTCTGCCGTCGTGGTGGGGAGATCTCGACGGACGGACCGTCGTGCACGTGACCCAGGGGACGCTGGAGACCGGCGCGGACGACCTGCTGAAGCCCGCGATCGAGCAGTTCGCGAGCAGCGACGACGTCCTGATCGTCGCCACGACCGGAGGCGCGCCGACGGCAACCTTGGGAGTGTTGCCGGACAACGTGCGCGCGGCCGAGTTCATCCCGCACGACCTGCTGCTGCCGCGGGTGGACGTGATGATCACCAACGGCGGGTGGGGCGGGGTGCTGGCGGCGCTCGAAGCGGGTGTGCCGATGGTGGTCGTGCCCGGGGAGCTGGACAAGGCGCAGGTGGCGCGCCGCGTCGAACTGGCAGGTGCCGGCGTCGTCCGGAGGAAGCCGGCCAAGCTCAGGGAAGCCGTGGATCAGGTACTCGCCCGGCCGAGCCACCGGCAACGTGCCCAGGAGCTGGGACAGCAGATCACAACGGCCGGTGGCGCGGCCAGGGCGGCGGACCTCGTCGAAGGACTCAGGCGGCGTTGAAGCGGTCGGGGTCCGGGCCGGTGCGGGTGCCGTTGTCGAGCTCGGCGATCACCGTCATGTCGTCCTGGGCGAGCTCGAAGTCGAAGATGTCGATGTTCTCCTTGATCCGGTACGGCGTGACGGACTTCGGGATCACGACGTTGCCGAGCTGAACGTGCCAGCGCAGCACGATCTGGGCCGGGGTCTTGCCGTACTTCTCGGCCAGCCCGGTGATCTCCACGCGCCCCAGCAGAGTGCCCTGGGCCAGTGGCGACCACGCCTCGGTCACGATGCGGTGTGCACTGTGGACCTTGCGCAGATCTTCCTGCTGCAGCAACGGATGCAGCTCGATCTGGTTCACCGCGGGGACCGTCGGGAACTCGTCGAGCAGGCGCTGCAGGTGACGCCGGTGGAAGTTGGACACGCCGATCGCCCGGACGCGGCCGTCGGCGTAGAGCTGTTCCAGCGCGCGCCAGGTCTCCGCGTACAGGTCGCGCGTGGGAGTGGGCCAGTGGATGAGGTACAGGTCGAGCACGTCGCGGCGCAGCCGTCGCATGCTCTCGTCGAACGCGCGCAGCGTCGAGTCGTAGCCCTGGTCGGAGTTCCACAGCTTGGTCGTGACGAACAGGCCGGGGACACCCGCGATGGCGTCGCCGACACCGGACTCGTTGTAGTAGGCGGCCGCCGTGTCGATGCTCCGGTAGCCGGCTTCGATCGCCGTCGTGACCGCACCGGCCACCTGGTCCTCCGGCACCTGGTAGACGCCGAAGCCGAGTTGGGGGATCCGTACTCCGTTGTTCAACGAGATCAGCGGAACCATGCGCGTAGCTTCGCATCGTTGTAGACGTCCTGCATCGCCTTCACCGTCTCGATGAGTTCGCGTCTCAACTCGACCGGCGCGACCACCTCGACGTCCGCACCGAATTTGAGCAGGTCAGCGACGGCGTGGCGGGTCGACTCGGTCGGGAAACCGAACTCCTCCCCCGGCTGCGGCGCGGCGTCGCGGATCACCCGCGCCTGGTACCCGCTGAGCAGGTACTGGGACTTGTCGAGACCGGCTCGCGTCATGCGGACCGTGATGCGCTCGCCGTACATGCGGGCCTCGAACTGCTCGGACCACTCCGCCCAGTAGCGCGCGAGGTCGAAGTCGCCAGGCCGTTCGAACGTCTCGGGCAGAACGTCCAGCGCGAGCACGCGGGAAACGCGGTAGGTGCGGCCGCTGCCGACGAAGTACCAGGTACCGGCCTTCACCACGAGCCCGTACGGGTCGACCTCGCGTTCCACGGTCTGGTTGCCCCAGCGCCGGTAGGTCATCCGCACCCGGCGCTGCTCCCAGACGGCGTCGGCGATCGTCGCGAGAAACGACGTGGGTTCGTCGCCGCGGAACCACGTCGGGGTGTCGAGGTGGAACCGCTGCCGGATCTGCTCGGCCCGCGTCCGCAGCTCGGTCGGCAACGCGGCGAGCAGCTTGAGCTGGGCCGCGGCGGCGAACTCCTTCAGCCCCAGCTCCTCGGCGGGGCCGGGAAGCCCGGCCAGGAACAGCGACTGGGCCTCCGCGCCCGTCAGACCGGTCAGGCGGGTGCGGTAGCCGTCGACGAGCTGGTAACCGCCGGTGGGGCCGCGGTCGGCGTAGACGGGGATGCCGGCGGCTCCCAGCGACTCGATGTCGCGGTAGATCGTGCGCGGCGAGACCTCCAGTTCGGCGGCCAGCTCGTCCGCCGTCATCCGGCCCCTCGACTGGAGGAGCAGGAGGACCTGGATGAGCCTGCTGGATTTCACGGACCAAACCTGACACGAACTGTCAGGAATTGCCAGCAGAGTGGTCCACATGAAGGCAACCGGAACCATCGAAGTGAAGAGCTGGGACGAGAACACCTGGGACGGCCGGTCCTACAAGGAGGTCGAGGGACGCAAGCTGACCGAGGCGCACGTCCAGTTCTCCTACACGGGTGACATCACCGGGATCGGCAGCTGCCGCTACCTCATGTACTACGGCGACGACGTGGCCTGGACGACCGCGCTGGAGGAGATCACCTGCGACCAGGGCACGCTGGTGCTGCGGCACGTCGGCGCCTACCGGTCGTCCGTCGAGGCCGTGATCGAGATCGTGGACGGCACCGGCGAGTTCCTGAGCGCGAAAGGTGCGGCGACGATCGAGTGGGCGGAGGATGGCAGCGGCACCTACACCCTGGAGTACGAGGTCTGACGATGACCAACGCCCCCATCTACGACGCGGCCAAGCAACGGATCACTTCGCTGGTCGAGGGCCGTGATCCGCAGACGCCCGTGGCGGCGACGCCCGGCTGGTCGGTCAAGGACGTGGTGGCACACCTCGCCGGCGGTCTGCGCGACTTCGTGGACCGCCGGTTCGACGGTGTCGAGTCCGGTGAGTGGGGCGAACGGCAGGTGCGCGACCGCCGCGACAACTCCCTCGAGGACGCCTTCGCGGAGTGGGACGCGAACCGTGAGCGCGCCGAGCCGTTGTTCGACACTCCCATGGGCTCCGTGCTGATCGCCGAGGTGATCGCGCACGAGCACGATCTCCGCGCGGCACTGGGAGTTCCCGGCGAACGGGACAGCGTCGACGTGCGGGCGGCGCTCACCAAACCGCTGCAGCAGCTCGATCAGCGCATGCGGGACAACGACGTGCCGGCGCTGCGCATCACGCTGGAGCACGGAGATCGGGTGCTGGGGCACGGTGAGCCCGCCGGAACGTTGCGGACGACGTCGTTCGAGCTGATGCGGGCGATCGGCGGACGACGGTCGGCGGACCAGATCAAGGCGCTGGACTGGGACGGGAACCCGGACACCTGGATCGCCGCGCTGGCGCTGTTCGGACGGCACCGGCCGGAGCCGTTCAGTGAGTGACTGGCTCACCGACACCCGCGATTCCTACGACACGGTCGCGGTCAGCTATGCCGAGTACACCAGCGGACTTCTCGCTGACCTGCCGCACCTGCGCGCGGCGCTGCGACTGTTCGCCGAGCAGGCCGACGGGCCGGTCGCGGACGTCGGCTGCGGTCCCGGCGTCGTCACCGCGCACCTGCACGCGCTCGGCGCGGACGTGTTCGGCGTGGACCTGTCGCCCGGGATGATCGAACTGGCCCGGCGCACCCATCCGGGGCTGCGGTTCGAGGTGGGATCGATGACCGAACCGCTCGGCGTCTCCGTGGCCGGGATCCTCGCGTGGTGGTCGTTGATCCACGTGCCGGACGACGAGGTGCCCACGGTCTTCAAGCACTTCCACGACGCGTTGCGCCCGAACGGCTTGCTGCAGCTCGGTTTCCACGTCGGCGACCGGACGAACCGGAAGACGCGGGGCTACGGCGGGCATCCGATGCGGGTGAACGTCCACCTGCGACGGCCGGAGCGGGTCGCGGAATGGCTGACAGAGGCCGGATTCGACGTCGAGGCGCAGTGGCTGCTCGGCACGGACGGGGCTGTCCTGTTCGCACGGCGCGGGTGAGACGATTCGCCGGTGTCAGAGGAACAGACGTGCCAGCGATGCGGTGAGACCGTCGAGCTGAGCCAGGACGACTTCGAGCTGTTCGAACGGATGCACTACGAGTGCTTCCACTTCGCGTTCGAGCACGACCTGAACAAGCCGGGTCTCAGCGAGGACGAGGACTGCGGCGACCCCGCCTGCCCCGCAGGGGTCTAGCGCACCAGGACAGCAGAAACGGGCGCACCCCCGAGTGCGCCCGTTTCCTTCCTACGAGAGGTCAGCTGCCGTACGCGGAAAGCGGCGGGCAGGAGCAGACCAGGTTCCGGTCGCCCTTCGCGCCGTCGATGCGGCGGACGGGCGGCCAGATCTTCGGAGCACCGGTACCGGCCGGGTACACGGCCTCCTCGCGGGTGTACGGGTGGTTCCACTCGCCGACCGTCACGCAGGCCGCGGTGTGCGGGGCGTTGCGCAGCGGGTTGTCCTCGACGGGCCACTCGCCCGCGCCCACGCGGTCGATCTCGCGCTTGATGGCGATCATGGCGTCGATGAACCTGTCGATCTCGGCGAGGTCCTCGGACTCGGTCGGCTCGACCATCAGCGTGCCGGCGACCGGGAACGACATCGTGGGGGCGTGCAGGCCGTAGTCGGCGAGACGCTTGGCGACGTCGTCCACCGTCACGCCGGTGGCCTTCGTCAAAGGCCGCAGGTCGAGGATGCACTCGTGGGCCACGAAGCCGCCCTCACCGGTGTAGAGGACCGGGTAGTGCTCGTCCAGCCGCCGGGCCACGTAGTTCGCGGCGGCCACGGCCGTCAGGGTCGCGCGGCGCAGGCCGTCGCCGCCCATCATGCGCACGTAGGCCCACGAGATCGGCAGGATCGACGCGGAACCCCACGGGGCGGCACTGATGGGCCCGACACCGGTCGCGGGGCCCGCGGTGGGCTGCAGCGGGTGGTTCGGCAGGAACGGCGCGAGGTGCGAGCGGACACCGATCGGGCCGACGCCGGGGCCACCGCCGCCGTGCGGGATGCAGAACGTCTTGTGCAGGTTCAGGTGCGAGACGTCCGAGCCGAACTTGCCGTAGCGGGCCAGGCCGATCAACGCGTTGAGGTTCGCGCCGTCGACGTACACCTGGCCGCCCGCGTCGTGGACCAGGCCGCAGACCTCGCGGACGGTGTCCTCGTACACGCCGTGGGTCGACGGGTAGGTGATCATGATCGCGGCCAGGTCCTGAGCGTGCTCCGCGACCGTCTGACGCAGGTGGCCCATGTCGATGTTGCCCTTGTCGTCGCACTTCACGACGACGACGCGCATGCCGGCCATGACGGCGGACGCGGCGTTGGTGCCGTGGGCGGACGACGGGATCAGGCAGACGTCGCGGTCGGCGTTGCCGTTCGCGCGGTGGTACGCGCGGATCGCCAGCAGGCCGGCGAACTCGCCCTGCGAACCGGCGTTGGGCTGCAACGACACCGCGTCGTAGCCGGTGACCTCGGCCAGCCAGGCCTCAAGATCGGAGACGATCTGCAGGAGCCCGGCGGCGTCCTCGACGGGCGCGAACGGGTGCAGCGTCGAGAACTCCGGCCAGGTGATGGACTCCATCTCCGCGGTCGCGTTCAGCTTCATCGTGCAGGAACCGAGCGGGATCATGCTGCGGTCGAGCGCGACGTCCTTGTCCGACAACGCACGCAGGTAACGCAGCAGCGCGGTCTCGGAGCGGTGCGCGTGGAAGACCGGGTGGGTCAGGTAGTCCGACGTGCGGCGCAGGTCGGCCGGGATGCCGTCCGCGGTGTCGGCGTCGATCGCGTCCACATCGGACCCGGTGACGCCGAAGGCCTCCCACACCGCGAGGAGGTGGGCCCGCGTCGTCTTCTCGTCGCACGCGATGGCGACGACGTCCTCGTCGACCTTGCGGAGGTTGATGCCGGCGGCGCGGGCCTTCTCGACGACCGCGGCGGCCTCACCGGGAACACGCACCTCGACGGTGTCGAAGAACTCGCCGTGCACGACATCCAGACCGGCCTCGCACAGGCCCGTGGCGAGCACGGTGGCCAGGCGGTGCACGCGGGTCGCGATGGCGCGCAGGCCCTCGGGACCGTGGTAGACGGCGTACATGGAGGCGATCACGGCCAGCAGCACCTGCGCGGTGCAGATGTTCGACGTGGCCTTCTCGCGGCGGATGTGCTGCTCGCGCGTCTGCAGGGCCAGGCGGTAGGCCAGCGACCCGTCGGCGTCGACGGAGACACCCACGAGACGGCCGGGCAGCTGACGCTCCAACCCGGACCGGACGGCCATGTAACCGGCGTGCGGGCCACCGAACCCGATCGGCACGCCGAAGCGCTGCGTGGTGCCGATGACGACGTCCGCGCCGATCTCGCCCGGCGCGCGCAGCAGCGTCAGCGCGAGCAGGTCGGCGGCGACGACGGCCTGCGCACCGGCGGCGTGGATCTCCTCGATCAACCCGGCCTGGTCGCGCACGACACCCGACGCACCGGGGTAGGACAGCAGCACGCCGAAGAAGTCGCCGCCCAGGCCGAGGCCCTCGATGCCCTGCGACAGGTCGGCGACGACGATCTCGATGCCCAGCGGCTCTGCGCGCGTCTCGATGACGGCCAGCGTCTGCGGCAGCGTGTCCGCGTCGATGACGAACTTGTTCGACTTCGAGCGACCCGCGCGGCGCACCAGCGTCATCGCCTCGGCGGCGGCGGTCGACTCGTCCAGCATGGACGCGTTCGCGACCGGCAGCCCGGTCAGGTCGCCGACCATGGTCTGGAAGTTCAGCAGGGCTTCCAGACGGCCCTGCGAGATCTCCGGCTGGTACGGCGTGTACGCGGTGTACCAGGCGGGCGACTCCAGCACGTTGCGCAGGATCACGCCCGGCGTGACGGTGTCGTAGTAGCCGAGGCCGATCATCTGCGTCATCGGGCGGTTCCGCGCCGCGAGCTCACGCAGTTCGGCGAGCGCCTCGGTCTCGGTGGCCGGGGCCGGTAGATCCAGCACGAGGTCGCGCTCGTGGATCGACGAGGGCACCGCGTGCTGGGCCAGCTCCTCCAGCGATCCGACGCCGATGACGTCGAGGATGCGCGCGAGTTCGGCGGGGCGCGGACCGACGTGGCGGTCGGCGAACGGGGTGCCGTGCTCGAGAGCGGCGAGCGGAATGCGGTCCTGCGTCATCAAACGCCTCCGGGGTGGCTGCGGGCACACGTGTCCTGTGCCCTCCCCGCTCTGTCCGTACCCCGAGGGGCGCCTGAGAGGTTCACCCACCACACAGCAGCGGGCTTTCACCGTCGGCGGGACCCCGAAGGGTCCACTTTCCAGAGGCGTCTCGCTCACGCGGTCCTGGATGCCTGAGAGGTTCCCGGGGAGGGATTTGCTCCTTCGGCGCCGGGCTCGAAACCCGGTCTCTCCCGCCTGAGTTCAGCGACTACCCGCGAAGAATACCCGCAGGCAGCCCGACTAGTCGCCAGGGAGGCGACGAACGTCTCAACCGGTAGCGCGCTCCCGCCGGCGACGGGTCAGCTCGTCCTCGGTCATGGGAGCGATCTCCATGCCGTCCGCACGTTCGGCCGGGAACTCGTGGATGGTTCCGGAGATCTCCCGCATCGCACCGCTGACCGCGATGCCGAACACACCCTGACCGCCCTGCAGCAGGTCGACGACCTCTTCCGGCGAGGTGCACTCGTAGACGGTCGTGCCGTCGGAGAAGAGGGTGATCTTCGCCAGGTCCTGCACGCCGCGGCGGCGCAGGTGGTCCACGGCGACCCTGATGTTCTGCAGCGAGACGCCGGTGTCCAGCAGTCTCTTCACGACCTTCAGGACCAGGATGTCCTTGAAGGAGTACAACCGTTGGCTCCCGGAGCCGTGAGCCATCCGTATCGTCGGGGCGACGAGTCCGGTCCTGGCCCAGTAGTCGAGCTGCCGGTACGTGATGCCCGCGATCTGACACGCCGCGGGACCCCGGTAGCCGACGAGCTCGTCCGGCAGCGAGGAGTCCGGGAACAGCTCACCCTGCTGCCCGGATTCGGCCCTCACGGGCGCTTCCTCGGCCACGCCTGCCTCCCCTCGCCACGGCCACGAAAGTCGAAGCCGTCAAGCCACCACGTCAGCTCGCACGAACCGGTGACGTCCACTCGAGTTCGACGGTAAGACCGGTCAGAGGGCAGGTCAACGCGACGCGCGGGGAGTGTCGACCCTCAACCTCAGGTGGAGAGTCATAGCGTCACCCGAACTGGGACGTTCATGTGACGTTTAGTGATCGTTTAGCGGCCAAAGAGCGCGGAACGTAGCCCAAATGAGCGAAACCCCTGCGGGCTACGCCGGTTCCAAACGAGACGGACAGCGACACGCTGCAAATCAGGTGTCAGCGCCCCCGCTGGGCCTACGTGTCCGCTCCGCGACAGTGCCTGTGTATCCGCTCCGCGACAGTGCCTATGTATCCGCTCCGCGGAAGTCCTCCGGCGAGACCGAGTCGAGGAACTCGCGGAACTTCTCCACCTCGTCCTCCTGCTCGTCCGGGATGATGAGGCCGGCCTCGGCCAGCACGGACTCCTCGGCGTGGATCGGCACGCCCACGCGCAACGCCAGCGCCACCGAGTCCGAGGGTCGCGCGGAGACCCGCACGTCGCCGTCGAACACGAGCTCGGCGAAGAACGTGCCCTCCTGCAGGTCGGTGATCCGCACCTGCTCGAGGTTGCGTCCCAGTGCTCCGATGACGTCCTTCAGCAGGTCGTGCGTCAGCGGACGGGCGGGGCGGACACCCTGTTGTTCGAGTGCGATCGCCGTGGCCTCGACGGAGCCGATCCAGATCGGCAGGTACCGCTCGCCCTCGGTTTCGCGCAGAAGAAGGATCGGCTGGTTCTGGGGCAGCTCCACCCGGACGCCCACGACGCGCATCTCGCTCATCGGGTCTCGCCTCCCTCTTACTCGTTGGGGAGTACCCGGTTCGTCTCCCGAGCATCCCCCGGCGTATGCGTTCGACGCTACCCGCCAAGCGGGCCGTGTGCTCAATTGTTGCGGGCAGAACGTGATCAAGACGATTGACGCAGGCCCGCTCTTACCAACAACGTGTGCAACGAGGTGAACAGGTCAGCCAATTCCCGAACCGTCTCGGGATCTGAGAAGGACTTCAGCAGAACCACCTCGTGATCCGCTGCCGCGCGAACCGCGCGCAGCTGCTCGCGCTCGACGCCGAGTCCGGTCATCGTCCGGATCGTGCGGAGCGTCGCGATGTCCTCGGTGGTGAAACGGCCGGCGGGGCCGGGGCGCAGCAAACCGTCGCGTTCCAGCTGGGACAGCTGTTCGGCGCTGATTCCGGTTTGGGAAAGCAGATCGAGCCTTGACACCGCATTGGACGCTGAAGAGTCCACCGGCGCGGCGTCCAGTTGCTCACGGATCACCTTGAGCGGCAGGTATCTGTCGCGTTGTGCGGACAGCACAAAACGCAGCCTCTCGACGTCCGCCACGGAGAACTGGCGGTAACCGGAGGCCGTGCGTGCCGGGCGGACCAGCCCCTCCGCTTCCAGGAAGCGGATCTTGGAGATGGTGACCTCGGGGAACTCGGGGCGGAGCTGCGAGAGCACCGCCCCGATGCTCAGTCCCCCACGTTGTGGCCGCCCGGCCGTCACGCGTCAGGCTCCCGCGGAGCCAGGACCCGTCAGGAAGACGAGGCGGAACTTGCCGATCTGGACCTCGTCACCGTTCGCGAGGACGGCCTGGTCGACCGGCTCGCGGTTCACGTAGGTGCCGTTGAGGCTGCCGACGTCGATGACGACGAACTCGCCGCTCTCCCGGCGGAACTCGGCGTGGCGGCGCGAGACCGTCACGTCGTCCAGGAAGATGTCGCTGTCGGGGTGGCGCCCTGCGCTCGTCGTGTCGCGGTCCAGCAGGAACCGGGACCCGGCGTTGGGGCCGCGCTTCACCACGAGCAGCGCGGAACCGGCGGGAAGTGCGTCAACACCGGCAACGGCCGGCTCCTGGGCGGGCGCCTCGGCGCCGCCCTCCATCTCCTGGAGGAAGTCCGCCCGGAAGACGGAGGTCCGCTCCGGGGACTGCTCCGGCGGAACGCCTGGGCCGTCGTTCGTGCTCACCTGAGCTCTCCTCCTGCTGCTGGATCCGTCACTTCCGGTAAAACCTATCGCGTTCGAGTCGCCACCCGAGGAGCGGCTCCCCTTCCGGCCGAAGATCCGGCGAAAGATCGACGTCACTCCTTCTCCACCAAGGCCTTGTACCCGTCCGCGTCCAGCAGGCCTTCCAGCGCGTCCGCGTCGTTCAGGCGGATCTCGACCATCCAGCCCTCGCCGTACGGGTCGGTGTTGACCGAATCCGGCGCCTGCACCAACGCGTCGTTGATGGCGATGACCTCACCATCGAGCGGCGAGTAGAGGTCGGACACGCTCTTGGTGGACTCGACCTCGCCGAACGTGTCGCCGGCGGCGACGGTGTGGCCGACCTCGGGCAGCTGGACGAAGACGACGTCACCGAGCTGTTCCTGGGCGTAGTCGGTGATGCCGACGCGCACGGTGTTCTCGCCCGTGCTGGCGACCCACTCGTGTTCCTCGGTGTAGCGAAGCTCCTCGGGAATCAACTGACTGCGCTCCTCGTGCTGAACCTGTATGGGGTGATCTTTTCACGCGGCCCGGTCGGGAGTGACCCGCAGGGCCAGGAAGAACTGGTAGACGTACAGCAGCGCCGACCACAGGTAGAGCGCCCCGCCCCAGGCCGTGAACGCGTAGGCGAACGGCTGGGCGACCTGGGCCCACGCCGAGTCGCCCTGCGCCAGCAGCAGCAGGGGGAACGCGTACAGCAGGTTGAACGTCGCGGCCTTGCCCAGGTACGTGACCTCGAACGGGCCCCAGCCCCGTCCGCGCAGGACCAGCAGGCAGATGCCGACGACGACTTCTCGCCCCACGAGCACGAGGGCGATCCAGAGCGGAACGATGTCCCTGATCACGAACGCCAGCAGCGTGCAGAACACGTAGAGGCGGTCGGCGGCGGGATCGAGCAGCGCTCCCAGGTTGCTCATCTGGTTGAGCCAGCGGGCGAGCTTGCCGTCCAGCCAGTCGGACAGCCCCGCGAAGACGAGGACGAGCAGCGCCCAGCCGTCCGCGCGGGGTCCGAGCAACAGGTACAGGAAGAGCGGAACACCGGCCAGCCGCAACACGCTGAGCAGGTTCGGAATCGTCAGCAGGCGATCAGCCGGATCACGCACACCCGCACTCTAAACGAGTGACTGCGCAACGGCTGCCGGATGGCGTCACGGCGCGGTTGCGACTGGCTGCGGGCTGGTGCGGGGTGTTCGGTTCCTTGCGGGTCGTGCTCAGGCTGTCCGGGTGAACGTCCAGCCGCGGCGCTGCATCTCCGCACCGGTGATGGCGTGCGGGCGGCCCCGGTCGTCACGGCCCACCCAGCGAGCGCGGAAACCCTCGAGCACGTAGGCGTGGCCCCGGCTCCAGACCACGCTGCACGGCGTGGTGGGCAGCGCTGAATCGGACTCTGCGTCCTGCTGCGGCTGGGTTTCCATGGCGGTTCTCATTTCAGTCCCTCCGTGACATCTGGGATGTCGCGCACCGGGGCTCCGGCGTTATCCCTGAGAACGAATTCTGTCGGACTGTGGTTCAGAACACGTGTCCTGTTTGGGTCCTTAGCGTTAACTGGATCAATCGGCGCGCCGAGCTGTTCGGGTCCGAAGTTCGACAGATGGCGGGTTGCTTGCCTACGCAACCGTTCGTCGTACACCGATGACCGCACGGCGTCCGTCCGCGTTCGGCAGGGCCTAACCTTCCTGCGTGGACCAGGCGAAATTCGGTACCGAGCTCATTTCCCGGTTGATGGACCACCTCTCCGCGCAACTCGACGGGTGCGTGGGTGTGGGCCTGAGCGTGTGGCCGGACGGCAAGCTGCTGCGCGCCGTCGGCCGGGCGGCCGACCTCGACCAGCTGCAGCTCGACAGTGACGAGGGACCGCTCGTCGTCGCCTCCCGCGACGAGCGGCAGACGTCCGGCCAGGTCGGTGGTGTCGACGTGGTCGCGGTGCCGGGCAGCTGGGGCGACAGCGGGCCCGTGGTCCTGACCGTCTACCTGGATCACGCGCCGAGGGTCGAGGACCTGAAGGCCATCGAGGAGATCGAACCGCTCGTCGCGACCGCCGCCTCGGTGGTCGAGTTCTGCGCGGGTGAGGTGCTGCGGGCCGACCAGATGGTCCGGATGGTGCAGCACCGCCGGTACATCGAACAGGCGAAGGGCCTGGTGATGGGAGCGCGGCCGTGCGCGCCCGCCGAGGCCTTCGAACTGCTCGTGCGGGCGAGCCAGCACGCGAACGTGAAACTGCGGGACGTGGCGACCGCATTGGTGCTGGTCGTGGGCGGCACGCTGGAGGACGGCGCGGAGGAGCCCGTCGAGCCGCCGCGCATCGCGTTCGACACCGCGAGAGCGCTCTGGGACGGCCTCAGGAAGTGACGCACCCGTGTTTGGGTCCCACCCCGTTTGGGTACGGACTGCATGACCTGTCCTGTCGAGCGGTCTCTCCCGTACGGTGGGACCGCAGCGGTTGAGCCAGCAGCCGCGCCAGGGGCCGCTGCAGTGGCGGCTCCCCATGTCCAAGAGGGAGTAGATCGGTGACTGTGCAGGACCCGCGTGCGGACCAGACCATCGAGCTGTCGGTGCGGCAGCCCGCGGCCGGCGTGTCCGTCCTCGCCGTTTCCGGTGAGGTCGACATGGTGTCCGCGCCCTCGTTGCGCGAAGCCCTCATGAACGGGCTGGCCGACGGAGGCACCTTCGTCGTGGACATGACCGGCGTGACATTCCTCGGTTCGGCCGGCCTGGCGGTGCTCGTGGAGGCCGCGAGAATGGCACCGCAGCACTCCGCCAACCTCAAGGTGGTGGCCAAGGCGCGAGCCGTGACGCGGCCGCTGGAGGCCACGGGCCTCGGCGAGGTGTTCAGCGTCCACGAGTCCGTCGACGCCGCCATCAACTAGCGCGGGCACACGGTGAGGCGGTTCCCCGCCGCCTCCAGTGCTTCGGAAACGGCCCGCAACGCGTGCTCGACACCGCCTTTGCGCTCACCGAGCCTGGTGAGGTCGACGGTCAACGGCACACTGCCACCGCGCGCGGCCGTGATGAGCGTCCGGCGCAGTGACGGGCCGGCCGTCACCGGCACATTCCCGCGCACGACGGCCACGACACCGGAGGAGGTCTCGTACACGTGCACTTCATACTCCGGTGGGGCCGGGCGTTCAGCGGGAACGGACACCCGCGTTCTGGTGAGCCGCACGGTGGTGCCGTTCGCCGAGCGAGCGATCTCGACCTCGTCCACGCTCTCCCGCATGAGCAGGAGACCCCGGCCACGCGTGGTGAGCGCGGGCGGCGGCACGCGCCATCGGCCGTGGTCGGTGACCTCGACATGAACCGCTCCGTCGTCGCCGATGCGTGCGCTCACCTCGACGGTGCCCCGCGCGGGGGCCGGATAGGCGTGTTCGACGGAGTTGTTGACCGCTTCGCTGACCGCGAGAACGAGGTCGATCGCCTCGTCCTCGGTGAACCCGCTGTCCTGCAGCCATTCGCGCAACTGATGTCGCAATGGCGCAACTTCACGTGGGTCGGCGGGGAAGCGGAGAGCCAGGAAGTCCTCATGCACCAGCACAGCGCTCCTCCCGTGATCGCTTGCCTCCAGCAGGTGATTTCCCGGGGCGCGCTGCCAATACACGTGTGAAACGGGATCGATTCGGGTACGGCAATGACATGCCGGCCTTCAGCAGAACGGACTACGAGGTGGGTGTGACGCAATTGTCAGGGGTCGAACTGCGGATGGCCGCGGATCCCACGCAGCTGTCCATCGTGCGCGCGGTAGCCGCGGACATCGCGATGCGACAGGACTTCGACCTCGACTCGATCGAGGACCTGAAGCTCGCCGTGGACGAGACGTGCTCGACGCTGATCACGATGGCCGCCGATGACGCGGTGCTCAGCTGTCACTTCGCGGTGGACGGCAAGGGCGCCGTCCACGTGTCGGCGAAGATCGCGGGTAAGTCCGCGGCCGGGCCCGACGAGGGCAGTTTCGGCTGGCGGGTGCTGACCGCGCTCGCGGACTCGGTCGAAACCAGAGTCGAGGAGACCGAAGGGTTCGTGGTCCACATCGGCCTCGTGAAGTCTTCGGCAGGGGCGGTGGATGCGTGACGAGCTCGGAGGAGGCGACCAAAACCTCCCCTGAGGAGGCGCCCAAGCGCTCGGGCGGTGACTACGACCACCTCGCTCCGCTGTTCGCCGAGCTGGCCGTGACCACACCGGGCCCGGCGCGCGAGGTGCTGCGGGACCGGCTCGTCACCGAGCACCTCCCGGTCGCCCAGCACATCGCCCGCCGCTTCGGCCACCGCGGCGAACCGCACGAGGACCTCGTGCAGGTGGCGACGGTCGGCCTGATCAACGCCGTCGACCGGTTCGACCCGGACCGCGGCAGCGACTTCCTCTCGTTCGCCGTGCCGACGATCATGGGCGAGGTCCGGAAGTACTTCCGCGACTCCAGCTGGTCGGTGCGGATGCCACGCCGCCTCAAGGAACTGCACCTGGCGATCAACGCGGGCACCTCGCGGCTGTCGCAGTCCCTCGGCCGCGCCCCGACCCCGTCGGAACTGGCCGAGCACCTGGGCCTGTCACGCGACGAGGTCCACGAAGGACTCGCAGCCGGAAACGCTTACCAGAGCGCGTCTCTGGACGACATGCTGATGTCGGAGGACTCGTCGATCTCGCTCGGCTCGACCATCGGCGAGGAAGACCCCGAGATCGCGATGATCGAGCAGCGCGAGGCGTTGCACCCGCTGCTGCAGAAGCTGCCCGAGCGGGAGCGCAAGATCGTGATCATGCGGTTCTTCGGCAACATGACGCAGACGCAGATCGCGCAGAAGGTCGGGATCTCGCAGATGCACGTCTCGCGGCTGCTCGCGAAGACGTTGCGGCAGCTGCGAGACGTGCTGGAGGAGTAGGGCCACCGACTGTCGCTGGCCATGAACGGCGCTTTCGTGGACCTGAGGTCCACGAAAGCGCCGTTCATGGCCAGCCCTCCAGGTGCTCAGCTCGCGACGCGGACACGGCGCCGGGTGGCCGCGATGATCTGGCGCCGTTCGTCCTCCCCCATGCCGCCCCACACGCCGTACGGCTCCTGAGCCTCGAGCGAGTGGGCGCGGCACTGCGCCAGCACCGGGCAGTGCGCGCAGATGGCCTTCGCCTTCTCCTCCCGAGCCTCACGGGCGTACCCGCGTTCGTTGTCCGGGTGGAAGAAGACCGCGCTGTTCTGGCCGCGGCACAGCCCTTCCATCTGCCAGTCCCACACGTCGGTGACCGGCTTGGGCAGACGGGTCGTGCAGGTCATCGCGACTCCCTTGAATGGGCGGAAGAGTTGCGATCACTGCGTACCCGTGGTCTGACCAGGGGTAAACCTGTCAGAGCCGTTCGGGTGCCCCGATGCCCAGCAAAGACAATCCCAGCGTGAGCACCCGCGACGTCAGCGTGAGCAGGTGCAGCCGCGAGTCCTGCAGCTCCTGGCTCTCCGCGGTGGCCACCGGGCAGTGGTTGTAGAACGTCGAGAACGCCGTGGCCGTCTCGAACAGGTAGTTCGTGAGCTTGTGCGGAGCGAGCTCGTCGATCGCCGCCTGGACAGCCGTGGGCAACTGCAGCAGCTTCAGGGCCAGATCCCGCTCGGCCGGCTCCTGCAACACCAGCGGCGCGTCGCCCGGCGCCTCCCGCCCGACCTTGCGCCCGATCGAGAGAACCCGGGCGTTCGCGTACTGGATGTACACCGACGTGTCACCCGTGGTCGCGAGCATCTTCTCCCAGGTGAAGACGTAGTCCTTCTCCCGGTCGTTGGAGAGGTCCGCGTACTTGACCGCCCCGAGCCCGATGGTCCTGGCGAGCGCGTCCTTCTCCGCACCCTCCACTTCGGACGTTTCGGGCATCACCTTGTACGAGTTCTCGACCGCCTCGTTCAACAGGTCGATCAACTTGATCGTCCCACCGGCCCGCGTCCGAATGGTCTTCCCGTCCGACCCGAGAATGGTGCCGAACCCCGTGTGCACCGCCGTGTGCGCGTCGTCCAGCCACCCGGCCTGCTTGGACGTAGCGAAAATCATCTGGAAGTGCTGCGCCTGAGGCGTCCCGACCACGTAGATCAGCTGGTCGACCTTGCGCTCCCGCACCCAGTACCGCGCCGTGGCGAAGTCCGTAGTCGCGTACCCGTACCCGCCGTCGCTCTTCCGGATGATCAGCGGCAACCGATCACCCTCCCGGTTCGTGAAACCGGGCGGGAACACGCACAGCGCACCGTCGCTGGTCTCGACGAGCCCCTTCTGCTGCAGCTCGTTGATCGTGTCCGCCAAATACGGGTTGTAAAAGCTCTCGCCGTAGTTGTCCTCGGCCGTCAACCCGATCTCAAGCAGCTCGTAGACCTGGTTGAAGTGCCGCTGCGACTCCCCCACCAGCTCGTGCCACAACGCGAGCGTGGCCTCGTCCCCACCCTGCAACAACACGACCCGCCGCCGAGCCCGGTCCGCGAACGCCGGATCAGCGTCGAACTTCTGCCGAGCCTGCTGGTAGAACGCGTTGAGGTCGCCAATCTGATGATCGGCCCCATGCCCCTCGTCAGTCAGATGCTCGATCAGCATCCCGAACGGCGTGCCCCAGTCACCGAGATGGTTGTGCGGGATGACCTCGTGCCCGGCGAACGTCAGGAGCTTGCAGAACGCGTCCCCGATGATCGTCGACCGCAGGTGGCCGACGTGCATCTCCTTCGCAACGTTGGGGCTGCTGTAGTCGATGGCGATCCGCCGAGGCGCCTCGGTGACCGGCACACCAACCCGCGCGTCGCTGAGCAGCTTCGCAGTCTCCTGCTCCAGCCACTCCCTCTTCAGCTTCAGGTTGATGAAGCCAGGCCCAGCGATCTCCGGAGCCTCCAGCGCATCACCAGCGTCCAGGTGCTCGACGATCAGCTGGGCAACCTCCCGAGGGTTCTTCCCAACCTTCTTGGCAAGACTCATCGCCACGTTGCACTGATAGTCAGCACCGTCGCGGTTGGACGGTCGGATCAGCGCTTCCTCGGCGGTGATGTCCACGTCCAGCGCAGCGCGCAACGCAAGCGCGACCCGCTGGCCCAGCTCAAGCCCGACATCCCCACGCAGCACTGAACCCACCTTTCACCACGGCTAGTTCACCCAAGTATTTCACCAACCACCAAACCCAATACACCCACGCCACCTCAAGCCGATGGCGAAGGCGGAGCCGAGCTGCCTTGGCGACGCCGTAGGCGAGCTGCTCTTCGCATGCGCTGCGGAACTGGCAGCCGCCCAACGCAAGGTGACCACCCACAAGGTCGCGCCCAGCAAGGTCACCCCCACTCGGAACGGGACACGCCCGGTCACCACCGTCCAAGCAACAACGCCCCACCCCCAACCAGCGCAACCCCGCTGACC
>NZ_MUYM01000099.1 GCF_002150765.1 Lentzea kentuckyensis
AGTAGGTCGCCGCCGAACTTAATTTGGCCCTGCGGGTTGAGCGCTTCATGCGCTCCCCGCAGGGCTTTTTCACGTTCTGGGTGGAAAAACCGATGCGCTTCGCCGGCTCCAGCCCCTAGCGTCGAGCGTATGAGGATCCTCATACTGCTGTGTTTCGTGTCGTCCCTGACCGCCGCACCCGCCAACGCCACACCGGTCCGCTGTCCCCAGCCGACCGTCACCACCTTCCACACCGCCGCCACCTGGTACGAGAACCTGGAGTTCGACCGCGGCACCATCTGGCTCTCGAACCTGACCGGCAACGCCGTCGAGCAGTACCGCCTGGACGGCACCTTCCTGCAGTCGATCGATCTCCGGGCGCCCGGCGCCATCCGCAAGGGCCCGGACGGCCACCTCTACGTCAACTTCGGCAACGACAGCCCGGAAACCCGGCCCCAGCCGTCCGGTGTCGTCCGCCTGACCCCGAAGCCCGAGGTGTGGATCGGCGGCGACACCCTGAGCTCCGCCAACGGCGCCGAGTTCGACGCCCGCGGCCACCTCTACGTCTCCGATCCCTTCACCGGCGTCTACGAGTTCGACCGCCGCGGCTCCCTGGTCCGCCACCTCGACATCGCCTACCCCAACGGCATCGTCACCATCGGCAACACCGTCTTCACCAACATCGTCATCGACCCGAGGTCCGCCATTGTCCGCATCACCGGCAACCGCCAGACGCGCATCGAACTCGGCGCCCCCGACAAGGGCCTCGACGACTTGGCCGTAGGCCCCGACGGCAAGCTCTACGTCACGACCTACACCAGCGGCGAGATCATCAAGGTCGACCCCTGGACCGGTGCCCACTGCGTGCTGCTCAACGGCCTGAAGAACCCGACGGCAGCCCGTTTCCTGCCGGGTACGCACACGATGTTCGTCACCCAGGCCTCCGGCACGGTGCTGAAGGTCCGCCTCTAGAACAACCTGTTCGCCAACCCCGCAACCGCTTGCGCATCGCAGTCGCGCAACAGTTCGCGCAGGTTCGCCGCAGCCTTGCGATCGGAGTAGGCGAACCCGAGCCTGGCGATCGTCGCGCCCCACCGGACGTCGTCGCCGACCGCGGCGGCCAGGTCCTGCCACCCACCGCGCAGCCGGTGCATGTAGGCCGGCCACCTCACCGCGGTCTCGGCGACGGCGACCAGGTGACACGCCTGCTCCACGTCGGTCAGACCGAGCACCCGCAGGTAGAACTGCCACACGTTGAGCAGACGCTTCTGCTCGCGGACCGAGTGCTCCGGCTGGGCGCTCAGGCGGCGTCGCAGACGTTCGCGGACCTCGGCATGGCGCTCGATCTCCACAACCTTCTCGTCGGCGAGATCCACGGCGTTGGCCGCCACGGCGTTCACCCACTTGTCGAAGATGTCCTTGGTGCTCTTGAACTGTGGAGGTTCGACCCCCTCTTCCCGGTGGACCTCCCCGAGGTGTGCGGTCAGCACCACGTCGACGGTGTTCTCCGTCGTGCGCGGCAGCCGCACCGGCAACTGCACCAGTTTCCGGAGGAACGTCCACCCTGGACTGGGATCGTCGGGATGTGCCACCACGTTCGCGTCCGCGAGCTCCTTGTAGGCATGGTCGACGTGCGAGGCCACGACCGAACTGTCCAGTCCCAGCACGAAGCGAGCCGCGGGGAAGTCGTCCGACAGGAACACGTTGATCGCCTCGAACACCTGCGCCGTCGTGCGTGGCGTGCAGCGGTCGAGGTCGTCGATCAGCAGCACGACCTGGTAGCTGTGTTCGGCTAGGTCCTCCAGCAGCGCCTTGACGTCGTGTTGCACGAGGTACAGGTAGCCGGACTTCGCCTGGTAGTACGGATCGCGGATCAACGGGTCCGTGATGGGGCCGGACAAGGCGTTGCTGGCGACCGGTCCCGAGAACAGCTCACCCGGCAGGAACGCCGACGCCCTCCCGAAGAAGTACCGCCGCGCTGTGTGCAGCAGACCGAGCCCGGCGACCCCTGCTGTCGCCCACCACGCCCAGCCGATGTTCTGCTTCGTCAGCGCGCCCAGCACCGACAGGGCGAAACCCAGTCCGGCGAACGACAGCAGCGGTGAGTAGATCCGTTTCCACAACTGACGTTGCAGGTGCCGGCGGTCGATGCGGCGGGCGTTGTTGGCGAACCAGTACCGTTCCCTGGTGTTCTGGTCCGGCATGATCGCGTCCTGCGCGGCATCGGCCACGGAACGCGCGAGACCCGCCCACACCTGTTCGCTCGACTGGTGCCGCCACGGGTTGAACTCTGCGACCAGCGTGGTCGTTGGTCGCGGGTGGGAGAACCTGCGCGCGGGCGGTCGGTACAGAATCCGGTCTGCGCCGAACACGGTCAGACGCCGCTTCCGCGCCACTTCGGCGACCTGCACCGGAAAGCTGGCTCGCACGAACTCCAGCACCGTGCTCTTGCCGGAGCCCCACGCGCCTTCAATCGTGATCACGGTCGGGCCGCCCGCGTCCGGTGTGAGCACCTCGGCGAGGGCGGAGACGAGCGAGGCGCGGTCGAGCAGGTCCTGTGCGGCCACACGGTCGCTGAAACCGCGGGTGGCGACCGGCCCGGTGAGCGGGACCTCGGGCAGTTGCGGATCCCAGATGTACAGCGTGCCGTCCGGGCCGCCGGATGCGATCCGCGGTCGCTTGTCCTGTCCCAGGTAACTCAGCAACGCTCTGGTGGGACTCTGCTGCACGCCCACGCGCCGCTGCCGGTGGGAGTACGGGTTCCACAACCGCAGGTTGCCGCCCTCGCTTGCCGTGATGACCAGCGGTTCACCTGGTGAGAGACAAAGACCGAGCGCCGTGATCGGGGTCTTGTGGGCTTCGATCACCTCCATCTCGCTTTGGATCTTGACGTCCTGGACGACGAGGTGGCCGCCGAGCGCCTGGACGTTCACGACACCCAAGCCCAGCGGTTCGGTGCCGGTGAACCCGGCCTTGAAGAGGATGTGATCGGTGCCTTCGTAGGGCTCTCCGGTCTCCGCGTGCACCGTCACAGGCACGTGGTCCAGGAGGGTGATCCTGATCAACTGATTCGTGCTAGCGGCGAGAGCGATGATCGGATTGCCGAGCTCGATGACCCGTTCCAGCGTCATCCGGGGCGTGCGGTCCAACGGTTCGGCTGAGCTCACGCCTGGAAAAGTACCGAGTTTCGTTTCCGACAGGTTTCTTGTTCGGTCGGACTAGTGCGAAATCGCCCTGAACAGGGTGAAGATGTGGACCATGGAACGCCGAGCCCGCACCTCAGGACTGCGCCGCAGCCGCACGGTCACCACGCCGAGGCTCGGTGAGCTGTTCAACGGCTATCTCAATCCCCAACGCCCGCACGCCGGCGCCTACGACGAGATGTTCTCCACCGACAACGGTGTGCGATCGGCCTATCGCGCGCTGTACGAGTCGGTGGCTCCGTCGCAGGTCAACGAGCTGAATGCGCGGAGTGAAGCGCTCGGCAGGGCGTTCGTCGACCAAGGCATCACGTTCAGTCTCAGCGGCCAGGAGCGGCCGTTCCCGCTCGACCTCATCCCGCGCATCATCACGGCGAGTGAGTGGTCGAAGCTGGAGCGGGGCATCGTGCAGCGGGTCAGGGCGATGGAGATGTTCCTCGCGGACATCTACGGCGACGCGCAGATCGTCCGGGATGGAGTGTTGCCCCGGCGTCTCATTACGTCATGCGAGCACTTCCACCGGGAGGCGGCCGGCATCAACCCGCCCAACGGGGTGCGCATCCACGTCGCGGGCGTCGACCTCGTGCGGGACGAGCAGGGCACGTTCCGGGTGCTCGAGGACAATCTGCGGTGCCCGAGTGGTGTCTCCTACGTCATGGAGAACCGCCGGACGATGGCGCGGGTGTTCCCGGACCTGTTCGCGCGGCATCGCGTGCGCGCGGTGGGCGACTACGCGGTGCACCTGCTCAGATCACTCCGCAACGCCGCCGCGCCCAACGCAGCGGACCCGAACGTTGTGGTGCTGACGCCTGGCTTGGCGAACTCCGCCTACTTCGAGCACTCGTTGCTGGCGAGGCAGATGGGGGTGGAGTTGGTCGAGGGGCGGGACCTGTTCTGTCGCGACAACTTCGTGTACCTCAGGACCACCGAGGGAGAGCGGCAGGTCGACGTCATCTATCGGCGCATCGACGACGACTTCCTGGATCCGGTGCATTTCCGGCCGGACTCGGTGCTGGGCATCGCGGGGCTGCTGAACGCGGCGCGGGCGGGCAACGTGGTTGTGGCCAACGCGGTGGGCAACGGGGTGGCGGACGACAAGCTCGTCTACACGTACATGCCCGAGATCGTGCAGTACTACCTCGGCGAGAAGCCGTTGTTGCCCAACGTCGACACGTTCCGCTGCTGGTTGCAGGACGAGCGGGAGCACGTGCTCGACACCCTCGACGAGCTCGTGGTGAAACCCGTCGAGGGGTCTGGTGGGTACGGGATCGTGTTCGGGCCGTACGCGTCGCCGAAGGAGCTGAACTCGCTGCGGAAGCAGATCAAGAACAACCCGCGCGGGTGGATCGCGCAGCCGGTGGTGCAGCTGTCGACCGTGCCCACGAAGGTCGGGGACAAGCTGGCTCCGCGGCACGTCGACCTGCGGCCGTTCGCGGTGAACGACGGGAACTTCATCTTCGTGCTGCCGGGTGGGCTGACGCGGGTTGCGTTGCCGGAGGGCAGTTTGATCGTCAACTCGTCGCAGGGCGGCGGGTCGAAGGACACGTGGGTGCTGGCGGCCAAGTCGTCCACTGTGGAGCGGGAGCTGGCGGAGCCCGGGCTGGCCGGAACGTCCGAAATGGAGTCGACGGCGGCCGAGCAGGGGCCGGAACTGACGACGGCCCAGCAACAGCAACAGCAGCAGTAAGGAGGCGCGCGAAATGCTGGCACGCAACGCGGAGTCGCTGTACTGGATCGGCCGTTACGTCGAACGGGCGGACGACACGGCGCGCATCCTGGACGTTTCGGTCCATCAACTGTTGGAGGACGCCACGGTTGATCCGGACGCCACGTCACGGCAACTGCTGACGGTTCTGGGGATCAAGCCGCCGGTCGGAGCTGAGCAGTTCGACGTGTGGGCGTTGACGGAACTGGTGGCGTACAACAAGGAAAACCCCAGTTCGATCGTCAGCTCGGTCAACAGCGCGCGCGAGAACACGCGGGGTGCGCGCGAGGTCGTGTCGACCGAAATGTGGGAGTGCCTCAACGCGATGTGGAACGCCGTCGCCGAACGGCAGACCTACGCGCGCACGATGGGGCCTCACGCGTTCTTCAGCTTCGTCGAGGAGCGGGCGGCGATGTTCGCAGGGCTGGCGGACTCCACGATGTCGCGGGACGACGGGTGGCGGTTCCTGGTGCTGGGGCGGTCGGTTGAGCGCGTCGACATGATCGTGCGGTTGCTGTTGGCGCGTGTTGGCGACCGGGCTTCGTCTCCTGGGTGGGTGACGGTGTTGCGGTCGGCCGGCGCGCACGACACCTACCTGCGGACCTACCGAGGTGCGTTGGACGCGTCGCGGGTGGTGCAGTTCTTGTTGCTGGACAGGCTGTTCCCGCGTTCGGTGTTCCACGCGCTGAGGCAGGCCGAGTCGTGTTTGGAACAGCTGGAGAACCAGCCGTCGGTGCGGGTCGGGGCGCGGGCGGAGGCGCTGCGATTGCTGGGCAAGGCGCGTAGTGAGTTGGAGTTTCTCCGGCCGCACGACTTGCTCGACGACTTGCCCAAACGTCTTGCGGCACTGCAGAAAACGGTCCGTGACGTCGGTGAGGCCGTGTCACAGCAGTACTTCCACGTGGCGCCGTGGGTCGCCTGGACGAACACCGAGGTGGGCTGACCTATGAGCTGGCGTGTACGTGTGGTGCACACGACGGGTTATGTGTATGAGGCGCCGGTTGTGCAGTCGTACAACGAGGCGCGACTGACTCCGCGTGGTGACCGACGGCAGAACGTGGTCGTCTCGCGCGTTGAGACCAGTCCGGCTACGCGTGCTTATCGGTACACGGATTACTGGGGCACGGAGGTCACGTCGTTCGACCTGCATGCACCGCACACGGAACTGAAGGTGGTCGCGTCGTCGGTCGTCGAGACGAGCTCGGAGATCGAACCCGTCACCACGGGCACGTGGGCGGACATGCGCGAGGAGAACCTCGTGGACCGCTACACGGAGTTCTTGGAGCCCACGCGTTATACGCCGCGCAACCGTGAGTTGCTGGCCAAGGCGCGTGAGCTGAAGAAGGGCAACTCGCCCTCGGACGCGGTGTTGGCCGCCTCGCAGTGGGTGTGGGAGCAGCTCAAGTACCAGCCGGGATCGACGGGCGTGCACAGCTCGGCTGTGGACGCATGGCAGGAACGCAAGGGCGTCTGCCAGGACTTCGCGCATCTGTCGTTGGTGTTGTTGCGGGGTATGGGGATTCCGGCGCGCTATGTGTCCGGATACCTGCACACGAAGAAGGACGGTGCGCCGCGAGAGACGGTGCGCGGCGAGTCGCACGCGTGGATCGAGGCATGGACCGGCGGGTGGTGGGGGTACGACCCCACGAACGCGATGCCTGTCGGGCCACGGCACGTGTGGGTCGCGTTGGGCCGTGACTACGCGGATGTGGCGCCGTTGAAGGGGATCTACTCGGGTGGAGCGGCGACCGCGCTGGAGGTGACGGTCGACATCACCCGCCTCGCGTAGGCCGTTTTCACCCGAATGAGCAGCTGGCTTGGCCCAGGGGCAACACCTAGCGTCGAGGTATGACCGTGATCACATCGACGGCATGCAGCAGGTCTTTGGGAGACGAGCTGCGTCGAATTCGGGAGACCTGCACCGACCTGGGCGGCGCCAAGATGGCTGTGCGGCTGGGTTGGCATCCGAGCAAGGTGACCAACATCGAGAAGGGCAAGGCCCGCGCCAGCGAGATCGACCTGGTGCAGTTCTTGACCGCGTGCGACAAGGACATCGACTTCTTCGAGGACTTCAAACGCCGCTACAAGAACGCCTTCGAGGAGTACATCCTGCAGGTGTCGGGCGACCTGCGGACGCTGGCGTTCGCCGAGTCCACG
The DNA here is from genome assembly GCF_002150765.1 of Lentzea kentuckyensis. GTDB lineage: Bacteria > Actinomycetota > Actinomycetes > Mycobacteriales > Pseudonocardiaceae > Lentzea > Lentzea kentuckyensis. The sequence continues at coordinate 7,042 of NZ_MUYM01000099.1, forward strand.
GCCAAGACGCTCACCAGTTGCGCACCGAGCTCGGTGCCGGGTTTGATGCAGACGGAAGAGTACGCCGATGCGTTCTACCGGCTGGGCGGGTTCGTTGCGGAGGAACGGATTCCGCGAGCTGTCGAGGCTCGCATGCAACGCCAGTCGATCCTCCGGCGACCCAAACGGCCAACATGCTTGTTCTACATCCATGAACTGGCGCTGCAGCAAAAAGCCGGGGACGACGCGATCATGGAGGATCAGTACGCCCGGCTTCTGTTCGAGGCGGACAACATCAGGATCGTGCCCGCCGGCGTCATCGCGCCTTCGCCGGCCTGTGTGTTGTGGGAGTACGAGAAGTCGCTGCCCGTTGCCTTCGGCGAGACCGACCTTGTGAAGCTGTACGTGCAGGGTCCGGGAGCGATCGCGCGGATCCGGCTGCTCTTCAAGCGCCTCGCTCAGGTCGCATTGGATGCGGGACAATCGCGGAGCAAGCTGGCGGAGTACGTCGGCCGACCGCGAGAGGACAATCGGCGTCCGGGACCGCACGTAGCGTAAGAACAGCTACAGCGTGTGCTGGTTCGTGACTCCCAGAACGCCGACGCGGGCACGCTGATGTTCAGCGCACCCGCGTGGCGTGCGTTCGGTCAGCGCCAGCCGTGACGGTCGCGCAGAGCGTCCACGACCTGGCCGAACGCGGCCGGAGCCAGCACGGCGCCCTCGCGCCGGATGTCGTCGTCCGAGTCCAGCACGAACACGCGGTCGAGCCGCAGGTAGGACGGCCGGCCCTCGCGGTCCCAGGCGCCGGCGCCCAGTTCCAGGTAGTCGTCGCGCGGCTCCTTCGAGGAGAGCATCAGCGCCACGAGGTCGCCGTTCGCGTGTCCCACGACGAGCAGCGGGCGGTCCTTGCCGCGGGAGGCGTCCTCCTCGAACGGCACCCAGGCCCAGACGACCTCACCGGGGTCGGCGTCGCCGTCCAGGGTGGGGGAGTAGTCGAGCTTGGCGGCCTGCGCCGCGTCGAAAACCTCGCGGACCGCGCCCTTCGCCGGGCGGGGGTCCTCACCGTTCGTCAGCACGAACGCACCTTAGACGAGCAGGTCATCCGTCGTTGTGTTCCGGGGCGTTCAGTTCTGGGGCGGGGCCGGCGTCGGTCGTGCCGCCGTCCTCGGCCAGTGCGGCAGGTGCGGCGGCGGCCGGGCCCGCGGCGATCGCGGCGGGTTCGGCCGTCCGCGTCACGGCCACCTCGCCCTCCCGGCTGACCCTGATCACGACGTCCCGCTCGGTGTCGTCGAGCTCGATCACGATGCGCACGTTGGTTCCCCTTGCGTAGTCAGGAAAGGACCGCGAACCGGCTGTCGAAGGTGACCGTGGCGCCGGTCAGGTTCTTGACCGTGATCCAGTACGTGCACTGGGTCGAGCTCGCCCGCTCGACGGCGACGTCCCAGTCCAGTTGCGGTGCCCCGGACACCGCGGACGTGGGCATGACGTACCAGACGACGTGCCACGCCACTGGCCATCCCCAGGTGAACCACCGGTGCGAGGTGTTGGGTGCGAGGCTTGCGCTGAACTGCGTTCCGGTCCACATGGCGGCCCCCTGATCAGGTGCTGAGAACGTCGTAGCGGCCCTCGAAGCGGACCGTGTGCGGGCTGGAGTTGGTCACGGTGATCCAGTAGGTGGCCTGGGTGGAGTTGGCCCGTTCGGCCGCGACCGACCACGAGAGCGTCGGCGTGCCCGGACAGATCAGCGTCGGCATGATCGTCCACACCATGTGCCAGCCGGCCGGCCAGCCGAAGGTGAACCACCGCTGGCTCGAGTTGCCCGCGATGGTGCCGAACCACTGCGTGCCCGCAGGCCGGGTCAGGCACTCGGAGTACGGCGGCGGCCCGCTCGGACCGGCCGCCCTGAGCTGCAGCTGGGTGCGGTAGGTCGCGAGCACCGAGTTCGTCTGGCTGTACGTCGGGTCGAACGTCAGCCCGCCGCCGGACGACCGGTGGAACACGTCCGCGCCGGTCGGCACCAGGCTGGCCGAGGGGTCGCCCTGCACCGAGGCCCACGTCGCCCGCGGCACCGGGTTCGGGAAGAGCGCCGGGTCGACCACGTACGTCTCGCCGGTCGTGAGCGTGAGCGTCGGTGCCACGTGCCAGCCCCAGTACACGTTGCAGCCGGGCTTGTTGAAGCTGACGACGTGCAGGCTGCCGTAGATCCACACCTTGTCCGGCTGCACCCCGGCGCCGATCATCAACCGGCACATCTCGTGCGCCCGCCCCCAACACCCGTCGTCGGGATAGGTGAAGGGAATTCCCGGCGCGACCGGGTTCGCGGAACACGCCGTGCGATTGTTGACGAGGGTGAACATCTCGTTCGCCTTGGCCAGCGTCACCGGTGTGCCGAGAACTTCGCTTTCACCGGTTGTCACGCTTTCCGTGCGCACTTTTGGGTCGGACCGGACGTCGATGATCTCGTGCGCGTCGAGGGTTTCCGTGACGAGCACCGGTTCCTGGCTCTCGCGTGCCCGGCGCAGCGCCGCCAGCAACTCGTCGAACTCCGGGTTGCCGCGCGACAGCCGGTGCCGAGCCTGCGAGACGACCAGCTCGACGTCGACCCCGTCGTCGCTTTCCCGCAGCTCACCGACCACGACCGGGAGCGGGCACAACAGCTCGACGATCACTCCGGTGCCGGGATCCACCTCCACGTAGGCGCTCAGCCCGGCCGCGCGCATCTCCTCCAGGGCGGCCAGCCAGCCGGTCGCCCGGGAATCCTCGAGATCCAGCCGGGCACTGCTGCCGCCGGCGAACACCACGGCGTGATATCGCGTTTCCGCGGCTGCCGCGATCGCCAACTCGCTGACTTGGTCGACCAGAACGTTTTCGCGCGGCATCACACGACCTCCCCTGCCCGCGATTGTTCCCCTGGTGCGGGCCGGTGAACTTTATTGCGGGAGGGCATTACGCGCACAGAGTCGAAAGCCCCGGCAGATCGATATGATTTCTCAATTCATTCAGCCATCGGAGTGATTTCCGGGCGGCCGGGCCGGCGCAACGGGGAGCCCGGGCGACGGTCCGGCTCCTGGCTCTGGCGGGTCGCTACCAGCCAGTGGTGCAGGGCACGCCGGCCGCTATGGGACCATAAGGGGACACCCGTCCGATTTCCTGCTGAGGACCACCTTGACCACGTTCGCCGACACGACCTTCACGCCGCCGGAGCTCATCCGGAACTTCTGCATCATCGCGCACATCGACCACGGAAAGTCCACGCTGGCCGACCGGATGCTGCAGATCACCGGCGTGGTCGAGGCGCGGGCGATGCGCGCTCAGTACCTCGATCGCATGGATATCGAGCGTGAGCGCGGTATCACCATCAAGGCGCAGAACGTGCGTCTGCCGTGGCAGGTCGACGGGCAGGACCACGTCCTGCACATGATCGACACGCCTGGTCACGTCGACTTCACCTACGAGGTGTCCCGCGCGCTGGAGGCCTGTGAGGGCGCCGTGCTGCTGGTGGACGCCGCGCAGGGCATCGAGGCGCAGACGCTCGCGAACCTGTACCTGGCGATGGAGAACGACCTCACCATCATCCCGGTGCTGAACAAGATCGACCTGCCCGCGGCGGATCCGGACAAGTACGCCAAGGAGATCGCGCACATCACCGGTTGTGAGCCGGAGGAGGTGCTGCGCGTCTCGGCGAAGACCGGTCTCGGCGTCGGTGAGCTGCTGAACGAGGTCGTGAAGAAGGTCCCGGCCCCGGTCGGCGAGGCGGACGCCCCGGCGCGCGCCATGATCTTCGACTCGGTCTACGACACCTACCGCGGCGTCGTGACGTACATCAGGGTCGTCGACGGCAAGATCACGCCGCGCGAGCGCATCAAGATGATGTCGACGGGCGCCACCCACGAGATCCTCGAGGTCGGCATCGTCTCGCCAGAGCCGAAGCCGTCCCGCGGCCTCGGTGTCGGCGAGGTGGGCTACCTGATCACCGGCGTGAAGGACGTCCGCCAGTCCAAGGTCGGCGACACGGTGACGTCCGAGAAGAAGGGCGCCTCCGAACCGCTCGCCGGCTACCGCGAGCCGCGTCCGATGGTCTACTCGGGCCTGTACCCGGTCGACGGCTCCGACTACCCGGAGCTCCGCGAGGCGTTGGACAAGCTCCAGCTCAACGACGCCGCGCTGACGTTCGAACCGGAGACCTCCGCCGCACTCGGCTTCGGTTTCCGCTGCGGCTTCCTCGGCCTGCTGCACCTGGAGATCACGCGTGACCGCCTGGAGCGCGAGTACGGTCTCGACCTCATCTCCACGGCCCCGAACGTCGTCTACCGCGTGGTCATGGAGGACGGCTCCGAGATCGTCGTGACGAACCCGTCCGACTGGCCGGAGGGCAAGCGCGCCGAGGTGTACGAGCCGGTCACCAAGTGCACCATCATCGCCCCGTCCGACTACATCGGCGCGATCATGGAGCTCTGCCAGACCAAGCGCGGGCAGCTCGGCGGCATGGACTACCTGTCCGAGGACCGCGTCGAGCTGCGCTACACGATGCCTCTCGGTGAGATCATCTTCGACTTCTTCGACTCGCTGAAGTCCCGCACGCGTGGCTACGCCTCCCTCGACTACGAGGAGTCGGGCGAGATGATGGCGGACCTGGTCAAGGTCGACATCCTGCTGCAGGGCGAGGCCGTCGACGCGTTCAGCGCGATCGTGCACAAGGACTACGCGTACGCCTACGGCACGCGGATGGCCACCAAGCTGCGCGAGCTGATCCCGCGGCAGCAGTTCGAGGTGCCGATCCAGGCCGCGATCGGCGCTCGGGTGATCGCCCGCGAGACGATCCGCGCGATCCGCAAGGACGTGCTCGCCAAGTGCTACGGCGGTGACATCACCCGTAAGCGCAAGCTGCTGGAGAAGCAGAAGGAAGGCAAGAAGCGCATGAAGATGGTCGGCCGGGTCGAGGTGCCGCAGGAGGCCTTCGTCGCCGCGCTGTCCACCGAGGAGCCGAAGGGCAAGAAGTAGGCGCGGTGGCACGTCTTCAGGTCGGCTGCGCGATGTGGAACCACAAGGCGTGGCTCGGGCGGTACCTGCCGCAGTCGCTTCCCACCGGAGAGCGACTGCGGGCATACGCGGGCTGGTGCAACGCCGTCGAGGGCAACACCACGTTCTACGCGACGCCCGCCCGCAAGACCGTCGAGACCTGGGCGCGGCAGACCGACCCCGGCTTCCGGTTCGTGGTGAAGCTGCCCAAGGTCGTCACGCACGAGCGCCGGCTGGCCGGCGTCGAGGTGCCGATGCGCGCGTTCCTGGACGCGATCGAACCTCTCGGCGACCGCGCGGTCCTGTGGACCCAGTTGCCCGGCTCGTTCGGCCCGACGGAGGTCGACGCCCTGAGCCGCTTCCTGCGCAGGCTGCCCGCCGGCCTCCCGCGTGCCGTGGAGGTGCGTCACCCCGGGTTCTTCACCGACGTCGGCGCGACGTCGCTGCTGGAGGGGGCGCTCGCCGGTGCGGACACCGAGTGGGTGCCGTTCGACACCACGGTCTTCTTCCAGAGCCCGCCGACCAGTGAGGCCGAGCAGGAGGCCTGGGACAGGAAACCGCGGTTGCCGCGGCGGACGCGGGCGCTGACCGGCCAGCCGATCGTCCGCTACCTGGGCCGGGACTCGGTCGATGCCACGGTCGAGGGGTGGCGGCCGTGGACCGAGGTGGTCGCCGGCTGGCTGCGGGAGGGCCGGTCGCCGACGGTGTTCGTGCACACCCCCGACAACCACGACGCGCCCGCGCTCGCCCGCCGGTTCCACGACGACGTGCGCACGCTCGTGCCCAGCCTTGACGCACTGCCCGAGCCCGAGCCGGTCGAGCCCGCGACCCTGTTCTGAGTCCGCTACGCCCTCAGTTCGATCAGCGCCACGACCCGTTCCTCGTCGCGTGAATACGGCCGGCCGATGTACTTCATCGCGATCCGGTCCACGATCTCCCAGGCCGGCTCGCCCTCGACCCACTCGACGACCCGGCCGCGCAGGATGATCGGCTGGAACGGGTTGTCCGGCGGCGTCAGCGAGATCGCCACCCGCGGGTCGCGGCGCAGGTTGCGCGCTTTCCGCGAACCCGGTCCGGTGAGGATCGCGATGTGGTCGCCGTGCGTGGCGATCCAGAGCGGAACGGAGTGCGGTGCGCCGTCGGGCAACAGGGTGGCCAGGTGGGCGATCGGGGTGCCGTCGAGCACCTCGCGGACGTCCGGGTTCATCGCTGCACCTCGTAACGCAGGTGCGTGACGCCCGGCGCGGGGACGACGTCGACGAGGTTCAGCTGGACGTGCTCCGGCAGTTCCTGGAAGAACGGGCGGCCGCCGCCCAGCAGGATCGGCACCTGGTGCAGCACGATCTCGTCGACCAACCCTGCCTTGAGCGCCGCCGTCACCGCGCCACCGCCCATCACGCCGACGTCCTTGCCGGCCGCGAGCTCGCGTGCCTGGGCGATCGCGTCCTCGATGGTCGTCGCGAGCGTCTGGCGTTCGCTGACCTCCACCGGTTCGTGGCTGAGCAGGACCAGGCGAGCGGCCGGGTGCGGGCTGCCGCCGCCGAACCGGTCGGAGTCCTCGTAGGTGTTGTGGCCGGCGACGATCGCGCCCACCCGGCCGGCGTGGAAGTCGAACACCGGCGCGCTGGCCTCGCTCAGCTTGAAGCCGTCGAACACCCGGCTCGGGGTGTCGCCGTCGAAGTACCAGTCGAAGAGCATGCCGCCGTCGCCGAGACCGTGGCCGGCGCGCGGGTTGCGGCCGGTGATGAAGCCGTCGACCGAGACCGAGTGGGCGCTCAGGACCTTGCTCATCGCGGTGACTCCTTTCTGGGTTCCTTTAAGAGACGCTGCGAACCGTAGCAGAGATGAGTTCCTTAAGGGAACCCCGATTTGCTAGAGTGCTGTCATGCAACGCACGAGCTTCAGTGGGATGGCCTGCTCGATCGCGCGCACGCTCGATGTGATCGGGGAGCCCTGGTCGCCGCTGATCCTGCGGGACGTGTGGGTCGGGATGAGCCGGTTCGAGCAGCTCCAGGCCGATCTCGGGATCTCGCGCAAGGTGCTGACCGAGCGGCTGCACCACCTCGTAGAGCAGGGGGTGCTGGAGCGCCGCCCCTACGACCGGCGGCCGCGGTACGAGTACGTGCTGACGCGGAAAGGCGCCGAACTCGTCGACCTGCTCATGGTCATGAAGGGCTGGGGCGACCGGTGGCTCGCGGGCGAGGCCGGGCCGCCCGTGCTGTACCGGCACCACGCGTGCGGGGAGATCGCGGACGTCGAGCTGCGTTGTGACCACTGCGGCGAGCCGATGCGAGCCGGTGACGTCGACCTGCTGCCGGGTCCGGGCGTTGCTGGATTGGCAACGTAGGTTGCCGAATTCGCACGGCCTGGCGCACCGTTGAATCATGACGACTGCGCAGGAGTTCTGGGAGACCTTCTACTCGGAGCGGGACCAGGTCTGGTCCGGGAAGCCGAACCCGCTGCTGGTTCGGGAGGCCGAGCGGCTCACGCCCGGCAGCGCGCTGGACATCGGGTGTGCCGAGGGTGGCGACGCCGTGTGGTTGGCCAAGCGGGGCTGGCGCGTGCTGGGCGTCGACGTGTCACAGGTGGCGCTGGATCGGGCGTTGAAGCACGCGTTCGAGGCCGGCGTCGAGATCTCGGTGGAACGGCACGACCTCAAGGTCACGTTCCCCGAAGGGTTGTACGACCTGGTCAGTGCTCAGTTCCTGCACTCGCCGGTGGAGGAGGACGGGGAGCGCAACAGCATCCTGCGGCGGGCGTCGGAGGCGGTGGCTCCCGGCGGGTACCTGATCGTCGGCGGGCACGCGGGGGCGCCGTCGTGGTCCGAGCACCAGCACTACTACTTCCCGACGACCAAGGACGTGCTGGACCACCTCGGGCTCAGGGACAACTGGATCATCATCACCGACGAGGTGGTGGAACGGCCTCTGGTGGGGCCGGACGGTCAGGAGGAGTCGCGCAAGGACAACGTCCTGACCGTCAAGCGTCTCTACTGACTGCGGCTCAGACCACGTATCCGTGCTCGGTCTTCAGCGTGCGCTGGCGGAAACGGCCGTCCACCGTGCCGCGCCAGCGTTCGCTGGACGACCCGTCCGCGTAGGAGAGCACCCCGTTGGTCCGCCCGAAACCGCCCTGGGTGTCGAGGGTGTCGTCGCTGAACTTCGCGCCGTCGCCGACCGTCCACAAGCGACGTCCCATGTGGACTTTCGCGTCGATGCGGTAGTTGTTGTCGTCCACGATGTTCTGGGTGACGTCGACGTTGAGCGGGAAGTCGAACCCGTCGTACCTGCCCTTCGACGAGTACGCGCCGGTCACCTTCTGGTCGGTCTTCTGCTTGGTGGCCTTCTCCGCGAGCGACGTCGTGTTGTCGAACGTCCAGGCGCCTTGGGAGAAGACCTGCTGCGTGCCGTGAGACGTCCTGATCACGCCACTGGTCCGCCAGGCCCGCCGCACCTGCGTCTTGATCGTCACGTCCAGCTCGGTACCGGTCGTGGAAGTCCTGACCTCGGCAGCGGGAACGTCGGTGCCGGTCAGCGTTCCGGTCACCCGCTGCACGTGCGGATCCGTGGTGGCGAAGAGGTTTCCGCCCAGCGTCCAGTCGTCGACGATCCCGCGCGGCGGCACCAGGTCGATCGTGTGCGCCTTCCCGTCGGTCAACGTTCCGATGAACGGGCTCAGGTCGATCGTGTACGGCAGCGTGTCGATGGCGTCGACGGCCGAGATCGGCCGCCACAGCATCGGTGCCACCCCGCCGGTGTAGATCACCGAGTACGGGGCGACCACGCCGGCGGACCGCCCGTCGACGCGCACCTCGACCTCGCGATACGTTCCGCCACCGCACAGTCCGGCGTCCGGGAACCTGGCGGCGAGGTCGCTCGGCACGTTCGACCACCAGAACTCCTCGCAGCCGCCACCCCGCGCGTAGATCTCGGCGGTCAGCTTCGCGGTGTTGGGCGGAACGGTGAGCTGCTTCGTGAAGTTCTTGCCGTCCTTGAGGAACTGCCAGCCGGGCTTGGTGGCGTCAGCGGACAGGGGCAGCACGACGTCGGCCTGCCTGGGCGCCGGGTACTTCTTCGTCGCCTGGTAGTAGGTGACCGTCACCTCGATGTCGAACAACCCCGTGTAGGTGTCGTTGACGACGTTCCCGAGATCAACCACGAATGGCTGCGCCTTGGTCAGCAGTGGCGCGAAAGCGGTGATGTCCCGGTCGAAGTGCCACACGATGCCCGACGGATCCGGCTCCGGCGTCGACGTCCGCAACACTTCCGCCCCGCCGATCCACAACCCGGCGAGCCGGTCGAACTGACGCCCCTTGCTGCGCCCCGTCCAGTCCAGCACGACCTTCGTCCACGGCCCGGCACACTCCGGCGGTGGCGCGAGTGTGCCCACGAACGGCTGACCGTAGGAGTTCGCGAACGTGTGCCGCATCGCCGTGACCGTGCAGGACTTCGTCGGTGGCCGGCTCACCGCGGGGATCGCCTGGAGCGGGTCCTGGTAGTCCGTGACCACCCGGTCGGCCTTCGCCGCGGGCACTGACACCATGGCGAGCGCGGCCAACGCGGTGGCAAGGATTCGACGCATGGCCGGACGTTATCGCCGTCGTGCCGCAGGGGGCACCCGCGGACGCCCGTTCACGGTTGCCGGGCCCGGAAACGCTGCCAGATCGAGAAACATGAAGGCCACCCGCGGCAACGTTGCCGGGGTGGCCCAGGGGTGACTTCGTCAGGCGCGGATCAAGCGGTCCATCGCCTGGCGGTTGATGATCGAGCGGAGCTCGCCCGTCTCCTCGGCGCTGTGGCGGGAGAGGATGGCGTCCAGCTCGAGCCGGTCGCTCTCGGTGGTGTAGCTGGCCAACTGCCGCTCCAGGCTCCGGCGCTGTAGACGAGCGTCACGGCGGGAGGCCAGGCTCGTGCGCAGGGACTTCACGGACAGGTCGTGGCGGGTCATCTTGTCCTTCCAATCTCGGTTACGTTTCGATAATACACCCTGTTCAAGCGACCTGTACCGATGAAGAAGGTTAGTTAACTCACGAACTCGTCGAGCAACCTCAGGGCGTTCGCGTACTTGGTCTGCAGACGCTCCTGCAGGGCGGCGTCGAGGCGGGCGATGCGGGCCGGTGAGAGGTTGTCGGCGATGTCGGCGCGCTTCACGGAGAGTGCCAACGGGTTCGCGGCCACCCGGCGCAGATAGACGTCCTGCGGTTCGCCGGGCAGATGTGACAGCGCGACGACGGCGTCGACCACGACGGTGGGGCAGCCGCGGGCGAGCAGATCATGAGCGGTCACCGCGGTGTCCTCGATGACGTCGTGCAGGACGGCGGCCATCTGCGCGTGTTCACCCGTCACCGAGGCCATCACCCGCAGCGGATGTCCGATGTACGGCCGGCCTGACTTGTCGACCTGGCCGTCGTGGGCGGAGGTGGCGAGCGCGATGGCGTCTTCGAGGGTGAACACGCGCATCAAGTTAAAGGAGCGAGAGGTCCACCGCCTGGCCCATGGCCGAATAGCCCGCGTCGGTCAGGTGCAGGCGGTCCGGCCTGGCGAACTCGTCGCGCAGCCAGGTCGGACGCGCCGGGTCCCGGACGGCGGCGTCGAAGTCGACCACGCCGTCGAACGCGCCGGACGTGCGGATCCACGTGTTCACGGCGGAACGCACCGCCTCGCGCGCGTCGGTGTAGTTGGCGTAGCCGCCCATCGGCGTGATGGTGCCGCCGAGCACGCGCACGTGCTTTGAGTGCGCCAGCGAAATCACGCGGAGGTAGCCGTCGCGCAGCTCCTCGAACGTCGCGTCGGGCTTGGCCTTGATGTCGTTGATGCCCTCCAGCACGATCAACGTCCGCACGCCGGCGCGTGCCAGTACGTCGCGGGGTGTGCGTGAAATCCCGGACACGCCATAGGTTCCGTCACGAAGAAGCTGGTTGCCGGAGATGCCGGAGTTGACCACGCCGTAGGCGGTCCGGGACGCCAGCACGTCGGTCCACCGCCGGTTCGCGCCGCCGGTCGAGCCGGAGCCGTCGGTGATCGAGTCGCCCAGTGCGACGACCGAACCGCGCACGCCGGAGGCCACCGAGACCTCGGACAGGTAGTACCAGGAGCCGACCTTCTGCGTGAAAGCCGTGCCGTCCCAGTCGAAGGCGTGGTCGCCGGGCGCCACGTAGTTGGTGGACAACGCGCTGCGGTGATACGTCGCGACGGAAGGCGCCGCCGAGGCCCAGATCGAGACGGTCAACGAAGAGTCGGCGAACGTCCGCAACGCCACGGGGTCGGACAACACCTCACCGCCGCGAGGTACGACGACGGACTCACGGCCGCGGAAGGTCACCCGGCGGGCCTTGTCCTGAAGCGCGGCGCCGGTTCCGGCCGGTGCCACGGACACCTTGCTCGCGGTCAGGTCGCCGGAGCTGAAGACGTTCGACAGCCGCACGCGGACCGTCGAGCCGCCCACGGTCAGCCGGACGATGTTCCGGACGGTGTAGGAGGTCTCGCTGACCTCCGATGTCACGGGTGTCTGCATGGCGGAACCCCACGACGCCACCCAGTCGGGCGAGGCATCTGCTGGCGTCACCAAACCCAGCAGTAGAGCCAGAACAGCCAATACGCGCATGTCACTCCTAGGCAACAAGGCGGCGTGCGGCTCAGCGTAATACATCCGATGACCTGCGCAATGCTTGACCAGCAGCAGTGGTCTAGTCCATTTTTAGTCCACTCACAACATGGCCGCCGCATGATGTGTGGAGGTGGACCATGTCCAAGACCAGACGAGCAGCGTTGGCGCTGCTGTCCGCGCTTGTCGCCTGTGCCGGTCTGGTGTTGGTGATCAACGGCAGCGCCGTCGCCGCGAACCTCGCGGCCAACAGCGGTTTCGAGGCCGGCAACCTGAGCGGCTGGACCTGCACCGAGGGCACCAGCGCCACCACGAACACCAAGCGCACCGGCAACTACGCGCTGCAGGGTGCGCCCGCCGGTCAGAGCAACGCGCGTTGCCAGCAAACCGTGACGGTGCAACCGAACACGGCTTACAAGTTGTCCGCGTGGGTGCAGGGCAGCTACGTCTACCTCGGTGTCACCGGCGGCGTGGAGAAGAGCACCTGGACGCCGAACGCGAGCAGCTTCACGCAGCTCACCGTCGACTTCACCAGCGGCAGCGCCACCAGCGTGACCATCTACCTGCACGGCTGGTACGGCCAGCCCGCCTACTTCGCGGACGACGTCAACCTCGACGGTCCCGGCACGCCGCCGACGACCACGAGCACGACGACCTCCACCACTACTACGACAACCACCACGACCACCACCACGACCAGCAACCCGCCGAACACCGGTCTGCCCAAGCACGTGCTGACGGGCTACTGGCAGAACTTCTACAACGGTGCGCGCGCTCTGCGGCTGTCGGACGTTCCCACCACTTACGACATCGTGGCGGTCTCGTTCGCCGACGCGACGGGCACGCCGGGTCAGGTCGCGTTCCACCTCGACTCGGGACTCAGTGGCCAGCTCGGCGGCTACACCGACGCGCAGTTCAAGGCCGACGTCAGGACCCTGCAGAACCGCGGCCAGAAGGTGATCATCAGCGTCGGCGGCCAGAACGGCACCATCAGCGTCAACGACTCCAACTCGGCGAACAACTTCGCCAACAGCGTCAAGTCGCTGATCACCAACTACGGCTTCAACGGCGTGGACATCGACCTGGAGAACGGCGTCAACGCCACCTACATGGCTCAGGCGCTGCGCGGCATCCACGCCGGTGGCGGCACCGTCATCACCATGGCGCCGCAGACGATCGACATGCAGAACACCGGCGCCGAGTACTTCAAGCTGGCGTTGGCGATCAAGGACATCCTGACCATCGTCAACATGCAGTACTACAACTCCGGCTCGATGCTCGGCTGCGACCAGCAGGTCTACAGCCAGGGCACGGTCAACTTCCTGACCGCGCTCGCGTGCATCCAGCTGCAGAGCGGCCTGCGGCCCGACCAGGTCGGCCTCGGCCTGCCCGCGTCACCGTCGGGCGCCGGCGGTGGCTACCAGTCGCCGTCCAACGTCAACAACGCGCTCAGCTGCCTGGCCCGCGGCACCAGCTGCGGCACGTTCAAGCCCAGCACGACGTGGCCGTCCATCCGCGGCGCCATGACGTGGTCGATCAACTGGGACGCCTCGAACAACTGGCAGTTCGCCAACACCGTGGCCCCTCATCTGGACTCCCTGCCCTAAGCAGGCTGCCGGAAGTTGTGTCCGTTACTCGTCTGGTGCTCTGCCTTGGGCTCTCATGGCGTCTGCAAGTACCACCAACTCAACATCAACAGGCGTGTTTCTACACCCAACAGGGGTCGCTTCCCTCTGAGAACACCGCAGCGGCTCGACAGGCGGCGACGAGATCGGGTGTAGTTGACGGCGATTCGATCAAGAGTTGGTGGTACTTGCAGGACACTGTGGGCACCCAGCGAGGCCAGAGGGTTCGGATACCACTTTCGGCCAGGTGCTTAGATGATGGACCCGTCGGCGCCGCGTCCACTGTGGACGTGGCGCCGACGTGGCCGTTCGCCGACTGGATCAACGACGTGAGCTGATCGGAGCAACCCCGGTGTTCCTTGCGTCATCAAGGACACACGAACTTCGGCGGGCATCCGAGGCCCGGTCCAACTAGGTTGTCCTCATGTTCCACACGCTCGCCGTGCCCGTGATCGCGGCGCCCATGGCAGGTGGCGCCTCCACTCCCGAACTGGTCGCCGCGGTGAGCGACGCGGGCGGGTTCGGGTTCCTGGCGGCCGGCTACATCACCGTCGAGCAGCTCGCGGAGAAGATCACCCAGACGAGCCAGCTCACCAGCAAGCCGTTCGGGGTCAACCTGTTCGTGCCCGGCACGCGGCCGACCGCGGACATCTCGTCGTACGTGGATCGCGTCAAGGCCTATGCGTCCAAGATCGGCGCGGTGCCGGGTGAACCGCGCTGGGACGACGACAACTACGCGGCGAAGCTCGAACTGGTGCTGGCCCTGCGGGTGCCGGTGGTGTCGTTCACGTTCGGACTGCCCGACGCGGACGACGTGCAGCGGCTCAAGGCGACCGGTACCACGATCGTCGTGACGGTCACCACACCGAGCGAGGCGCGGCAGGCACAGCAGATCGGCGCGGACGTCCTGTGCGTGCAGGGGGCGGACGCCGGAGCGCACCGCGGCACGTTCACCGACGACGGCATCTCGCCCGGCGGCGGTGAGCTGTACGGGACGCTGGCGGCGCTCACGCTCGTGCGCAGCGCCGTCGACCTGCCGGTGATCGCGACCGGCGGCCTGATGAGCGGGGCGGACGTCGCCGCCGTGCTGGCGGCGGGGGCGGTCGCGGCACAGCTGGGCACCGCGTTCCTCGGCTGCCCGGAGGCCGGAACGGCCGCGGCACACCGGGAAGCGCTCGCCGAAGGGGCCAGGAGGACGGCGCTCACGCGGGCGTTCAGCGGACGGCCCGCGCGAGGCCTCGTGAACCGGTTCCTGATCGAGCACAGCCCGTACGCGCCGGCCGCGTACCCGAACGTGCACCACCTGACCAAGCCCGTGCGCGCGACCGGTGAGCTGGAGGTCATGTCGCTCTGGGCGGGCACCACGTACCCGCTCGCGACGGCCGAACCGGCGGGCGACGTGGTGCGAAGGCTCCACACCGAGCTCGTGGATGTGGTCAATTCCTTGGCGGAGCGCTTCCGGCGCGGCTAAGAAGGAGAGCGTGACCTCGCTCTCAGATGAGACGTTCCAGGCGATGATGGACTGGATGCCGACGTTCGCCACCGTGGTCGGCGTGCCCGGCTGGGACGACCGGCTCGAAGACCTCAGCACCGATGGTCAGGCAGCGCTGCGTGCCAGGCTCACCGACATCCTGAGCCGCGTCGACGAGAGTGGCGAGGACCAGGTCGCCAAGGACGTGATCCGGCACCAGGCCACTTCGATCATCACCCTGATCGACGCCCGGCTGGTCGAGCACTCCGTCTCCCGCGGGTTGAACGCCCCGGTCGCGGTTCTGCTCAGGATGGCGTCGCAGATCGACTTCTCCCGGCGGCTGCACCTCGTCCCGCACTTCCTCGACCAGGCCGCGCAACGGCTGCGCGACACCGACCGCCGGCCGTTGCGCCGGCACGTCCAGGGCGGCGCGGCCCACGTCGAACGCTTTCTGGCCTCGCCGAAGCAGGAGTGGGAGGGCGACGCGGACCTGCGGCCCGCGTTCGCGAAGTACCGTGAGTTCCTGCTGTCCATCGAGGGCCGCGACGACGAACACGCCGGTCTTTGCTGGTTGCCCGACGGCGAGGAGAACTACCGCAAGCTCGTCCGCGACTACACGACCGCGTCCTACACCCCTGCCGAACTGCACCAGCTCGGACTCGACCTGATCGCGGGTCTGCACGAGGAGTACGCCGAGATCGGCTCGCGGGTGTGGGGCACGGCAGACGTGCCGGAGATCTTCCGGAGGCTGCGCACGGACCTGTTGTGGGCCAACGAGGACGACATGCTCACCAGCGCGGTGGAGGCCGTCGCGCGGGCCGAGGCGGAGGCTCCGAACTGGTTCGGCCGGCTGCCGAAAGCACGCTGCGAGGTCCGGTTCGTGCCGGAGATGGACCGCCAGAGCGCCGCGTTCGCGTACTACGTGGACGCCGCGCTCGACGGCTCCCGGCCCGGTACGTACTTCGTGAACCCGTTGAACGCCACCGGACGCAGCCGCACGGTGTCCGAGGTCACGGCGTTCCACGAGGCGACACCTGGCCACCACTTCCAGCTGTCGATCGCCGCCGAGACCGAGCTGTCGAACCTGCGCAAGTTCGCGTTCATCGACTCCTACCTCGAAGGCTGGGGCCTCTACACCGAGCGCCTGGCCGACGAGATGGGCCTGTACTCCTCCGACGAGGCACGGCTGGGCATGCTGGGCCTCGACGCGATGCGCGCCGGGCGGCTGGTGGTCGACACGGGCCTGCACGCGCTCGGGTGGTCGCGCCAGCAGGCCGTCGACTACCTGCGGTCCAACACCGCGATGGACGACACGGAGATCGACGGCGAGGTCGACAGGTACATCGAGACACCGGGCCAGGCGCTCGCGTACATGGTGGGGCGCCTGGAGATCCAGCGGATCCGCGCGGCGGCCGAGGAGCGGATGGGCTCGCGGTTCGACGTGAAGGCGTTCCACGACGTGGTTCTGGAGAACGGCGCCGTGCCGCTCTCCACGCTCGGCGACCTGGTCACCGACTGGGCGGGGAGGCCCTGATGTCGCTCGCTGACGAGATGTTCCAGGCGGCCATGGACTGGTCGCCGTTCCTGCCGACGATGTACGGGCTGGAGGGCTGGGACGACAAGCTCGAGGACCTGAGCGTCGAGGGCGAACAGGCCCTGCGGGCGCGGATCGCCGACATCCTGCGGCGGGCCGAGACCAGCGACGAGGATCCCGTCACGCTCGCGGTGATCAGGCATCAGGGTGAGTCGATCGCGGCCAGGATCGACGCCCGGCTGGTCGAGCACACCGTCGCGACGGGGCTGAGCGCGCCGGTGACCGGACTGCTGATGGTCGCGTCGCAGCTCGACGTGTCGCAGCGGCGCGGCAGGATCGCGCGGTACGTCGAACAGGCGGGTGCCCGCGTCCGCGACTCGGACCGCAAGCCGATGCGCAGGCACGTTCAGGCCGCCACGACGCGGCTGGAGAGGTTCCTCGCGTCACCCGCGCAGGAGTGGGAGGGCGAGTTCTCCGCCGAGATCCGCACCGCCATCGCCGGGTACCGCGACGTGCTGGCGTCGACAGAAGGCCGTTCCGACGACCGGCCGGGCATCTGCTGGCTGCCGGAGGGCGAGCAGAACTACGCCAACCTGGTCCGCAACTACACGACCACCTCGTACACCCCCGACGCACTGCACCGGCTCGGCCTCGACCTGATCGCCGGGCTGCGCGAGGAGTACGCGGAGATCGGCGCACGGGTGTGGGGCACGTCCGACGTGCCGGAGATCTTCCACCGGTTGCGCACGGAACTGTTGTGGGCCAACGAGGACGAGATGGTCGAGCACGCGGTCGAGGCGATCGCGCGGGCCGAGGCCGAGGCCCCGAACTGGTTCGGCCGCATGCCGAAGGTCGGCTGCCAGGTGCGTCCGGTCGACGAGGCGGAACGGCAGACCGCCGCGATCGCGTTCTACCAGCCCGCGCTGCTGGACGGCAGCCGTCCCGGCACGTACTGGCTGAACCCGTTGGGCGCCACCGAACGCAGCCGCACGCTGTCCGAGGTGACGGCGTTCCACGAGGCCGTGCCCGGCCACCACTACCAGCTGACCGTCGCGGCCGAGACGGACATGCACAACATGCGGCGGTTCGCGTTCATCGAGGCCTACCTGGAGGGTTGGGGTCTCTACACCGAGCGCCTGGCCGAGGAGATGGGCCTGTACTCGTCGGACGAACAGCGCTTCGGCATGCTCAGCCTCGACGCGATGCGCGCCGGCCGGTTGGTCGTCGACACGGGCCTGCACGCGTTCGGCTGGACTCGGCAGCAGGCCGTCGACTACCTGCGCGAGAACACCGTGATGACCGAGCCCGAGATCAACTCCGAGGTGGACCGGTACATCGAGGTGCCGGGCCAGGCGCTGGCGTACATGGTGGGGCGCCTGGAGATCCAGCGCGTTCGTGCCGAAGCGGCCGCCCGGCTGGGCGACCGCTTCGACGTCAGGGAGTTCCACGACCTCGTGATCGGGCTCGGACCCGTTCCGCTGTCGGTGCTCGATCAGCAGGTCACTGCCTGGACCGCTGCTTCTCCATGACGGAGTTGCGCTTCGAGTAGGCGAAGTAGATGACCATGCCGATCACGAACCAGATCGCGAACCGCGCCCAGGTCTCCGGGGTGAGGAACGTGATCAGCCAGATCGAGAAGATCACGCCGATGATCGGCACCACCGGCATGCCCGGGGTCCTGAACGTGCGCGGCAGGTCGGGCTGCTTGTAGCGCAACACGATCACGGCGACGCACACGACGACGAACGCCAGCAGGATGCCGATGTTGGTGAGCTCGGCGGCCTCGGCGATCGGCAGGAACCCGGCGATGACCGCGGAGGCGATGCCCAGCACCCAGGTGATGCGCGACGGTACGTGCTTCACCGGGTGCGTCTTCGCGAACCACTGGGGCAGCAGGCCGTCGCGGCTCATCGAGTACCCGACGCGGGCCGCACCGAGGAGGAACGTGAACAGCACGGTGGTGATGCCGAGGATCGCGCCGACGCTGATGATGATGCCCAGCCAGTGGAAGCCGATGTCCGCGAACGCCGTGGCGAACGCGCTTTCGGCGTCGACGTCCTGGTAGTTGACCATGCCGGTCAGCACGAGGCAGGCCAGCACGTACAGGACCATCGAGATCGCCAGCGAGTAGAGGATCGCCTTCGGCATGTGCTTCTGGGAGTCCTTCGACTCCTCGGCCGCGGTGCTCATCGCGTCGTAGCCGAACACCGCGAAGAAGACCGTTGCGGCACCGGTGAAAGCGCCGGACAGGCCGAAGGGGAAGAACGGGTTGTAGTTGTCGGTGTTGATGTGGAAGACACCGACACCGATCACCAGCAGCACGACGGCGATCTTCAGGTACACCAACGTGGTCTCGAACCGCGCCGCGTTCTTCATGCCCAGGTTCAGCACGTACGCGATCAGCAGGCAGAGGATCACCGCGAAGAGGTTGACCTTGTAGCTTCCCGGTTCGACGCCTTGGCCTTCCGTGCCCGGCGCGCCCAGCATCCATTGGGGGAGATGGATGTTGAGCAGTGACAGCAGTTCGGTGAAGTAGCCGGAGATGCCGATCGCGACCACCGCCACGATCGCGGTGTACTCCAGCAACAGGTCCCAGCCGATGAACCAGCCGACGATCTCGCCGAGCACCGCGTAGCCGTAGGTGTAGGCGCTGCCCGCCTTGGGGATCAGGCCCGCGAACTCCGCGTACGAGAACGCCGCCGCCGCGCTCGCGACACCGGCCACGAGGAAAGAGATCAGCACGGCCGGGCCCGCCGTCTTGTTCGCGACGGCGCCGGCGAGCGAGAAGATGCCCGCGCCGATGATGCCGCCGATGCCGATCGCGGTCAGCTGCCACAGGCCCAGCGTTCTGGTGAGCCCGTCGCCCTTGTCGTCCGCGATCTGGTCGATGGGCTTGCGCCGGAACACGCCCTGCGTAGTCATGCCTCAGCTCCCTTGATGGTGGGTCCGGGCGAACCTATTCGCGTCAACTGTCACGCGGTTTGTCCGGACCCACCAATCAGGGAGCCGATTTTTGGCCAGATGGCTTGTTTACGGCTATCGGGTCAGCACGATCTTGCCGGCCGTCTCGCCGTCGAGCATCGCCTTGAGGCCCTGTTCGGCGTCCTCGAACTTGAGCTCGGCGCCGATCTGCGGCTTGAGGTCGTTGAGCGCGCAGAACCGGATCAGGTCGCCCAGCTCCTCGCGGGTGCCCATGGTCGAGCCGACGACCCGCAGCTGCAGGAAGAACAGCCGCTGCAGCTCGGCCGCGGAGGCGTCGCCGGACGTCGCGCCCGAGATCACCACGATGCCGCCGGGCTTGAGCGCCTTCATCGAGTGCGACCAGGTGGCCTTGCCGACCGTCTCGAAGACCGCGTCGACCCGTTCGGGCAGCCGGGCACCGGACTCGAACACCTCGTGCGCGCCGAGGGAGGTCGCCAGCGCGCGCTTCTCCTCACTGCGGCCGGTGACCCAGACGCGGAAACCGGCGGCGCGGCCGAGCTGGATGAGCGCGGTCGACACACCACCCGACGCGCCCTGCACGAGCATCGACTGGCCGGGGCGCAGGCCGGACTTCACGAACAGCATCCGGTACGCGGTCAGCCACGCCGTGCCCATGCACGCGGCCTCGGCGAACGACAGACCGGCGGGCTTGGGCAGCGCGTTGCGGGCCGGCACCGTGACGTAGTCGGCGAACGTGCCCTGGTGCTTCTCGGTGAGCAGCGTGCGCTTCGGGTCGAGCGTCTCCTCACCGGACCAGTTCGGGTCACCGATGACGGAGTGCAGCACCACCTCGGTGCCGTCGTCGAGCACGCCGGCGCCGTCGCAGCCCAGGATCATCGGGAACTGCTCGGGCTTGATGCCGACGCCGCGCAACGTCCACAGGTCGTGCATGTTGAGGCTGGCCGCCTTGACCGCGACCCGCACCCACCCGTCCGGAACCTCGGGCTCGGGGCGCTCGCCGACGCGAAGCGACGCCAGCGGGTTCTCAGGACTGGGTTCTGCTGCGTAAACGGCGAACATGGTTGGCAACATACCCAGCGTTGCCCTGGCCAAATGCCGTGACACCGGTCACGAGACTAGAGTCGGCGGCGTGGACTGGCTGGTGCAGTGGTGGGACGGGGTCGAGCTGTGGGTCGTGCAGCTGCCCGTCGCCGTGCAGTTCCCCGTCGTGATGATCGTGGTGCTGCCGGCCTGTCTCGGCGTGGCGCGCCTCATCGACAGGGTCGCGGACTGGGGAGCGAAGAACCCCGCGTCGACTCCTGAGCCCGAACCCGAGACCGAGTCGGAGAAGGTCGCCGCGTGAGTCCTGGTCGTCGCCTGACCGTTGCCCTGGTCGGCCTGATCGCGCTGGTCGTGGTCGGGTGGTTCGTCAAGGACAACGTCGCCAACCCCGAGACGCCGCCGACGAGCACCCCGCCGTCGGCCTCCCAGCAGGCCGTGCCCGGTGCCTCGTCGAAGCTGGACGTCCAGGCGCTGTCGAAGCTGCCGGTCGAGGCCGCGAAGACGTGGAAGCTGATCGAGGCGAAGGGGCCGTTCCCGTACCCGCGCAACGACGGCGTGACGTTCGAGAACCGCGAGAAGCGGCTGCCGCAGCAGAAGTCCGGGTACTACAAGGAGTACACCGTGCCGACGCCCGGTAGCCCGGATCGCGGCGCGCGCCGGATCGTGACCGGTTCGGAAAAAGAAGTCTTCTACACCGGCGACCACTATTCGACGTTCGTCGTCGTGGACGTGAGCAAATGAAACGGCACATTCTCGTTTCGGAAAAGCAGGCTGCCATATCGGCCATTGCGCAGGCGTTGGACTTCCCGGAATGGTTCGGGCAGAACCTGGACGCGTTGTACGACAGCCTGAGCGATCTCTCCTGGCTGCCCGAGGGTGAGTACGTGCTGGTCGTGCCCGCTGATCTGGACTCGTCCGTTTCGGGAGTGCTGCGTGACGCTGCGAAGCGGACCGCTGAATCAGGTGACCGGAAACTGCGCGTGATTCGCACGGATCGGTGACTTGGGCTGCGCTTCTCCGGTCCGGAGTGGACAGTGCAATCCCATGGGAACGCAATTCCGCCGCTTGAGCTGTGCGCTCAGCGTCGTTGCAGTTGTTGGTGTGCTTTGTCCGGCGGTCTCGTTCGCCGGTGACCCCGACTGCTCGCAGGAGGGGCCTTTCACGCCGTTCGAGACGATCGACGGCGACAACCCGGTGACCATGCAGAACGGCCGCGTGATCGAGCTGCGGGCGTCGAACAAGTCCAAGTGCGCGTGGGGCCGCATCTCCTACGGCACGCCCGGCGAGGAGATCTGGACCGACCGCAAGGACCCCTCGGCCAATCAGCACGAGGGGTTCCTGGGCTACACCCGGATCGACTCGGGTTCCGCGAAGTACACCGAAGCGTTCAAGAACGACGGCAAGGTGATGCGCGCCTGCGGTTCCTCGCAGGGCGTCATCGAGTGCACCGGCTGGTTCTAGCCTGCTGGTTCTAGTTGTCGGCCGGCGCCCAGGAGGGCTTGCGCTTCTCCTTGAACGCCGTGATGCCCTCCTGGCCCTCCGGTCCGCCGAAGTGCCGCGCGGAGAGCTCGAGCATGTCCGCGAAGACCTCGCCGAGGTTCGTGGACCGTTCCTGCCGCAGCATCTCCTTGGTGGCGGCGAGCGCGTTGGGCGCGCCGAGCGCGAGCATGTCGGTGTAGCGGCGGACCTCGGCGTCCACGCCGTCGACCGGCACGGCGGAGTTGAGCAGGCCGATCTCCTTCGCGCGCTGGGCGTCGAACGCCTCGCCGGTCAGGAACAGCTCGTGGGCCTGGCGGGGGAGCAGGCGCGGCAGCACGGTCACCGAGATGACGGCCGGCACGACGCCGATCCGGACCTCGCTGAACGCGAAGGTCGCCTCGTTCGCGGCGATGGCGATGTCGCAGGCCGCGACGATGCCGACGCCGCCGGCGCGGGCCGGGCCCCTGAGTGCGGCGACGACCGGTTTCGGACTGGTCCAGAGCTGCTCCAGGATCGCCGGGAACTCGTTGACGCCCTGGTCTCCCGCGCTCGCGCCGGCGGCCTCCTTGAGGTCCATGCCGGAACAGAACACGGAGCCCGTGTGGGTCAGCACGACCACGCGCACCTGATCGTCGCTCGCTGCTTGGCTCAGGTGCTCCTTGAGCTCCCGGCGCAGCTGCGCGGACAGGGCGTTGCGGTTGTGGGGAGAGTCCAGCGTGATCGTCGCGATGCCACGCCGCACCTCGTAGTGGACCAGCTCGTCTGCCATGCGGCTGACCTTAGCTGGGGCCGTTGTTGACAGCATGCTGTCGAATATGACAGCCTACTGTCATGACAACGCAGACGGTGTACCTCGGCCTCTACGACCAGCTGGCGGACTGGGAGTACGGCCACGTGGCCGCGCAGGTGAGCATCCAGCGGTTCCAGGCTCGGCCGGGGCGCTACGCGATCAGGACGGTCGGGCTCACCCTGGACCCGATCCGCACTCTCGGTGGCGTGCGAATGCTGCCGGACGTCGCGCTCTCCGACGTTTCACTGGACGACGCGGCGATGCTCGTGCTGCCGGGCGGCGACGGGTGGGAGAGCGGCGCGCTGGCTCCGTTCGCGAAGCTCGCACGGCAGTTCCGTGAGGCGGGCAAGCCGGTGGCGGCGATCTGCGGTGCGACGGTGGGGCTCGCGGCCGAGGGGCTGCTGGACGACGTGGCGCACACGTCGAACTTCCTTGAGGGACTTGGTTCTTACGGCGGCGCGGCGCTGTACCGCGACGAACGGGTCGTGCGCGCTGACGGCGTGATCACGGCAGGTGGCGCGAGCTCGCTGGAGTTCGCGCGAGAGGTGCTGGCGGAGCTGGAGACGTTCTCTCCCAAGACTTTGACCGCCTGGTACGAGTTCAACCGCGACGACACCGTCGAAGCGTTCGGGAAGCTGGTGGCGAGTGTCCAGGAGTGAGTCTGGCGACGTGCTGACCGACGTCGTGATGAGGACTTTCCGTTTGTACGGAGCGTTTCTCGACGCGGCCGAGGTGATGACGAAGCCGGTCGGCCTGACGGCGGCGTGGTGGCAGGTGCTCGGCGCGGTGCTGCGCGAACCGCTGTCGGTGTCGGGCATCGCCCGCGAGATGGGACTGGCCCGCCAGTCGGTGCAACGGATCGCAGACCTGTTGGTGGACAAGGGTTTGGCCGAATACCTGCCGAACCCGGCACATCAGCGGGCCAAGCTGGTGCGGCCGACCGACGAGGGTTACGCGGCCATCGAGCGGCTGCGGGAGGCACAGCACGAGTGGGCGAACCGCGTCAGTGCGCAGGTCTCGTTGGAAGACCTGCGCACGACGCTCGAAACCATGACCAAACTCGTCGCGGCTACGTCGTGATGCCCGGCAGGGGTTGGGGCATCACGACTTCTAGCCGATGGTCGTGGTCGTCAGCACCGGACTGGGGTCCGGGTAGCCCTTCGCGGCGGCGTTGATCGGGAACCCGATGACCGTGACGACGGCGGTGAAGGTGAGACCGGGCACGTCGTAGCTGGTGCCACCCAGCTTCGTGGTGATGGTGCCGGTGCCGCCGGCCTGCAGGTTGATCGTCACGGTGGGCAGCTCGAAGTCAGCCCCGCCCTTGATCGGCCCGGGCACGCTGAGCACGACGTCGTTGCCCTGCAAGGCGATCGTCGGCGTGCCACCCAGTCCCGCGCCGCCGGACAGCGAGGCGGACTGGAACTTCGAGTTGCCGGGCACCGGCAGCTTCAGCGCGAGACCCTTGATCTCCCGGACCTGCCGGCCACCGGCCTCGGACGGGATCTTGTTGGGCGCGGGGTCGATGGTGACCTTGAGGGTGCCGTTGGGCGCGACCGTCGCGGGAGCACTCGCGTCGACACCCTGGTCGAGCGTGAAGTCCGACGACTGCCCGGCGGCGCTCGCCCGAAGCTTGTAGGTGATGGTCTGCGGGGCCGCTGCTGACGCGTTGGTGGCGAACATCAGCATCGGTACCAGTGCGGCTGCTGCAATTCCGGCTAGCTTCATGACCTCTCCCCGATGAGTGGACGAGGGACATTTCCAGCACGCGGCGTAACCCTTGACTACTCATGAGTAGGTTTCACGTCAACAGTTCACAGTTCACATCGCCCGAACGGCGCTGCGGATTCGATCTTGTGGCGGCGGCCGGAAGTGGTGTCGTCGTGCGGGTCAGCGCCGGGTCGAGGTGCTGTGACCCAGCGCGCCGATCGCCGCCAGCACGAAGCCCGCGAAGAAGAGGCCAAAGCCCAGCGGCAGGTTGGGACCTCCGACGCTCGGGGGCGTGGGCCGGCTGGGGAAGCCCGTCACGGCCGGGGGCTGCAGGTCGACCGGCAGGTCATCGGGCGGGAAACCGGGCGGCAGGGCGAAGGTCGTGATGCCGGGCGCCAGGCGGGTGCTGAACGGCTCGGGCGCGTCCGGGGTCGACAGGACGCCGAACATGACGACTCCGATGCCCGCTATGGCCAGGAGGACGCCCGCCCACACGAACACCTTGACCCACGAAGGTGCCCCGGACAGGTCGCGGTAGCCGTGGTAGCCGGAACGGCGTCGTGAGCGCGAGAAGCTGTTGAAGTCGGTGAAGCCGTCGCGGTCGAGGTCTTGGATGTCGTCGGCGCTGCCGTCGAAGATCCCGTCACGAATGCTGTGATCGAACTGGTGTGGCTCGGACTGGTGTGGATCGTCGTTCACGTCGCCCCCGGTGCCGTTTGCGCGGTTGTTACCACGCCATGGCCCCGCGTCGTGGCGGTTCGGCGAATCAGGCCGGGGCGCTTCGGAGTCAGCGGTTGGGCTCAAATGTGCGATGGTGTTCCCATCGCCTCTGCCGCTAGGTGGAGGAAGTGAGCCTTGGTCCGGGTACCGATCACCAGTCGGTCCCGGCCGTTGGCCACGGGGTCCCGCGAGTCGAGCACCAGCCTGGTGACGCCGGCACCGATGGCGTCTTCGACCAGTAGCGCCAACAACTTTGATCGAACGTGCTCGCTGTTTCCCCCTGACAGATCTCGTCCGGGTGATCAGACCGGCGGCGGCAGCCAACCGCGGCTGATCGCCACTGTCACGGCGGCGGTGCGATCACTCACGTCGAGCTTGCCGAACACGTGCAGCAGATGGCTTTTGACGGTCGCCTCGCTCACGTTTAGCTCCCGGCTGATAGCACCGTTGGACAGCCCAAGAGCCACCAACGACAACACCTCCGCCTCCCGCACGCTCAACCCAGGCCGTTGCACAGCGCTCACGAGCTTGGTCGCCACCGGAGAGGCCAGCACCGTCTCACCACGAGACGCAGCCCGCACGGCCTCGATCAACTCATCGCTGGGCGCGTCCTTCAACAAATACGCCGTGGCACCAGCTTCGATGGCGCGCAGGATGTCGCCGTCGGTGTCGAACGTCGTGAGGACGACGACTCGGCTGGACGTCTGGGCAACGACCTGTGCGGTCGCGCAAGCGCCGTCCATGCCCGGCATCTTGAGGTCCATCAACACCACGTCCGGTGCGAGTTCCACGGCCAGGCGCACGGCATCGATGCCGGAGCCGCACTCGCCGACGACGGTCAGGTCGGGCTGAGCCTCGACGATCGTGCGCAGGCCGAACCGGACGACGGGGTGGTCGTCGACCAGCAGCACCCGGATCACGCGTCCTCCAGCCGGACCTGCACGCGGACTCCTTCGCTTGGGGCGGAACGGATTTCGAACAAGCCGCCGGCGTCGCGCACGCGGTCCCGCAACCCGTCGAGACCATAGCCGGGCGGGGTGTCCGGGCCGAAGCTGCGGCCGTCGTCCACGATCGAGAGCTCGACGCCGCACGAGTAGTCCAGCGACACGGTCACGGTCGAGGCGTGTGCGTGCTTGCGGACGTTCGCCAGTGCCTCCTGTGTGACGCGCAAGAGCGTTACCTCGCGGTCGGGCGGCAACGGGCGATACGAGCCGTGCACGGTCATCGAAGCCGTAAGGCCTAGTTCGCGGCCCAACCGGGAAGTGAGACGCTCCAGTGCGGCGGGTAGGGCGGCGCCGTTCAACTCGACGGGTGTGAGCGCGGATCTCGGCGAGGTTCTCGGCCGTGGTCTGCTCCGCGAGAGCCAGATGTCGGTCGCGCACAAGGGGTTCCGTGGCCGTTCGAGCGGCTCGCAGCAACAGCAGGACCGAGGTCGCGCCCTGGGCGAGCGTGTCGTGCAGGTCGCGGGCGAGCCGTTCGCGTTCGGTCAGGATGCCTGCCTCATGGCTGACGTCGGCCAGCGCAGCGCGCTGACGGCTCTGCTCGATGATCCGGGCGATCCACAGGCCCAGCATCACCGCGGGCATCACGCTGAGAAAGATGATCACCGCCGTTTCGGCCGAGGCCGCACTGAAGCGGCCGGCCACCAGCACCACGGTGCCGATCGACAGGGACGTCAGCGCGGTCGCCCAGATTGCCAGGCGAGGTTGCAGCAGCGACCAGATGTGCGGGTAGAGCGTGAAGAACAGCACCGACAGGGCGGGTACCAACGCGAACATCGCGATCACCAGCGGGATCGCGACCGCCAGGTAACGCACGCCGCGTGCGTCTCGGGTGAGCGGTGCTCCGACACGCCAGTACCAGACGCACAGCGCTGCCAGCAGCACCAGCGCGACGGGCTGAACGCGTTCTTCCGCGAGGACCAGTATGACGCCGACGAGCGCGAACACGGCGAAGGCGACGTGCCAGGCGACCTTGGTGCGGTCCCAGGCGTCTTCGGAGGACACCGGGAAACTGTGCGGCCACGCGCGCGAAAACACCAGTAGCCGGTCGACTGAGATCAAAACCCACCGGAACGTCGATGCGGGCGCACGCACTCAGCACCCAGGATTCTCGGCCATGACGAGAAAGAAGTCCGGTCTGGTCCTGCTGATCCTGTCGATGGTCTACGCGGCGGTGATCGCCCTGCTGGCCGTCGCCGAGTCGAGCGCGCTCACGGCCGTTGCGATCGCCGGGGGAGCGTTGCTCGGCATCGGCTGGGCGACGGTCGGTTACCTGTCCAACCAGAAGAGCTAAGCGGCAACCGTCTGGCGTGCCACCGCGGAGTCGTAACGGTCCAGCACGAGCTGGGCCACCTCGACATCGTCACCCAACGGGTGCGCCACCACGGCGTCACCTGCGAGGGACGCCACCTTGTCCGGCAGCAGACCCGGCGCGAGGAACCAGGACGCGACGGCGATCCGCGTCGCCCCGCGAGCCTTCAACCGTGCAACGGCGGTCGGCACGTCAGGCGACGCGATCGACGCGAACGCGGGCTCCACGCCGGCCCACCCGGACTCGCGCGCCCACCGCCGGGCGACGCGTGCCACGGCCTCGTTCGCGGGGCCGTGCGAGGACCCGGCACCGGCCAGCACCACGCCCAACGACCGGTCGCCGAACGAAACCCCGGCCTCGGACAGCCGTCGCAGGGCGGCCGACTCCAGCCGCGGATCCGGCCCCAGCACGTCCGTGACCACGGCAGGCATCCGTGACTCGGCAACCGCGGCCGGAACGTCGACCCGCGCGTGATAAGCCTTGCCCAGCAACAAAGGCACGACCACCGCCGGCCCGCGCAACACATCGCTCAACCGAGGCGCGCACAGGTCGAGGAAACAACCGCGGACGTCCAACTCCGGACGCAACGACCGCACGACGTCCAACAGAGCGTGGATCGACGCGGCCGATCGCGGATCACGACTGCCGTGCGCGACGGCGATCAACGGCGTCACAGCGCACCCGTCAGTCCACGGGCCCGCAGCACCGCGCGCTCCAACGGGCGGAACAGCAGCAGCTCGATCCCGATGCCCACCAACAGGATCAGGAAGATCGCCGCGATCACCATGTTGATGTCGTTCAACGACGACCCGTTGTGCAGGTACTGACCGAGCCCGACGCCGAGCTGGGGTGAGGTCGCGATGATCTCCGCGGCCATCAGCGACCGCCACGAGAACGCCCAGCCCTGCTTCAGGCCGGCCAGGTAGCCGGGCAGCGCGGCGGGCAGCAGGATGTGCCGTGCCGAAGCAAGCCGTCCCGCGCCCAGAGCGCGACCCACGCGCGGCAGCAGCGGCGGGATCTGGTCGATGCCGGCCACCAGGCCGTTGGCGATCGACGGCACGGATCCCATCAGCACCACGAAGTAGATCGTCGACGGCGTCACGCCGAACCACAGGATCGCCGCCGGAACCCAGGCCACCGAGGGAAGTGACTGCAGGCCGGTCAGCAACGAGCCGATCGCCGCACGCACCACCCGCACCTTGGCAACCAGCAACCCGAGCGGCGTCGCGATCAGCACCGCCGCGATGAACCCGAACACCGCGCGGTGCAACGAGGTCCACAGGATGCTGAACGCCTCACCGGAGGAGATCGAGCTGACCAGCTCGTTCCACACGTTGACCGGGGCGGGCAGCTGGAACTCAGGCAGGATCGCCGAAGCCCACAACGCCTGCCACACGCCCAAGAGCAGTGCGAACGCGATGATCGGTGGCACGCCTGTCTTCAGAAAACGGCGCCACAACGGCGGCCTGTATGCCTCTACGGGCACATCCAGCGCGTCGAGGCCGGCGCCGACCTTGTCGAGCGTGTCAGGAGGCGTGGCCACTGATGACCTCTCGCAGGTGGATGTTGATCTCGTCGAGCACCGTGTCGGAAGAGTTGGTCACGTCCCACTCGCGCACCACACGGCCAGGGCGCGACGAGAGCAGCACGACGCGCTCGCCGAGGCGCACGGCCTCGCGCACGTCGTGCGTGACGAAGATGATCGCGGTGTTCGTGGTCTCCCACACGCGCAGAAGTTCGCCCTGCAGCACGTCACGCGTGATGGCGTCCAACGCCGCGAACGGCTCGTCCATCAGCAGCAGGGCGGGAGCGCCGTCCGCGGAAACGGTGGCGGACGCCAGCGCGCGAGCCAGAGCCACGCGCTGACGCATACCACCGGAAAGCTCGTGCGGACGCTTGTCCGCGACGTCGCCGAGCCGCACCAGTTCCAGCAGCTCCAGCGCGCGACGCTTGCGCGCCAACCGGCCGACGCCGGCGAAGCGCAGCGCCAGTTCGACGTTGCGAGTAGCGGTGAGCCATGGCATCAGAGCGGGTTCCTGGAACATCACGGCCGGGCGCGACGTGTTGAGCCGCAGCTCACCCGACGTCGCGCCGTCCAGGCCGGCGACGATGTTCAGCAGCGTGCTCTTGCC
Organism: Lentzea kentuckyensis; assembly: GCF_002150765.1. GTDB lineage: Bacteria > Actinomycetota > Actinomycetes > Mycobacteriales > Pseudonocardiaceae > Lentzea > Lentzea kentuckyensis. The sequence goes on from NZ_MUYM01000099.1 coordinate 36,398, forward strand.
GCAGCCCGAAGCACCGAGAAGGCACACGAACTCACCCGGCTTGACCTTGAGGTCGACGCCGTCGAGCGCCACCACGGCCGAGTTGCCGTGGCCGAACACCTTGCGAACGCCGGCCAGTTCGACGGCAGTGTCCACAGTAGACGAAACAGTGGTCTCGAGCGTGGCGGTCATGTCCGTGTCCCCTCGGAAAGTTACTTCTGGTCCAGTCCGGCTGCTTGCACCTGCGGCTTGCCCTGTGCCTGAAGAACCTTGTTCAGCAAGGTGAAGTCGGCATACCCGGCGACGTTCGCCGCCTCCTTGGCCACGCCCGCGGTCACGGCGTCCTTGGCGAGCTGCGGGAACTGCTTGGCCTGCGCGTCGGTCGTGAGCTCGATGTTGTCCCACGCGGCGTCGAGGATCTTCTGGCCGAGCTTCTTCGACGTGAGCTTCTCCAGGGCGGCGTTGACGGTGGTCTTGGCCTCGTCCTTGTTCGCCTTGGCCCAGTCGATCGCCGCGACGTGACCCTTCAGCACGGCCTCGACCGTCTCCGGGTGCTCCTGCAGGAACTTGGTCCGCACGATCACCACGGTGGTCGGGAACGCCCCGCCCTCCCACAGCGTCTTCTCGTCCAGCAGCACCTTGGCGCCCGCCTCGGCGACCAGGCGCGCCGACCACGGCTGCGGTGCCCACGCTGCCTGGATGTCGCCCTTCTTGAACAGGTCGAGCGACGCCGCGTTCTCCACGTTCTGGACGGTGACCTGGCCGGTGAGGTTCTTCTCCGCCAGGTACTTCTTCAGCGACACGTCCTGCGTGTTCGCGAGCTGCGGCGTGGCGACGATCTTGCCCTTGAGGTCCTCGATCGAGTTGATCTCGGGCTTCACCACGAGCTGCGCACCACCCGAGGTGGCGCCCGAGATGAGCTTCACCGCCTCGCCCTTGGACTTCGCGTAGGCGTTGATCGCCGGACCGGAGCCGATGTAGGCGATGTCGAGGGACTCACCCAGCAGCGCGTTCACCTCGTCCGGGCCCGCGTTGAACGTCTGCGTCGTGAGCTTGGTGTTGCCGAGCTCCTTGGCGAACAGGCCCTTTTCGACGCCGATCAACGCGGCGGCGTGCGTGACGTTCGGGAAGTACCCGAGGCGAACCTCGGTCGCGGCACCCTTGGACTGAGCGACGGGTGCGTCTTCGGTGCCGCGGCGGCTGCAACCGGACAGTGCTGTCAGCGCGATGAGCGCGATGGCGAGTGCGGGCTTGAGGTTCACGGGGATGAGGCCTTTCAGGGACCGGGGGAGACGAGGGCGCGGTCGTCCTGGGCAGCGATGTCGCCGCCCTCGGTACAGGTCTCCGCGTCCAACTCCGGCAGCGGGGCGCCCACCAGTCCGGCGGCGAGCGTGCTGCCGTCGGAGGCGTCGATCACCAGGAAGGACCCGGTGCGCCGGCTGAAGCTGTAGTCGTCCAGCGGAACGGGCTCCGCCAGCCGCAGAGCCACTCGGCCGATCTCGTTGAGCTCCAGCGAACTGGGGCTGTCCACACTGGACAGCGTCTGCTCGTCGAAGCGGTCGCGCAGGTCCGTGACCATCGCCTGCACGGTGCGCGTGCCGTGCTTGACCAGGACGCGGGCGCCGGCGCGAAGAGGCTTCTCCGCGAGCCAGCAGAGCGTGGCGTCCAGCTCGTCGGTGACGTTGGGCTCGTTGCCCACCACCGAGATCAGGTCACCGCGCGAGATGTCGATGTCGTCGGCCAGCAGCAACGTCACGGACTGCCCGGCCGCCGCCTCCGTCAGTTCGCCGTCAGCGGTGTCGATCTTCGTCACGGTCGAGCGACGGCCGGACGGCAGCACGACGATCTCGTCGCCCGGCTTGACCGTGCCCGCCGCGACCAGACCGGCGTACCCGCGGTAGTCGAGGTGCTCGGCGGTGCGCGGGCGGATCACGTACTGCACCGGGAACCGGAACGGCGCGTCGTGCGGGTCGGGCTCGACCGGCACGTTTTCGAGGTGCTCCAACAGGGTCGGGCCCTCGTACCACGGCGTGTTCGCGGACTTCTCCACGACGTTGTCACCGGCCAGTGCCGACACCGGGATCTCGACGACCGCGTCCTCGGTGTAGCCGAGCGCCGTCGCGTGCGCGGTGAACTCCTTGGCGATGCGGGAGAACGTCACCTCGTCGTAGTCCACGAGGTCGATCTTGTTGACCGCCAGGACGAGCCGGGGCACACCCAGCAGCGCGAGAACCGCCGCGTGGCGCCGGGTCTGTTCGATGACGCCCTTGCGCGCGTCGACGAGCAGGACCGCGAGCTGCGCGGTGGAGGCGCCGGTGACGGTGTTGCGGGTGTACTGCACGTGGCCGGGGGTGTCCGCGAGCACGAACGACCGCTTGGGCGTCGCGAAGTAGCGGTACGCCACGTCGATCGTGATGCCCTGCTCGCGTTCCGACCGCAGGCCGTCGACCAGCAGCGACAGGTCCGGCGTCGCGAGACCGCGGTCGGCGCTCGCGCGGTGCACGGCGTCGAGCGTGTCCGCGAGCACGGACTTGGTGTCGTAGAGCAGCCTGCCGACGAGCGTGGACTTTCCGTCGTCCACGCTGCCCGCCGTGGCCAGCCTCAACAGGTCGCTCATTTAGAAGTACCCCTCCCGCTTGCGGTCTTCCATGGCGGCCTCGGACAACCGGTCGTCGGCCCGCGTGGCGCCGCGCTCGGTCAGTCGGGACGCGGCGACCTCGGCGATCACCGCGTGGATGTCGGCGGCGTCGGACTCGACGGCGCCCGTGCAGGAGCCGTCGCCGACCGTGCGGTAACGAACCACCTTGCGCTGCAACGTTTCGCCGTCGCGCGCCGTGCCCCACGGGCCCTCGGCGAGCCACATGCCGTCGCGCAGGAACACCTCGCGCTCGTGCGAGTAGTAGATGTCCGGCAGCTCGATGCCCTCGCGCTCGATGTAGTTCCACACGTCGAGCTCGGTCCAGTTGGACAGCGGGAACACGCGGACGTGCTCACCAGCGCGGTGCCGGCCGTTGTAGAGGTTCCACAGCTCGGGCCGCTGGCGCTTCGGGTCCCACTGGCCGAACGCCGTGCGCAGGCTGAAGATCCGCTCCTTGGCGCGGGCGCGTTCCTCGTCCCGGCGGCCACCGCCGAAGACCGCGTCGAACTTGTGTTGCGTGATGGAGTCCAGCAGCGGCACGGTCTGCAGCGGGTTGCGGGTGCCGTCCGGGCGCTCTTCGAGACGGCCGTCGTCGATCCAGTCCTGGACCTTCGCGACCTCGAGACGCAGACCGTGTTGCGCGACAACGCGGTCGCGGAACTCGATGACCTCGTCGAAGTTGTGCCCGGTGTCGACGTGCAGCAGCGGGAACGGCACCGGCGCCGGGTAGAACGCCTTGATCGCGAGGTGCAGCAGCAGCGTCGAGTCCTTGCCGCCGGAGAAGAGGATCACCGGCCGGTCGAACTCGCCCGCGACCTCGCGGAAGATGTGGATCGCCTCCGATTCGAGGCGTCCCAGGGTGTCCAGTGCCCCTGCTTGTGATGTGACCGTCATCCGTGCAACCCACATTCCGTCTTCGACTGGCCGGCCCACCGGCCGCTGCGGGCGTCCTGCCCCGGCAACGGCTTCGACGTGCACGGCAGGCAGCCGATGGAGGGATATCCCTCCTGCACCAGCAAGTTCTCCAGAATCCCCTTCTCGCGGATGTAGGCGTTGAACTCGTCATCGCTCCACGGCGCGATCGGGTTGATCTTCACCAGGCCGTTGCGGTCGTCCCACTGCACGATCGGCGTGTTCGCGCGGGTGGGCGCGTCGACGCGGCGCACACCGGTGACCCACGCGTCGTACTTCGCGAGCTCGCGCCGCAACGGAACGACCTTGCGCAGGTTGCAGCACTTGGCCGGATCCGACTGGTACAGCAGGCCGAACTCGCGTTCCTGGTCCTCCACCGACTGCTCGGCCTCGGCGTTCACGATGCGGACGTCCGGGTACACGACCCCGACCGCATCGCGCACGCCGATGGTCTCCGGGAAGTGGTAGCCGGTCTGCAGGAACAGCACGTCGAAGTTCGGCTTCACCTTGGCGGCGAGGTCGATCAGCACCGCGTCCTGCATGTTCGACGCGACGATGTAGTTGTCGCCGAACGTCCGCGCGACCCACTCCAGCGCTTCTTCCGCGGTGGCGTCCTTGAGCTCCAGCTCCGCGGCTTCCGCGACGATCTTGAGGTCTTCCTTGAGATCGCTCACTTCTTCACCTCCTGCGGCAGGTTGAGCCCGACGAACGAGACCTTGAAGACGCGGCGGCACCCGGTGCACAGCCACGCGTAGCTGGGCTCCTCCTGCGGGCGGAGGTCCTCGTCACCGCAGTAGGGGCAGTAGAACGGCGTCGCGCGTTCGCTCATCGCAGCGAGCCTTCTTCCGCGCGGCCGACCCACTGCGCGAACCGCTCGTCGGTTTCGCGCTGGGCCACGAAGTTCCGCACCACGCGCTCGACGTAGGCGGGAAGTTCGTCCGCGGTGACCTTGTGGCCACGCAGCTTGCGGCCGAACCCGGCGTCGAGGCCGAGGCCACCACCGAGGTGCACCTGGAAGCCCTCGACCTGGTTGCCCTGCTCGTCCGTGACGATCTGGCCCTTCAGGCCGATGTCCGCGGTCTGGATTCGGGCGCAGGAGTTGGGGCAGCCGTTGATGTGCACGGTGATCGGCGCGGTGACGCCGTCGACGATGTCCTTCAGGTTGGCTTCGAGCTGCGTCACGAGGTCGAGGGCGCGTGCCTTGGTCTCGACGATCGCGAGCTTGCAGAACTCGATGCCGGTGCAGGCCATGATGCCCCGGCGCCACGGCGACGGGTCGACCTGCAGGCCCAGCTTGGCGAGGTCGCTCTTGAGCGTGGGGACCTCGGTCTCGGGCACGTCCAGCACGATGATCTTCTGCTGCGGCGTGAACCGCACGCGGGTGGAACCGGCGCGTTCGGCGACCTTCGCGACCTCGACCAGGATCGAGCCGGACACGCGGCCCGCGACCGGGGCGGCGCCGACGTAGAACAGGCCGTCCTTCTGCTTGTGCACGCCGATGTGGTCGAGCTGCTGGTCGAGGACCTCGGGCGCCGGGCCGTCGATCATCTTGCGCTTGAGGTACTCGTCCTCCACGACCTGGCGGAACTTCTCCGGGCCCCAGTCGGCGACGAGGAACTTGATGCGCGCGCGGTGGCGCAGCCGGCGGTAGCCGTAGTCGCGGAAGACGCTGATGACGGCTTCCCACACGTCCGGCACCTCGTCCAGCGGCACCCACGCGCCCAGACGCTTGCCCAGCATGGGGTTCGTGGACAGGCCACCGCCGACCCAGAGGTCGAAGCCGGGCCCGTGCTCGGGGTGGTTCACGCCGACGAACGCGATGTCGTGGATCTCGTGCGCGACGTCCTGGAGCCCGGAGATGGCGGTCTTGAACTTGCGCGGCAGGTTCGAGAAGCGCGGGTCGCCGATGTAGCGCTCGAGGATCGTGTCGATCGCCGGCTGGCCGTCGATGATCTCGTCCTCGGAGATGCCAGCGACCGGCGAGCCGAGGATGACGCGCGGGCTGTCGCCGCAGGCCTCCATCGTGGTCAGCCCGACCGCTTCGAGTTTCTGCCAGATGGTGGGAACGTCCTCGACCTGGATCCAGTGGTACTGGATGTTCTGCCGGTCGGTGATGTCGGCGGTGTCGCGCGCGTAGGTCTGCGAGATCTCGCCGAGCACCTTGAGCTGCTGGGTGGTCAGCGCACCGCCGTCACTGCGGACGCGCATCATGAAGAACTCGTCGTCCAGCTCTTCCGGCTCCAGCGTGGCCGTGCGGCCGCCGTCGATGCCGGGCTTGCGCTGCGTGTACAGGCCGTACCACCGGAACCGTCCACGCAGGTCGGCCGGGTCGATCGAGTCGAAACCGCCGTGGGCGTAGATGTTCTCGATGCGGGCGCGGACGTTGAGCGGGTTGTCGTCCTTCTTGCTCCGCTCGTTGGGGTTCAGCGGCTCTCGGTAGCCGAGTGCCCACTGTCCCTCGCCGCGACGCTGCTTGGCTCGCGGTGACGTCTGCGGCGGGACCATCGCCATCCTCCGGGATTTCGAGGCGCTTCATGCGCATGCGAGCCCAGAGGTGCTTGTGGTGGGGGCCTCGTCAGCGCACCAAGCGCCGACGGGAACAAATCAGCGCGCGGTTATGCCGAACGACGGCACATCGCGCTGGAGACACGACGGAAGTCGACGTGGCGGCGGGCCACGAGGCGGACTCCAGTCGAATGCATGACCTCAGTGTGCCTGGCGTCCAGTGCATGGTCCACCGCCAACCGAATGCTGGGATTGACGAGGGGAAGTTGACATCCTAGGCTGGTTTCACTCCGTAATGTGTCTGTCACCGACAGACACAACGCCTGGCTGGACACCGCCATCCGGGGCTCGTGGTGGACACTGAACGTCATGCCCTCCGCTTTGCCCGAAGGTGAGCCCGCGCCCGCCGACGGTTCGCTTCCCTCTTCCGCCCTCGCCGGCGTCGGCTCCCGCCCGTTCGGCATCTACGTGCACGTGCCGTTCTGCGCGACCCGCTGCGGCTACTGCGACTTCAACACCTACACGCCCGGCGAACTGGGCACCTCCGCCTCGCCCGAGTCGTGGCTGGAGGGCCTGCGCCGCGAACTGGACCTGGCCGCCTCGGTGCTCGGCTCTCCGGTGCCCGCCTCGACCGTCTTCGTGGGCGGCGGCACCCCGTCGCTGCTGGGCGCGTCGGGCCTGACTGATGTATTGGATGCGATATATCAGTCGTTCGGCCTGACACCGGACGCCGAAGTGACGACTGAATCCAATCCTGAGTCGACGTCACCGTCCTTCTTCGCCGGTATACGGGATGCGGGATACACGCGTGTGTCACTCGGTATGCAGTCGGCTGCACGCCATGTGCTGGCCGTGCTGGATCGCAAGCACACGCCGGGCCGGGCGCTGGACGCCGCGCGCGAGGCCCGTGCGGCGGGCTTCGAGCACGTGAACCTGGACCTGATCTACGGAACGCCGGGGGAGCGGCCCTCGGATCTCGCCGCCTCGCTGGACGCCGTGCTGGAGGCAGGCGTCGACCACGTGTCCGCCTACGCGTTGATCGTGGAGGACGGCACGGGCCTGGCGCGCCGGATCCGTCGTGGTGACCTGCCGATGCCGGACGACGACGTGCTCGCGTCGTCCTACGAGATGGTCGACTCCGTGCTGTCCGGCGCCGGTTTCTCCTGGTACGAGGTGTCGAACTGGGCGACCTCCGTCGAGGCGCAGTGCCGGCACAACGTCCTGTACTGGCAGGGCGCCGACTGGTGGGGCTTCGGACCGGGAGCGCACAGCCACGTCGGCGGGGTGCGGTTCTGGAACGTGAAGCACCCGGCGCGCTACTCGTCGCTGCTGGCCGAGGGCCTTTCGCCCGCGGCGGGCCGAGAGGTGTTGTCCGCCGAGGACCAGCGGGTCGAGCGGGTGCTGCTGGAACTGCGCCTCGCCTCGGGCCTGCCTCTCGACGTGCTGGACGACGCCGGGCGTGAGGAAGCGAAACAGGCGATCGCCGACGGTCTGCTCGAACCGCTCGACGACCGCTGCGTGCTGACCGACCGCGGCCGCCTGCTGGCCGACGCCGTGGTCAGGCGCCTGTTGCCGTGATCAGCGGGCGCGCAGGTCGTGCTGGCTGCGCACCTCGGTGATCTCCTGCCCGCCCTTGCGGTACGTCACGCTGCCCCACCACAACCCGTCCTCCCGGCGGGCCTGCTCCCAGACGACGGTGCCCTCCCACCACTCGTCGTCGCTGTGCACCAGGCACGCCTTCCCGGGCGGCTCCTCATCGGGCGGCCGCAGCCACACCACGTTGTCCACGTTTGGACCCTAGCGACCACCACCGACAGAAACGCCAGGGTCGAGGGACCTTGATGTTGGAGTAGCGGTCCCAGCCCTCCGAGATCCGCTTGAAGTACAGCTCGGCCTGCGCGGCGTCCACCACCCAGTTCCACTCCCCGGTCGGTGGTGCCGGATACGCCTTCACCTGTGCCGCAACGGTTTGTGCCTCGTCGAGCCCGGCCCAGATCGTGCGCGCGAGTTCGGCCGACGGCTGCTGCACGTAGATCCGGTAACCGAAGTACGCCCTGGCGACCGCCCGGTGCAGCCTGGCGGTCAGCACGGTCCGTTCGAAGTAGGACTTCAGCTGCGCGAAGTCGTTGGGGCGCAGCAACTTCCGGACGTGCTCGACGTCGCGCAACGACGCCTCGGCGAGCTGGACGCCGTGGTCCTTCTCGATGCCGATGTAGGAGAGGTGCTCCCGGGTCATCAGGTTGCCCGGCGTGACCCAGCCGCGGTCGAGCACGTAGCCGGCCTCGCGCCGCAGGATGCCGTCGGTCTTGCAGTGCGGCGGCGACAGGTGGTTCGCGACGTCGATCCAGTAGTGGAACTTCCTGTTCACACCGTGCCGCACGAACGTCTCGGGCGGGTCGATCCACTTGCCGGACACGCTGCGGTGATAGCTGGAGCAGTACGGGTCGTAGTCCAGCCGTGAGTGGTTCGCGCTGTTGCTGCCCAGCGTGTAGAGCGTCGACGTGATGATCTCTGGTGACCGGGCGAGCGCGCGGGCGATGTGAGGTGCGGCGAGAAGGCCGTACTTGCGGGCGGCGAACTCCAGGTAGATCTGGGCGTTCGAGGCGCCTTCGCTCGCCCGCTTCAACGCGAACAGGTTGATCTCGGTGGGCGTGCCCACGATGCGCGACTCGTCGTAGCGGTCGGTGCGGGCGACGTAGCCGATCACGTTGGGGAGCTTGCGGTAGTGCCGGAGCCGGTCGGCGTGCTCGGCGACGAGGGCGTTCGCGATCTTGCCCTGGCCGTTGTACTTGCCGGTGGTGTCGTACTCGATCAGCTCTCGGCGGGGTAGTAGCCGAACGTGCGCAGGTACAGCAGCATGCCGCGGTCGTCGATCACCGACGCGATCTGGTCGACGAGGTGCGCGAGCTTCTCCTCGGCGGTCTTCAGGCGCGTGGAGTGCTGGTTCTCGACACGGGCGCCGGTCTCGACGAACGTCAGGATGATCGAGTCCACCTGCGGCACCAGGTCGAGCATCGCGCGGTAGTCGCCGCGGAACCAGTCCCAGAACGCCGGGTTGTCGAGATCGATCGTGCCGCCGGGGCCGGTGCGGAACTCGGCGGGGTAGTAGGTCAGGTCGTAGAGGGCGTGGTCCCAGGCCGCGACCTCCCTGATGCCCGACGCGTGGGCCAGCGAGGTGAGCCGATTCACCTGCGCCTGTCTGCGCGGGTCGCGGACCTCCCGCAGGTCGTGCACCACCTCGTGGGACAGCTGCAGGTGGTTGACCCGGTACTTCCGCGCGGACGCGATCACCTCGTCGGCGCCGGCGTCGCTGTCCGAGAGGACGGTCCAGCCGCGGATCGAGTCGTGCGCCGCCGCGACGCCAGAGGGCGAGAGCAGCATCACCGCCAGGAGCAGACACCAGAGCTTGCGCATGCGCACCCCTCACTCGACCGGGGCGGCGGCGCCTCAACCCAACGGTCCGGTTGAGCCGTCGGTCAAGGGAAAAGGAGAGTTCTGCGGTGTTTACATCGCCCGGGCTGGCGCCCCGGCGCACATCGACGAGCGCCGTCTTGGGCTGCCTGCTCGTGAAAAACACAGCGGGCACCGGGCCGGAAACCGGCTGGGTAAACTCGGGAGTACGGGACACGGAGGTGAACAGCGTGAACGCCGATGAGCGTCGGTTCGAGGTGCTGCGCGCCATCGTCGCCGACTACGTGTCCAACCAGGAGCCCGTCGGGTCGAAAGCCCTGGTCGAGCGGCACAACCTGGGTGTGTCGAGCGCGACCGTGCGCAACGACATGGCCGCGCTGGAGGACGAGGGCTACATCGCCCAGCCGCACACCAGTGCCGGGCGCGTGCCGACGGACAAGGGCTACCGGCTGTTCGTCGACAAGCTGAGCGAGATCAAGCCGCTCTCGCAGGCCGAGAAGCGGGCGATCCGGAGCTTCCTCGACGGGGCGCTCGACCTCGACGACGTGATGCGCCGCAGCGTCCGGTTGCTCGCGCAGCTCACCCGACAGGTCGCGGTGATCCAGGTGCCGACCCTGTCCCGCGCCGCCGTGCGGCACCTCGAAGTGCTGCCGATCACACCGTCGCGGCTGATGCTGGTGCTGATCACCGACACCGGCCGCGTCGACCAGCGGATCGTCGAGCTGGGTGACGTCATCAGCGAGGAGCACACGGCCCAGCTGCGCGGGGTGTTGAACACCGCGATGGCGGGCCAGCGCCTGGCCGACGCCTCGGCCAAGGTCGCCGAACTGCCGGAAGAGGTTCCGTCGAACCTGCGCGACCCGATGCTGAGAGTCGCTACCGTGCTCATCGAGACGCTGGTCGAGCACCCGGAGGAACGCCTGGTGCTCGGTGGCACCGCGAACCTCACCCGCAACATCACGGACTTCCCCGGATCGCTGCGGCAGGTGCTGGAAGCGCTCGAGGAACAGGTGATCGTGCTCAAGCTGCTCGCCGCCTCCCGCGACCCCGGTCGCGTGCTGGTGCGCATCGGCGAGGAGAACGAGGCGGCTGAGATGCGCAGCACTTCCGTGGTGTCCATCGGCTACGGCAGCCGTGACAATCCGCTCGGGGGCCTGGGCGTCGTGGGACCGACGCGCATGGACTACCCCGGAACAATGGCGGCCGTCCGCGCGGTTGCCAACTATGTCGGTGAGATCCTGACCGGTCGTTGACCAGAAACTTCTTGCACTTGAGATGAACACGAAAGCGAACAAGGTGGCCAGGGATTACTACGGCATCCTCGGTGTCTCGCAGAACGCGACACAGGATGAGATCAAGCGCGCCTATCGCAAGCTCGCCAGGCAGCTGCACCCGGACGTCAATCCCAACGAGGAGGCCCGCTTCAAGGAGGTGACGGCCGCCTACGAGGTGTTGTCGAACCCCGAGAAGCGGCGCGTCGTCGACCTGGGTGGCGACCCGCTCGACTCGGGCGGCGGTGGCCGTCCTGGCGGTGACCCGTTCGCGGGCTTCGGCCTCGGCGACATCATGGACGCCTTCTTCGGCGCCTCGACCGGCGGCGGTCGTGGTCCGCGCAGCCGCGTGCAGCCGGGCTCCGACGCGTTGATCCGGCTCGACATGACGCTGGAGGAGTGCGCGGCCGGCGCGACCCGCGAGCTGACCGTCGACACCGCGATCCTGTGCGACCGCTGTCACGGCGCCGGAACCCAGAACAACTCCAAGCCGGTCCAGTGCGACACCTGCAACGGCCGCGGCGAGGTCCAGTCGGTGCAGCGCTCGTTCCTGGGCCAGGTCGTGACGTCCCGCCCGTGCCCGGTGTGCCGCGGCTTCGGCGAGGTCATCCCCGACCCGTGCCAGCAGTGCGCCGGTGACGGCCGCACGCGGTCGCGTCGCACGATCTCCGTGAACATCCCCGCCGGCGTCGCCGAGGGCATGCGCGTGCGCCTCGCGGGCCAGGGCGAGGTCGGCCCCGGCGGTGGCCCGGCCGGCGACCTCTACGTCGAGGTCGAGGAACACCCGCACGAGATCTTCGAACGCGACGGCGCCGACCTGCACTGTGTGGTGCAGATCCCGATGACGACGGCGGCGCTGGGCGCCACGTTGCCGTTGAAGACGCTGGACGGCGAGGAAGAGCTGGAGATCGACCCCGGCACGCAGCCGAACACGCAGCTCGTGCTGACGGGCCGCGGCATGCCGAAGCTGCGTTCCACCGGCCGCGTCGACGGCCGTGGCGACCTGCACGTGCACCTCGAGGTCGTCGTGCCCACCAAGCTCGACGCCGCGCAGTCGTCGCTGCTGCGCGACCTCGCCGAGTTGCGTGGTGAGAGCGAGCCCTCGTTGTCGCACAACGGCAAGGGCGGCGGCGGTCTGTTCTCCCGCCTGCGTGCCTCGCGCGGCCACCGGTGACGCTGCCGGTCTTCCTCGTCCCGGCGCTTCCGCCGGGCGAGGAGTTCGTGCTGGACGGCCCCGAGGGCCGGCACGCCGCCACGGTTCGCCGGCTGCGCGCGGGCGAGGAGCTCGTGCTGTCCGACGGTTCCGGCGCGCTCGTGCGGTGCTCGGTGGTCGCGGTGGAGCGCGATGCGTTGTCACTGCGTGTGGTTGAGCGTTCCGTGGAGCCCGAACCGACGCCGCGCGTCGTGCTCGCCCAGGCGTTGGTGAAGGGCGACCGCGGCGAACTCGCCGTCGAACTGGCCACCGAGGCCGGCGTGGACGGTGTGGTGCCGTGGCGCGCGTCCCGGTGCGTGGCGAAGTGGGAGGACGGCCCGCGCGGCGCGAAAGCGTTGGGGCGCTGGCGATCCACGGTCCGCGAGGCGGCCAAGCAGGCCCGCCGTTCACGGGTGCCGTTCGTCGACGAACCCGTGAGCACGACCCAGCTTTCCCAGCGCGTGTCGTCCTCGGCCCTGACGCTCGTGTTGCACGAGAGCGCGACCGAACGGCTGGCCGACGTTCCGTTGCCCGCGTCCGGCGACGTGCTGCTCGTCGTCGGTCCGGAGGGCGGGATCACGCCAGAGGAACTGGACGTCTTGCGATCTTCGGGTGCGCGGATTGTCCGATTGGGCCCAACCGTTCTGCGTGCATCTACCGCTGCGGCGGTTGCTCTTGGTGCGCTCGGGGTACTCACCGAGCGCTGGTGACCCCAATCACTCCGAAGGTGAACATCGGATGGATTGGCTTGACGGAAGTTGTAGCGAATCGCAGGCCGATGGGGTTACCCTAGTTTGCGGAGGGGCTGATTGGTCTATCCGTAAACGGAGTAGACCATTAGACCTTTCACACCAAAGGACTCGCCGGACACCTCCCCCCTCGGTCCGGCGTCGGCGCCTCGCGGCGAAGCGACCCCCAGGCTTCGGACCGCGAGGCGCCCCTTTTGGTTTTGGTGCAGGCTGCTCGGCGCTGGCGCGCCTTCGCTGCCGGCACCAAAAGCGTGTCTTTTGGGGGCCGAGCCCCCAAGCCCCACGCCGGGGGCAAGCCCCCGGACCCCCGTGGGCCGCCTCGCCTTCGGCGTCGGCAGGCCCTGACAAAACCTTCGGCACACCTCGTGTCTTCCCGTGGTGTTCCTGTGCCTGCTCGTGTCTTCTTCTCGTGTCGGTGTTGCTTCCCTGGGAATTCCTGACGGTCACGTAAGTTCTGCGTGTGCAGCGGATTGCTTACGGTGATCACCCCAGTCAGTTTGGTGAGCTACATTTGCCTGTGGGGGCGACTCAGGGTGCTGTTGTCGTCATTCACGGTGGTTTTTGGCACCAGCGCTACGGGCTGGAACTTGGCCGGCCCCTCGCGGACGCTCTTGTCGCGGACGGATTTGTTGTCTGGAACATCGAATATCGGCGTGTTGGCGGCGGTGGGGGATGGCCGCAGACCGGTGCGGACGTTCTTGCTGCCATCGACGCCGTCGATGTTGGGCCCCTTGTGACGCTTGGACACAGTGCTGGGGGCCACCTCGCTGTGTGGGCGGCCAAACACAGCGCGCGAGTGGTCGGAGCTGTCGCCCAGGCCGCGGTGCTGGACTTCAGCCGGCACATCACGCCGCGGGCGTTGGAGTTGTGTGCCGAAGGGCAGTTCGCGGAGGCCTCGCCGGCCGCGCTCGTGCCCATCGGCAAACCGGTGATCTGCGTGCACGGCGATCAGGACGAGGACGTGCCGGTCGCGCAGAGCATCGGGTTCTGCGAGGTGGAGCCGCAGGCCGAACTCGTCGTGGTGCCGGGGGCAGGGCACATGGACATGATCACGCCGGGCACGGAGTCGTGGGAGAGGTGCCGCGCGGCTGTCGTTCGGCTTGCCCGCGACTGCTAAAAAGGGTCGGTGCCGAAGGTTGTCGACCACGAGAAACGTCGCCGTGAGCTCGCCGAGGCGGTGTGGCGCATCGTGCAGCGGGACGGCATCGACCGCGCCTCCGTGCGTGCCGTCGCGGCCGAGTCCGGGTGGTCGAGCGGGTCGTTGCGCCACTACTTCCCGACGCAGGACGCCCTGCTCGGGTTCGCGATGGAGCTCGCGTACCGGCGGTTCATCGCGCGGCTGCAGAAGATCGACACCTCGGTCGGCAACCGCGAGCTGTTGCGGGCCGTCGCGCACGAGTTGCTCACCCTGGACGACGAACGGCGCGTTGAGGCTGCCGTGTTGTTGTCGTTCTTGCCGCGCGCGATGGTCGAACCGTCGTTGCACGAGTTGGAGCGCTACGGCACGCGTCACCTGTACGGCGAGATCGCGGGCATTCTCACTGCCGCGCAGGAGGCCGGGCAGCTGCGGGACGGTGTGGTGCCCCTGAAGTCGGCGCGGCGGCTGATCGTGCTGATCGACGGGCTCAACATCCACCACGGGCTCGGGCCCGACGAGCTCACCGCCGACGACATGATCGCGGCCGTCGACGAGCAGCTGGACGCCATCTTCGCTTAGCTGGAGGGCATGTCCTGTTTGTTCTGCCGCATCGTCGACGGTGAGGTTCCCGCGACGATCGTGCACGAGACCAAGACGATTCTCGCCTTCCGCGACATCCAGCCGAAGGCGCCGGTGCACGTGCTGCTCATTCCGCGCGAGCACGTGCCGAACGCCGTCGACCTGAACGGCGATCAGCTCGGCGACCTCTTCGCCGCCGCGCGCGAGGTCGCCGAAGCCGAAGGTGTGTCGGAGAGCGGATACCGGCTGGTGTTCAACACCGGGCCGGACAGCGGGCAGGAGGTCTTTCACGCTCACCTGCACCTGCTGGGCGGTGGGAAGCTCTGACCGGAGATCAGCCGAGCGCGAGTGACGCGGGCGCGAAGTAGCGCGACCGGTCGCCCGGCACGTGCTCGGCTCCGCGCACCATCAACGTGCAGCCGCCGGTGCGCTTCTCGAAACCGCGTTCCAGCAGGAAAGCGCCCACGTCGACGCTGTCGGTGTCCACCCGGACCTGGCCGGCGCCGGCCGCCACGTCCGCGATCAGCTCGCACGCCTCCGCGGCGGAGGGCGCGATCACCGGGCCGATGGTCAGCCCCGCGGGATTCGGCCGGGTGGCGATCAAACCCGCGCCGGACGTGCGGACGGTGTGCGGCGAGGCCGGGTCGAGCATCCGTTCCCACAGCGCGGGCCGGGTGTACCCGCTGACCTCGTGGTCGAGCGCCGCCAGCGACTCGGCGTCGGCCGGAGTGGCCTCCCTCGACACGCCGGGCGCGGCACCGGGCAACACGCCGTGGAAGTCGGTCGTCGTCCCGACCGGGTGAAAGCCGAGCCTGGCGTAGAGCGGCTCGCCCATCGGCGTCGCGTACAGCACCGACGCACTGATATCCAATATATTGGACATCAGTGCGGTGGCTACGCCACGTCGTTCGGCCCACGAGCCGACCAGCACGCCGCTGATCGCCTGCATCTCGGGATATGGCGTCGTCAGCGTCGTGCCCAGCAATCCTGAGTAGTCGAACGCGCCCCAACCCGGACCCAGTTCGAGCATCAGCTCCCACTGCTGCGGGGTCCACGCCCAACCTCGGTCCGTGATGAGCTTCATGCACTCGGGTATGTCGTCGACACCAAGCCTGCGGATCTCCACGGTCGGTGAGCACACACCGTGAGCAAAGCGGTAGCCACTCATTTTCGCCCGGACTAGCATCGACGCATCAGATCCGAGCGACAGGAAGCAGGCCGGGGCCACGTGGCCGAAGAAACACAGCAGAGCACCAAGGAAGGTCAGTCCCGGTTCGCCGTGCCAGACGGCGCGGTGCTCAGCCTGCTGGGGTCGCGTGACGAGAACCTCCGGCTCGCGGAGGAACTGCTCGACGCCGACGTCCACGTGCGCGGGAACGAGATCACCTTGTCCGGCGACCCCGCCGACGTGGCCTTCGCCGAGCGCGTCTTCTCCGAGCTCGTCACCCTCGCGAGCCGCGGCCAGGCAGTCGACCAGAACACGGTCCGCCGCACCGTGGCGATGCTGAGCGCGAACGCCGACTCCTCGCCCGCCGAGGTCCTGAGCTTGGACATCATCAGCCGCCGCGGCCGCACGATCCGGCCGAAGACGCTGAACCAGAAGCACTACGTCGACGCGATCGACAAGAACACCATCGTGTTCGGCATCGGCCCCGCCGGCACCGGCAAGACGTACCTCGCCATGGCCAAGGCCGTGCAGGCGCTGCAGGCCAAGCAGGTCAACCGGATCATCCTCACCCGCCCGGCCGTCGAGGCCGGCGAGCGCCTCGGCTACCTGCCGGGCACGCTCTACGAGAAGATCGACCCGTACCTGCGCCCGCTCTACGACGCGCTGCACGACATGGTCGACCCGGAGTCGATCCCACGCCTCACCCAGGCGGGCACGATCGAGGTCGCCCCGCTGGCTTACATGCGTGGCCGCGCTCAGCCGATCTTCACTCCGGTCCTCACCCCGGAGGGCTACCGGCCGATCGGGTCGCTGCAGGTGGGCGATCTCGTCATCGGCTCCAACGGCGAGCCGACACCGGTGCTCGGCGTGTACCCGCAGGGCGAGAAGGACATCTACCGCGTCACCGCCCAGGACGGCTCCTCGACGCTGGCGTGTGGCGAGCATCTCTGGACCGTTCGGACCGCGTCTGACCGGCGCCGGAACAAGCCGTGGCGCGTGCTCGAGACCAAGGAGATGATCGGCAACCTCCGCGGGCGCTACGAGCTGCCGATGCTCAGCGCGCCGGTGTGCCTCCCGGCCCGCGAAGTGCCGATGGACGCTTACGCGCTCGGCCTGCTGATCGGCGACGGGTGCCTCACGGGCTCCACGACGCCGTCGTCCTCTGCCGAGGTGGTGCGCGCGGCGCAGATCCTGCGCGTCAGGGCGTCTGGCGACGTGGTCACGCTGGAGAGGTCGGCTACCGCGGTCCTGTGCGAGCTGGGGCTGCACGAGACGCGTCCGCAGGTGGCGTTCGTTCCAGAGTTCTATCTGCACAACAGCGCGGACGTGCGTCTGGCAGTGCTCCAGGGCCTGCTCGACTCCGCCGGCGGACCGGTCGCCCAGGTCGGCAGAACCTGCCGCATCGCGTACATGACAACGTCCGAACAGTTGCGGGACGACGTGGTCGCCCTCGTTCGTTCGCTCGGCGGCGTGGCTTACCAGGATGGCCGCCACGACGCCTACGTGCTCGACATCAGGCTGCCCGAGGGCGTCGAGCCGTTCCGGCTCGGGCGCAAGCGGGAGAAGTACCACGCCGCAGGCGGTGGCGGGCGCCCGATGCGGTTCATCGACAGCATCGAGCCCGCAGGCCGGACGGAGACGGTGTGCATTCAGGTGGCGGCGCAGGACTCCCTGTACGTCACCGAGGACTACCTGCTGACGCACAACACGCTCAATGACGCGTTCATCATCCTCGACGAGGCGCAGAACACGACGCCCGAGCAGATGAAGATGTTCCTCACCCGGCTGGGCTTCGGTTCCAAGGTCGTCGTGACCGGTGACATCACCCAGGTCGACCTCCCCGGCGGCCAGCGCAGCGGTCTGAGGGTCGTCAAGGACATCCTCGAAGGTGTCGAGGACGTGCACTTCTCCGTGCTGACCAGCCAGGACGTGGTGCGCCACCGCCTGGTCGGCGACATCGTCGACGCGTACGAGAAGTGGCAGGTCCAGCAGGACGTCCTGGACCAGAACGTGCCACACCACGGACCCGGTGCACGCCGGGGGAACCAGCGCCGGGGACGATAGGCGCCGTGAGCATCGAGATCGCCAACGAGTCGGGTGTCGGAGTCGACGAGGGTTCCATCGTCTCCGCCGCCCGCTTCGCGCTGGACCGCATGGGCGTGAGCCCGCTGGCCGAGCTGTCCGTCCTGCTCGTCGAGCTGGACGTGATGGCCGACCTGCACGAGCGCTGGATGGACCTGCCGGGTCCGACGGACGTCATGGCCTTCCCCATGGACGAGCTGGACTCCGCGCGCCGGCCCGACGCGGCGGGCCTCGGCCCGGCGCTGCTCGGGGACATCGTGCTGTGCCCCGCGTTCGCCAAGGACCAGGCCAAGAAGGCGGGCCACGGCCTGCTGGACGAGCTGCACCTGCTGACCGTGCACGGCGTGTTGCACCTGCTCGGGTACGACCACGCGGAGCCCGCTGAGGAGCGTGAGATGTTCACGCTGCAGAACCGCATCCTCGCGGACTTCCGCAACGCTCGCGACGAGGCCGAACGGGCGGCGCACCAGCGCAGCACGGACGACAAGGTGCTCGGCGCCGTCGGCCTGGACGAGAAGAACGAAGAAGCCTGACGCGATGAGCGAGAACCCTGCCAGTGTGATCGTGCTGGCCGTTCTGCTCGTGCTTGCCGCCGGTGTCTTCGCGTGTGTGGACGCCGCGCTTGGCACCGTGTCACGAGCACGGGTGGAGGCGCTGCAACGACAGGGCCGCTGGGGCACTGGGCAGCTGCTGCAGGTCCTCAACGACCGGCCGCGGCACGTCAACCTGTTGCTGCTGCTGCGCCTGTTCTGCGAGCTGTTCGCGACGGTGCTCGTCACGGGCGTGTACCTGCAGTACGTGGAACAGGACTGGCTCGCCGTTCTGTACTCGTGCCTGAGCATGCTCGTCGTGTCGTACGTGCTCGTCGGCGTCGGGCCGCGCACACTCGGCCGTCAGCACCCGTACGGCGTGAGCCTGATCGCGGCGGGCACGGTCCGGCAGCTCGGTCGCGTGCTCGGGCCGTTGAGCAAGCTGCTGATCCTCATCGGTAACGCGATCACGCCCGGCAAGGGCTTCCGCGAGGGTCCGTTCTCGTCCGAAGTGGAGCTGCGCGAGCTCGTCGACATGGCGCAGGAACGCGGCGTCGTCGACGAGGGCGAGCGCGAGATGATCCACTCGGTGTTCGAGTTGGGTGACACCATCGCGCGCGAGATCATGGTGCCGCGCACCGAGATCGTGTGGATCGAGCAGGCCAAGTCGTTGCGGCAGGCGCTCGCGCTGTCGTTGCGCACCGGCTACACCCGTGTCCCGGTGATCGGCGAGAGCGTCGACGACGTGCTCGGCGTGGTGAACCTCAAGGACCTCATGCGGGCCACGCTCGCCGAGGACGAGGATCCGAAGAGCGTCTCCGAGCTGATGCGGCCGACGAGCTTCATCCCCGACTCGAAGCCGATCGCGGACCTGCTGCGCGAGATGCAGGTGTCCCGCAAGCACATGGCGATCGTGGTCGACGAGTACGGCGGCACGGCGGGTCTGCTGACGATCGAGGACATCCTCGAGGAGATCGTCGGCGAGATCACCGACGAGTCCGACACCGACGACCGCCCGCCGATCGAGCACCTCGAGGACGGCGCGGTGCGGGTGAGCGCGCGGCTGCCGGTCGACGACCTCGACGCGTTGTTCGGCACCGAGCTCGACGACCACGAGGTCGAGACCGTCGGCGGTCTGCTCGCGCAACGGCTCGGGCGCGTGCCGCTGCCCGGCACCGAGGCCGA
The DNA here is from genome assembly GCF_002150765.1 of Lentzea kentuckyensis. Classification (GTDB taxonomy): domain Bacteria; phylum Actinomycetota; class Actinomycetes; order Mycobacteriales; family Pseudonocardiaceae; genus Lentzea; species Lentzea kentuckyensis. The sequence goes on from NZ_MUYM01000099.1 coordinate 55,737, forward strand.
GATCGCGGGCCTGCGCATGCGGGCCGAGGGTGGCAAGGACGAACGCGGCCGCATCCGGGTCACCACTGTGCTCGTGCGTCCGGTGAACAAGGAGAACGAAGAAGATGACTGACCTCGACCCTGAGGATGCCAAGCTCGTGACGCTCGCGCGGTCCGTCCGCGCGCGCAACGGTGCCGCGGAGGGAGCGGCGGTGCGGGACCTCGACGGCCGCACGTACAACGCGTCCACGGTCGCGTTGCCGTCGCTGAAGCTCACCGCGCTGCAGGCCGCCATCGCCGCCGCGGTGTCGGGCGGTGCCGAGGGCCTCGAGGCGGCGGTCGTGGTGACCGACGCGGACGCGCTCGACGATGGCTCGGTGTCCGCGGTGCGCGACCTCACGGCAACTGCGCCGGTGTTCCGTGCAACTTCGGCTGGGACCGTCGCCGACGTGGTTCGCTAGCCCCCAGCGGGCTCGATCCCGCACTGACCTGGGGGAAGTGCTGATGAGACGGTTGTCTGCGTTGTTCAGCGTGCTCGCGATCGCCGCGGGCACGCTTTTCTTTTCCGCACCGGCGGCGCACGCCACGTGGAGCGACTGGACCTGGCACGGCGGGAAGATGTACGGCACGCCCACCGTCACCACGTGGGGTCCCGGCCGGCTCGACGTGTTCGCGGTGGGCACCGACTACGAGCTGAAGCACCGGGTGTACGAGAACGGCCGGTGGCTCGACTGGGAGTCGCTCGGCGGTTACCTCACCACCTCGCCGTCGGCGGTGGCGTGGGGACCGGGCCGCATCGACGTCGTGGCCGGCAACGCGCACGGCGGTGTGCAGCGCCTCGTCTACGACGGCGTGTGGCGCCCGTGGGAGACGATCGACACCGGCACGTACCGGTACGGCGCCGCCGTCTCCTCACGCGGGCAGGGCAAGCTCGACCTCTTCACCGTCGGACGCGCGGGCGCCGATGACAACAAGCTCTACGTGAAGAGCCTGGAGAACGGCACCTGGTCCGACTGGACGTCGCTGGGCGGCAATCTGACCTCGACGCCCGCCGCGGTGTCGTGGCACGCCGGCCGGATCGACGTTTTCGCCAAGGGCGACGACGACTCGCTGCATCACACGTGGGCCGACAACGGCGTGTGGGGCTCGTGGGAGTCGCTGGGCGGCCGCATTGCCCAGGCACCTGGCGTCGCGTCGTGGGCGCCCGGCAGGCTCGACGTCTTCGCGCGTGGCACGGACAACGCGCTCTACCACAAGGCGTTCGACAACGTCTGGCACGAGTGGGAGTGGCACGGCGGTGTGCTGTCGTCCGGCGTCGGCACCGTGTCGTGGGGTCCGAACCGTATCGACGCATTCGTCACCGGGAACGATCAGGCAGTGCACCAGAAGGCCTGGTACTGAGCCTGTCGTCGCGTGACGGAATAGCAGATCCCGGGACCGGCGACAACCCTGTTGCCGGTACCAGGGACAATGGACGGATGGATGGTTACCGCTCCGGGTTCGCGTGCTTCGTCGGACGCCCGAACGCAGGGAAGTCGACGCTGACGAACGCGCTGGTGGGCACGAAGGTCGCCATCACGTCCAGCAAGCCGCAGACCACCCGGCACACGATCCGCGGCATCGTGCACCGCGAGGACGGCCAGCTCGTGCTGGTCGACACGCCCGGTCTGCACCGGCCGCGCACGCTGCTCGGCCAACGGCTCAACGACCTGGTGCGCGAGACGTGGTCGGAGGTCGACGTCGTCGGCTTCTGCGTGCCCGCGGACCAGAAGGTCGGCCCCGGCGACAAGTTCATCGCCGCCGAGCTGGAGAAGGTCGCCAAGCGCACGCCCGTGGTCGGCATCGTTACCAAGACCGACCTGGTCCAGCCGCAGCAGGTGATGGAACAGCTGCTCGCGCTGCAGAAGGTGATGGAGTTCGCCGAGATCATCCCGGTGTCCGCGGTCGACGGCTTCCAGGTCGACAAGCTGAGCGACCTGCTGCTGCAGAAGCTGCCGGAGGGCCCGCAGCTGTTCCCGGACGGCGACCTGACCGACGAGCCGGAGCAGACCCTCGTCGCCGAGCTGATCCGCGAGGCCGCGCTGGAGGGCGTGCGTGACGAACTGCCGCACTCCATCGCCGTGGTGGTGGAGGAGATGCAACCGCGCGAGGGCCGTAACGATCTGATCGACATCCACGCGTTCGTGTTCGTCGAACGGCCGTCGCAGAAGGCGATCATCCTGGGCCACCGGGGCGAGCGTCTCAAGCAGGTCGGCATGGCCGCGCGCAAGCAGATCGAGGCGCTGCTGGGCAGCCGCGTCTACCTGGACCTGCACATCAAGATCGCCAAGGACTGGCAGCGCGATCCGAAACAGTTGCGCCGCCTGGGGTTCTGATGGCCAATCTGTACCGCGACACCGGGATCGTGCTTCGGGTGCAGAAGCTCGGTGAAGCGGACCGGATCATCACGTTCCTGTCCCAGCGGCACGGCAAGCTCCGGGCCGTGGCGAAGGGCGTGCGCCGCACGTCGTCGAAGTTCGGTGCACGGCTGGAGCCGTTCTGCCACGTCGACGTGCAGTTCCACCCCGGCCGGTCGCTCGACATCATCACCCAGGTGCAGACGCTGGACGCGTTCGGCGTCGGCATCGTCACCGACTACCAGCGCTACACGGCCGCGTGCGCCATCTTGGAGACCGCTGACCGCCTCACCGCAGAAGAGGGCGAACCGGTCGTGCGGCTCTATCTGCTCGTGACGGGTGCGCTGCGCGCGTTGTCGGCCGGCGAACGTGATCCGTCGCTGCTGCTGGACGCGTTCCTCATGCGTGCCATGGCGTTTGCCGGTTGGGCGCCCGCCGTGAACGAGTGCGCCAAGTGCGGCACCCCTGGCCCGCACCGTGCGTTCAGCGTCCAGGCCGGCGGCACGTGCTGCCCGAACTGCCGCCCGCCCGGCTCGGCGTCGCCGTCGCAGGACACGCTGGCGCTGCTCTCGGCGCTGCTGCACGGCCAGTGGGGCGTGGTCGACGAGATCCCGCACGTCGCTCGCCGCGACGCGAGTGGCCTGGTCGCGGCACACCTGCAGTGGCACCTGGAACGGCAGCTCCGCTCGTTGCCGTTGGTCGAGCGAAAGGCCAAGCCGGAGGACGGCTAATCTGGCGGCCACCCGATATCGCTGCCGAAAGGATGCCGAGCCCCATGCTGCGTCGCCGCCGCTCCGAGCGTGAGAAGCGCGTCCCGCGCCCGCCGGAGCCGCACCCGTCCGGCGCGGTGCCCCCGCAGATTCCCGTCGAGTTCGTGCCGAAGCACATCGCGATCGTGATGGACGGCAACGGCCGTTGGGCCAACCAGCGCGGACTGTCCAGGGTCGAGGGGCACAAGCGGGGCGAGCAGGTCGTCGTCGAGGTCGCCAAGGGCGCGATCGAGATGGGCGTGAAGTGGCTGTCGCTGTACGCCTTCTCCACCGAGAACTGGCGCCGCAGCCCCGAAGAGGTCCGGTTCCTGATGGGCTTCTCCCGCGACGTGATCCACCACCGCACCGACGAGCTCGACGAGCTGGGCGTCCGGGTGCGCTGGGCGGGGCGCCGGCCGAAGCTGTGGCGCAGCGTCATCAAGGAGCTGGAGGTCGCGGAGGAGCGCACCCGCGACAACGACCGGCTCAACCTCGCGATGTGCATCAACTACGGCGGGCGCGCCGAGATCGGTGACGCCGCCCGTGAGATCGCGCGGCTGGCCGCCGCCGGGCAGCTCAACCCGGACAAGGTCGACGAGAAGACCATCGCGCGCTACCTCTACCAGCCCGAGATGCCGGACGTGGACCTGTTCATCCGGCCGTCCGGGGAGCAGCGCACGTCGAACTTCATGCTGTGGCAGTCCGCGTACGCCGAGCTGGTGTTCCAGGACATCCTGTGGCCCGACTTCGACCGCCGCGACCTCTGGCGCGCCGTCGAGAAGTTCGCCGAGCGCGACCGCCGCTTCGGTGGTGCGATCGACAAGCCCGATTCGGAGGTGTCGTGAACGCGAGCGGTGAGGCTCTCGAGGCCGCGCGCAAGGCGCTGGAGCTGTTCCACGACGTCTCCGTGGACGACGACGGCGCGTTGAGCTTCCGCCACGGCGACGTGCCGTGCGCCGTGCAGGGCATGGAACTGGCAGAAGGCCTGACGGTGCTCTCGCTGACGGTCGTGGTCGCGTGGGACCTGGTCGGCGACGTGGCCGTGTGGGTGGCCGAACGTGCTGGTCAGGGCCTGTTCGGAACGCTCGGTGTGATCGCGTCGGAACGGGGCACGGACGTGATGCTGAGGTACGCGTTCCCGGCGGACGGCCTCAAGCCGGAACCGTTGAGCACGCTCCTCATGCTGGTTGTGTCGACCGCGTCGCAGGTGCGCGGCGAGCTCCTCTCCCGCTTTTCTTGAGAAAGGACCCTTCGATGGGTGGCGTGATCATTTACGAGCCGGAAGAGGACTCGGACGTCAACGAGTTCCCCTGGACCGTCACGTTCGAGCCGTCGGGCGGCGACGACTGGGACTCGTTCATCTGCGGCCCGTACGAGCGTGACCACGCCGTCGCGCTGGCCGAGGCCGTGGCGTTGGACGACGCCGAGGGTGGCGTGCTCGCCATCGTGAAGCCGATGCTGCCCGCGCTGTCCGCCGAGGACGTCTCCGCCACGATCGAGGAGCTGCGCGAAGCCGCCCTCGAGGAGGAAGAGGCCGAGGAGACGGTCAACGGCACGCCCGTCGACTTCGACGACGACGAGGACCTCGAGGAGGAAGAGGCCGAGTTCGACGAGCCGCCGTCGCCGGAGGAGATCCGCGAGGGCATGGCCCGCACCTACCGTCGTTTGCTCGACCTGGACACGGACGCGGAATGACGATCACCGGCGAGATCCGCTCGTCGAAGCGGCGCTCGGGACCGCCTCGGCTGAAGATCACGTCGTTGGAGGTGCTGTGCGGGATCCTCGTTCTCGCACTGCTCTTCCAGTCACGGCTTGTCGACCTGCTGGACGTGCCGAAGCTGCGCACCGCGTCGACCGTGTTCGTGGCGATCTGCGTGCAGGCCATGCCGTTCCTGGTCCTGGGCGTGCTGATCTCCGGCGCCATCGCGGCGTTCGTGCCGGCTTCGGCCTTACGTCGGTTGCTGCCTTCGCGCACCGCCTTGGCCGTGCCCGTGGCCGGTGTCGCGGGCGTGGCCCTGCCAGGCTGTGAATGCGCGTCGGTGCCCGTTGCCCGGCGGTTGATGCAACAGGGCGTCGCGCCGGCCGTCGCCCTGACGTTCCTGCTGGCGGCGCCCGCGGTGAACCCGATCGTGCTGGTGGCGACGGCGGTGGCGTTCAACGACACCCCGATGATGGTCGTCGCGCGGTTCGTCGGGTCCCTGCTGACCGCGATGGTCATGGGCTGGCTGTGGGTGCGGTTCGGCAAGATGGAGTGGATCGCCGAACGGGCGCTGGCGCGTCTTGGTGATCACTCCGGCCAGAACAAGTGGGCGGTCTTCGCCGAGAGCGCGCGCCACGACCTCGTGGACGCCGGCGGGTTCCTGGTGCTCGGCGGGCTGTTCGCGGCGACGTTCAAGACCTTCGTACCGGTCGCCTGGATGCAGACCCTGGGCGGCCAGATCGTGCTGGGCGTGCTGGTGATGGCCTTCCTCGCGGTGATCCTGGCGCTGTGCTCGGAGGCGGACGCTTTCGTGGCCGTCGCCTTCTCCGCCCTGCCGCTGCTGCCGCGGCTGGTGTTCCTCGTCGTCGGCCCGGCCGTCGACGTGAAGCTGATCGCGCTGCAGGCAGGTGCTTTCGGCAAGTCCTTCGCCTTCCGCTTCGCGCCCGCTACCTTCGTGGTGGCGATCTTGTGCGCTGTCGTGACGGGAGTGGTGCTGCTGTGAGGCGGGAAACCCAGAACATCCTGCTGGTCCTGCTCGGCGGAGCGCTGCTGAAGATCAGCTTCTCGGGCCTGTACCTGCGCTACGTGCAGAAGGGCCTGCTGCCCCTGCTGATCGCCGCCGGCACGATCATGATCGGGCTGGCGGTGTTCGCGATCGTCCGCGACGTCCGCCGCGGCAAGGCCGTCGACGAGGACGGCCACGAGCACTCGCACTCGTCGCGCTCGACCTGGTTGATGCTCCTGCCGGTGATGGCGGTGTTCCTGATCTCGCCGCCCGCGCTGGGCGGTGACGTGGTCAGCTCGGCCGCCGACACGAACCAGACGCAGCGGTCCCGCAACCTGCTGGGCGACCTGCCGTCCGGTGAGGTCATCCCGCTGTCCATGACCGAGTTCGTCACGCGCACGGCGTGGGACGAGTCCGGCACGCTGGACAACCGCCGCGTGAAGCTGACCGGGTTCCTCACGCGTGCGGAGGGCTCTACCTACGTCGCGCGGCTGGCCATCTCGTGCTGCGCGGCGGACGCGCGGCCGCTGAAGGTGAAGCTGACCGGGGACGTGCCTTCGCTGCCCGACGAGCAGTGGGTGGAGCTGACCGGCAAGGTCGTGCCGAAGTCGGCGTCCGAGAAGAACTCGTGGGTGCCGAGCTTCACAGTGGAGTCGTCAGCCTCCGTGGCCGAGCCGGTCGAGCCCTACGAGTCCTGAGTTCACCCGATATCCGATATATCAGCTGCCTGGTTGCCTGCTTGCCACGCCTTTGCAACGAGTCTTTTGCGGACGAAGTCCAAAGACTCATT